>JARLGV010000129.1 GCA_031292555.1 Fimbriimonas sp.
ATACGTGGCGCATTCTTGCTCGCGGACGCCAGCCCGACTCGAATTTCTCGCCGCCGCATCTCCTCGATCAGCCCGCGAATGCCTGGGAGAACATCTCGAGGACCCAAGCTCGACAAGGACTCTACGTAGTCTGCGTTCTTGACATCCGCAAGACGTACTCGGTCATCTTCGTCGTAATCGCCGGCACACCCCCCGTACTCGAGAATCCGGTCGAGGCTATCCATCCTGCCAACGCCCTTCAGGAGCTCGTTGAAACTCTCGTCGATGTCGATACCGATATCTGCTGCCATCGACCGCCACGCCCTGAAGTGGAGCGTTGCGGTGTCCGTCACGACCCCGTCAAGGTCGAAGATCGCCGCTCTAAACAACGCGCCCACCTTGTGATGCGAGAGCAAAAACGCTTACGGTATCGATCTGCTTTCGAACACGTTCAAGCAAGAACGAGATCGAAGTGCCTTCCGGCGGCGAGACCCTGACCCGATCCTGCGTAACGTCGAATACGATCGGCGCCCCTTTCCAACGAATTGTGAACGACAGACGCTTCCAGCCTTTGGGCAAGCGAGGATGTACTGTCAATTCGCCGTCGATGACTCGAACCCCACCAAACCCAAGGACCACGATCTGCCAGATACCTCCGATCGAAGCCGCGTGGATTCCGGCGTCGGACGATTTCATGTTCTCGCCCAGATCGATCCTTGCCGCTTGGTGGAACAACTCATATGCCATGTCGGAATAACCCAGATCGTTTGCCATCACAGCGTGGGTCGACAAGCTCAGTGAGGAGTCGTGCAACGTCCTCGCCTCGTAGTAGTCGAAATTCCGCCGAATGACATCCGGTGGGAACAAATAGCCCAAGAGGTAAAGGAGAATCACGACGTCCGCCTGCTTGCTCACCTGTATCCGGTTGACCTGATCCAGGCTGAATTCATAGAAGAGCATTCCGACCTTCTCCCGATTCTTGTAGGGAGCAAGGTCGATCGAGGGATAGGTCAGGTACTTGTCGTCTTGAGGGATCAACCCCTCCTCGTTGGGAAGTGGGATATAGATCCGGGTCAGCTTCGCGGCTGCTTCCTCGCGGAATGCGGGAATACCCAACTTCGAGGACAGCTCGTCGTACCTCTCAAGGTTCTGCTGCTGAAGTCGGTCGGCGTAGGCGAGAGCGAGTTCGATGTTGAACTTCGCCATATAGTTCGTAAACGCGTTGTTGTCGGCATGCTCCTTGTATTCGTCGGGACCGACGACATTGGTGATCTCGTACCGGTCAAGTTCGGCGTTATGCTCAAACCTTGACAACCAGAAGATGGCGGTATCGATGATCATCTCGTAGCCACAGTCGAGCATAAACTGCTCGTCGCCGGTGATCTGGTGAAACAAAGAAACCGCATAGGCGATGTCAGCGGTGATGTGCTGTTCGATGAAACCGGACCAGATCTTGGTCTGCTTTCCGGTCACAACGTCGACGGCACCCCAAACCGGGGTCACTTCTCCGTCGGTCGGCCACGCCATCTCCCAGGGATACATGGCGCCTCGATAACTGTTCTCCGCCGCCTTCTTGTGGGCTCCTGCTAGACCACGGAATCGGTACGTCAGAAGAGACCGGGCGACCTCGGGGTGCGAGTAGGAATAGAACGGAAGGATAAACAGCTCGGTATCCCAGAACGAATGGCCCTTGTAGCCCTCACCGCTTAACCCCTTGGCGGCGATGCCCATCCGATCGTCATGCGACGGGGTCATGCAAACAATGTGATAGATCGCAAATCGGATCGCCAAGAGGTCGAATGGACGTTCAGCTTCCACATCGATGTCGTACACGCCCCACACCTTGCTGCCCCATGCGGCGGCACTCTCGGCCTGAAGTCCGTCGTAGCCCTTTCCCACCGAAAGCCTCAGATGCTCCAGAGCATCAGTCTTGATCTGGTCGAGAGTGGGTTCCACGCCCGATTCCGTTCTATCCCGCGTCGTCCAAACGCTCGACAGCTTCTCAAGCCTCAGTGTCTCCCCCTTTTCGATCGTTAGCAGATAGTGCATCCAGACCTTGCGCCGATCCATCTCCATAACGCCAGGAGCTTCGGGCGGGCGTCCGTCAATGAGGATCAGGTTGTGGGTCGACACCACAAAGTCGATCTTCGACTCGTTCGTGGTCTGAACTTGTTGGATAAAGGACCGGTCGTGGATCCGCCGCACTCCGTCGCTGAAATGCTGGCTGCCGGAGTTGGTCATACGAATATCGATGCCCGAATCGACTATCAACTCCACCGCGTCGTTGAGGGCCGTCACCTCGACCTTGCATGCGATGAGATGAAGGTCAACCATCGACACGAAACGGCGGAATATGAAACGCAGGACTTTGCCTCGGGGGGATGTCCACACAAACGACCGGGTCAACTCGGCCGATTTCAAATTCAAGGACCGAAAATATTCGGCGGTTTCACCAAATTCAAGGCTGAATCGCTCGCCATCGATCTGAATATCGAGCCGAGTGACGTCGGCCGCATTTGGAATCTCGGTGACCTCGTCGTCATTGAACTTGTTGAACGTTCCGGCGACGAGAAGGTCCCGCGTTTCTCCGAGGTACGGTTCGTCGGTTGCCGAGCGAAGTCCGAGGTACCCGTTGCCGAGCATCATGATCGACTCGGCCTTGCCCAGGTACTTCGTTGAAAACCTTGTTTCAGCAACGACCCAGTTCTCAAACTCACCGACGCCCAAATCGTATTTCATCATTGATCGATTGGCTCCTTGCCGACTCTTGGGTTCGAGCGTACCGTCCGTCAATTTCATGGAAGGAGCGATTACCGCTATAAAGTAATTTGCCAATGCACTATGTTCTGCCATGGCGTCACGCATCGGCAGGATAGATCTCTATAGAAGTTATAGGTATAGTCGTGGCAATGCTTGGTCTCGGCTTGCTGGTTGCCGCAACGTTGCTTCCCTTGTGGGCGGCTCAGACTACGGTGAAAGAGCCTGCCCGACTGGACGGCATAAGTCGGATCGTATTCCTCGGAGACAGCATCACGCAGCAGGGCGAGTATCCAGGCGGCTATGCATGGCTAATCCGCCAGAGCCTTGATGCGCTGTACCCGGGCGCCAAGATCAATGTGGTCAATGCCGGCGTTTCGGGGAACAAGTCGACCGATATGCTCTCGCGGTTTCAGTCCGACGTCCTTGCCGTTCATCCAGATCTGGTTTTCGTCAGCGTTGGGGTCAACGACGTCTGGCACGGTTTCTACGATGGCCATTCCAGTGGCGACGGACCGCTAGGCATTTCCTTGGAAGACTATCGAGGAAATGTCCAGAAGATGATTTCGAGGGCGCGCGAGGCTCACGCAAGGGTGGTTCTTCTGATGGCCACTCCGATCGGCGAGGACCCATCGGCCGCCGAGAACGTAAAGCAAGCATCGTACAACCGGGCTCTCCAGGATTTGGCAGCCCAGAACGGATGTGGAATAGTCGATCTGCAAACGCCATTCCGGCGCCTGATCGCAACGTATCGCGAGACTACCGGCAGCACTCAGAACTTCTTGACGGTCGACGGCGTGCACATGAACTCACAAGGAAATCAAGTTATGGCGCAGACGATCCTGACTTACCTTGGAGTCTCCGATTCGGCACGTAACTCAGTCCACGATGAAATCCAGAGGCGAATGATCGCATCCCGTCCACATCCCGGACCACTTCCGATAGGAGTGATTCTCTCTGATAACCGGTCCGCCTCAGCGAGCAGTGTGTATTCGGTCCAGTACGGACCGGAACAGGCCAATCGAGCCGGAAAATCGTTCGAGCAACGATGGTGCGCTCATACCGGCGACTTTGTACCCAACCCTTGGTGGCAAGTCGATCTCGGACGTTCACGCTCGCTGACCGGTATTCACATCGTATTCGCACCCGACGATCCCGATACTTGGAAATATAAGGTTCAGATCTCAGACGACGGAACCAAGTTCCGAGACGTCATCGACCAATCCTCGTCGAATCAATTCTTCTCGGAAGAAAACCACATCTTCCCTGTAAAAACTACGGGCCGATACGTTAGAGTGCTCTTTATTGCGCCAACGAACGCCCAGAATTGGGCTTCCCTGCGCCACGTGCAGGTCTACGGCGAATAACCAGTTCGAGCGGATAGGATTTTGGAAAAGGGAAACCTCAACACCAAGCACGCGGAAGTTGTTCTGGATCTCCAGGACAGGCTTTCCCGCGGCGTCTATAAGACCGGGCAGCAGCTTCCAAGCGAACCCCTGCTAGCTCACGAGTACGGCGTCGCCTACATGACGATCAGGCGTGCGATCACTACGCTTGTAGAGCAAGGTCAACTCTATCGAGTGAGAGGCCGCGGAACCTATGTTGCCGAGCCTCCTTCGCCCGACCAAGCCCCATCAATCGGTTTGCTTTTGCTTCGCAATTGGCACAGCATCGATCCGTTTTACTTCCCTCCCCTGGTAAGTGGCTTCGTGGCATATGCCCACGAACAAGGTCACCAAGTACACCTGGCTGACCGATCTGAGCCACTGCTAGAGATTCTGCAATTTCACGAACTGCATGTTCGGGCAGTTGCCTGCGTCATGCTCGAACATGACGACTTGAAAGATGCGGACGGGTTGTTGGATCGTGGCGTCATGGTGGTCGCCATAAACAACTATGGAGGACTGCGTCGGGTGACGTCGGTGAGCCCTAACAACCGGAAAGGATGCTACGACGCGACCAAGGCCCTCATCGAACTCGGGCATCGCGACTTCATGTTCTTGGCCGGACCGCGACTGAATCTCGATGCGATCGAGCGTCGACGGGGGTACGAGGCGGCACTTCGCGAGTCTGGAGTTCATATCCGAAGCAGTTTCGTCGTCGAGACCGGCTTCCTTGAAGAGGCCGGGTACGAACAGGCGCAAGCAGTCCTGCAGCGAGACGTCCTTCCGACCGCGATCGTGTCAGTCAGCGATCTTCCCGCCATCGGCATGATGAAGGGGCTACAAGAAGCCGGCATCCGGATTCCGCGCGACATTAGCATTGTCGGATTCGGAGACTTTCGACTATCGGCGTACATGAATCCGGCCCTCACGACGGTAAGGCTTTGCTTGGAGGAAATCGGCAGGAGGGCGGCTGAAGCCCTAATCGCCCAGTACCGTGGCGGACGAAGCGAGACGGTGACGATCGACTGTCCGCTGGTCTGGCGAGAGTCGGTTGGGCCACCACCTCAAGGATTGGGTTTTTAGCCCTTGGTTTTTCTGATGGAACGTGTTATCATTCACGTGTTCTATATAGAAGCTGGTAAAGCTTCTTTGTCCTTCGAAACGCTCTGCCGCGTGCAGGCATTTTCGCCGGTGCTGACAGCGTCGTTAGCGGGGCTACGAACGAAGACTCGATCGCGTGGCCGCGCCCTCTTTGATGGGTTGCGCCTGTTTGAATCTTTAGCGGAAAAAGCATGAAATCATCCTCACTCGCAGCAAGGGCGTTCACCCTCATCGAACTCCTGGTCGTAATCGCCATCATTGCAATCCTTGCATCGATTCTGTTCCCTGTTTTTGCACAGGCCAAAGAATCAGCCAAAGCCACTTCCTGCCTCAGTAATCTCAAGCAACTGGGTACGGCGACCGCCATCTATATCGGTGACTCCGATGACACTTGGGTCCCGTCCTACATGTACTTCGACGTTCCCGCCCAGTCCGGACGAATCCACTGGTGGAACGAGATCATCCAGCCGTATGCCAAGAGCTACGACCTCACGATCTGCCCGGATCGCAAGTATGAAATGACGAACGTGCCTACCGCCGACAAGTGGAGCAACGGTCACGACTACATGAGCTACGCGGTCAACGACATGCAGTACTACAACACGTTCGGCAACGCCGCCGAGCTTGCATGGGACGGCAATGCGGTCAATGCCGGCGGATGGGAAGAGGAGCATATCGGATACATGCACTCGAACCCACAGGCTTGCGGCGGCTCCGAAGCATGCATGGTGAACGGATCGATGGTCGAACTTCCGGCCGACACCATTTGGATGCAGGATACGCCAGAGCCGTTTGGCATCATCTACAACGAGATCTACGCCGACTGGCAGGTCGACTGGGCCGCGCCGGCATGGGGAGCCCCGATCAAAGACTGGGATCCTCACCACAATGGAACGAACTACGTGTGGGGCGATTTTCACGCGAAATACAAACCGTTTGGCTCGGTGCGTCTATGCGACTACACGATCCAAGATGACTGTGCGACCACACCGCCCAACACGGGGGGCGGTGCATAGGACTTCGACCTACCATGAAGTTCTTCTTTCTCGCTACGATCTGTTTGGCCGCGTTGATGGACATCGGATGCAGTTCGGATAACGACGTTCCGAAGGCGGACCAACAAAGTAAGCTGCCGCCCGCAAACACGCTTGCGGGCAAGGCGGCACGACGCTACCGCGATAAGCGTGCCGGCCCTCCGATAGGCGCGGACGCCGGGGCACAACCCGCCAAGTAAGGGCCAGACTCCCTGGCTCGACCGGCCGGCCGAATGGCGCCGGGCACGACCCAATTCGGAATGAGGGTCCCGAAGGGTACGGCCCGGCCGCTATCTTGATGCTTGGTTGAGTTTCTTGACCACGAATTCAAGGTTCGAACGCAAGACCGAGATCACTTCGTTCAGGGCATTGGGGTGAGACTGAACGAGTACATCCATCTCCAGTTCCTCAACTTTCACGTTCGGCAAGGCGAGGATGAGAGGATCGGGGCCCCACACCACCAGCCGTCGGTTCCCTTCCACCGGGCTCAGCATGCCGGTTCGTCCGGGCCGCAACTCAGCCGAGAATTCCTGCGGCCCACCTCGAAGCACTGCCCGCCGGATCCAGAACAAACAAGGGGTTTGGTACGGATCGATGTGAACGAGACTGGAAGGCGGCGCTTTGATCGGGATCGAGATCGTCTGCCAATGTCCGGTCGGAATCATTGGCGCCTCATCCGATCGTGACATGCCATTCTCCGTCCAGGTCATCACAAACCTGCCGGTAGGTATGGCCGTCGTTCGCACCATGTCGCGCAGGCGTCGCCAACGCACCCACAGCGTGTCGACCTGACTGTCGAATTCTCCGTTTTGAAATGCGATGGGGGCGTTTGCGCAATCCTGGGCCAAACTGAACGTATCGCCAACGAGCTCCGGCCACTCGGCAAGTCCCGACTCGGGTTGGCGGTTGTGTCGCCAATCCGAGCGAACCTGACCGACGGCACTCTCCAGTTCGGCGTCGGAGAACAGCCTGGGGTCGATCAAGTCGGCAAGGCGGCCCAGGTAGGGTCGTGGCTCGGAAACGAAACGGTCGTACGGAATCACGATACGCTTCGCGCCCTTCGTTTCGCGCAATGCCGACAACGTGTAATGCAACCACAGACCGACCACGCGTTCTCCAATATGCGGCAACGGGCTATGCGATCGCTGGCTCGCACATACGTCCAGTGGATTACGCACGCAGATCACGTAGACCGGATCCCAGCCGTTGGCTTGGATCATGTGCCGATACAAAGGCATCAAAACACTGGTCTGCGGCTCCTTCCAACCCCAGCGCTCCTTCCCCGCCGACATGCCCTTCAAGATGTTGCTCGCTTCGCCGATGAGGGTTCCCATGCCCGGAAATTCCACCCAGTCCTCAGGAATCTCTTCGATGCGAAAGTGCTGCATGCCGAACGAGGCAAGAATCCGCCAGTTCAGCCGCATGAGATCTTTGATCTCGTAGTAGCCTCCCGGGTTGTAAGCATCGGGTGGAAACAGAGCGTCTTCGTCACCAAGGTGGAATCCCAATTTACTGAGGCAGGAGGCCACGCAGGACGTTCCGCTCCGGAACATCCCGAGCACGACGACAGGTCGCTTGCTCAGTGCGTCGGTTCGTTGGGAGTTCGTCATTGTCGGTTAGTGGTAGAGCATTGGGGGAGGCACCGGCTGGCGAGGCATACCTGGCCCCGACACTTCGAACGAGAGACCGGCCCCTTCGGTCTGCTGGAAATATCCCAGCTTCAGTGGATATGCGCCTGCTTTCAGATCCAGCGTCACCGACCGGAAGAGCATTCCATGCGAACCGTCGTTGTCGAGCATTTTCAGACCGCCCAGCCATACGACGCTGCCGTCGTCGCTTCCGCACAGGAATGTATACCGTCCGGGATGATTGATCACGAGGTAACCATCAAACTCGAGGGCAAAGTGCTCCTTCAGATCTCCCATCAGTTTGATTTGGCCGGTCGTTCCATCTTGAATCGATGTCAGCGAGGCAAAGTCGGGCACGGTTCGGAAGTATCCGGCGTAAAGGCGATACCGCAGTCCGGGCGAAATCGAGTCCGCCACTACTGGCTCCATGTCCCAAGCGCTTACCGATCCTGTATCCCCGCGTCGTCCTTTATCGCCAACCAACGCAGCCGTGATCCTCTCACCTGATGTGGCGATCATCGGCTCTGGGACCGGTTTGGACAGGTGGTCGGGCAAGGACCCATCGGTTGTGTAGCGCAGCGTGAATCCGCGAATATTGGGGTAGTGCCAATTGAAACCAGTACCAGGCGCAACCACCTGCAGGTCCGCGCGGGGCGCCGGTAGATGAAGACCCGGTGCGTTCGAATAGAGCGTCGGCAGGTGTCGATCCAGCCGATCGAGAAACGACGCGGTCGATTCCCGGCGATTCGTCCATAGGATCTCTGACATGGCCAAGATGCGAGGGAAAAGACGATCTTCGATATGACGGCGGTCGGGAAGCGTTTCGGTCCAGATCGATGCCTGGGCGCCCATGACGAAGCGCGCCATCTCCTTTCCACGACTCGGCGGCGCAGGGTCGTAGCCCAAAATGACGTCGATCGGCAACTCCAGATTGGAATGGTCGAAATAGCATTGATCCCACGGTGTCATCACGACAAAGTGATGCTGTTTCGAGGCTTCGATGCCTCCCGCCTCCCCCCTCCAAGACATGACATAGGCGTTCGGCGCCAGACCGCCCTCGAGGATCTCATCCCACCCGATAATGTGTCGGCCGTGAGCGTTCACGTACTTCTCAACGCGCCTCACGAAGTAGCTTTCCAGCTGAGCCGAGTTCGCCAAGTGCTCCCGCTTCATCGTCGCCTTGCAGTCATCGCAGCGTTCCCAAAGGTATTTGTCCACTTCGTCGCCACCGATGTGAATGACACGGCTTGGGAATATCGCCATGACCTCATCCAACACATCCTCAACGAACTTGAAGGTGCTCTCCTTTCCGGCGCAGAAGATGTTGGGAAAGACGAAGCCTTCCGCCTTGAGGAACCCTGGCTGCAGCTTGGGGTCACAAATCAACCAGGGGTAGCTCATCGTGGCGGCAAGGTTGTGCCCCGGCATCTCGATCTCCGGCACGATGTTGATGTGCCTCGATGCCGCATAGCGGACGATCTCCCGGGCGTCTTCTTGGGTGTAGAAACCGCCGTATTGCTTCTGACTCTCTCCCGCGCCCGGGAATGTCAGCCCGGAGTATTCGGGGAACGTACCGTCGGAAGGAAGCCGCCACGCGCCAACCTCGGTCAGTTTCGGATATTTCCGAATTTGAAGGCGCCAGCCGCCGTCGTCCACCAAGTGCCAGTGGAAGGTGTTGATCTTGTATTGGCTGAGTAAATCGAGAAAGTGCTCAATGTCCTTCTTCGGGAAGAAGTGCCGCGAGACGTCGAGCATGTTGCCGCGCCATGCGAATCGAGGCTTGTCGGCGATGTCGACGCACGGGACCGTGATACGTCCATGCTCGACGGATTCGAGTTGCCGGAGGGTTTGCAGCCCGTAGAAGACTCCCGCCGCCTTCCTCGCCGAGATCGTTACGCCCGAGCGATCCACCTTCAGGCGGTAACCCTCTTCGCCCAGATCCGATAGAGTTGTTTGCAGCTTCAAACGCAGCGAATGGAGCGCACCGTGCCCGTCGCCGACAATGGCGATCGCCTCTTTCCGCTCGTTCCCAAGCGCCCTGTCCGCAAGAACGCGCAAGCCCGAGAACGTGGCGACACTTCCTTTCCACACCATGTGGTTCGGTGGGGGGAAGAGATTTGGCGCAGAGACTGGAGCGAGAAGGAAGAGAGCGAGACCAACTGAGGACAAGACGACACCTACCGGGAAGCAGTATAACTCCTATATAGAACCGTCGGAACTTAGGGGACCGTCGATCCCGCATCGGGTGAAAGTCCGTACTTGGCGGAATAGGCGTAAAGCCACTTCTCGCCGTAGCGTCCCTCGTTGGTCGGCCACTGTTTCCAATTCCTCCCGCCTCGCATCGCCTCAAGCAGGTTATGGCAGACGACGTCGGTGTCGTCGGCCGTCCAAAGCTCGTTCTTAAGGTGGTCGGATGCATGCGGCAAAGCGGTATCCGCAACGTAGGTGTATGAGAAGCCGGCGAATGGCGGCAAGAGCACTCCGTATACGTTCATGACCCCAAGCAACCGGGTCAAGACGCCCTTCCCTCCAACTGCATGGCATGTTACGATCGCGCATGCCGGCTTCCCTACCCAAATCGACTGCCCCTCCGTGTGCGCGGTCATCTCAAGGAATCGTTGCATCGGCGAACCCCACGAGTCCCAGTAGGTGCCGCTGCCGAACAGGAACCCGTCCGCCTTTTCGATTGCGGCAAGCATTCGGTCCAACGTTGGCTCGCGGCAAAGCTCGAGGTGCGATACTTCGACCTCACCCTGAAGCCGCTCTTCGGCTAATGCCAAAAGTTCAGCCGTATTCCCGGTGCTTCCCCCGAGAGACCCGTTAACGATCAGTACATTCGCCATTCCATCTCCAAACAGAACACAAGGGCCGCCTTGCAGGCGGCCACGAAGCGAAACCCATCGCGGTGCCGATCAGACCGGTTCGAAACGGGCTTGGAAGAACCGCAGCGCGCCCGGCTCGTAGGTCATGCGCAGACCGCCGATCGATTCGGCGCGCCGGCACACTCGAGCGCAAGCTTCCGAAACGACGTCCAAGTGCGATTGGGTGTAGACCCTTCGGGGAATGGTGAGGCGTACCAACTCCAACTCAGGCTTGTACTCATTTCCGTCATGGTCTCGACCGGCGGACACGATTCCCCGCTCCATCGTTCGGACACCGGCCTCCAAGTAGATCTCCCCCGCAATCCGCTGGGCAGGATACTGCTCTTGAGGCACGTGCGGAAGGATATCTTTCGCGTTCAGGTAGATTGCGTGCCCCCCGAACGGCTTGACGACCGGAACTCCATAGCTCTCCAGTCGCTTGCCAAGATAGCCGACCTGCTCGACCCGGGCCCGGATATAGGCGTAGTCCAGTGACTCAAGGATTCCAACTGCCATGGCGCCCATATCGCGGCCCGCCATGCCTCCGTATGTGTGAAGTCCCTCGAAGGCCACGACCATTTCGCGCGCTTTTTGGGCCAGACCGTCGTCTCTTAGCGCCAAGAAGCCTCCGATGTTCACCAAGCAGTCCTTCTTTCCCGAGATCGTGCATCCGTCGGTATAGCCGCACAATTCGCTCAAGATCTCGGCGATCGGTTTGTCCTCATAGCCGGACTCGCGAGTCTTGATGAAGTAGCAGTTCTCGACCGCCCGAGTCGCATCCAGCATCACGAGGATGCCGCGCTTGGAGCAATAGGCGTGCAGTTCGCGGGCATTCGCCATCGAGATAGGCTGGCCGCCGCACATGTTGACGTTGGTTTCTAGACTCACGTAGGCGATTTGGGCAGCGCCAACCCGCTTCACGATTCGATCGAGCTTCTCGATATCCACGTTGCCTTTGAAAGGACAGCCACTGTGGGGATCGAAGGCTTCGTCGACGATCACGTCCTCAAAGACTCCCCCGGCATGCTCCTGATGGAACTTGGTAGTCGTGAAATACATGTTCCCTGGGACGACTTGACCTTTCGCGATACAAATCTGGGAAAGAATGTGCTCGGCCCCGCGGCCCTGGTGGGTCGGGATCAAGTGCTTGTAGCCGTAGACCCTTTGGACAACCGATTCGAGGCGCTCGAAATCCTTGCTTCCCGCGTATGCCTCGTCGCCGGTCATGATCGCCGCCCACTGCTGGTCGCTCATCGCATTGGTGCCCGAATCGGTCAGAAGGTCGATATAAACCAGGCGAGACGGCAGGAGGAAAGTATTCCAGCCGGCCGATTCCAAGGCTGTCTGACGGATTTCTGGGGGCGCGAGGCTGATGTGCTCGATCGTCTTGATCTTCCAAGGCTCGCACCACGACGTTGGGATGTTCTCAGAGATTCTCATTTCCGAAACTAATAGTCGGATGGAAGCCGGTGATGTTCCCAGGTCCGGATGCGGGGGGAGCCTGTCGCGGGTTAGAGCTTTCTAGGTTTATTTCGGCAAAACGACCACTGGCATCAGCCGTCACACCTCATTGTATGAAGCGGTCTTTCACTCACATCGCGCTCGGTCTTTGTCTGCTCGTTTGCTCAACTTCGTTGGCATTTGCCATCCCACAGGGTCCGTCACGCGTCCCACAGAGCGGAAGCGAAAGGGTGAGCAAGCTGTTCTCCGCGTTCCGATCCGGCAAATACTCGGATCAGGAAATAAAGGGGCTCGGCTGGGGCGATGTGCCGGCGTTACTTCGTCTCACGACGAGCACGACGACGCTTAGCAGCTTCCCAACGAACGGGCTTTCGTCCATGTACGTCGGCAGAACCACCGAGGGCCTGATCGCCCTTTGGCTCATCGAAGGAATCCGAACCAACAAGTTGCCGTGTGCGTCGCTAAACCCCCTGCTCCCGCCGTTCAACCAGGGACAGGATTACGAGCAAGTTTCGGAAAGCCGGCAGGCGAAAGCGGCCGAGGCGTATGACTCCTGGTGGAAAAGAGTCAAATCGCTGCGCGCCAGCCAGGCAGCCAAAGTGAATCCGCTCAAGGGGACCGGGTTTTCCTGGTACGGAGAAGGCCTCGGGTACTAGGCGGGCGCGAACGCCTCGCAAACGCCTTCGTTCGTATCGCACAGAATGATCTCGATTCGCACAGGGCCTTCAGGCTGCGCGTCGAGAAAGTTGCCATCGAGCCAAGGCCCCTTGGTTCGCTTCATATCCACATCTCGGCTACAAGGCAGCGACCGCCAGTGCCGAAGGCGCTACCGTTGCGAAACTGCGTACCAGATTCCAAGTTGCTTGGCCGCAATCGTAACGAGCCCCCCGCCGGCGAGAATCCACGCTGAATTGAGGCGTAGTCGAACAAGCAAGATCAAACTGACCGCAAAGATCGCGACGGTCAGCCAATCCCGAATCGCGTCGCGGCCGAGTGCGACGGCGACTACCGCCATGAGGGCGAGCGATGCGACGTTGACGCCGTCCATAAACGCACCGGCAGTGACCGATTGGCGTAGACCAGGCAACAGCCTCGCAATGAAAGTGACGAAGACGAACGAGGGTAAGAAGATTCCGATCGTGGCCAACACCGCCCCCGCTGGCCCGCCCAGGAGGTAACCGATGAACGTTGCGGTTGTGAACACGGGCCCCGGCGTGAACTGGCCCACAGCGACCGCATCCAGCAATTGCGACCGAGTCAACCAACCGAATCGATGGACGAGGTCGGTGTTGAGATAGGCGAGAAGAACGTAGCCGCTGCCGTACAAGATGGCACCGATCTTTCCGAAGTACAGAAATAGGGCGCCATGCGAGAACGGAACCCGCCCGATCTCGCGGCTGCCCAGGAGTACCGCAACCAAGACGAATGCGCCGACCAGCGCCAGGAGATTCGTCAAGGGACGAAGACTCTCATCGCGCTTCGAGACCACCCAGCGCGTCAAACCAGTGACGAGTCCCGAGCCAAAGACGATCGCGAGAGGAGCCACATGGACGACGACCAATCCAGCCGCAGCGATACCTACTGTTCCGAGGGAGGCGCTCTTGACGTTCGCGCGTACGAGCTTCCAGACTGCCTGCACCACCACTGCAACGACCACCGGCTTGATTCCCAACATCAGGACGAGAACGCTAGGACTTGTGCCGTAGTGAACATAAGCCCACGCGAGCCCCGTGACGATCAAAGCTGCGGGCAGAATGAAGCAGAAACCGGCGACGATGAGGCCCCAAGTTCCGGCCCGGACCTTGCCGATCTGCATCGCCAACTGGGTCGAGTTAGGCCCAGGAATCAAATTGACGGCGCCCAAGAGATCGAGGAACTCAGCGTCGGTCAACCAGCCTCTCTGCTCCACGAATTCGCGACGCATCAAGGCGATATGGGCCGCCGGACCTCCAAACGCAGTGAGACCCAACCGAAGATAGACGATCGAAAGCTCGATGAGCCGTCCCGCCCGAGATGGATTTGCCTTTGGAGGTTCGCTCTTTCCCAACCCTGATATGATAGATGCTTACGATGGTGGATGGCCAAACGCAAACGATCGACCAGTATCTCTCGAGGGTGACATCCGACGAGGCACGAGCCTCGCTCGTGCGCCTGAGAGACATTATCCGCGACGAGATTCCGGACGTCGAGGAGGTCATCAAGTACGGCATCCCAACGTTCAAGAAGTGCGGCTATATTGCGAGCGTCGCTGCATTCAAGAAGCATTGCTCCTTCTTTCCCGGACACACGGTCAACGATTTTCTCGACCAGTTGGACGGCTACAAGATATCGAAGGGGACGATCCAGTTTGCCCCAAGCAAACCGATTCCCGAACCCCTGGTCCGAGCAATCGTCCGTGCCCGGTTGGCCGAGAACCTGGCAGCAAGCGGCGACCGGACCTGACCGTCCGCCTTCATTCGGCTTCTGACAACCTACCCGTCCTTGGCGTGTACCGCAGGGCAGGTCCGGTGCATTACGGGATCGAATTGAATTGTCCGAACGTCCCTTGAATAGTCGCTGGCTGGTGCCCTCACCGCTGGCCTACCCCAAATCGATGGAGCCGATTTCGCGCATTCCGAGCCTTGTTGCCTGCGCTGGCTTTACACTCGCACTCGCATGTTCAGCGATTCTGGCCGGGTGCGGACGCCGGTCGAAGGGTCCCGTCGAGATCACCTACTGGACAGGATGGTCGGGCCACGAATTCGGGATTCAGCAGCGGCTGGTCGACTCATTCAACCGATCGCATCCGGGCATCCATGTACGGCTCGTCAGCCAGTTCGGGAACTCGGGGTATCAGAAGGTGCGGATCGCGTTCGCGGGAGACGCCACGCCGGATCTCATGTCGACCGTCTGGGCCGACGAACTCGCCGACTATGCCGATCGCGGAGTCCTAACGCCACTCGACGGCTACCTTCAATCGTCTCACCGCGATTTCGACAAGGAGTATGTACCGGCGCTTCGGCAGTGCCTGCGAGTGGACGGCAAGGTCTATGCCCTGGCAGTTACAACCGATACATCGTTCATCGTCTTCAACAAGAAAATCTTCCGCGAGGTCGGCCTCGACCCCGATCGTCCGCCGGCAACTCCCGATGAACTGTTCCGCGCCTCCAAGGCATGCACAACCACTCGATCGGATGGCGGGATCGTTCGTTACGGCTTTCGACCGACCGATTTGCGGACCTGGGCTCACGTCTTCGGTGGCGACTGGTACGACCCGAAGGCGAAGAAGATCACCGCCAACGACCCCCACAACGTTGCAGCGCTTCGTTGGATGTGCTCGTTCAATTCCTTCTTGGATCCCCATCGCGCCGAAGCGTTTCAAGCCACGTTCGGCAACGAGAAGACGACGAGCGGTCCTTTCTTCGTCGGCAAAATCGCGATGTGGGAGACCGGCGAGTGGGCGGGCGAGTATCTGCGCCGATACGGTCCGAACGTGGAGTACGGCTACTTCCCTTTGCCGGCGCCCCCAGGTGGCCGACCCAACTCCTCCTATGTGAACGGCAGCGTATTCGTCATTCCAAATGCCTGCCCACATAAGAAGGAGGCATGGGAGTTCCTCAACTGGATCAGTCAGCCCGCCCAAGTCCTGACGTTCGCCGGAACGATCGGCAACGTCCCTCCCTTGGTGTCGGTGGGCTTTGCCCCAAGATTTCAGAACGATCCGCTGTTCCGATTCGCCGTCAAGCTCTCTCACGACAACACCGGATTCGGCCCTCCCGGAATTCCCATGTGGTCCACCTACTCGTCCGAGATCTCGCGCGCGGAGGAGAAAGCGACGATCGCCGGCGAGGACCCTCAAGCGGTCCTCGACGACCTACAGAAGCGTATGGAAAGGGAGTTCGCCGAGACGAACGAGGACCTTGGCAGATGAGCCTGCAAGGATTTAGCCAACCTCCAGGTTCGCCTGAGTCGCCCAATCGCGCTCCCTCGCCTTCCGTCCCCGGAGGGAGAGGGTGGGGTGAGGGAGGCTTGCGTAAACGCGCCTTTGACACCTTGTTGGATGCCATACAACAGGAATATGAGGACTTCCGACTACGTCGGCGATTCACGGAACTCCCTCACCCTGACCTCTCCCTCAAGGAGGGAGAGGGGCACCGATTGCAGGGATCTAGCCAACCTGCGGGTTCGCCTGAGTCG
>JARLGV010000130.1 GCA_031292555.1 Fimbriimonas sp.
GGCCTGATAGACCCGCCGCTCGGCCCCAGGGCTGACGCCACTGGGCTGGCAGAGGCTCGCCCCGTTGGGGCTTCGGGGCCGAGCGCCTTCACCACTCCGTCACTCCTCCTCCGCCCTCCGCCAGGCTCTAAAACTCCCTTTTCGGGCTCAATCCAGGGCGCGGAACCGGGTATCGGCCGGTTTCGTCGGGCATGAGCGGGGCGTCTCCTTCGAAACTCAACTTGTCGACGTTCGGAGCGAATTCGTGCTCGCAGTTCAGCATCTCGTCGAATGTCACCTGTTGGCCGGTGTGGGCGGCCATGCGGCCCATACTCGCGGTCAGACTCGCCTCTACACCGCGCTTGACTTCCGTGTATGGATTGTCGTGCCGAATGGCATCGATGAGCGTTTCCCACTCGTTCTGATAGGGGTTGCTGGTGTCGGTCGATTGCCACTTGGGCTTGCCGGTCGGATTCTGGCCGTGGAAGATCGCGGACGGTCCGCCGCAGTCGTTGGCGCGTGCGGCAATCGCCATGCCCTTTGTGCCGTGAACGTAGCTGGAGTAGATTCCCTGGGCGCCCGTCACACATCGTCCGTCAAAGTAGAATTTGCTGCCATCCGCGAACGTGTACTCCACCGAGTAGGTGTCGAAGTTCTGGTCCACGTATGTGATGCCCTCGGGGCTCTGACGGTAGTGCCGGCCCCCGAGCGCCTGGGCGCTGACCGGCCATGCGTTCTTCATCCAGCAAAGATGATCGACGTGGTGGATGTAGAAGTCGCTGAAGCAACCGCCGCTCGCCCACAGAAAACTGTGGAATCGGCGGATCTGGTACTCAACGTGGCTCACGTTGTCCGGCTTTGGCAACGATTCGAAATAGCCTGCCGGGTCGTGCATCCGATAGCCGCGCATGAGCACGATTTCGCCCAATTGCCCGCTCTGTACTCGGTCGTGCAGTTCGATGAGGTTCGTGGCGTGCCGCGACATCAAGCCGACACCGACCTTCAGATTCGCGGCCTTGGCCTCATCCGCCAGTTTCAGCATGCGCCGGCTGCTTGGGCCATCGACCGTCACCGGTTTCTCCATGAATACGTTCAGCTTCTTCTGAATCGCGTAAGTGAAATGCACCCATCGAAAGGCAGGCGGTGTCGTCAGGATCACGACGTCGCCCGGTTTCAGGCAGTCCATCGCGTGCTTGTAAGCGTCGAAGCCCAGAAACTTGCGATCATCCGGCACGTCCATCGACGCGCCGACGCTCTGCTTGAGGTTATCGAAGCTGCTGTTGAGACGATCGGCAAACACGTCGGCCATTGCTACGAGCTTGATAGGCCCGCTCTTGGTCGAAAGCGCATTTACGGCCGCACCACTGCCACGCCCGCCGCATCCGACCAGTGCAACCTGAATCAGATCGCTCCCGCCAGGATGCACGGTCGGAAGCGGAATCTTGGACAACATGGTGGCAGCAGCCAGTGATCCGGTCGTTTGGAGAAATTCGCGTCGGGACGGGAGGTTGAACTTGTCGGTGCTCATGATAGAATGCTCGTCACCATTCTAGTAAGATCGGGGCGGGAATTGTAGGGTCCCGCTTTCATTTGGGGGAAGATGCCATGGCTGACATTGAAAAAGACAACGACTGGACACGACGACAGTTTCTAGTTCGAACCGGCGCAGTTGCCGCAGCGGGAGCAGCAGGACCACTGATGCGACTTGCAGATGCTGCTTCGTTGAAGGGGATTTCGAAATCGCCCAACGAAAAGCTAGTCATCGGCTTAATTGGTTGCGGGGGCATGGGCGCCGCCAACATGCGGAACCTGATGAACTTCCCGGACGTGGAAGTTGCCGCCCTTTGCGACGTGGACGACGCACGGATACCGAACGACCTGCGCGACGTTGAGCACAAGTACGGTCGCAAGCCGGACGTATACAAGGACTATCGCAAAATCCTCGACCGGAAGGACATCGACGCGGTCATCGTCGGCACGCCCGACCATTGGCACGCCCTCGTTCTGATTCACGCATGCGAAGCGGGTAAAGACGCATACTGCGAGAAGCCGCTATCCCACGACATCGTCGAGTCGGTCTACATGGCCGAGGCGGTCAAGCACCACAAGCGAATCGTCCAGTGCGGGACCTGGCAGCGCAGCACCCGCGAATTCACAGATGCTCTCGACTACGTGCGGTCCGGCAAACTCGGCAAAATCATTCTGACCCGTGCATGGATCACCGACGGCTTCCGTGCCGGCCACCAAAAGCCGACCACCCCGCCTTCCGGCCTTGATTACGATATGTGGGTCGGACCGGCCGAGTTCGTGCCCTATCAATCGAACCGGCTGCACTTCAATTGGCGCTGGTTCATGAACTTTGGCGGAGGCATGAGCACCGACTGGGGCGTTCACATGATGGACATCGCCCTCCTCGGGATGAGCAGAGACCAAGACCTTGTGATGCCCACTTCGGTCAGCGCGTACGGCGGTCAGTGGGCGATCACCGACGACGACCGGAACGCGCCCGACACGATGCAGGCGATCTACCGGTTCGAGAACCCGGATTTCGCGATGCACTGGCAGATCGGCCTCGACCATCCAGAAAAGGAAGGGCACGGTACCGAGTTCGTGAGCGCAGATGGAAGGACGCTTCGAGTCTGGCGAGGCGGCTGGAAGGTATTGGATCCCGGCGGAAAGGAATTGCCGAAGGAAGAGGCAGCCCCTCCTCCCGACCACTGGCGCAATTGGGTCGACTGCGTGAAGACCCGATCGGCTCCGCGAGCCAGCCTCCCGTCGGTCGCCCAAACCACCATCGTCTGCCACCTCTCCAACGTCGCTCTAAGCAGCGGCGAGACCGTCCACTGGGACAACAAGAAGCAGGACCTGGTCGGCAAGGCGGGCCGCAATAGCCTGTCGTATCACCGTCCCTACCGAAAAGGCTATAAACTCCCGGAGTATAAGCCGGCGTAGACCGGGGTGCGGTTCGCGGGTTGCCGAATTCGTAGGGAGCCGCCGGATGCTTGTCCCGGCGGACATCCGGTCAAAGGTCGAAGCTCCCCTGCATCATCGCCCGCTCGCCGAGGGTTTGTAATCGACGGATTCGTGCCCCGGCGCAAAAGCCGATCGTGTGCAAAAGTCATGGCATTGGATCAACAACACTGGCGACTGCCTGCAGAGTCGCCGTATGCTTGTCCACACCCAGGGCACGATTCGGCACAACGAGCCCCGTGACGTTCCAGTTTTGAACCTACGAACCTTAAATGTGGGTCTGTGAGCAACTCCACGAAAGGCCGGGACGATCATCCGCCGACTACAAGCCTGTACACGAAAGTGGCTCTCGTACGAGGTGGCGGCATCGATAGGCTCTTGCGCCAGGACGTACACCGGTTGACAAGCCTCTTCAAGAGAATAGCCATTGGCTGTTTGGTCGCGGCCACTTGCTCCCTTGAAACACCGACTCGGATGCACCAGACTAAGTGCTTGTAGGTTGGATTCGGGCGATGACCATGCTGCTGACTTCCCTTTTGCTCTTCGGCCTTACTTCTGGCGCCTCCTTCGACAAATCCGGGCCGGTCTTGCACTGGAAACTCGACGAAGGACAAGTCACGGTGGCTCGGGACTCGAGCGGGCACGGGTTCGACGGGGTGATCGGCGCGGCTTGGGTCACGTCGTCCGTCGGCAATGTGCTTCGGCTCGACGGAACGCCGGGATCGACAGTTTCGGTCGAGTTACCGCTCAAGAGCCGATTGGGGCACGGGTCGTGGTCCGTCTCCGCATGGGTCAAGCCGAAGCAATTCGCCATCGACTCGAGGCAGAATCAGCGACGGCTCTTCGCATACGGACTCTATCCCGAGTCGGAGTTCAACGTCGATCTACTCAGCGACGGGCGGCCCTCTTTCTACCAGTGCTACCGGCATGGCGGTCGCGATCAAGCTTTCTATGCCGAGGCCCCCACCTCTCTCGCGTTGGACCGCTGGGCGTTCCTTGCCGTCGTCTCCGACCGCAATTCCGGATCGATGGAGATCTTCATCAACGGCGTGCTCCGCAGCAAGGGGCCGCTCCCAAAGGACGTCGATCCGGACCTGAACGTTAGCGGACTCTTCACAACCGGCAGCGGCTGGCAGAACTACATGGGTGACGTCGCCGAGGTTCAGCTCTTCAGCCGAGCCGAATCCCCTGCTGAGATCAAGGCTGAATTCGCGCAGATCAAGGGCCGCTTCGGCGTCGTTCCCACGCAGCAGGAGCTCATATCGGATGCGATCCAGTCCGCTCAGGATGACCTGGACGGGGCCGACAAAGCGTGGGCCGCCCATGGCGACACCGCCTCAGCCCGTTCCTTGGCGAAGGTCGTCGCCAATGCCGGCGCGCCGCCCGCCTACCGCAGCTATGCGGAGTTGCGACTCGCCCAAGGCGATCTCCGGACCGGCGATCGATCAAAGGCCCGCGCCACCTATGCACGCATCGCGGCAAACCCGACCTATCCGGCCATTCACCGCGAAGAGGCGGCAGAGCAGATACGCGAACTCGATCGCACCGGAAAGGGCCTCCCTCCGCGCGATCCCAACGCATCGAAGATCGTTCCCTCCCACCTTCCCTCGGTTCGGCAGCGCTTCTTCGTTTCACCGGCGGGCAACGACGCCAATCCCGGTACCAAACAACGTCCGATCGCGACCTTGGCTGCGGCCCGGGACCGGGTCCGCGCCGCGGTCAGCGCCCACAAGAAAGGCACGATCGAAGTGGAATTGGCTCCCGGCGAATACAAACTTGTCCAATCGGTCACCTTTACCGCCCGAGACACCGGGACGGCAGAATCGCCGGTCGTCTACCGAGCCGAGAAGCCGGGCACGACGACCTTCTACGGCGGAGCGAGGCTGACAGGTTTCAATCCGGTGACCGATCCGGCGATCCTGGGTCGGCTTCCCACCGAGTCCCGCGGCAAGGTCGTCCAGTTGGACCTGAGGGCGCGCGGCATCACCGACTTTGGCAAACTGGCGGTGCGCGGGTTCGGCCAGGCGCCGTCGCCTCCAACCCTTGAGCTGTATATCGACGGGAAACCGCAAACACTCGCGCGGTGGCCGAACACCGGGTTCGTCACGCCGGCCAAGCTGGTCGAACCAGGCAACAACAGCACGGATTCGCCCTCTGTCCTCGCCTATCAAGGCGATCGGCCCGCCCGGTGGCTGCATGCGGAGGACCCGTGGCTGTTCGGCTACTTCCAGTACCTGTGGGCGGACGGCACGGTGCAGGTCGCGAAGATCGACCCGGACGCCAAGACGTTCACGACCGCCCATCCGTACCACTACGGGGCGCCCGGAATGACCGACGAACAGGGGATCAAGTTCTACGCCTTCAACCTGCTCGAAGAGATCGACATTCCCGGCGAGTGGTATCTGGACCGGAATACGGGGATCCTCTACCTCTATCCGCCTGCCAACTTCGCCCATTCGACGGTAGAGATCTCGATGCTCACGACACCGATGGTCACTGCCGAGCACCTCAACCACGTACGGTTTGAGGGGCTGAAGTTCGACCTTGGACGAAGCGACGGGCTCGATCTGACCGACTGCCGGGACTGCCAAATGGTGGGCTGCACGGTCAAGCGGATGGCGCTTAACGGGGTCTGCGTCCATGGCGGGAGCCGAGACAGCCTGATCAGTTGCGACATCTCCGACACCGGTAGGCGGGCCACCGAGATCATCGGCGGCGATCGAGCAGCCCTCACGCCAGGCGGTCACGTCGTCGCCAACTGTCTGATCCACGACTTCGGCCGCATCGACCGAACGTACACGCCGGGCATTCAGTTGGAGGGAGTCGGAAACCACGTCGTGCACAACGTGTTCTACAACTGCCCAAGCAGCGCCATGCGGATCGAGGGAAACGATCACGTGATCGAATACAACGAGGTCCACCACGTCCTACTCGAATCCGACGACCAAGGCAGTATGGAGCTGTTCGGTAACCCAACCTACCGAGGTGTCGTATTCCGATACAACTACTATCACGACCTGGGCACGGGCGCCCAAGAGAAACTCGTCGCCGGTCAAGCCGGCATCCGACTGGATGACGCCATTAGCGGCGTGCTGATTTACGGCAACGTGTTTGTGCGGGCCGCCAATGGCGTGTTCGGCGGGGTCCAGATCAACTCGGGGCGAGACAACGTCATCGACAACAACGTCTTCGTCGACTCGGCGCGGGCGATCAGCGGCGGATACTATGCGGGGAACGGCGTCTGGGCCCAACTCGCGGGAGCGGCCCGCCCGCCCGATTTCATCGTGAACGACCTCTATCGGCGCCGGTATCCCGAGATGAAATTGCTTCTCACCGAACCGGCCGTCAATCACGTATGGCGGAACGTCTTCTACCGGATCGGGCAGGATCTTTCCCGCAGCCAAAGTTCGTTCGACGTGATCGGGAACGGGTTCTTCCCTTCGCTGAACCCGGGCTTTGTGGATCCCGGACATCGCGACTTTCGGCTCAACCCGAAGAGGCCCTTCGCATTGCCCGGCTTCCAGCCGATCCCGTTCAGTGAGATCGGCCTGTATCGCGACCCATGGCGGAGTCATCTGAAATGAACGCCGCGTTCCCGATTGCGTTCCTATTCACTGGCGGCTGCGCTTTGGCCGCATCGATGTTCGCCATGCAAGACCAACCGATCGTCCATGTTGCCAAGGGTTCGAGTCTGCGCCTCTCCGGGCACGTGCCCGGCCCGTCATTGAGGGTTTCGGGCCGACAGCTTGTCGATCCATGCGGCGAACCGATCGTCATCAGGGGCGTCGAGGACAACGTGCATTCAGACGTGGCGGAGATCGCCAAATCGGGAGCCAACGCGATCCGATTCGTGTATGCGATGAAGCCGGCCGAACTCGAAGCGCGAATCAAGTCGGCGGTCGAGCACAAAATGCTCGTGTCGTTCATCTCACCCAACGGATATCGGGACACCGGCTGGTGGAATCGCCCCGAGATCAAAGCGATCTTGGTCAAGTATCAGCAGTGGCTGCTCCCGCACGCCTATGGCGAGGGCGCCTACTCGAAGAACAACGCGCGCTGGCTGCGAGAAACCAAGAAGGTCATCACCGACCTCAGGGGCTTCGGCTACAAGTTCCCGATCGAGATATTGGCCGACCAATGGGGACAGAGTCTGAGCACCCTCCTCGATCACGGGGCCGAACTGGTTGCCTTCGATCCCGAGCACAACATCCTTCTTGGAAACCAGATGTACTCGGAGTACCATCCGGACGAAGCCACGATGGGGCGAATCGTCGCCAGCGGCCTTCCGATCATGGTTGGAACCTGCACCTTCCGCAACCCGGAGAAGCCCTCGGAGGGTTGGTACGGCGCGCCGCTCGACCAATATCAAAAGGTTTGGAGGAGCACCTACGACAACCGCATCGGCTCGTTCTACTGGAACTGGACGACCGGCGGCGACGCGCTCACGACGAATGGGAAGTGCGGAAACTGGACAACGCCGGGCAAGTTCATCTGCGGCAGCGGCCCCTATTCGATGCCCAAGGTGTCGAAGAAGACCCACTGGATGGTTTCGGGGTCGTGTAAGGAAAACGGCACATGGACGTCCAGCGATCCATCGGTCGCCCTGGTCGACGACCAAGGGTGGGTCACCGGACGTTCGATTGGACGCACTACGATTTCCCATGACGGAGAGACCACGGTTGTGGACGTCTACTGACGTCGCGGTCGGTATGCTAGCGGCATAACTGCCGGGGACCGATGCTGTCGGGAATCTTGCTCCTAATCGCTATGCCGCGGGCCATTCGACCCGACCCAATCTTGTTGGACGACTGCGAGCGCGGAATCGCTCACCAGGGAATCAGCTGGAGCGCCTTCGGCGACGGCGCGTCGGATGTGTCGCCCAAACCCTTCGCGTTTTCCGAACCAGGATATCGGTCCGGCCATTCGGCGCACATGTCCTATCGGCTCAGGGCGGGGGCGCGATACAGCTTTGCCGGGATGACCGTCTCGATGCCGGCCAAAGACCTCTCGGCGTGCGAGGGCATCCGGTTCCGGGCACGGGGACAAGGGCCGTGCACCTGCTCCATCTCGACGGCGGCGACGTCCGTGAGCCACGACGAGTTCGGCACGCCGTTCTTTCTTGACCCATCGTGGCGCGTCGTCGAGATCCCGTTCGACCGAATGGCCCAAATGCAAACGCACGGAACTCGATGGAATCGCAAGGGAGCGGTGGGGGTCGTCTGGTTGGCGGGCGGCTATCCCGGCCAAACCGGTTGGCTCGACGTCGACGACGTGGAGTTCTACGGGTCCGGAGATGCGACCTTGCCACCACCCGAATCGAATGTCGTGCTGGCCGAACCGAAGGTCAACCAACTCGGATTCCGGCCGGATGCCCCAAAAGCGTTCGTGATTGCAGAAGGCACGAGCGGTCCTCACGGCGGGGCGCCGTTCCGCATCGTCGACGATGCCGGGACGGTTCGGTTTGCCGGTCATTTGTCGGCGAACCCCATCGACGACCGAGAGTCGACCGGCGAACGGGTCTTTCAAGGCGACTTCAGCAGCTTGCTTCGGGAGGGCCGGTTTCGCGTGGTGGTCGGGAACGAGAGATCGCTCCCGTTCCGAGTCGGGAAAAACGTATATCGTCCGCTTTACGCCTCCGCGCTGCAATGTTTTCGGTTGATCCGGTGCGGCGCCGCGGTGGACGATCCGGCGACGGGCATTCGCCATCCTGCCTGCCACCCCGTCGATGCCTCGTTCCACGGCGAAGGGCCGAAACTCGACTTGACGGGCGGCTGGCACAACGCGTGCGATTACGGCAAGTGGGTGCTTGAGGCCTCGATCTCCTGCGCGTGGATGCTCAACTTGGCGGAACTCGCCCACGATTCCGACCCGAACCTTCTGGCCGAGGCACGATGGGGGCTGGACTGGATCCAGAAGATGCAGCGGCCCGACGGCGGGTTCTTGAGTAAGGTCGACGCGGAGGATCACTTCTGTTCAAGCACATCGCCCGACCAAGATCCCTTTCCGCGCTACTACAAGCCGGCAAGCTGCATCTCGACCGGCGACGCCGTCGGCGCTCTATGCCTGGCTTCGCGCGTGTTTCGACCCTCCGATCCCGCTTACGCACTGCGTTGCTTCGAATCTGCTCGACGGGGTTGGACATGGATCGAAGCCCATCCCGACTCGGTCTATCTCGATGCGGACTACGTAGATCGCGACGCCTCGCAGGAGAAACTTTGGGCGCTCGGCGAGATGGCGCGGACGACCGGCGATCCGGTTCTGAGGCAGCGGTGGGAGAAAGATTCGAAGGCGGTCGGCTTGCATGCCCCATCGTGGATGGAGCCCCACTTCTTCGGTTACCTTGCCCAGCGGTCTCGGCCCGATGCGATCGCCGCCATCCGCCGCTTATGCGACCCGATGGTGGCGGCGTCCGATGCGAACGGCTACCGCGTGCTGCTGAGCCCGTACGACTACACCTGGGAGTCGAACGAGTCCCTCCTGTACCGAACGGCGACGCTCCTGTGCTGCCATCGGCTCACCGGCGAGCGCAAGTATCGGGACGCCGCGCAACGCCAACTGGATTGGCTGCTCGGCACAAACGGGCTCGGGCTCTCCTTTGTCACCGGATTTGGCGCCCGATCGGTGAAGCACCCGTGGCATTGGACGGCAATGGCGCTCGGCAAGCTCATGCCCGGCTGGGTCGCCGGCGGAGCGAACCGCTTCGAAAGCGGCGATCCGCTCGGAACCGAAATGATCCGGCGCGGGACGCCGCCCGCGAAGTGCTTCGTGGATGCCAACGCGGGCAATGGCTCGTGGTCGACCAACGAAGGCGAGACCTCGGAGAACGCCGCTCTAGTGTTCGTTGCCGGCTACCTGTCGCACGCGTTCGGAGCCCCGGACCCTAAACCGATTAGCACGCGAGAGCGTATCGGAAACTGATGCTTCTCCCCTTCTTCTTGCTCCTCGTCCTCGTCGTCTGGGCGTTGATCGACAGCGAGATGTACGCCAAGGAAGCGATCATCCACGGCGCCGTGTGGGCCGTCTGCCTCGCGGGGCTCTTTCTAGTCCCTGGCTACGGAGTCGCCTTCGTCGTCCCCGTCTGCCTCCAAGACATCTATCTCCTCATCAAACTCGTAGGCAACCCCCGAGCGTTCTGATTGACCGGCCCCGCCTGCGCGGACAGAGAACTCGGAGTCGTGCTCCGGACTGCCCCATAAGCGAAGCGTCCAGAATGGGGAGGTTTGTTCTCGCGCACATCCACTGGCAGGCGAACGCCTGCCCATTGCGCCGAAGGTGCGTCATATAGCAGCCTAGGGCACCAGCCCCAGGGTTTGGTGTCCGCGCCACCGAACGGGCCAACGGCCCGTGCCACCGAACAGCCAGGCGAACGCTGCTGAGTGAGTAGGATTCTGTAGGAGAATCTGGGGTAGCTCAAGGGACTAGGCGCTTCTTGCGATCTCAACTGCCTTCTCCATTGAACTTCCAGACCACATTGTCCGCGTCTCAGGCGCACCGATGACACGGGCCTTTGGCGCAACCGATCGCTTCCCGACCTCCGCATCTACAACCTAGCCCTATCGGCGGGCGAGGTCCTCGCGCGCTACGACCAGGGCCCAACGGCCCATCTGCTCACGTTTGCCGCCCGGTAGTTTCACTCCAAGTTCTGGCGGAGCGATGCGTAGTCGTCGACTCTGCACCTTCTTTTCGTCCCCCTTTGCGATCTTTGCGTCTTTGCATGACACTTATCAAGGCGCTCTGATCGACGCCTTCTCTGGAAGTAAGGTGCCCGCCCAAGGCGGTAGATTTGTCTCGCGCACGGACGCAATGGTCCAGACAAAGCGTCCCGTCTCACTTTACGCCCACTGAGTGAAAAAGCAAATCCGCTTCGATCATTGGCGAGATATGCCTATAATTGCGCCAAATGGTTACCGCATTTGTTTGTCTCGCCTGCCTTGTCACCCGTGACGCGACACCGGAATCGACGGTTCAGGGCGTCTTCGACTCGCTGAACAAGCACGACTGGAAGGCGGTATTCACCCGCTTCGAAGGAGCGAAGGTAGACGTGGTGGTGCCCATCTTCGAAAAGCTCGCAGCAGACAATGCAGCGATGCCCAAGTTCATTCTCAAGATGACGACGCTGACGACGACCGGCGATAACGCCTCGGGACCGGTTAGCGTTGGCTTCCAGATGGGAACCAGCAGGAGCCCGAACTTCCTGGAGGACGAGGTTCACCTGCATCGGACCGCCGGCGACTGGAAGATCGTGGACGGCAAGGGGACCCAGAGCATATTCACCCAGTTAGGGCAGGTCGCACGAGACCCGAAGAAGATGAATCAGACGCGGTCCTCGGCGCAGAAGACAGTCATCCTCTCCAACATGAAGCAGATCGCCCTCGGCGTCCTGATGTACGCCAACGACAATAACGACAAAATCGCCCTGGACCAGTCGAACCTAAAGGCACGCATCGCACCCTATCTGAGAAACGCCAACCTTTGGAAGGGGCCGGACGGCAAACTCCTGGATGTGCGCCTGAATCCGTCGCTCTTCGGCAAGAGTATGACGGCGGTCGCCGAGCCGGCCCAGTGCGTCATGCTCTCGATCGGCCCCAAGGACAAGCTCCAGTACTTCGAGGGTCAGACGATTATTGCCTTCGTCGACGGCCACGTCAAATTGCTCAAGAAAGAAGGCCTGTCGATTCTCAAGTGGAAATGACCCGGCAGTCCCGCGGAAAACAAGGCAGGCGATCCAATGGATCGCCTGCCTTGACTTTAGGCATTACGCTCGGACCGTCTACAGCTTGACGCCGATCTTTTTGAGCGCTGCTTCCAGCCGCGTGTCGCCGTCGTCGTATCCGACGACCGAGTCCGCGACGTTGCCGTTCTTGTCGATGATATAGGTCGTCGGAATGCCGTTGACGTGGAACAGCTTGGCCGCGATGTTATCGGCGCCCCGGCCGGCCGGATCGAACGCGAACTGGAACGTGTACTTGTCCTGGTTCTTGGGAACCCACTCGGTGTAGGCCGCCTTATCGTCCCACACGCACACGCCAAGGACCGCGACGTCTTGGCCCTCAACCATCTTCTTGACCTTCTCGATGTGCGGCATCGACTTCTGGCAAGGGCCGCACCAAGTGGCCCAGAAGTCAAGGATGACGACCTTGCCCTTGTAGTCGGCGAGCGATAAGTTTCCACCACCCCACTTCTCGGCCACGAACGACGGCGCCGGGCTGCCCGACTTGAGCAAGGGCGCCGCCTCTGCGGCCTTAGGCGCTTCAGCGACCTTCTTGTCGGTGGGCTTGATTTGGAGGTTGAATCCGTCGGCCGAGACGGTGGCTTCGTACGCCTTGTCGCCCAGCTTGAACGGTCCACGCGCATCCACTGAAACCAGGTGCCCATCGTCGTTCAGGTCCACGAGCAGCCAGAGGGGCCTGCCTCCCTTCTCTTCCATCGTCTTGGCATAGACGGCGTCCGCGTCGTTCTCGACCAAGACGGCGTGGTGCCCCTTGCCGTCGACCGTAACTCGACCCTCGCGAGAGGTCTCGCGATAGGTGATAAGGCTGGGCAGATCCGGGAACCGGTAGATGCCGATCGTGTAGTCGGAGGAACTCGTCTCGTGAGTTGAGGTCCCGTAGGAGGCACGCAGGGTGACGTCCATCACCCCGTACATCACGCGTCCCTTCGTGCGCTTCGTGTTCCAAGCGCCGTCCCCATCGTCGGTCAGGTCGCCATCCCGGTTTTTGTCGATGTAGATCTTGAAGTCTGCGTTTGCCGGCTCGTCGAGGGCGAAGGCGAAGTCGCTCTTCGGTCCGTTGCCCATGTGAATGATCCCGTACTTGGGCTTGGCGCGGTACTCCGGCTCCTTCACGATCTGGGACGGCTTGGCATCGGTCAGCTTGATCTGAACGGGGAAATAACCGAGTCGAGCCGTGACCGCGCCCTTTGGGCTGAGGGTCAGGGCGCTCGTCTGCGCCAGAGACGTTCCAACCGCAACGGCCATCAGGGCCGCCACCGCCAGCGAACGGATCATCACGGCCGGGCCGTTCCAACGAAAATCGGAAGACAATTGGTTCATCGACAACTCCAAAGGTCTATTCTAGCGCCTCCGGCCAGATGAACAGGCAAATTCTGCGTTTCCGACCTTGATGGTATAGTGCCAAGTACGCCAGGTCCCGGTGAGGTCGAATCGCATGGGCAATCAAAGAACCACTCTTACAGCAACTGCGGCGGCTGCCGCTCTCTGCCTTTCGCTCGGGGCAAGCGTCTTCGCCGGCCAAGATCAGGTTTCCAAACGGCGCAGCACGTTGACGATGGGACTTATCCATCGGTGGCAGTTCGACGGCAACGCCAACGATTCGATGGGCAACCTGAGTTCGATTCCGGTCGGACCGGTCGCCTACACCGACGTCGGATACGGGCAGGGCATCGTCTTCAACGGCAGTTCCACCGGCATCAGCCTGCCTCCCGTGGAGGACATGCAGTTCAAAGCATCCTTCTCGATCAGCGTCTGGGCGAAACTCGACGCACGGCCGCCTTCATCGAACATGTGGTCGGCGATCATCTTCGACGGCGACGATCGCGCCGGGTATGACTCCTTTGCGTTGCAGGCCGACCCGGGCGGGAAGCTCCATTTCCTTGTCACCGGCGAACCGGATCACCTCGGCGAGATTGAAGCGCCGTTCCCTCTTCACACGTACGTCTTCGTCACCGCGACCTACGACAAGGCGGCGGGAGTCGAGAACCTGTATGCGGATGGCAAGCTCGTCGCCCAAAGCGTCGGTCACAAGGACCTCACGCCGGTTTGCCACCTGGTCGACCGCGAGAACGCCGGCATCGGGATCGGCACCGGAAACAGCTTCCAGAACAGCCGATACCACTTCGGCTGGAAGGGCGTCTTGAGCGACTTAAGGATCTACAACCGGGCCATCACGCCCGACGAAGTGGCAGAGCTTTTCCATCTCGGCGTGACGCACACCAAGACGCGAGTCAATCCGGTTATCAACCCGTAACGAAGCGCCCTTCGAAACGGCGGGAGCCCTGGAACGGTATGAGTCTTCGATGACTCATTCCCTGGTTCCAAAGCTGGCAAGCCTTGCCGCGATCGCAACGGTCGGCTGCCAGTCGGGACCGACTCCGGCGCCGGCTTCGGGATGGGATGAGGTCAAACGGGCTCAGGTTCCGGTTTGCGCCTTGAAAGACCGGTACGACGCGCCGTTCCGGCAGCCGATGGCCTCGCTCGCATGGGAGGACGGCGTTTATGTCTCCCGAGACGGGCTCGCCCTCTACTCCGACTACGTGCAGTGCGATCTGTTCTCGTTTTTTCTCTCCAAACCCGATATGCGCGAGGTGTGGCGCTATCAGCGCGGGCCCAGCCTGGGGCAAGATCTTGCGAATCCGCTCAACACCGGGCGGCCATGGATCCACGGAGACATCGTCGTCAGCACCCGTAGCGGTCCGGACAAGCCATTCGGACCGTGGAGGCTGTCGAAGCTGAGCGGGAAGTACGGAAACTTGGGTGGCGTCGTAACGATCGGGAGCCCGGGAAAACCCGGCAGATACGACTACGTCGCCTACACCGGAGACCTGAAGAGCGGAGTCAAGATCAAACTCCTCCGCAATACCGGACAAGAACTCGCCGGCGACGACCAGGGCGAAATGCTTCCGGGAAATATCAACGACCGCTATCATGCCGACAACCCGCACATCGAACGCCCGGATCCGGCCAAGCCTAATCACCTGGTGCTCCTGTTCGATAGCGACGACCGGCCAGGCCTGGGCCAGCACGACATCTTCTACTCGGTAAGCGACGACGCCGGAAAGACCTGGTCCGGGCCGTTTCCCGTCGCCTCGGTCAACTCGAAAGCCGACGAGGAACAGCCCCACTTATTCGAGGACCATGGAACGTGGTGGCTCTACCTGACGTCGACGAACTTTCAGGACGGAAAGCTGGGCATCTTCCGCTACCGCCAGGCTCGCAAAGATGACTGGAACGACTGGGTCGACCGCGAACTGGTCGTAGGCGCCGGGACGGCTGCCGCCGTCGGCGAGCCCACGCTCACGGCCGATGGGGACCTGTCATTCGTCGCGATATCGATCAACACTGCCCACGGAACCGCCACCGATCGCTACGACTGCGACCCCTGGTTCATGAAGCGTAAACGCTGAATCCCGCTCGTTGCGTCTCTCTCGGCGCTTTGATTGTCGACTTCGCAGGAAGTGAGGAACCTGCCCAAAGCAGTAGTTTTGTTTCGCGCAAAGACGCAAGGATTGCAAGGATCGCAAGGAAAGTGCTTCTTTTGAGGCTCGACCAGTTCGCTCCCCTTTGCGTCTCTGCGTGATAATTCCCGTTCGCCATTCTGGTCGGGGACCTCGCAGGAAGTGGTCTTCGCTTCCAAGCAGTCATCCCTATCCCATCCCTGGGGCTGCAACCCGTCGCGGACCTGGAAGGTATAGTGTCAAGTGACATTAGAGCGAACCGCATGAAGCAACGAGTACCTGCACAAGATGACGTCGTTTCGTTGGCCGTTTTGGCGCTGCTGGTGGAGAAGCCATGCCATCCCTATGAGATGCATCGGCTCATCCGGCAACGGGCGAAGACGTTTGTGACCGGGTTGCCTCGGAGTCTGTATCGAGCCGTCGATCGGTTGGAGGCCGCGCAACTGATCGAGGTCAAGGAGACAGAGCGCGATGCAGGAAGACCGGAACGAACGATCTTTCGCATCACGGACGAGGGACGGTCGGAGTTCTACACCTGGCTGTCCGAACTCCTCTCAAACAGCCCCATCGAACCATCGCTCTTCAATGTCGCAATATCCCTTTTGCCCTACGTGACTCCCGACCAAGCGACAACCGCCCTTCGGGTCCGGATCGCCACCCTGGATGCCTGCCTGCACACGGCCGAGGCAACGCTGTGCCATGTTGGACCCACGTTGCCGCGGGTTTGCCTCCTCGAAGTGGAGCACTCCCGTGCTCTCCTAAAGGCAGAAGTGGAGTGGCTGCGCTCGGTTGTGGAGTCCATCGCTGCCGGCGACTTGGCTTGGCCCGCCGCTTCGGGCCTCGAAATTGAAGGAAGCTAACCATGATTCTCACCTCCATCGCACTGACATCGACTCTCCTAACCGGCCTCATGATTGAACCTAAGCTCCACAATCCATTCGGCGTCGCCTGGGGTTTCCTCTACGGCTACCAGGGAGTTCCTTCGCCTCGCTTCATGCCCGAGCTTCGCCGGATCGGCGGCAGTTGGACGAAGTTGTATCTCATTTGGAATCAGGTCGAACCCGAACCTGGTAAGTACGACTGGCGTGCGGTCGACACGTTTCTCGCCCAACTGAAATCGCCGGATGAGGCGCTCCTGTCCGTCTTCTCGACGTCCACATGGGCGACTCGGACCAAAGCCACGATCCTTCCCCCCTCGCCGGCAAAGAACGCGGACGACTATGATCGCTTCATCCGGGAACTCGTTCGGCACTGCAAGGGCCGAGTTCGCTACTTCCAAAACGACAGCGAGCCGAACAACCCGGTCTACTGGTCGGGAACGTCGTCGGAATTCGCAGCCGAAACGAGGGCGTTCTCCAAAGCGGTGAGAGAGACCGACCCGCATGCGAAAGTCATTCTAGGCGGTTACGACGGGCTGTTCAACCCCGGCCCGGGCTTCAAATTCCCCACCCAAGAGGCGAGCCTCAAGTTCTTCCGAGACGTCCTGGCGCAAGCGCCGAATACGTTCGACTACTTCGATCTGCGCCTATACGCCGATCCCTCGACGATCCCGGCGCGGGTCCAATACATCCGATCGATGATGGCGGAACTCGGCGAGGAGAAGCCGATCGTCTGCACGGAGTACAACGGCCCGGGCTTCTTCGAGTTTCCGGACAACCTCAAGTACGTACAACTCGTGATGAAGTGGTCGGCATCGGTCGCCAATCAGTCCACCGATAGGGGAGGCGGCGGAGTCGCCGAGCTGTATCGCGACCCCAAGACACTGAAACCGCAAACTCAGATGTTTTTGTTCGATGTCGACCCTGTCCTGGATGCCAAACTTCGGCGAATCCAGTGCCGGGACTTGGTCGAGCGTAACCTGTACGCCCTGTCCGCCGGCGTGCAGCGCACCCTGTTTTGGGACCTCTGGCACGACACCACCGAGCACAACGACGTTATGGCGCTGATGTACGGCAAGCTCAAACTCTTCGATTACGCCAATGGCAAGTTGGACAATCCCTACCCGGCGGCGATTTCATTCTCCCGGATGTCCCGCAACCTCGCCGGAGTGGAGTCGGTCCGCCGAATCGAAGTCCCAGGTTCGCCCCTGATCAGGCTATTCGAGGCAAGATGCGGATCGCGCGGAACCGTACTGGTCGCATGGAAGCACGGCCCCGCATTCGCCGAGGAACCGGCTGATACACCGGTCGAGTTCGCATGGAGTTCTCCGCGCGCATCGGCACAAGACGCCTTGGGGGACAGCGTGAAGGTCTCGGTGAAAGAGGGCAAGGTCTCGTTGGCAATCGGCGCCACACCTGTCTTCATCGTTGCCCATTGATTGGCTGCATTCGGGAGAAAAGCTCGCAAGGAGCGCTGGTGAAGGAGGCGTAGAGTTATCCCCATGAAGTTCTTCGATAGCTTCAAGTCTGGAGCGAAACCGGCTTGGACGCCGGCTACACGCGCAAGAACACCTTGTTTCGATACAAGTAATAAAGGAACAGCCACTCGACCGTAACCGCGCCCGTCGCCATGAGCAGGTCCTTTTCGGCGGGAAGGGCACGGTTTAGGCCTCCCAAGAAGAAGGCGGCGATGTCGCCAAACGACACGATGCGCGCCGCCATGTAAATGGTGATCGAGTTCATGCCGATCACCACGAACGGCATCGACCACTTCTTCCATCCTCGCACGTCGATCACCCAGTAAAACAGGGCTAGCAGCAGAAGGCTGAAGCCGCCGGCGACCAAAACGTATGAACTCGTCCAGATCTTCTTGATGACAGGGAACAAGGGCGACCAGGCCAGTCCCAGACCCAGACTCACGACCCCTCCCACGACGAGGCCGCGAACCTTCTCCAGGGGCGCACGTTCCGACTTGAGCCACCGTCCGGCGAACAAGCCGAGCAGCGCGGTGCAGATCGACGGCAACATCGATACCAGTCCCTCAGGATCCCCGTACTTCTCGTACAACTGCCCCGGCCGGAGAAACTGTCGATCGACGTAGTTGGCGAAATTGCCCCACTCAGAGTAGTTGCCATGGCCGTAGCCTGGAACTGGCGCCAGCGCAAGCAACGCCCAGTAGAGCACGAGAATCAAACCGAATACGATCCACTGCGTTTTTGGCTTCGTTGTAACGAACAAGATCCCGGCCATCAAGTAGCCGAAAGCCTGCCGTTGCAAGACGCCAAAAAAGCGCACATGGTCCCAGCCGTGGAAATCCAGCACGCCGTTGTATACCAATCCGAAGAGACAAAGGATCGCCGCCCGAACCAGCACCTTTTTGAGGATGTCCCGCTTCGAATGTCCCGCTTCCATTCGCCGCCCAATCGAGAAGGGCAAAGTCACCCCGATGATGAACAGGAACAGGGGGAAGATCATGTCGTAGAAGCGGAAGCCCGCCCACTGCATGTGATCCGACACCTGGATCGTGACTGCAGAAATCGACGGGCGGTGACTCAGTTTGCCGATCGCCGCCGCGATGCCGTCACCCCCGACGATCCAGAACATGTCAAACCCCCTAAGGGCATCGATGGACCGAAGTCGAGTCATCGGCGTGCTTCCGGCAATCGCTTCACTTTGAGTCATTGACCATTCATACCGCTTTCCTGAGTCGTCACCGACAACAACCGTGTACGGAACACCGTAGACTACGAAAAATGAGTACAGATCTGACGGGTATCGCAACGCAATCGGGGACGTTTTCAATCGGCGGCGACATGCCGGTTCATCGCCTGGGCTTCGGTGCGATGCGAATTACCGGGCCGGGCATCTGGGGAGAGCCCAAAGACCCGATCGAAGCCAGGGCCGTACTGAAGCGCACGATCGAGTTGGGCATCGATTTCATCGACACCGCCGACTCGTACGGTCCGGAGGTTTCGGAGCGGTTGATCGGAGAGGCTCTGGCTCCCTATAGCAGCGGAGCAGTGATCGCTACTAAGGCAGGGCTTACGCGTCAGGGCCCGGATCGGTGGCTACCCGTGGGTCGCCCGGAGTACATCCGCCAGTGCGTCGAACTCAGCCTGCGACGTCTGAAGATGGAGACCATTCCCCTCTATCAACTTCACCGCATCGACGCCAAAGTACCGGCCGAAGAGCAATTTGGCGTTCTGAAGGATCTCCAAGCCGAAGGCAAGGTACGCCATGTCGGTCTCTCGGAGGTGAGCGTCCAGGAGATCGAACTGGCGCGCAAAACGGTGCCCATCGCCACGGTCCAGAACCTCTATAACCTTTCGAACCGCCAGTCCGAAGCGGTGCTGGACTACTGCGACCAAGAGAACATCGGCTTCATTCCCTGGTTCCCGGTGGCCGCCGGCGAACTTGCGAGGCCGGGATCGATTCTGGACGGGATAGCGAAGAAATTGAATGCTTCGGTCGCTCAGATCGCATTGGCCTGGCTCCTCAAGCGATCGCCGGTCATGCTGCCCATCCCAGGCACCTCTTTGGTGAACCACCTGGAGGAGAACACCGCCGCCGCCGCTTTGCAGCTTTGCGATACGGACTACCATGAGCTATCGAATTTGGTCAAGGCCTAACGGGCCCCGACCAAGTTCACTGAACCGAGACGATCGAACTTCGAGTATCGTCTAGAACCTGGATGAGCATTTCAGGTAATCAGGTGTCCGACGGCGTCCGCGACGTCTCGTTCCGGGACGACTCGCTGTCCCTCTTGGAGAAGCAGATGGGGTCTGCCGATGCAGACCCTCAGTCCGGTGCTCACGATGAGGACTTCTGGAAGGCCGTCCGTCGCGCATTCGCGATTAACAAGAACCTGACCAACCTGAACAACGGTGGATGCTCCCCATCGCCAAGAGTCGTAATCGAATGTTTCAAGAGGCAACTCGACTATGCCAATCAGGCTCCGAGTTACTACATGTGGAGGCACCTGGACCCCGAGATCGAGGGAGTCCGCAAACGCCTAGCCAAGCTCTTCGGCGCCGACCCGGAAGAAGTCGCGATCACTCGCAACACGAGCGAATCGCTGATGACCTGCCTGTTCGGCTTGCCAATGAACCCGGGTGACGAGATCCTGACGACCAACCAGGACTACCCGCGCATGATCAACGCCATCCGCCAACGTGAGCGTCGCGAGGGGATTCGGATGGTGCAAGTCGACGTTCCGGTCGCGCCGCGAACCAGCCGGGAAGTGGTAGAGGCGTTCGAAAAGGGCATCACCGACCGGACCAAGATCATTCTTGCTTCGCACGTGGTCTTCCTGACGGGCGAGATCTATCCGATCCATGACATCTGCAAACTTGGCCGTGAGCGAGGCATTCCGGTGGTGATCGACGGAGCCCATGCCATCTCCCACTTTCCTTACAAGCGAGACGACCTCGGCTGCGACTACTACGGAACGTCGCTCCATAAGTGGCTCATGGCTCCGATCGGAACCGGCATGCTGTATGTCCGGCGTCCGCTGATCGAGAACCTGTGGGCATTGATGGCGCCTTCGGAGTCGCAGGACAAGGATATCCGCAAGTTCGAGGAAATCGGCACCCATCAAGCCGCCGTACACAACGCGATTGGAGAGGCGTTGGATTTCCACGAGATGCTGGGTGGGGATCGCAAAGCAGCCCGGTTGAGGTACCTAAAGTCGCGCTGGACCGACCGCCTGCTCGAATTTGAAAACGTGAGATTCCACACGAACCTATCACCCGACCATTCAGGGGCAATCTGCACGGTGGGCATCGATGGCATTAAGGTCAGCGACCTGTGTTCCTGGTTTGAGACCAAACATCAGACCGTCGTCTGCGGCATCGAGCACCCGCATTTCAGCGGACTGAGGATCAGCCCCCAGGTGTACACGTCGATCGAGGAGATCGACCGATTCGCCGATGCAATGGTCGTCGCCGCGACGAAGGGCCTCGTCTAGCCTTAACAATCGAAACGCGGTAGGAGCTACCGGCTAGCTCGACGCGACCGGTATCCTAGGTTTCGATGCTCAGCTTACTTGCCGCCGCCCTGCTGTCCGGCGCCGCCCAAGGCCCTCAATCCCGGATCGGCCTCAATCCCCCCAAGTTGGTCGTGTTGATCTCGATCGACCAGTTTCGGGGTGACTACGTCGAAAGGTACTCGCCATACTTCCTTCCGGCGAAGTCAGGCTCGGTTCTCGGCGGATTCCGCTACTTGATGGAGACCGGTGCCCACTTTCGCAACGCGATGCACAACCACCTCCCCACCGCAACCGGCCCGGGACACGCCACCCTCATGAGCGGCTCGGAGCCGGCGTTCGACGGTATCGTCGGCAACGACTGGTTCGACCGCAAGACCGGCAAGTCCACCTACTGCGTGGAGGATCCGTCAGTGGAAGTCGTCGGAGGTACGAGCGGCCCGGAGAGTCCGCGCAACCTCCAGGTGACGACGGTCGGGGATGAGCTAAAGATGGCGACCAACGGACGATCCAAGGTGGTCGGCGTGGCGATCAAGGACCGCGCCGCGATTCTCATGTCCGGCCACGCGGCAGACTCCGTCATCTGGCTGGACTATGCCACGGGCAAGTGGGTAACGAGCACCTGGTACGCCCCCACCAAGCAGCTTCCCACATGGGTCAGCGACCTGAATGCGGAGAAGAACATCGACAAACTCGCGGGCAAGACCTGGACGCCACTGCTTCCCGCCGATGACTATGCGATCACGCGCAATGCGCCCGGAGAGACGGCCGGCGACAACGGCGAGCCTTTCGCCCACGCGTTGCCGAGCACGCCCGGCTCAAAACTGTACAACGGGTTCATCACGAGCTACTTCGGAAACGAGATCACCCTTCAGGCCGCCGAGCGAGCGATCTCATCGATGAAGCTGGGAACCCACGACGTTCCCGACATTCTTGTCATCAATCTATCCTCAAACGACTACGTCGGCCACCGATTCGGCCCGAATAGTCCGGAGGTCATGGACATGACGGTTCGCACCGACCGCGAGCTCAGTCAGTTCATCAACAACCTGCAGCGCGAGGTGCCGGGAGGCATGGATCGCGTCGCGCTCGTTGTGACGGGAGACCACGGAGTGGTTCCGATTCCCGAGGAATCGAACAACGTCTACAAGACGGGCGCCATCAACAATGTGGCCGCGATGGCAGTGGCCAACGTCAAGAAGGCGCTCAACGCGAAGTATGGCGAAGGCCAGTGGGTGCTTGGGTCTGGGCTCTATGAGCAAAACCTCTACCTGAACCGCGCGCTGGCCGCTCAGAAGCAGATTCCCATGGCGGATCTCGAACGAACGGCGGCCGATGCGGCAACCGAAACGCAAGGCGTCTTTGCCGCCTACACGCGGACCCAGATCCTTACTAACGCGATTCCGCCGTATGCGTTCCGCGAGCGGATTTTCAACGGATTCAACGCGAAGCTGGGAGGCGACCTGTTCGTTTTGGAGGCGCCGGGAGACTATGCGTTCGGAGGCACGGGAACCGGCCACCAGGCCGTCTGGGACTACGACGCCCACGTGCCGATCTTCTTCCACGCGCATGGCGTGCATCAGGGAAGCTACCTTCGTCGCGTGCATACGTCGGACATCGCTCCGACGATCTGTCGGCTGCTTGGCATCGAGTCCCCGACCGGTAACGTCGGCGTGCCGCTCGTCGACAGCTTCGACAAGTAGCCGTCCGGTTGGCCGGTCCGGCACTCTACCGGGCCGGCCAACAGACACCAAGCTTCAGTGGTGGATCTGACAATCCGCGAGCGACAATGGCATCTCTTCGCCGACGCTCACGAGGAACATCACGGTCGTCGGTTTGCCCATGAACTTGAATCGAGCGCTGACCGCCTCGCGCACGAAGCGTTCGTCCCCCTTCTCCCACAACGATCGCAAGTAGAGCTCGAATGAGCCGAATTCGATCACGAGACGATCGATCTCCTGGGCATTTTTCACGATCGCGTTGATCTTCGTGCGATTGCGGATGACATCCGGATTGCCAAGCAGTGCCTCGATGTTGTCAGGACTGAATCCACTGACGGTCTCCAGAGCGAATTCGCAAAAAGCCTTCCGAATCCCCGGCCATTTCCTCTCCAGCATCGCCCGGCTGAGGCCGGCCTGGAAGATGACGAAGCACATCTTTTCGAAGTAGCCGTCGTCCGACTCCGGTTTGCCGATCGTATCGATATTCATGAAGCTCTGTGGGGATTCTAGCGCGAATGCCCGGGCCGGAGAATCGGGTCTAGATCGTTCGAGCCCCGCCATCAGCCTCAAACACGCCGACGGCCCGTTGCGCAAGAAAGCGCCACGGGCCGTTCTGAAACAAGTCCCTGGAATGGCTCAGAAGTGATAGGCGTATACGAGGCCCAGCGAGGTCGGCTGAACGCCGGAGCTGCTCGGGCTAATTCGATACGACAATTCGACCTGAGAGTTCGCGTTGACGTTCAATCCAAGAAGAATCTCGGCGCCACCGGTATATGTCGTGGAACTTGTCTTCGAAGTCGTCGTTCCACTTCCACCCACGACGGTCGTTGAGTAACTGGTCGAATTTCGAAGGACGCCCAAGCCGAGACCATAGTAAAGACCCGGACCTTTTCCGTTCCCCATTCCTGGGAACGCGGTTCGGCCCACAAGCATCAACGAACCGGTGTGTAGATCGTTTCCATGGCCGTTGTGAATGCTGTAGTCGGCGTCGACGCTCAATTTGAACGGAATGCCAGGTATGCCGGGTAGGTCATAGCCCAATCCAACCGTATAGCCGTGGCTGCCAGTGATATCGGCAGTCGACAGGTTGGGGAGCCAGCTGTAGCCCAGGCGTAACGACAAGGGGTTTGTTTGGGCTTGAGCGCTGACCGTAGCCAGCAAGCCAAGCGAACCTATGACAGCAAGTTTCTGCATCTTTACATAGTCTCCGTACTCGGACTCTACCCAATGGACTTTCTGAATCGGACAAAACCACGCTTTAGAAGTAAAGCTACAGTAAAAATACTGTCTTCAGACCTATCACTTTTGATAGTCTCGGCCACCTCTCTGAGTTCTCTGGGACCGTCGGCAAGGCACTCCAATGCGGACTGCATGGCCCTCGGAGGCGAGAGCAAACCCACTTCGAAATAAGTTGGAAACTCTCGTCTGCCTTCCAGCACCTCTCGGCCGGACGGCGCCAATTCGAGGACATCGCTTGCCGACAGCGATCTCGTGGCCTGAGCTTTCAAGATTCTATCGTAATTCGATGGCAAGCCCAGTCGGCAAGCAGCCGCCTTTCGAGCGGTCTTGCTTGCGTCACGTTCGGATCCGGCTGCGTGTAGTTGCTCGCTGAACGTCCTAATCAACTTCTCTCCAATAACCTCGGGACGGAAGGCTGCCGCCGACTCCCGGGCAGCAATCCCTAGCCGCTCACGAAGGGCTTCGTCACGAAAAAGCAAACGCATTCGCTGCTCCAACACCTCTTGATCCACCACAACGCATTGAGAGAGGAGCAAGCACTCGGAAAGGTGTGGATTGAACGGACTGAACTCGGCGATACGTGAGGAACCAGGCGCCCAATAGGTCGGAACCAAGTAACCGTTATGCCCGTTCCGTACCGCTTCTCTCATTCCATCCCAATCGGAAACCAACGCAGGTAGGCCGCAGGCCATCGCTTCAACAGGAGCGATCCCGAGACCCTCGGACGGATTGTCACAGGGAAGAACAAAGAAATCGCCTGTCCAAAGCCGCTGAGGAACTTCTTCCTGAGGGCAGCTTCCCAACAGCCGGGCCCTATCGAGGACCCCTGCTTCGGCCAACCAGTCTTTTACCCTCGCGTAGGCCGTATCCGACGTGGGCCCACCACCGATGACCAACCAGTCGTTCGGCCCGGACGATCGGGCAAAGGCTTGTACCAGAGGATAGAGATCCGCCTTGCTATGAGGGCCAACGCGCGACAGAAAAATCGCTACGTTTGCACTATCCGGAATGCGCAGTGCTCGCCGAGATTCCAACTTTTCGCCAAGAGTAGGCGGCCGAAACCTCTCGATATTCACCGGGCGCGGTATTACATCGAGACGGAAAGGAGGGGTGTCGCATCCGAGCGAGTTCAGCGAAGAGACCAGCGCATCGCGCAACGAATGGCTGATGCACTGAACCGAATCGAAAGCCACCTCGGGCGCATCCAGCACCCGACGCAAAGAAGCCCAGGACTCATATTCTGCGACGATGTGGGTGTCCACGCTAAGCGCCACCGGACCTTTGGCACATGAGTCCCGCAAATACCTGTCCCGAGCCATGAACTGCGGGTCGATGCTGCGAAGAACCCTTGGCACCTCGTCGGCCCATACCTCGGGTAGTTGATGAACAGGGTAGAAACTAAGCCTCCCTCGACCGCGAGACTGAGGTTCAAGCGTATGCTCGGCCGCTTCCCTGATTACTTGGGCATCGCCCATCACGGCTGGCGGAAGAAAGACCTCGAGTTTGTCGAACGCAGGCTCGTTGGCGACCCACTTGAAGAAGGCGGCCGAAGCCAGAAAGGCGCCGTGTCTGACTGACTCAGTGGGTTTGGAGAGATAGTGGCAATCCTCCAGGAACACGCTCAGTCTCATATCGCCAGTCTATCTCCTCGATTCCCGCCGACGGATGCGTCAAGGCAAAAAGACTTCAAGACGGCTTCTCCGAGCGAAACGCGATCGATGGGCAGGATTCTCCCAAGGGATAACTCGGCACCTTCACGCCCTGGAGTTCGAACCGTCCCGCCTTGCAGAACACGCTGACCACCTCGTCAACGGTCAAGAGCCGGTATATGTCCTCGCAGTTTCGGTACAGTTCGAGGGCATCGAAGCGCTCGACCTGCCATCCGATTCGGGTGGCCAAGTCATCAAAATCGTCGACACCGGAGCGAACCTCGTCCCACACGTCCGCCAACCTCACGCCCTGATGGGGATTGGCCTGCAATGCCTGCCACAGACGGATTTTGAGTATGTTTAGATCTCCGATCCGGCCGCATTTTAGATCGTCTACTACCGATGCAGGAGTCATCGTTGCTGGCGAAGGCAGGAATACGCGGAATATTGCATACCCGCCGGGGCTCAGAACCCGATAGAGTTCTTGGGCGATCTGGTCGACTGAATCGGGATAATCCACAACCGTGAGGCCACCGTCGCAGAGCACGATATCCTGCGTGTTTGGATCGACAGGTAGCGAACGCCAGTCCGCCTCGTAGGCTCGGTCCGGATCTCCAAGCCACAACTTCTGGATCATCGCCTTCTCGCGATCGGCCGCACACAATACGGTGGCCTCGGGCCATTCGATTCTCTGGTACTCCTGGGTGACGCCCAAGATCAAAACGCGCAGGTCTCGTCGACGCCACTGGGACACAAAATCGGTGATAAAGCCGATGTCCGAGGCCGATGGCCTGAGAGGCGGGCCGATATGTCCCCAATAACCAGGCGCCTGATCCCAATATGTGCTCACAAGGGATGCTCCAGGAACCCATCGATACCCGTTGAAAGGACCTCAATCATGCCTTGCAGAGCACGACTTGTCGGCCCTCCGCCTACCATCGGAGTTCGATTGACATCGTATAGCACCGGGCGTCCGTCGCTGATCGCATAGTCGAACTTGCCGAAGTCGAATCCAAACTGGGCACGCATGGCTCGAATCTCATCCGGCACCTCGGAGATGACTTCCCGCCCGATGATATTCGAGAGCTTGACGACGGGTTCCCTGGACAGGGAACGAGAATTCGTTTCGCTAGTGCCGAGAAACATCCATGTACGAAGACAGAAGAACTCCCCTTGCCGCTCAGGCAAGAACCGCTCGACAACGTAGTCGGTTCCCTCCCATACCGCTGCGGGCACGTCGCAAGCACATTCGAATACCCGGTAATCGTTGGAAGCAGATGCGCCGCGGCCAGCGGCGACACGATCATTTACCAATTGCGCCTCTCTCCAGCCTCCGGCATTGAGATTGCTCTTTACGATGACTGGGCCATCGAAATCGGACGGCCGACATATCAGATTACGGCTGATGTGGCGCTTGGAGGAATCGTCGAGTTTGCCGTTCAGCGTTAGAGGAAACCTCGAAGCAAGAGCGAGCAGTTCGTCCGGGACTCGGGTCAGATCCACATGCATGATTCCCAAATCGCTGGGAACATAGTCCGCCTCGGATGTAACGATCGAAATCGCGATTCGCCTTCGGAGCCAGATATCGGATATGCGGTGGAGGACGTAGCGGCAATCGTAGTGATCTGTAGGATGAACGATGATCGCAAGCCGCTTCACAAATGGATGATACATTCCCACGATCGCGATTAACCCTTAGCTAATATCTGCGTTTACATAGATCATTGCATTGCGCTTCCAAATCCACATTCGAAGGGATGGAGGACGCAAGGCCGGGCACACTTCAAGAAGCAAGAGGATCGCTTACTGCCGCATCACCTTCTTGGACGCGGGGCTTTCGAACTCGGTAGTCACGCCCGTTACCGATGCATGGTCACCAACCTTCTTGATAGAATGACGTAAGCATGTTTCTGCGTAGGGAGAACGACAACGATGCGGCTCGCCAGCGGATAGCGGACACTGACCGCCAGATTGAACTCCTAACCGGCGCTATTGGTAGCTCTGGGGCGCCCGGCAATGCCCGGCACTGCCTTGACCTCGCAGCAATTCACTGTTGGCACGGTCGATTCCAGAAGACGCAGGAATTGCTCACACCCCTTTTGCAGCCAACGTATCCCTCCGATATCTCACTGGAGGCTCGGCAACTTATCGCGGACAACCAGTTTCGGCACGATCAGTACGACTTGGCCAATCGCACTTATCACGAGAATCTGGTCGCGGCACGTGAATGCGGAAACGAGTACTGGATCGCGCGGGCAAGAGACGGCATCGCCTGGGTACTGATCGACGTAGGGCACTTCACGACCGGGGAGTTCAGCGAAGCTAGCAAAGTGTTCGAAGAGACGCTGCCACTGCATCGCAAACACGGCATGTGGGTGCCGGAAGCGATGGATATCTATGGGCTTAGCCGAGCGGCAGCCGGAAACGGCGACTACAATCGATCGGCCGAGTTGGCGCAAGAGTCGATTGAAAAGCTGCAGGAACACGGGGGTTCTCGTCTTCTCCAGTTCCCTCTCCTCCAACTTGCCAACGTGTATCGCGATAGCGGGAACTTCGACAAGGCTCTTCCCTACTACGATCAAGCGATCGACGCCGCCGACGACAGCCAAGACCCCTACATGCAGGTTCTCGTCGCCTATCACTATGGCTGCCTTCTGAAGTGGACGAAGCGAAAGGACGAAGCGCGCGAAATATGGCAATCCGTGCTTTCTATACCGGCCGACCTGGACTTTCCCCGTTTGGGGAGCGAGCTTTGTCGAGGTCTCGCCCAACTTGCCGAGCAGCGATCGAACTTCGAGGAGGCCTACCGACTTCAGATCGATTCACAGAATTACGGCAACCGCGTAGGCGTGATCTCGCACATCCTCCAGAACCAGCAGATGCTTCTCCGCGAAGCGATTCATCGAACCGGTCAACTAGAGGCCCAACTCAGCCACTTGACCGCCGGCGTGGAAGCAAGCGACGACGGTATTTTTGTTTTCGGCCCGCCCGTTTCAGGCGTCGCGGATGAGAGCTTCCTCATCCAGTTCGTCAATGAGGCGGGCGCGGACATGCTTGGGCGCAAACCATACGAGATCATGCATGTCTTGCTGAACTCAGTTTGGAAGTCGCCGACCTCGGCTAAAGTCGTCGAGACGTCTCGCAATGTCTATGTCTCGGGCCATCGGCAGGCACTCGATCCGGTCGAGTTGGAATTCCGGGATGGCCGACGACGATGGTATGCCGTTAGGATTGCCAAAATCGACGACGGTATCGCATGGACAGTAACTGATGTGACGGAGCGCGAAGCGATGCGCAGACAGATCGAGGCCCAGCGCGACCGCCTGACCGAGACCAACGCTCGCCTAACTGCGGTTGATCGAGAGAAGTCGGAAATGCTGGGGATTGCCGCTCACGACCTGCGGAGCCCGATCGGCAACATCCGCTCTCTCTGCGACTTCATCCCCAAGGACGACGCCAAGACATCCGAGCTAGTCTCCATCGTCGAATCGAGCGCAGATGCCCTGCTAGTGTTGATCGCCAATCTCCTGGATGTAGAGCGAATCGAACGGGGAGAGGTCACCCTAAACGTTCGCTCCATGCAAGTCGAGCCTCTGATAAGGAGAGTCGCCGAGGAGTTCTATGCAGTTGCCGCCAAAAAGCAGATTCGGGTTGCAACGTGGATGGCCGATCCGGGCATCTCGGTGCGGGCCGACGAAGGAGCTTTGCTGAGGATCCTGCAGAATCTCGTGTCGAACGCCGTCAAATTCTCTCCCACTGGTTCGCAAGTCGAGATCCGAGCGTGTGCTTGCCAATACCGGATCCGGTTTGAGATAAAAGACGACGGTCCAGGAATTTCGGACGGCGACATGAAGAGGCTCTTTCGGAAATTCGGTCGACTCTCCGCGCGTCCGACAGGGGGCGAGTCTTCGAGCGGCTTGGGCCTATCCATCGTTAAGCATCTCGTCGAAGCGATGAGCGGCTATGTCGGCTGCGATTCGGAAATCGGAGCCGGGTCGACGTTCTGGTTCGAGATCCCGCGCTCGACGTACGAGGACACGTAGTCGACGGTCGCCGCTACCGAATAGCTTCTCAAAGTGGGGAAATCTGACGCACAATTCAGGGAAAGCACCTTGTCGTGCCGCTAGAGCATGCGCATCATTTCCAAGTTCCACGACTTTTACGATTCTGCCGCCGGATTCGGGCTCGATCCGGAGAGGATCTATCGGCGCACGCCCAGCCGAGTGGAGATTGAAACGCGGTTCTGGAGCGGTAGCTCCGATGTTCTCCCCTATCCGTGGATACCCAGGTACCGGGGGCTGCCAGAGCCCGCCAGATCCGTCACCCTTGGGTTCTGCGGTCGCTTCTATCCGCTCTGGATCGACAGTTCAACCGCAATCGCCCCAGAGGCCCTCACGTCGGAATCCGGCGAACGGTTCTGGCTGTCGCAGGACGACGCGCTAGCAAAGCTGCGCGATCTGGTCGATGCGGTCGAGTACGTCCGGGGATATCAGGAACGATTCCTGGCACGAGCACGGAAGATCGTCGAACATGACCGGCGCGTTCTAGAATCGCCGCTCGATTCAAAGTTGTTTCGCGATCTCAAATGCCCGGCCTTGGTCCTGTTCGGCCATGGAGGCAGTGGCTTCTCGCCGATGCATACTGTCGAGATCATCAGGAACCCTCGGCTCACAAGCTTTGGATTCGAGAAGATCCTCGACCCATTCGCGGCGTATCAAGCGATCGCCACGTTCCTGAGCAACGACCTCGTCGAAGGCGACCCCGCCCCCGAAACCGTCGGAGGGGACGAGGTCATCGCTCGTTCAAAGGGATTCGACGACATGAGCTTCCGCACTATGGCGCCCGGCAACAAGAAACTCAATCGGAAGGAGAACAGGCTACGAAAGCGTGGGACAGTGTGATTTGTGTGGGTTAACGCAAGCCCATTGGCGGAAGGGGCGGTGATCGCCAAAGAACTGAGACACTGACAGGCAATTCAACCTAGAATAGGGATGATGTGGCGCATCGAGCTGTTTGGGGGCCTCACTGCGCGTCGCGGGGATATCGTCATAAACCGGTTCAACACGCGCAAAACCGGGGAGTTGCTTGGGTTCTTGGCCGTCTATGCCGGTCGAGAATTCAGCAGGCATGAGCTGGGCTCGGCGATTTGGCCCGAATCTGACGATTCAGATGCAGTCAAAAACCGACTTCGAAACGCACTCTCTTCCCTACGAAGGCAACTCGAACCACCTGGAATAGAATCGGGATCGGTCCTGGTAAGTGCCCGAGATACGATCTCTCTCAACCGGCAAGTAGTCCACACAGACTTGATCGAATTCAAACACCAAGTCGCATTGGCCCGATCAAGTGATGTCAACCAGCTGAGTGCTCCGACTGCGCGGGCCCTCGATCTGTACGGAGGTGCCCTCCTGTCCGGCTATGAGGGCGACTGGGTCTACCTAGAGCAGAGGGTCATCGAACTGGATCTCCTGCACATGGCCAGGCAAGTGAGCGAACCTATGGTTGGTGAGCAAGTACCGGCCTCCGTTCGAAGTCGATTATTGAAGATCGCCTTGAGTATCGAACCATATGACGCTCGTTGGGCAGAACTTCTCGTCCAGACTTTGGCCAATGGAGGGTCGACAAAGGAGGGCCTCGATATCCTCAGGGCGTTCCGCAAGCGCCTTGAACAAGACCTCGGAGATTCGATTCCAGCCGATCTAGCCAACTTGGAGTCATGTCTGGTGTCGGCTCTCAAGTCGCCTTCGGCTAGCAAGACGAATGGCGATCCATTGCTTCGATCCCAACCGGCTTCGATCGCGTCATCTCGTTTTCCAATTCCGCCAACCCGATTCTTCGGTCGCGAAGCCGAACTAGCCAACCTTCGCCGTCTACTAGTCGATGAGAAGTCTCGACTTGTTACGGTGGTCGGCCCCGGAGGTTCCGGAAAGACGAGGCTATCCCTTCAACTCGCCAGTTCGCTTGCTCCGGAAGGAGTGAACGAGACGTGGTTTGTCCCACTTGCCGACCTCGACGACGGAGACAAGATCGCCGACGCGATCCTTGAGGCGATTTGCGGTACGTCTAGCGTCGAAGGTCATGGGACGAACTCGGTCGTGGAGGCACTGTCGCACTACGCAAAACCGCTCCTTGTGCTGGACAACTTCGAGCACCTGATCGAACAAGGCGCCGACATCGCCCATTCCCTCCTCAGGAAGATCCCGACGCTCCAGCTACTGATCACGTCGCGACATATGCTCCAGCTTGAGGGAGAGCAGATCATGGCCCTCGGGCTACTGCCGACGCCAACGTCGGACGAGATGAATCCGGAAGATCTCGGAAAGATTGCCAGCGTTCAACTCTTCCTCGATCGAGCAAGACTGGCGAAAGCAGATTTTCAGGTCACTACACGTAATTGCCAGACAATCTCCCGCCTGGCAATGCGACTTGAAGGCATTCCGCTTGCGATCGAACTTTGTGCTGCACTTGCGTCGACTACGACGCCTTTCCAGATGCTCCACAGCCTTGATGAGAGGTTTGGACTATTGAAGAGCCGAAGGCGCGATATCCCTGCCCGGCATCGTACTCTACACGCTGCCATTCAATACAGTACCGATCGGTTGCTCGATTCCATGGCCCAGTCATTCTTTCGGCTGAGCGTATTCCGGGGCGGGTGGTCCCGCGATGCCGCCTCCGCACTTCTAGGCGTCGATAACTCCGATCAGTTGGTTCTCGAATTGCAGGATCGGTCGCTCGTCACTCCGGTTGTCGTTTGGATCGGCCAAGACGAGCATGTACGATTCACAATGCTTGAAACGATCCGTGACTTCGCCAAGAGCGAACTTCCCGAATCGGAACGAATCCCGCTTGCTGACCGACATGCGAAGTGGTTCAGCGACTTTGCCCATCGGGAAAACGAAAGGGCAAAGAGTGGTGACGCATCGGCGTTTGAACGTATTGAAGCCGACTACGCGAACATCTGCACCGCCTTGGACCACCTGATCGAAACCGCCCGTTTCGACGATGCCCTTGACCTGTGCAACGACCTGTATCGAATGTGGGCAAGCCGAAGCGAGGCCGAGGACGGTTACCAGAGATTCGACTCGATTCTATCCAACTCCGGCAGCCTCGATGCGCCGTTACGATTGCGCTGTCTTGCCGCCCAGAATCAGGCGGGATTGGCGGGCCGAATCGAGGATGCGGCGAAGCTGCTTCACTCGGCAACCAGATACTTGGTGCTTGCGGAGGAACTCCAGGACGATGGGCGCATCGCGGCGGCGTTCAATTTGGTGGCACTTCAGAGGGTCTATATCGGTGCCCCCCATGACGCAACAAGTTTCTTCCTCAAGGGGCTGGTCCACGCCAAGAAGGCAGGTTCGATTGCCCACGAGGCGACGCTTACCTGCAACCTAGGGATTGCTTGGATGGACACCGGAGAACGTCAACGGGCTTGGAATGCTTTCGAGAAATCGATCGATCTGTCGCTTGAGGTGAAGGAGTACAGCTACGCCTGCGTCTCATGCGCCAATCTGGCCGCCCTTGCGATCACCGAAGATAAGCTCGAGGCAGCAGGCAGATTCCTAGAACAGGGCCGTGCCCTCGCTGATCAGATCGGCCACCTCATCATTCAGCGTTCATTGGCGGCCGAGGCTGCCCGGATGGAGCTTAAGCGCAAGAACTGGCAAACGTGCGTCCAGGCGATCCAGTTCTGCCTGTCGGGCGCGACGCGCGAAACGACAACGATTGCTCTCATCTGTGCTGCCGTCGTTTTCGACGAATGGAATGAACCGCGTGCTGCGGCCACGTCACTTGGCGCTGCCGACCGTATGTTGTCCGAAGACCAATCGCCAACTTCTTTCCTGGTCCGGTACCCCGAATTGGTTGATGCACGTGCGACAATCATGGACCAATGGAGCGATGATTCCGCCGACGCCTATCGAGCCGGGCGAGAGATGAGCCGAATGGCTACTTGCCGCGCGACGCAAGAAAGACTTGAGGCGCTGACCAGCAGGCTTGCCGCCAATCCGCGCTAAAGATCTCTTTCAGTTCGAAAACCATTTAATGCGACATTTAATGCACCGTTCGTACAATCCCCTCATCCCTGGGTCGCCGAGATCCAGCACTAGAGCTGATTATTATGAAATTGCATCGGTCAAACCTCCGTTCAGGCTTTACCCTCATCGAGCTACTTGTCGTGATCGCTATCATCGCGATCTTGGCTGCCATTCTGTTCCCGGTTTTTGCCCAGGCAAAGGAGGCAGCCAAGAAGACCCAGTGCCTCAGCGATCTAAAGCAGTTGGCGCTCGCCTCGACCATGTATGAAGGGGACTATGACGACTCGATCGTTCCCTACGAAACGGCACTTCCCACTGGCTTCTTTGCGGCATGGTATGGAGTCGATATGGGATGGCAAGGCTGCGACCTAAGTAATCCCGCTGGGCTGTTGAGCCCCTATTTCAAGAACAACGATATCAAGGTCTGCCCGACTGGCAAGAGCATACCGTTTCCGATCCAGGGGACCTGGCCAAGCTATGGTTACAACGAGCTGATCTGGAATGCGAATATGGATCGCCACTTCCCATCGTTGTCAGTATTTCAGCAGCCGTCCGAGACAGTCATCTTCGGGGACGCCGCAACCTATTGGGATGGATACGGAATCTCGAAGGACATGGCACTCTATCCTGCTTCTGAGACTTCGCTCTTCGATGCACCGAGCGCACATGGCCTCCACGGAGGCAGCATGTGCAACGTCGCTTGGATCGACGGCCACGCCAAGTCGTTGCACCCAGTCCCGCGTCCGAACTGTGCCGACCCAGCTCAGTTCGCTGCAAACAACTTGGGCGATCTTTTGAAAGGGGCGAGAACTGGCAACTTGGTTACGGACAGCTACTACTTCCTCGCCGACAAGACCACCCTCACGATGCCGTGAGACTCACGCGGGATGCCCTTTTGAACCGGCTCTAAAGTCCGTCGAAAGGGATTCCCGCGAATCGTGTCCCCCAAAGGAAAGCGAAAGCTCGTTACGATTCGGGATCCCGCGCCAATCGTGGAACCTATCGTAATCGAATACGGTCAAAGGCAAATCCACGTGCGGCGATTGTCTCTCATCCGTATAGTCCTTGAGGTGGCCATAAAATCGATTCATTTCTAGTCGCATACTTTTGTAAAGGGACCCTTTCAGCTTGAAGAAGCTACTGCTCTGGGGGATCCCGACGGTCGCAGTTATTGGCCTCGTCATTTGGCGATTTGCACTCCTTCACGTATCGCAAGCTCAAGTTGCCGGTCAACGAGGAGCAAGTAACGCTCCGGAAGTACAAGTCGTTGCCGCATCCAGTCGGCTGATCGTCCAGAAGCTCCAGGGCGTCGGAGACATCGAGTCGCCCCAGAAAGTCGAGGTCTCACCAAAATCCGCCGGCCGGATCGACTATTTGAATGCTCGTGAGGGCGATGTCGTCGTTCCGGGCCAACTACTCTTGAAAATCGACCCGAGTGACTTGAAGGGAGCGATGCTCCAGCAACAGGCGAACTTGGCCGAAGCACGGGCGCGATTGGCCCAGGCCAAACTCACCCAGAATTCCAACAGGCGTCCTCTGCTTTCTCTCCCCAAATTGGAGCAAGTACCGGATACAACAACCAACAGTCCATTCGCGATAGCGGTCCCCTTATCGCACCCTATGCGGCTGGGTTAACGGTGCAGCAGTTGCTTTACGATTTCGGACGAACGCGGGACGGCGTTCGTCAGCAAGACGCTTTGGAGCGCTCGTCACGATGGACGCTCAGTCGTACGCAGCAGTTAGTTGCCTTGCAGGTCAAGTCAGCCTTCTACGATCTGTCGCAGGACTTGGCAAACGTCGCGATCAGTTAGGACGATGTAGCAACGCGTCAACGGGAGTTGGAAGAGGCTACGGCCAGAATGAACAACGGGCTTGGCGCTCCAGCCGACGTCCTTCAGGCGAAGACGAACCTGGCAGGCGGCGCCGTTTCATTGTCAACGGCCCGAGATACTGCGTTGAATTCCCGAATCGCTCTCGCTCAGCTAATGGGAATCAACCCTAGGACCCCTATCGTACCGGCTCAATCCAACGAGATTCCGTTGAGCGAGGAGGCCGATATCGAACGGCTGGTCGCATCGGCGATGTCCGACCGTCCGGACATAAAGTCAGCCAAGGAGCAAGTCTCTGCGGCAGTCTTCGCCGTATCTTTGGCCAAGAAAGGGACCCTGCCTCGTGTCGATGCAGTTGCCGGCATCACCGGTAAGGGCTCAAACGATCCTTTCACAACCCAGGCCGCCACATATGGGATCACCGTCAGCTGGCAGTTCGGAGATGGAGGACTTACGGCCGGCCAGGTGAAACAGGCTCGAGGAGCCGAAGACATTGCTCGCCAAAGCTTGATCGACGTCACGAATCAGGCGATCACCGACGTTAGCCAGGCCTACGTCGATTTGCAGTCTGCGCTCCAACGACTGGATCTCGCCCGAGTCGGCGTCGACAACGCTCGCGAGCTTGTTCGGATCGACGATGGCCGATACACCGGCGGAAACGGTCAGTTCCTAGACGTCACGACGGCACAAGCATCCCTGTTTACGGCTCAGCACAGTCTGACTCAAGCCCAAGGCGACGTCGATCGGGCGAGAGTTCGACTTCGTGCAGCGGTGGGCTTGCAATAGGGGCGAGTCATGGCCCAAGTCCCCAAAACCCAGACGTCCGTGGCGCGATCGCTATTACAAGCGAACAAAGGTCTGCCGGAGCCCATTCCACCGAATCACGCCTTCGGCCTTCGCCGGCAACGCAGCCCTCGATAGAGGTTGAACGGGTGTTTCCACGCAGGCAATTACTTCGTTCGCCTGGCGGCGGAGGTTAGCCTCTACCAACTCGATGCTGGCATGGTCGCTAGGGGAGTAGGGCCATCGGTCGTAGAGCTTCAACCGGTCCATAATCCCCCTGGGGTCGCAGGTGGGTACAAGCAACTTCGTTCGAAAGTTAGCCACCTTCCTGAGTCCCTCCAGCTGCGATGAGATCGGCTCTTCTTGCCCCCCCCAGCAGGACACCCTGCACGAGATCGAAAGGAAAACCTTGGAAGATCATCACGGGATAGAACGGCAACCGGCTTTGATTCGAAGGACGGCTTGGGATGATCGCACCGATCATCGGCGTCGGAAGGTAGCCTCCTGGCTTCTTCGGAAGGTAAAGGCAGCGAAGCAACTCGCTCAGGAGCAGATTTGTCCCTTCTTTGCCGTAACGAAGCACGCATTCGCCTGCGTCCCTTTCACCCAGAGCGATCAAGTAGTTTGCCGCTCTGATCAAGATCAGAGGGATCGGCTCGTGCTGCGTGATTCGAGTGACAAAGCCCTGATACTCGGATTGCCATGACTGACAAATCATATGAGTGGCTATGATTATGGGAAGGAGCATCGCGATTCCATGAAGCCCGGTTCCACTATGAGTGAGCGTATTGCCGCATTAGGTTCAAACGTATAGCAAGCCACCTATGCTATGCCGATTTCAAGATTCTGAGCTTCACACGATCGAATAGAACTGCGAGCAGAAGAATGGTGCCCGTTACCACTAATTGGTAGAACGCGTCGATGCTCTTAAGGCGCATCACGTTCTCCACTATTCCCATGATCAGCACCCCGACCACCGTCCCGCTGATTGTCCCGATGCCGCCGCTGAGCGATACACCGCCTAGAACGCAAGCGGAAATACACTGCAATTCCAAGCCTACGCCGGCGTTGTTGCTAGCTACTACCAATCGCGAAGCCGCCACAACACCGGCAAATGCGGCGACCATCCCCGACAGAGCAAAGATCGCGATCTTGCTCCGGTCGACCTGAACGCCGGCCAGAAGGGCCGCCTCTTTGTTGCCGCCGATGGCAAGGATGTTTCGGCCGAACACCGTCCGATTCAAGAGGATTCCGAAGATCACGAAGAACAGAATCATGATCCAGATCGGCAGCGGAATCGACAGATACGCCTGATTTCCAAGGAAGTCGAACCCGGGTTTCTCGGCGGTCTGAGGGGTCCCGTGACCAAGAATGTTGGCCAGGCCCCGCACAATCTGCATCGTTGCCAGCGTGGTGATGAGAGCGTTGATCTTGAATTTGGCGACCACGATGCCGTTAAGCAACCCGAACACGGCCCCCGCCGCGATCGCAGCCAGGACTCCGAAGAACAGGCTGCTTGTGGCGTTGCCGACCAGTACGCCCACCATCCCACCGAGGGCGAAGTTCGATCCGACGGATAGGTCGAAGTCTCCCGCCGCAAGGCAGAACAGCATCGTGCATGATACGACGCCGATTGATGAGACCTGGAGACCAAGACTGATCATGTTCTCCTTGCTCATGAACTGAGGCGCCGTCATGTAGGACACGACCACGACTACGAAGAACACGAGGAACATGCCCGACTGGGCGAGAAATTGCTTGAAGTTCATGCGGCCTCTCCCTTCGGCAGTGCCAACGATAGGAGCTTGGGCTCGGTCGCTTCGCGGGTCGGCATGGCGCCGGCTATCCGCCCTTCGCACATCACGTAAACCCGGTCGCTCAGCGCCAGGATCTCAGGTAATTCACTGCTTACGAACAAAACTCCTATTCCCTTCCCCGCCAGATCTCGAACCAGCGCATAGATTTCCGCCTTCGAACCCACGTCGATGCCCCTTGTCGGCTCGTCAAGCAGAATCACTTTCACACGTTCGCTCAGCCATCGAGCCAAGATCACTTTCTGCTGATTCCCTCCGCTCAGGTTGGAGATCGGTGTGTTCAGGGAAGCCGTCTTGATTCTGAGCCGGTCGATGAAAGTTGTGGCGTTCTCTTTCTCGGCCCCACGGGATATCCAGAATCCCAGTTTGGCAAGCGATCGACGGATGCTTATGTTCAGGTTCTCCGCAACGCCGAGCATCGGCACAATCCCTTCCTGTTTGCGATCTTCGGGGCAGAGCACGAGGCCGTTACGGATCGACGTGCCGGCGCCCTTGCGAGGCACCCGCGAGTTGGCGACCAGCACCTCGCCCTGCTTGCCCATGTAAATCGCCTTGAGCAATTCGGTCCGTCCCGCACCGATCAAGCCGAAAACCCCGACGATCTCGCCCTGCCTTACGGTGAGGCTTACCGGTTCGGCCAACCCGGGGCCAACGACATCACGCAGTTCAAGAATCTCGTCGCCTGCCTGGCGGGTGGTGTCCACCATCGCGGCGGCAAGCTCCCGACCCACCATTCGATTAACGATCATCGCGGCATTCACACCGTTCATCGAGGCAAAAGTCTCGATGTGCTTGCCGTCGCGCAAGACGGTACAGGCATCGCAGATCTTGGTGATTTCGTCCATCCGGTGGGACACATATAGAATTGCCAAACCCTGCGACCGCAGTTCTTCAATCAGTCCAAAGAGGGTGTTGACTTCTCGGGCGCTCAAGCTGCTCGTGGGCTCGTCGAACGCGATGACTTTCGCATTGCGCGTTAGCGCCTTGGCAATCTCGACCATTTGCTTCTGGCCGATGCTCAAGGTTCCGACTCGCGTCGTCGGCGGTACATCCAGCCCCACTCGCCGAAGTGACTCTGTCGTCTTGCGCTGTAATTCCTTGAAATCGACGAACGGCCCTCTCGTCGAGTAGTGACCCAGCCACACGTTCTCGGCCACCGACATCTCGGGAACAAGATTCAGTTCCTGATAGATCACGGCGACGCCGCCGTTCAGGGCATCCAAAGCAGACCGAAAGGTGCACGACTTGCCTGCGATATCGAGAGAGCCCGAGTCCGGTTGGTGAACACCGCTGAGAACCTTCAGGAGCGTGCTCTTGCCCGCTCCATTCTCTCCGCACAACCCGTGCACCGACCCCCCAGTCACCGCGAACGAGACGTCCTTGAGGGCTTGGACGCCGCTAAAGCCCTTCGATATCGATTGGAACGTCAGCAACTTACTTGAGTGGCACGCCTGCTTTCTGGAACGCGTCCTTATAGTTGTCCTTCGTGATCAACAGGCCAGAAGTGTAAGTCTCCATCGGAGGTTTCGTGCCGTCCTTGATCCACTTGTACATCATCTCGACCGTTCCGGCGCCGTGCATCTTCGATTGCAGTAGGATCGAAGCGTACATGCCGGTCGGCTGACCCTTCTCCCACTCCTGGGCGGCCAGCTGGCCGTTGATGCCGACTCCGATGATGTCGGTGGGAGGAATGCCTCGATTCGTGATCGAGCGGATACCGCCAAGAACGCCGTCGTCGTTCGAACTGAACACGACCCACTTCTTCAGGTTCGTGTGGGCTGTCAGGACCGCATTGGCGGCGTCGCTGGCAGATGCTACGTCGACCGATCCGGTCCACGGCACCTCGAAGACGTTCTCCTTCTTGAAGCCGTTCGCGGTGATAATGTCCTTCGCGCCGTCGACACGCTGCCGAGCGGTTTCCAGGTTCGGAGCCGTAATCGCCAAAGCACCGACTTCTTCCGGTTTCCAGCCTCGCTTCTTCATCTCGTCGGCAATCGCCTGGCCCACCTGATTACCGATCTTCACAGCCGAAATACCGAGGTGAGGAATCTCGGTCAGCGGCTTGTTGTCCGATCCGACCAGTCGGTCATCCACACTCATCAGTTTGAGGTGATGGCGGTCGGCCGCCGCCTGGATCGACTTACCCAACTGAGTTTCGGGTGAGCAGATGATAATGCCCTGAACTCCATTCGTCGCCATGGTATCGATCGTCTCTAAAACAGCCGTGCCGTTGAGTGTCTCCTGGACCTCGATGTCGGCGCCGAGCTTCTTTGCCTCTTCTTTGGCGAAGCTCGTCTCCGTCTGGAACCAGCTGTCACCCATCGACTTGACGAGAAACCCGATCTTGACGGAGCCCGTCGTCGCCCCAGAACCCCCTCCGCTTGTAGCGTTGTCTGTCGATTTCTGGTCCGATCCACAACCCGCAGCGATCAATCCTAAGATCGCAAGCGTCCCGAAAACGATGTTCTTGTTCATCTTTCTCTTCCGCACCCCCCAAGAGCTTAACCCAAACCTCGTCCCGTTGGCACGTACGAGGCGATCAGGCGCGCCGACGCTGTCCATTTCGTCACCGATTTAGCTGGAAACGGCTAAACCATCCCTAAACGCCCTCGCCACGAAGGCGCCTTCCCATTCGTAGATATCAGCATGAGTTATCCGATGTACGGATCGGTCCCGGCATTTGCTGCGCCAGTCGACGCACGCATGGCCTTCGTGCGAAAGACCTATGCTCATCTTGCCGGCGCGGTCGGCTTGTTCATTTTGCTGTCCTCAGTGTTCTATGCGGCCGGTTTGGGGGTTGCAATTGTCGGCATGCTTGGAACCAGCCGGTTCATGTGGCTCATGATCCTCGGCGGCTTCATGATCGCCGGATATCTTGCTCAGTCGCTCGCCCGTTCGAGGCAGTCGTTGGCCCTCCAATACGCCGGTCTGGGGCTCTATGCGTTGATTGAAGCGTTCATCTTCGCTCCGATGATCGCTATTGCGGCGGTCTATGCTCCGGGTGTATTGCCTGAGGCCACGGTCATCACATTGGCCGGGTTCACCGGCCTAACCGCCTATACGCTGTTTTCCAAGAAGGACTTTTCCTTTCTTGGTCCGGGCCTGGCCATTGCCGGTTTCGTCGCTTTGGGCACGATTATCGTCGGCGTGATCTTCGGATTCAATCTTGGCATTTGGTTCAGCGCGCTGATGGTCCTCTTCGCATCGGGAGCGGTCGTCTACAGCACGTCGAATATCCTCCGCGTCTATCCTACAGATCAGTACGTCGCAGCCGCCCTCGATCTGTTCGCCGCCGTCGCTCTGCTCTTTTGGTACGTGCTTCGCATTCTCCTTGAATTACAGCGCCGGTAGCACGACCCTGGGATCCGCTCTAGATTTTCTGGAACTAACGGTCCGAGTGCCGCATTAGAATCTGCGTCCGGGCAATTGGCTCGGGCGCAAGCGCCATGAGTCCCACCACGATGACCAATCCCCCGCGTCCGAGCGAAAAGCGATCCGCGTTCGCCTTGATCGCGAGACAGCATGAGGCGAACTTGCTTCGTGCCGCAAAGCGAATGTGCGGCTTGGACCACGATCTGGCCCAAGACCTCGTTCAGGAGACGCTCGTATCCGCCTATCGAGCTTATCTGGACGGTCGGTTCGACGGGCGGCACCCTGGCGCATGGCTCACCCGGATACTGACAAACGCCTTCCTATTCGCCAAACGGCAAAATCGAACCCTGCCGGGACTTGAATCGGAATTGCTGCCCAACGACGACACGTTCGGCGTTTCGTGGAACAGCAAGATCCCGTCGCCGGAAGAACGACTCATGCAAGGGACCCTCTCCGAATCATTGGAACGAGCACTGATGAGTTTGCCGGAATCCCAGCGCCTGTGTGTCATCCTCGCCGACATCGAAGAACTCCCCTATGCCGAGATCGCCGAAGTGATGGAAGTACCAATCGGAACTGTCCGATCCCGACTGGCTCGTGCTCGTATGCAAATGCTCACCGTGCTCCGCGACCTACAGAAACTCGACTCCCTGTCATGAAACTTCACAAAGAAACCGCCGAATCTCTTGAGCCCTGCAAGCATATGGAAGGGATGCTCAATCGTACCGCCGAAGGATCGGCGCCCCCCCTGATGAAATGGTATGCCCTATGGCACGCGAAGGGCTGTAGCCGATGTGGAACGTTCTTGGCCCGTATGACCGCGCTTATCGCCCAACTCAAGGGACTGCATGGGGTGGGCGCCGACTCAATCGGAGGCGAACGCCTAGGCGACGATCGGTGGACTTCCCTCGAATCCAAGTGGTCGGAGGTCGAGGAATCCACGCAGACTCGAAAGTAGCCGGCCTACCGATCCAGCCTCTCCGCGACATGCAAGATCGCTTGATAGTGCTTGCGGATGGTCGGACAAGATCGCTTGCCGGCAATCGATCGAATGGAAGTGAAGAGGTCGGCTCGCCTTTGAGGCTTCATTGCCAAGTGATCCGAGTAGGTTCCGAGTAGGTCGATGTATTGCTCCACCGTGTAGTCGACGTGCCAAAGCGTGCGGCGCACTTGGACGTTGCGAAAGAAGCCAGATGCCTGGATCTCCGGCGAAACGTCCGGGGTTGCGTCGGGCCGGAGAGGTGGCCAAAGGAAACGGCGTTCGTCCGAATCGCAGGTTGCTTCGTAACAGGTTTGGATCTCACGGAAAAACGGATCGAAGCCATCCGGAAATGCGTGCCCGTTCGTGAGGATGCAGAGTTTTCCTGCCCTTTCCAGGCATTCGTACGCATGCCGGTAGCGAGAAGCAGGATCCAACCAGTGCCAGCACGTCGCCGCGAACACTGCGTCGAATGACGACTCTTCCGGCACGTACGACTCGAACCTGCTTGAGACGATCTGCACGTTGGCGCAACCCGCAAGATTATATGCGGCCCTTTTGGCCAGATTCGTACCGGCCTCCACGCAGAGCACCGATCCGACTCGGGGTGCAAGATCGACGGTTGCCTGTCCCGTTCCACATCCGATTTCTAGAACCCTTGAAGAAGGGCCAAGGCCCGCCATCTCAGCGAGGTCGTCGAAGATAGTGCTTGGGTAGTGGGGACGCGAACGATCGTAAAGATCTGATATGGAATCGAAAACGCTCATCCTTAACTCCAATCTAGCGGAATGGGAAACAGCCCCTGACAGGTGTCCAGCCATTCAAGCAAGGCAGCGCCTCGCCGCTCCTATTACCGGTTAAATGGCCAAAATCGGCACGAATCACCGTAAAGAGTATTGCTCTGTGTGCCGATAGTGATTGAGCAGATTCGACTCTCATTGTTTTGATTCGCTCGGTTGGTTCTGTCGGAATGGCTCGCAGCGCGTGATGACGATAACCTTGGAATCCCACTTTGATGTTCCGACGACGGCAATTCAACCGATGAAATGACTCTCTCCCTTAAGCACGCACGATTTCACGATGTACCCAACCCTATCTGGGTCATCGACAGGGAGACACTGCGCTTTCTGGATGTAAACGATGCGGCTTGCGTCAAGTACGGATATACGAGAGACGAATTCGTCAAACTCTCACTATACGATGTCCGTGCGCCTGGCGAGACCGAGAGACACGGTGCAGAGCACCTTGGAAGCGGCAGACCTTGGGAGCATCGCACAAAGAGCGGCGAATCGTTGTTCGTCGAGGGCCACATACTCCCCCTCGACGAATCGGAATCGCACCGGGTCTTGATGATGGTCTTCGACGTGACCGAGCGCGTCAGGATGGAGCGGGAAAGAAGCGAACTGCTCAAGCGGTATCAGATTCTCTCGGAGGCTGCCAACGATCTACTATGGGATTGGGATCTCCGCACTAACCGAGTCACTCACAATGGCGTTTTGGTGAGCGTCTACGGCTACGATCCATCGCACCTCCAGGAGGACATCTACTGGTGGGCAACTTTGATCCATCCAGATGACTATGAGGTCGCCTCATGGTCCATCCAGCAGGCAATCCGCGAGAAACGCAGATATTGGAGCGCCGAGTACCGGTTTCGCAAGGCCGACGGCACCTACATTCCAGTCTTCGATCGTGGGATTCTGCAGACGGACGAGCACGAGAACCCGGTCCGTATGATCGGCTCGATAGTCGACCTGACGACGCGACAGGCAGCGGAGGACGAACGCAAGCAGCTCTTTCGGCTATCAAGAGACTGCATGCTGATGCTGGACCCGAGTGGAACGATCACCATGTCGAACGCCGCCTTTCAGGATCTCGTTGGAGACCCGAGCGTGGATGAACAAAGGCAGAACTTCCAACACTATCTTTGCGAAGACGACATCGAGCCCTTCAAAATCGCAAGCGAACGAGCACTCACCGAAGGAACTGAATGCAACTTCAGGTCGTCGATCTCGACCGACGGGGGGAGAGGCAGAATCGTCCAATGGGACCTCATGACGAACGAGGCGAGGAGCCGCCTCTTCCTCGTCGGTCGCGAGATTACCAAGGAGATTGCGGCTCAGAATGAACTGGAGCGAGCGTTTGCCCGATCTCAGGAACTAACGATGGCCGCTCAGGCAGCAACCAAGGCACAGACCGAGTTCCTCCAGAACATGTCGCACGAGTTGCGCACGCCCATGAACGGATTACTGGGGACGGCCCAACTTCTAGCTGCCTCCGCATCATCCGACCGACAACGTCATTACGCATCCATCTTGATCCAGTCTGGTGAATCGTTACTCCAGATACTCAATGACATTCTCGATTTTTCAAAGGTTGAGGCGGGGGAGATCAGCCTCGACAGCGCCCCGTTCTTGCTCCCAGATGTCATACAGACCGTATTTGATCTGTTTAGCCTTCCCGCCCATCGGAAGCACCTCAACCTGACATCGAGCGTCGATCCGAGGGGACAGGTTATGGTTCTAGGCGATCAGTACCGCTTGCGGCAGGCTATCAACAACCTTGTCGGCAACGCCATCAAGTTCACCGATCACGGCAGCATCCACGTGGCGATCGAGGTCGAGCCGAAGTTCGACCGGAAAATCGAAGCCGTGATCTCGGTTCGAGACACTGGCATGGGGATCGATCCGTCGATGCACGAGAAGGTCTTTAGCCGTTTCGTTCAGGCAGACGCGTCTCTCACACGACGTCATGGCGGGACCGGTTTGGGCCTATCGATTACCAAAACGCTTGTAGAGCTTATGAAGGGCACGATCACGCTGGAAAGCCAGCTTGGGCACGGTAGCCTTTTCACGATCCGGATTCCTTTCCAAACGGTCGAGTCAGTCGATACCCTCAAGGCGCCCAAGGTTTCGCAGAAGGTCTCGGTGCGCCCTGGCTCACGAGTGCTGATCGCCGAGGATGTCGAAGTGAATGCGATCATTCTGACCAGTTGGCTCGAAGACCGCGGCTTCGAATGCATTACGGCAGCGACGGGCCGTGAGGCGATTGACTTGTTGCGAGACGACCGATTCGACGGTCTGTTTTTGGACCTGCACATGCCTGATTTCTCGGGATACGAGGTCATCGGTATGATTCGGGACGTCGAACGTGGCACTGCGCAGCGGCTACCGGTCGTTGCCGTTACGGCGAGCGTGTCTCACGACGAACGGCAGAAGTGCCTGTCCTCGGGATTTGACGACTACATTCCCAAGCCGGTGATGGTTGAGGACCTCGATAGAGTGATCACGAGGCTGTTCAGTACGAAGTCCTAGTAACGTGCTTCAGCGTCAATCTCGCTGGTAAAGTCTCTTACAGCTCCGTCCGGATCACAGACGCTTCGGGTGAAACATGAAGAAAACGTTCGCCGTCCTCGGCTCAGGCATGCAAGGCACCGCCGCCGCATTCGATCTCTGCAAATATGCCAATCCGGCAAAAGTTCTCCTTGCCGATGCCCATCTAGCCCAAGCTCAGAGAAGCGCGGAACGTGTCAATGGCCTTATTGGGAGGCACGTCTGTTCGCCTTGTCAGTTGGATGCTCTCGACGCCCGCGACCTAGGCGTCTTCCTCGACGGAGTGGACGTAGTCTTGAGCTGCGTGCCGTATTGGATGCACCCAAGAATCGCCAAGGTTGCGATCGAAACCGGCACGTCGATGTGCGATCTCGGCGGCAACACCGATGTCACAATGGAGACCCTCGCTTTGAACGACCGAGCGGTGTCCAACGGCGTCACTTTGATACCGGACACGGGATTGGCGCCTGGCTTGGTGAACAGCGTCGGGCTCTATCTCATGGAGCATCTCGACGTGCCGGAGTCGATCAAGCTCTATTGCGGCGTCCTGCCGCAGAATCCGATCCCACCCTTCAACTACAAGCTCACGTTCAATGTGGAGGGCCTCGTAACGGAGTACGACTATCAAGCGGTAGCCCTTCGAAATGGAGAAATCGTCCACCTGAACACGCTTGACGAATTGGAGGAGATCCACATCAAGCAGCTGGGTCAGATGGAGGCGTTCAATACGTCCGGTGGCACAAGCACAGCCCCCTACACATTTGTGGGCAGGGTCAAGGACTATCAGTACAAGACGATCCGCTTTCCCGGACACTGCGAGAAGATGAAGATCTTCAAGGATTTCGGCTTCTGGGGTGATGAGCCCATCGAGATCAAGGGGCAGACTGTCAAACCGCGCGACGTATTCTGCCGGGTCTTTGGATCGAGTCTCGCCAAAATAAAGGACATGGATCAATGCGTCGTCCGCGGCGTCGGGAAAGGCATCAAGGACGGTCGGGCGGTAACGATCCAGGCCGACATCTTTGACAAACAATGTCACGAAACTGGATTCACGAGCATGGAGCGAATGACCGGCTTTTCGATCGCCATCCATGCCTCCGCAATCGCAAACGACAAGTTGCGGCACGGGTGTCTGAAGTACGAAACTGCCCTTACGGGGAAGGAGTTCTGCGAGGAGATCGCGAAGCGCGGTATTCAGCTAGAATTCACGACCGTTATGGACGATCTACCCAAAAAGTAGCGGCTGGGATCACCAGTTTTTGAGGCTATGTCTCCCCAGGCCAACGTCGGGGAGCTATCCTTTAGCAGACGGCTACATCCTGTGATGCAGCCTTGCCTTTCTTTATGAGCCTGCACGCCGATACTCCCGCCGTTCGTCCTCCCTCCGTTCCACTCGTTACCCACACACCGTATTTCAGCATTTGGTCGCCGCACGACGCCCTCCATCAGGGGTGGAGCACTCATTGGACGGGGACTACTCAAGCGATGTGCGGACTTGTGCGCGTCGACGGCAAGGTTGGCCGCTTCATGGGAGGCGGTCCGGCGGACGTGGAGCCCATCCAGCAGGTGAATCTCACGGTTACGGCAACTCGATCGATCTATGAGTTCGAATTTGCCGGCATCCACCTGAATGTCGAGTTCCTTTCGCCGCTCGTGCCGGATGATCTCGACTTGCTGACTAGGCCCGTTACCTACCTAACGATCGGAGTGACCTCGACGGACAATACGGCACACGAGGTGTCGGTTTACTTCGATTGCAGCGGAAGCATCGCGGTTAATACGAACGACCAACCAATCTACGGGGCCCGCCATCGTGTCGATGGCTTGGAGACCGTCTCTTTCCGATCGGCTGAACAGCCGGTCCTCCAGAAGAAGGGCGACCATCTGCGGATCGACTGGGGCACGCTTTATCTGTCCAGTTCGTCGTCCTACTCGCGCGCTTGTGTGAGCGATGCCCGATCCTGCCGAGAAGCGTTCGTTCTGGAGGGGTGCGTTCCAGCAAGCGACGACATGCGGTTCCCTCGATCGGTATGGGACGAATCCCCCGTACTCGCCCTCAGCCTGGAATACGGAGAGGTTGAAGCCGAGTCAGTTTCTCGGTTCCTGTGTCTCGCCTACGACGAGGAATATGCAATCGAGTATTTCGAACGTAAGCTCGTTCCCTATTGGAATCGAGCAGGAATCGGAATCTCGAAGCTTCTCTTTGACGCCCAGGCCGAGGCATCAGAAGTACGCCGCCGATGCATTGCCTTCGACTTGACTCTTCACAAGGAGCTTGCCGATCGAGGTGGCGAGAAGTACGCCAAGATCGCCGAATTGGCGTTCCGCCAGTGCTTGGCCGCACATGGAATCGTCGAGGATTTCGACGGAACCCTTCTGATGTTCAGCAAGGAGAATTTCAGCAACGGATGCATCGGAACCGTCGACGTGACATACCCCGGATCACCGTTCTTTCTGCGATTCAATCCGGCAATGCTCCGAGCCCAGATCGAGCCGATTCTGTCCTACGCCGGGACACCCCGATGGAGATTTCCCTTCGCACCTCACGACCTTGGTACCTATCCAAAGGCGAACGGACAGGTATATGGTGGCGGCGAACGCACCGAGGACGACCAGATGCCGGTTGAGGAGTGCGGAAACATGCTCATCCTAGCTGCTGCCGTGTGCAAGGCCGAGCAATCGACCGAGCTTGCCGTCAAGTATTGGAAGACGCTTTCGGCGTGGGCCGGATATCTGATGCAGAAGGGGCTCGACCCCGACAACCAACTCTGCACCGACGACTTTGCCGGACACCTGGCTCACAATGCCAACTTGTCGGTCAAGGCAATCGTGGCCCTCGGAGCGTTCGGTCAGCTCTGCGAAATGCGGGGCGATGCCACTCGGGCTCAGATCATCTATCAAAACGCAAAGCGAATGGCCGACCAATGGCAGAGACTGGCCAGAGACGGAGACGCTTATCGACTGGCGTTTGACCGCGAAGGGACCTGGAGCCAGAAATATAACCTGGTGTGGGAACGTCTACTCGGCCTAAAGCTGTTTCCTCAAGATGTCATCGACTTGGAGATCGCCCACTACCTGACCATGCAGAACGAATTCGGATTACCTCTGGATAGCCGCGCCGACTACACCAAGCTGGACTGGGTTGTTTGGACGGCAACAATGTCACCATCCAGAAGCACTTTCGAACGATTTATCGATCCGCTCTTCGAATACGTGAACCAAACGTCCAGCCGGGTCCCTCTTAGCGATTGGCACGACACAAAGAACGCCAAACAAGTTGGATTTCAGGCTCGCAGCGTCGTTGGTGGAGTCTATATTCCTTTACTAAACCCGCTCTAATTAGTGGGCACGATGCAGAGAGTTGCTATAGAATGAAGGATATGAAGACAGTCACCGTCGACCCGGAGATCATGTGGGGAGCGCCCGTCTTCGCCGGTACGAAGGTTCCGGTGCAAACCTTGCTCGATTACATCGAAACGGGTGAGACGGTCGACACGTTCCTCAGCGAATTTCCGTCGGTTTCTCGTGAGATGATTGTCTCATTCCTCGAGCAGGGCGCAGAAAGACTCATTGCGCCTGAGCGAGAGGCTGTTTCCAGCCTGTAGGGCCGCAAGCACCTAACCTGTGCTGTCCGGTGCGGTAACGTGGCTTTACATGTCTAATGGCCCTCTTAGCGGCATCGCCACTATTGTCGATGCCCGCTCAAAACGAATCTCCAGCTTTGATCGCTCCGGCGGAAACGGCGACTGCGTTCACATCCCCAAAGGAACGACCTTCGTCATGGCAGATATTCCCGGCGCCGGTATCGTTAAGCATATCTGGATCACGATCTCTGGCAAGGACCCACTGCTTCGACGGAACCTCGTTCTTCGGGCTTTCTGGGATGGACAGGAACATCCGTCCGTCGAGTCGCCGATCGGCGAGTTCTTTGGGCAAGGCTGGGGCCAGAAATACAACTTCATCTCACTGCCGCTTGCAGCATCGCCTGCGAACGGAAATGCTTTGGTTTGTTACTTCCCTATGCCGTTTGGAAACGGCGCCAGGATCACGGTCGAGAACCAGGGCTCGGAAGATATTGATGCGTTCTACTACTACGTAGACTACGACGAGCATGCTTCGATCCCTGATTCGCAGGGGCGATTCCATGCGTGGTACCACCAGGAACTGACCAAGCCAGAAGGGCAAATCGACAACGTCGGCGTGGGTGGCGACGTCGAAAATGAATGGGAGGTATTCGGCAGGTTCCCGAATAACCCGACGGACGAGAACAACTACGTCTTCTGCCAGCCGGAAGGAGAAGGTCACTATGTTGGCGTCAACTACTATGTGAACAGCCCGAGCCCCATCTGGTACGGCGAAGGGGACGATATGTTCCTCGTCGACGGCGAAGCCTGGCCGGGGAGCGCTCACGGAACAGGAACAGAGGACTACTTCAATCAAAGCTGGTGTCCGGACGAGCACTATTGCCATCCCTACTTCGGAACCGCCCGTGCCCCAGGGAGGAGCAACGACAGCCCTCGCTTCGGTTGGCTCGGCAGGACCCATGTCTACCGCTTCCACCTTGAGGACCCGATCCGGTTCAAGAAGTCGCTTCGAGCAAGCATTGAACACGGGCATGCAAATTGCCTTACGCTCGATTTGGCGAGCGTGGCGTATTGGTACCAGACGACGCCGAGCAAACCGTTCCCGGCCCTTCCGAGCGCGGAGGAGCGCAATCCGCGCCCCGAGATCGGCGCGGTAGACGTGCATCGCTGGCGCGACGTTTGGCGAAGAACGCACGGTGGTGGAACGCTCCTCGGAAATGAGAAGTAATACTCATCGGCCCCAAGAGCTTCGTGGGGCCAATACTCGCGGCACCAACTGGCTTTAGCTTCGGATCGTGCCGTCCAGCCATACTCTTTTCAGCTTTCCAGTGGAGGAATTCCTTTGAGCCTTATTCTGACTTCTGCAGCGTTGCTCGTCGCATACGCCCAAAATGGCGATGCCATCGAACCTCGCCTGATGAGGACGCCCGCCATTTATGGCGATACGGTCGTGTTTAGCTATGCGGGCGACTTGTGGGTCGCCAAGAAGACAACTGGCGAATATGCCCGAAGGCTAACCAGCCATCCGGGCCTTGAGGTCCGGCCCAAGATATCGCCTGATGGCCAGTGGGTAGCATTCACCGGCCAATATGACGGTGGGTCAAACATCTATCTGATCCCGATCACGGGCGGTGAACCTAAGCGCCTCACATACGACTCGGAGCCGGACTCGTGCCTTGGGTGGACTCCAGATGGCAAGATCGCTTATGCGTCGGTGTCCGGAAACTTCATCAATCGTCAGAATCGGCTCTGGACGGTCGACCCGAAGGGCGGACTCCCCGTCGCCACCAAGATCAACGAAGTGGCCGACATCTCCTGGTTCCCGGACGGCCACACCATGGCATACACGCGGATGAACTCGTACGGGTTCAACTGGCGGCACTATCGCGGCGGTTCGCAGGGGCGCATTTCAATTTACGATTTTGCCTCCAACCATTACAGCGAGTTGCCAAGCAAACGAGAGCAGTCCTTCTTCCCGATGGTCGTAGGCAAGGAGATCTACTACATCAGCGACAAGGCAAATGGGACGCTCAACCTTTTCGTGCACGATACGTCCTCCGGTTCCGACAGTCAGCTGACGAAGTACGCGGACGCCGATATCCGCTATCCGAGCACCGACGGCAAGACCATCGTGTTCGAGCGAGACGGTTACCTCAACCTATTCGACATCGCAACCCGGAAAATCGAGACGTTCTCGCCCCATATCGCCAGCGAGAACATCGTTGCTCGCCCTTATCTGCGTGCCCTCGGAAATCAGATTTCCTCGATCTCCCTGTCGCCGAGCGGCGTACGGGTTGCCGCCGAAGCGCGGGGTGATATCTTCACGATTCCTGTGAAATCGGGCGATACGCGCAACCTCACCCGTTCGACGGCCTCGCGCGAACGCTACCCACAATGGTCGCCGGATGGCAAGTCGATCGCCTACCTTAGCGACGAATCCGGTCAGTATGAAATCTACACGCGTCCCCAGATGGGTGGCGATGCCGTTCAGCTAACCAAAAACAGCCCGTACGCGATACAGGGCATCGATTACACGCCAGACGGCAAAAGCATCGGCATTCGAACGAACGACAACCAGTATCTGCTGCTGGATGTGGCTACGAAGCAGATCAAGCCAGTGCTAAAGGCAAAATACGGCATTGCCGACTTGGACGTCTCGCCCGACAGCAAGTGGATTGCCTACACGGAAGCGGGAAACAACGAGTTCGCCGCGCTATATCTGTACGAGATCGCGACGGGAAAGTCGACGAAGATCACCGATGGGTATTACGACGACACAAACGTCTCATTCGACTTGAACGGAAAATATCTTTACTTAGTATCGAGCCGCACGTTCAGCCCAACCAGTGGCGAGTACGAGTTCAGCCTGAAGGTGGATCGCACGCAGAAGATCTACGTGATTCCGCTTCAAAAGTCGACCACGAACCCGCTGACGCCCGCAAACGACGAGGAAGCCTCGAGCGCATCGGACTCCGATGCAAAGCAGGCTGCTCCCAAAGGCCCCAAGCCTGTCGCGCCGGGTAAAGGAACTCCCACAGGCGGCGACTCGCAAACGAAGATCGACCTTGACGGCATCGGGAATCGAATGATCGAGCTTCCGATTCCTGCAGGGAACTACCCGTTCGTAATCGGCTCGTCGAATGGCGTCTTCTACCCGGGTGGCGCAGGACTCATGAAGTTCGACCTCGCGAGCCGCGAATCTACGCCAATCTTCTCGGGTCCTCTGGGGAATCTGACGTTCAATGCGTCGCGATCCAAGATTGCCTACATGGCGGGAGGAATTCTCGGAGTCATCGATGCCCACCCTGGAAATACGATGGGCCAAGGCAAGGTCGACACGGGCAGTGTTGAAGCGACCATAAGCCCGCGCGACGAGTGGAACCAAATGTTCTGGGAGGTCTGGCGATTCTATCGCGATAATTACTACGATTCAGGATTCCGGGGTCTGGACTGGAATGCGGTCGGGAAACGATATCACGCCTATCTGAAGTACGTGAACAATCGATGGGATCTATCCTACGTTCTAGGGTTGATGATCTCGGAGTTGGGCACAAGCCACTCTTACGTTATGGGGGGCGACTTCGGAGTCACCGCACGACCGGTCCCCGTTGGACATTTGGGCGCTGATTACGAGGCTGACGGCGACCATGTCAAGTTCAAGAAGATCTATCGCGGACTCAGCTATGACGAGGCCCATAAGGGTCCGTTGAACGAACCGGGCATCGATGTGAAGGAAGGCGACTACCTTCTCGCCATCGACGGCCAACCGGTGACCGCCCATACTGATCCAGCCTCGCTAATGCTGGACAAGGTCGGCAAGGGAGTGACCATCGCCGTCAGTTCGACGACTTCGATGAAGGACTCGAAGCAGTTCCGCGTGTTCCCGATTGGTTCCGAGATGGATCTCCGGTACGCCGAATTCGTGGAAGGCAATCGTAAGCGAGTCGAGGAACTGTCGGGAGGCCGAATCGGATACATGCACATCTCTGATACGGCGACCCAGGGCGCGATCGACTTCATTCGCGGCTTCTATCCGCAAACCGACAAGGATGCAATGATCGTCGACGAGCGTTGGAACGGCGGCGGCTTCATTCAGCCTTGGTTCGTGGACACTTTGGCCCGAAAGGTCAAAGCGATGATCCAATCGCGAACACGGCCCGACGTTCCTGAAGAGCGAGCGATGGAAGGACCGAAGGCAATGCTCATCAACGGCTACGCCGGTTCGGGCGGCGACTTCTTCCCTTGGATGTTCAAGCACGCCAAACTCGGTCCACTTATCGGTAAGCGAACCTGGGGCGGGCTCGTCGGCATCAACGGCGGCGTACCCCTGATCGATGGCGGAACGGTGACCTGTCCGGCCTTCAGCATCTTTGATCCTGATACGAACGAGATCATTGCGGAGAACCATGGCATTGACCCGGACATCGATGTGGACCTCCGCCCCGATCTGGCCGCTCTTGGTCAAGACCCTCAACTTGAGGAAGCAGTGAAATATCTGCTCGACGAGATCAAGAAGGCTCCAGCACACAAGGAACGAACGCACCTGCCGGTAGTCGGCAAGGACGGTCGGATCAACCCTTAGGAGTGCGGGGGTCGGCCATCCGACCCCCATCCGGCTATCGGCAACCCGCTAAAATGGGGTATGCCGAAACTTAGCCACGTGAAGGCGGACGGCGCCATTCAAATGGTGGACGTCTCCGGAAAAAGCGCCAGCCGAAGGTTCGCGTGCGTAAAGGGCCTGTTGCGTATTACCGACGCCCACCGCTCGGCCCTTGGTGAATTGCCAAAGGGCGATGCGTTTACCACTGCCCAGGTGGCTGGTATCCAGGGGGGCAAGCGTTGCTCGGAGCTGATACCGCTTTGTCATCCCGTTCCGTTGTCTCATCTCGACGTGTCGCTCAGGCTCGTCGATGAGGGCATCGAGATCACTGGCTCGGCTAGGACCGATGCGGTGACCGGTGTGGAGATGGAAGCATATACCGCCGTCGTAGTCGCTGGGATAACCCTGATCGATATGTTGAAAGCCGTTGGTCCGGACCTGGTGCTGACCGACGTCCGCCTTGAGGAGAAAACAGGAGGCAAGACCAATTGGCGGCGCGCATAGGAATTCTTACGGTCAGCGATACTCGCACTCCAGAAACCGATGTCAGCGGGGCCACTGCGCGCGAAACGTTGCACGAACTCGGCTTTCGCGACTTCGAGACCCGCATCGTTCCCGATGAGGTGGACGCCATCCAGTCCGCGATTCTGGAGCTGTGCCATAACTGCCACGCCGTTTTTACAACGGGGGGTACCGGTTTTGCTCCGCGCGACGTGACGCCGGAGGCCACGGCGCCGCTCCTCGAGAAGCGCGCCGACTCGCTCTGCGAGTTGATGCGGCTCAAGGGCATGGGGCAGACGTCGTTCAGCCACCTTTCGCGTGGAATCGCAGGAATATGCCGTGGCGCGCTGGTAGTGAACCTGCCTGGCTCGCCGAAGGCGGTGCTTCAGGGCATACGGGCGATCGCCCCGCTCATAGGGCCCATCATCGAGAACCTCAACGAAGGCCACTGCCCGGTGACCGAGTGCTGATCGACACGCATTGTCACATCAACTTCCCCGACAAATTCCCCGACGTTGAGCAGACGATCGCAGACGCTCGATCCGTCGGAGTCGATAGGATGATGGCGGTCGGATGCGATCCTGAGACCAGCCGTGCTGCCGTCGCGTTGGCCGATCGGTACGCCGAAGTCTACGCGATCGTCGGCTGGCACCCAACCTATACCAAGGACTACGTGTCCGGATCGTTGGGGGAAATCACAGAGATGCTGAAGCATCCCAAGGTCGTGGCGATGGGCGAAATCGGCCTCGACTTCCATTGGGATTTCTCCACACCCGAAGAGCAGATGCTTGCACTATCCGAGCAACTCGATCTGGCAGTGCGACTAGATACTCCTCTCGTATTTCATTGTCGAGACGCCTATCCGGCACTCTTGGATGTTTTGGAGGCTCGCCCGATCCGTCCTTATCTCTTTCATTGCTTCGCCGGCTCGATCGACGACGCGAAACGGGCGATGGCCCTCGACTGTTACTTTGGAGTGGACGGCCCGATTTCGTACAAGAACGCGAAGGCGCTGAAAGAGGTGGTCCGTGAGGTTCCGCTTGACCGCTTGGTGATCGAGACTGACAGCCCTTACATGCCGCCCGAACCGTTTCGTGGCAAGTCGAACCAACCCGCCTATGTCCGCTATGTGAACGCTGCGCTCGCGGACTCTCTTGGAATCGATGTTGAGGAATGTTCGAGAATTACCACAGAGAACGCGATGCGCTTCTTCCGGATGCTATGAGGCCTTGTCTGGATCAGCCAGCCGTCGTCGCTCCGGCGCTTCCACCCTCATCGACCTTCTGAGATCCATCGTCCTGAGTGGGCGGCTGATCTTCGGCAAGAACGTGCTTCTTGTGCCGATGCTTGGGCTTTGTCTCAGGATCGGCGGCCACAACGCTTGTGGCTTTGTGCGATACCTTCTGAACGCTAATGTCAAGATCGGGTGGCGTCGGCTTCGATTCGGTCTGGTCAGCCGTAGACGGATGTCCCACCGGGTCGGACTGTGGGGTTTCCATGGCCGTCGAACTGGGCTGGGCAGATTCCTGTGTCTCAGGCTTTGCCTTTACTTTGCCGATGCGCGGACCGATCACGAAGTAGCCGAGCAGGGCGAGCAGGATTGGCAGGATGATCCACTTTCCAATGAGCAAACCTGGGGATTGCTTTCTCGCCATCGATGTATTGTAGCTTAGGTAACCTCGCCATTGCCCTCAAACGGATTCCTGGAAACGATCCAGATACCAACCGCACATTTTGCACGATCATGCCCCGCTCATCGGCTCTTGCCTTCGAAGATACGGTCGATATCGAAATCGACTTGGTAGACGCATTCGTCCCTCAGCAGCCATCCCAGTGGAACGGATACCCATTTCCTCGCCTGGCTCGAACGTCCCTCCGCGAGAGCCGGGCCTTTCAGGCGATCCTCCTTGAAAACGATTTATTGCGGGCGACTCTCGTACCGGCGCTCGGGGGCCGAGTGCTGAGCCTTCTCGACAAGCGGACCGGCACCGAAATCCTGAGCGAAGCCAAAGCCCTGACCATGATCGACGACGAACGTCGTGGACTCGGCATCTCCGATGGTCTGCAGATCGTTCTCGACGGACAGCCGCGACTGAACTCCCTCGGCTCGATGGACTGCCGGCTCGAATCCGGTGATGAGGAAGACGACGAAGCCGTTGTGTGGATCGCGGAGGCGGTCACCGGAACTGGACTGAGCTTTCACGTCCGCGTGTCAATGCCCAGCGACCGAGCGGAGCTATTGCTAGAAGCCCGGGTGCTCAACCGCTCGTATCGGCATCTTCCCTACAACGGAGGCGTGTGCGCTCGGCTTGGAGAGGTTGTAGCTACCGGCTCGGCAGTCTATTGCGCAGAGCGCCGTGCCGGCTTGGGCTTTTTTAGCGAAGCCGCCTTCGAAGGCATCGGATGCGAACAGGGTGTATTCGTCCGGACGCGGTTCGACCGAACGCGCTGGCTTGCACCGCATCAAGCCGATACCTGGCAGCTTGCAGTCGTTCCCTATTCGGGATTCGAATCCCTGACTAGTGCCGGCCGAGAAGGGGCGATCGACGTATCCGAGGCACGAATACGGATTCAGACCACTGAGACCAGACCTGAACACAAACTCCTCCTGCTGACGGACAGTGGGGAAACGCTCGAGGCGAAGGTAGACATCTACGCTGAGCACGCTCAAGAGTTTCCGTTGAACGGCATTACACCGACAAGCGTGGTGCTACGGCACCCCTCGAAGGCGGACGTTCTAAGGCACGATAGCGCAGACAATGCCATTGCTTTGGGCAGCACTCGCGCCCTGCGAAGCCAACCGGTAGAACCTGAGCCAATCGAGTTGGATCGGACGAAACCAGAAATCGACCTCAAGCGGGCCACTTTCGATATCGCCACCCGTCATACGGGCCATCTCCTGCTAGGACAGCGCCATTTGAGAGACAAGCGATTCGAGGAGGCGGCCGAGGCGTTCGAACAGGCGTTGCTGTACAACGCCGATGACCCATTGGCCTGGTGGGCGAAAGCGGTCGCGCTACGGATGGCCGACATCGACAACCAGGCAGAACTCCTTAACGCCCATTATCTTGCGCCCCTGGAGCCGGCTCTGCGGGCCGAGAGTTTCCTTTCTCAACCGGTCAGTTTGGATGCAGAGGGGAGCCCCTTGGTTGCTCCACTTGCCGAGAACCCGGGCGAACTTATCGAAGTAGCATGCCTTCTTATCGACTGCGGACTATTCGATCAAGCGAACCGGTGGATCGACGAGGCGCTCCGCCACGCCGACTTGCCGATGCTGCGCTATCTGATGGCATATTGCTTTCTGCAAGGAACCCGACTCGACGCCGAGGCGTTCGACAACGTTCAGCGTGCGTCCAGGAGCCCGATCGCTCCGCCGTTTCCCTATCGGGACACCGAATGGACAGCAATCGAAACGCTTTCCAGGAATTTCCCTCAAGATTCGCGGCTCAAGACACTCCTCGACATCGGCGCTCGGCAACGCCAGTGATCGGCTTCAGGCGAACGCCTCGAGGTACTTCAAGCCGGAGCCCGTGTTGAAGATCACCACCCGATCTGAGGGCGAAAGAAAGCCGCTTTCGGCTAATTGCTGCGCCCCCGCCAAAGCGGCTCCCCCTTCCGGCGCAGCAAAGATCCCGGTTCGACGTCCCATCTCCTTTGTCGCGGCTATCATCTCCTCGTCGGTAACCGTCACCGCAGTTCCTTTGGACTCGCGAATCAGATCGAGCATCACGAAATCGGCGATCGCCTTCGGAACGCGCAAGCCCGATGCCACGGTGTGGGCGTTTGGAAACTCGGCGGCAAACCTCTCTCCGTTCCGATAGGCGGTCACAATCGGTGCGCATCCCTCTGCCTGAACGCTGATCATCTTGGGTCTCTTCGAGCCTATCCAGCCAAGACGCTCCATCTCGTCGAACGCCTTCCACATACCTACCAGGCCAGTGCCACCGCCAGTTGGGTACACGATGACATCCGGCAATTCCCATTCCATCTGCTCGGCGATTTCGTAACCCATCGTCTTCTTTCCTTCAGCACGATAGGGTTCCTTCAGAGTGCTCAGGTCGAAAACGGGCTTCAATTGGCTCTCGATGAACTTACGCGATTCCGCTCCGCAGACGTGGATCAGCCCATCCACGAGATATACATGGGCCCCAAGGACCTCACACTCGACAATGAACGCGCGAGGCGTGTCGCTAGGCATGAACACGTGCGCTTCCATACCGGCCTTGGCAGCGTAAGCGGCCATCGCGCCGGCCGCGTTTCCGGCACTGGGAGCGGCGACCCCTTCGATGCCGAGGTGTTTTGCCATCGACACCGCGGCCGACATACCACGAGCCTTGAAACTCGCCGTCGGATTCACGCCTTCGTCCTTCACATACCAACGCTCTCCGAGACCGGGTGCATGGTGAAGCGGGGTCATCCCCTCTCCCAGTGTGATCGCGGGGCAAGGCGGCATGACCTCTCGGTATCTCCACATCGACGCTTCGCGATCCTTCAAGGCCGCACGGTCAAGCGTATTCGGCGTCAGATCGTACTGGGCGAGCAGCGGCTTGCCGCACGTACAGGTATTGATCGGCTTACGCCAGTCGTATTTCTCTCCGCAAAGCGAGCATTGTAGATGGGTCAGCACCCCTCAAGCATACTGTCCCTACAAGAAGAGCCGGTCCAGAAGCCGATCCGGTCCGTGACGTACGGGATCCACGCATGGCAAACCCAATTCGCTTTCAAGGGCGGCGCATTCATCCAGCGCCACATCGTCCGACTTGACGTGCGAGGTGTTCAGCGCCACGCCAATCGTGGTTGGGCTCGGAAACAGACCGCAAGCCGACGCAAGATTCTCGTAGAGGCGTATCAGATCTCCAAGCGGGGCGATTGGAACCTCGGGATGGGTCGTAAGGTGCGTCTGGCCAGCGCGATGACACAGGACCAAGTGAGTAGGCATCGAGCCGCGCATCAACGCCAGCGTGGCCGTACTCCCCGGATGGTTTAGGCTACCCTGCCCTTCCACGATGACCAACTCGGCATCCTGGCGATTCATCACCTCGCGCTCAATCGCACCGGCAGAAAAGTCGACGCGTACGGCATCGAGAGGAACTCCCGACCCGGTAATCGTAATTCCAATCTGGCCCGTCGCCACGAATTCGGCATTTTTGCCACGCTCGAGAGCGGTCCGGTAGATTTCGAGGCCGGCCGTCATCTTTCCGATCGCCATATCGGTTCCCACAAGCAGTAACCGCCGATTAGCGACGCCCGCCGCTGCGCCAGTCCCTGGTTTGATCCCGGGGGGCTCGATACGGATATCCCAAACCCATTGTCCATCCGGCAACTGGGGATACCTTGGACCGAGGAGGTCGTGGAGGCCGTTGATCACCGACATGCCCAGTTCGACGGCACGATCGATCACCGCATACCAAGGCTGCGGGATAAGTCCGCCCGGAGGCGCGATCCCGAGAACAAAAACCTCTGCGCCCATCTCATGCGCCTTCTCGATCGAAGCGACGATGGGGCACGGCTTGGGGAACGGCCCCTCTGTCATCATATCGAGTCCGGCGGTTTCCGTGTCGATCACGCAACAGATTGGGTTCGGGGAGTAGCGCAGGACGCCGAATCCCATCTTGCCGCCATAGCCATGCACGGCCCCTTCCATGTAGATCGCGAGCTTCTGGTCCCTTCTAAGCATCGAGCGAGGCTCCGTGTCCAGGTTGGTCAGTCGGAACGATGACGCCGTCGACGATCGGCGCCCCACTCGCCGGGTCGGGGTTCAGGTTCAGGTGGCTGTCCAAATCGATATGGTCGAAGAGCGCACCGATCGCTGCGCCGGCCGCGATCGCGATGCTTGTCTCGCTCATACATCCGATCATGGTTTGGAGCCCGAATGCCTTGGCGGTCGCCACGATACGGACCGCCTCAGTAATTCCGCCGCATTTCATCAACTTTAGGTTGATCCCATCGACTCGATCCGCGACCTTTACGACGTCGGGCGCAAAACGGATCGACTCGTCGACGAAAATCGGTAGGGGACGGTTCGCGAATACTGTCATTAGCCCTTCTTCTTGCCCCTCTGCTAGCGGCTGCTCGACATAGTCGACGCCTCGGTCGGCAAGCCAACGGCACATCGCGATCGCCTCGTCAACCGTCCAACCCCCATTTGCATCCACACGCAGCTTTACACCGAATGGCTCGGCTGCTTCCGCTGCTGCCATGAAGTGCGCCTTGTCGTGGTCGCGCCCTTCCGGAGACCCTAGTTTGATCTTGAGGCACTTTGCACCGGACGAATTCAAGATTGACGGCACGCGTTCGGCGGTGACCTCGGGTGGATTGATTCCGATTGTTACGCTTGTCGGTTCGGTCGGTTTGGGCAGGCCAAGTAAACGGTAGAGAGGCATGTTTGCCTGCTTGGCGAGGAGATCCCACAAGGCGACGTCAAGAGCCGCCATTGCGGGTGGATCGATCCCCGCCTCGCGCATCCTCGCGTAGTTCGTATACGGATCGGAGGCGACTCCGACTCGGATGAACGCCTCCAACTGAGCTTGCCCGTGTTCAGCGGTCCAAGCCGATCCGGTCGCCGGAGAAAGCTCTCCCACGCCGATGTGTGTTCCGTCACCGACGAAAACGAACAGGTTCTCCGAGGAGCTCATTGTCCCTCGACTGATCATCAACGGAAAGAGCTTCTGAACTTCGACGATCTTGAAATCTACGCGAATCACGGGAAAAGCCTACCTTCCCGCGATCCAGCTACAGATGACAGCTGGTCTGTCCGCGCTTCTCTAGGTACTGTTGATGGTACTCTTCGGCCCGATAGAATGGCTGAGCCGGCACAATCTGCGTCGCGATAGGGCGCTTGAACTTGCCAGCATCGGCAAGAGCCTCCTTGGATCGTTCGGCTTTCTCTTTCTGTTCGGGCGTGTGGTAGAAAATAACCGTCCGGTACTGGGTTCCGAAGTCGGGGCCCTGCCGATTGACTTGGGTCGGATCGTGATTTGCCCAGAAGACCTCGAGCAGATCGTTGTAGCCAACGACCGACGGGTCGAAGGTTACTTGAACGACCTCCGCATGGCCGGTCCGGTCGGTGCAAACGTCTTTGTAGCTGGGGTTCTCGGTTGCCCCGCCCTCATAGCCGACTGCCGTGTCGATGACCCCGCCAATCCCGCGGAAGGTCGCCTCGACTCCCCAAAAGCAGCCCGCGCCGAATGTCGCCAGTTCAGTGGTTGTTTCGCTTGCCATTGCTATCTATACGTCTCTTGTCGATCGATCATCGGACATGATCGTCGAGCCAGTCTACGGCATCGCGGGCAACTTTGGCGGCCCTGGTTCCCAACAACGGTCCGACGTGGCTCATACGATCGTATACAAGCAGGTCCGCCCGATAGGCTTGAGCAACCTGTCGGCTGACCGAGGCCGGTATGTCTTGATCGAGCTCTCCTGCCATGATCAGCACCGGACACTGAGGTGGAGAAACTTCGATTCCGTCCGCAATCTCGCGAAGCACCGCTCCCGATTCGTCTCTCCAGCGTTCGAACGCGAGCCGAACCGTTGACTCGTCGCTGTCGGGCATCGCCTCTCTCGTCTCCTCGATAGTTCCTTGTGACCACCGCACGACGTCCGGATAGTCTCCCTTGCTGTTCCATCCGAACCCTGAAGGTGGCACTCCATTTACTAGAATCAGTGCCGAAGGTTTTAGGGCTTCGGAGACGCTTAGCGCGAGCAGTCCACCCATGCTTGCCCCTACGATCGCCAGCCGGAAGGCAGGTTGGGTGCTGGCCAATGCGAGTATCTGGCGCCGATACTCTTTAAATCTCGTGGCCGCGATGCCTTCGGCCGCAGGCTGGAGGCTTGGGCTCAAGACGGTCCACCCACGTTCTTCGAAGACCGGCAGCCATGCGTTCCACTCCCAACCTCCGCCTCCTGCTCCGTGCAGCAGGAGCGCGATTCTATGCTCTTCTGCGGTTGGGAATAGTTGCTCCATACGCAGCCCAAGCATCCCTGGGAATGAGGGCCGAATACAAGCCCGGGCCGGGTGGCCGATGTCATTTCCGACGGCCCTGAGGGCATAGACATTGCATAGTACGCGCATTCGACAACAAATGGACTAGGCAGAATTAGACCATTTTTCCACAAAATTGCCGACCATCCCGATCATACGAACGTAAGTCCAAGCTCCTATATTTGTCGTTCGACGTTTTGGTCGTTTCGCATTTCGGACTCATTTGCCATGGACTTCTTCACACGCCCTCCACGTGTCGTCCTTCGTGATCACCGGTCGGTTCTATTCCGGACGATCCTAGTCGTCTCCTTGCTCGCCCTTGCCCTTTTGGGACGCGCTCAGTTGGCGAATTCGCCCTGGCCAAAGGTATTCGGTAACTCGAGTAACACCGGCTTGGGCCCGGGAACGCACACGGATGGCACCGTCAAGTGGAGTTACAGTGATTCCTCGTCGGTCGCCCTGAATGGCATTCGATTCCCTGCGGTCATCGGGTCCGATGGCACGATCTACATGGTTGCGGGAGACGTCTCGGGCCAGTATCCGACCGTCGTGTACTCGCTCAATAGGGCAAACGGCTCCCTCAATTGGTCTTGCCCAATCTCCGATCATGTAAACACCGCGCCTGCCGTTTCACAAGACGGAACCGTCTATTTCGGCTGCTCTGAAGGCACATTCTACGCAGTCAGGCAGGGCTCTGTGAGCTGGGTCTACCCCGCCACAAACGCAATCGAGAGTTCGCCCGCGGTAGGAACCGACGGAACGATTTACTTTGGGTGCGACGATACGTTCGTGTACGCCCTCAATCCGAACGGGACATTGAAATGGAAGTACACGCAGGCCGGGAACAAGATTCAGACTCCTCCCGCAATCTCTCCCGACGGAACCACTATCTATGTTGGAAACAACTTCTCGCTTCTTGGCTTGGATACTGCGACCGGAGGGGCGGTGTTCAATTTTACGACGATGGGCAATATCGGAGCGGCTCCGGTTATTGCCCCAGATGGGACCATCTACCTCTCTTCGTACGACGGACTCCTCTACGCCTTGGCGCCAGGAAGCCATCAGCTGGAGTGGACTTTCTGGGCGGGGGACGCAATACTGGCTTCTCCTGCAATCGGACCAAACGGGACTATTTATCTTCCCTCGTCCGACTACAACCTCTATGCCCTGACACCGTCCGGTGCACTCAAGTGGAGTTATGAAGCTACGGGGCCCCTTACATCTTCTCCGGCAGTGGGCGCCGACGGGACCGTCTATTTCATTGCAGGATTCTCACTTTTCGATTCGAGCGTCAGCGGCTTGTTCACTGCGCTCGATGGCAAGACCGGCGAAGTGAGCTGGATGTTCCAGGTCACGAACGGCGGCTACAACATATACGGCACCGCGATCTGCCCAGCGATTGGGGCGGACGGAACGGTCTACGAGGGATTTGGGGACGGGGTCCTAAGAGCATTCAGGAGCACGCTGGTCACCTCAATTTCGCTGAGCCCGACGACCGTGTTAGGTGGCCAGGTCGCGACGGGAACAGTGAATATCAACTACCCGGCGCCGGTTGGCGGCATGGCGGTCAGCCTTCTCAGCGACACCCCCTCGGCCGCGTCTGTGCCGACAGCCGTAACCGTTCCCGCCGGTCTGACATCGGCGACGTTTGAAGTTCAGACATACGGTGTTGACTCCGACACCTTGGTGACGATCAGCGCAACGCTCGGACAGACGGTCGCCGCTCAGTTAACGGTGAAACCTGCGTCAGTCGTTTCGGTTACCCTAAACCCCTCGTCGGTCGTGGGCGGAAACTCATCGACCGGCACCGTCACCCTGAACGGACCCGGGACAAGCGGTGGGACAATCGTGTCGCTGACTAGCAGCAGCGCAAATGCGACCGTGCCTTCGACGGTTACCGTGCCGGCGGGCCAGGTGTCCGGTACATTCCCAATCAGCACGGTCGGCGTCGATGCTCAAACCTCGGCGACTATCTCAGCAACCCTCAATTCGCAGTCACAGAGCGCTGACCTGACGATCACGCCGGCAATGCTGTCCTCTGTCAGCCTAAGCCCAGCCACTGTACCGGGCGGATCGCCCTCGACCGGGATCGCCACACTCTCCGGGCAAGCGGGACCCTCTGGGCTGCCAATAGGCCTGAAGAGCAATCTCCAGAGCGCATCGGTACCTTCATCGGTGACAGTGGCAGCCGGTCAAACGAACGCAAGTTTCACGGTTACCACTAGCGGGGTCGATTCGCAGCAGAAGGCGACGGTCACTGCGTCGCAAGGCCCTGATAGCCAATCTGCGGTGTTGACCATCACTCCGGCAACCCTCGCTTCGATCACGTTGAGCCCTTCGACCGTTCCGGGTGGCACGAGTTCGACGGGGACCGTTACCCTCAATGGGGTAGCGGGTTCGAAGGGAACCGTTGCAAACCTGTCGAGCAGTTCTCCGTCGGCATCGATCCCGGCGACCATAACCGTGCCGTCAGGCGCTTCATCGGCTTCGTTTACCGTTACGACGCGTGGAGTCAGTTCCCAAACAACGGCGACGATCACCGCAACTCTCGCCAGCCAGTCGCAGTCCTCTTCCTTGACCATCACGCCGGCAACTGTCGAGACGGTCACCCTAAATCCAAGCGTCGTCGTCGGTGGCAACGCGTCGACCGGCACGGTCACACTGACTGGCCAAGCCGGTCCGGGAGGGCTCGTAGTCTCCTTGAGTAGCAGCTTAAGCTCGGCCACCCTACCATCGTCGATCACTATCGCAGCGGGCCAATCGACCGGCACTTTTCAGGTTGCCACAACCGCCGTTAGCTCCCTGGCGGAAGCGACAATCACTACGTCGATCGGATCGCAGTCCCAAACAGCCGACCTGACCATTCAACCGGCTGCCGTTGTTTCCGTGACATTGAAGCCGGCCGCTGTCGTCGGCGGATCCTCGTCGAACGCCACCGTGCAACTCAACGGCCCCGCTGGTCCTGGCGGGATCACGGTCGCCTTGAGCTCTTCCAGTTCAGCGGCAATCGTTCCGTCAAGCGTCACGATTGCCGCCGGACAAAGCTCGGGCACCGTCACCGTTACGACGACGCCAGTCAATGAGGCAGCAACCACGACGATCAACGCGACATTGTCCGGCTCTTCGGCATCGGCAACGTTGACCATCAACGCGCCCTCCCTGTCGTCGCTCACGCTAAGCCCGGCGAGCGTCCAAGGCGGCAACTCGTCGACCGGCACGGTAACCCTCAGCGGACCAGCCGGTTCAGCAGGCATCGTCGTCTCGATTTCCAGCAACCAGACGGCCGCCACCGTTCCCGCGACCATAAGCGTTGCCGCCGGCCAAAACTTGGCGACATTCGCGATTTTGACGACGCCCGTCGCCTCCATGACCTCGGCAAGCATCTCCGGTTCGCTGGCTGGCGTCACCCGTTCGGCAACCCTCACGATCATGCTGCCGACGATGGCCTCGATCAGCCTCAACCCAACGGCGGTATCCAGCGGCGGCGTCTCCACCTGCACCGTAAATATATCGACTCCCGCTGGCCCCGGCGGAGCCAACGTCGTCCTTACCAGCAACAGCGCTGCCGCCCCGACTCCCGGTTTCATTCTCGTCCCGGCTGGCCAAACGTCTGCCACGTTCACCGTAACGGCTGGAGGGGTCAGCACTCCGACTTCGGCGACGATCACGGGCGCCCTGAACGGCCAGTTTCGGTCGGCGACCCTCACGATCAACCCAGCCGGCATCCTGTCGCTGACGCTCAACCCTTCCTCGGTGGTCGGAGGAACCCCTTCGACCGGAACCGTAACGCTGGCAGGTCCGGCCGGCGCCGGCGGGACATCGGTCGCGCTATCCTCAAGCGGCCCAGCCGCGTCGACGCTGTCCTCGGTAACGGTTCCTGCTGGGCAGACCTCAGCGAGTTTCACCATCACGACAAGTGGCGTCGGCTCGACGACTAATGTCTCGATCTCCGGCACGGTCATCGGAACCACCCAATCGGGAATGTTGACGATCACTCCCGCTTCGTTGTCGAATTTGGCGCTGAACCCATCGACGGTCACCGGAGGCAATCCCGCGATGGGAACCGTAACCCTTAACGGAAACGCCGGGCCGTCGGGTGCCGTCGTGACCCTAAGCAGCAGTACTTCGACGGCAACCGTCCCCGCGTCGGTTACTGTCGCCGCTAACCAATCCTCCGCGACATTTGCGATCGGCACGGTGAACGTCACAAGCCCCCAAACCGCATCGATCTCGGCGGCCCTCGGCGGGCAAACCCAGAGCGCCACGCTGACGATCGTGACGGTCACCCTCGATTCGGTTACGATCACGCCTAGCGCGGTCGCCGGCGGAACAAGCGCCTCCGGAACTGTCACTCTGACCGGCCCCTCCGGTAAGGGTGGAACAGTCGTCAAGCTTAAGAGCAGCCTTGCCACCGTAATTGTCCCAAGCTCAGTGACTGTCTCTGCAGGCTCAACGAGCGCGGCGTTCACCGTGACCACCAAAGCCACGAGTGCCCAAGAGACGGCGACGATCACCGCAACCCTCGGTTCGGCTACGCGAACCGCTACGCTGACGGTGAACCCACCGGTCCTGACATCCCTAACCCTCACCCCAACGTCAGTGACCGGGGGTTCTCCGTCGGCCGGTTTGGTCACGCTGAACGGACCGGCCCCCGCGGGGGGAGCCCTCATCAAACTCGCGAGCAGTTCGACCTCGGCGAGATGCCCCACATCCGTCACAGTCCCTGCCGGAAAGACGACGGCAAAGTTCACGGTTCTAACAATCGCGGTTTCGGCTCAAACTCCCGCGACGATCACCGCCACCTTTGCCGGCAGCCAAGTTTCTTCCACGCTGATCGTCCAAACGCCGGCGGTGAAATCGCTCTCGCTCAACCCCGCGACTGTGACCGGTGGAAAGAACTCGACCGGCACTGTCACCTTGAACGGGCCGGCGCCAACCGGCGGGTTCGCGGTGTCGCTCTCAAGCAGTTCGCAGGCGGCAATGCCACCAGGCTCGGTGACGATCGGGGCAGGCAAGACGACGGCAACCTTTACCGTCAAGACCGTCAAAGTCTCGACCAAAACAACGGCGGACGTATCGGCGACGGGCGGGGGTTCGACGAAATCCGCATCCCTGACGATCAACTGAGGAACCTGAGGAGCACGACGAAAATGACATTCCGAACTCTTCGATCGAATCGCCCATCCTCCGATATCGCGATCCGTCTGCTGCTGGTTGCGATGCTCGCCGCCCTCGCTGCGCTTACCCCCGCCCAACTTGCCGGATCCGGATGGGCAAAGATCCACGGCGATATTACGAACTCGGGAAGGGGAACCGGTGCTAACGCGACGTCGACGCCGCAGTGGGTCTTCAGCGACAACATCAATTTCTCCGCCCCGGTCGTTGGAACAAACGGCATCGTCTACTTCAGCACTGGGCCCACCACAAACGGACTCGGAGTCGGAAGCCTATACGCCGTCGACGCGACCACTGGCAAAGTGATTTGGTCCCATCTGCATCTAGGCATGACGCTTTCGGTCCCAGCGGTTGGAGAGGACGGTACCGTTTACCTAGAAGAAGGGGCATACGGCGAGAATGGCGCGTACTTGCTTGCATTTGACGGAGACGATGGGTCCTTCAAATGGCTGCAGTATCTCCCCTCAGGCACGTCACCCACCATCGGACCCGACAACACTGTTTACAGCGGGGTATCCGCCGTCGACGGCGCAACCGGGATGCTGAAGTGGACCAGCAACATTAGCATCGGCGGACCGCTTTCCACGATGGCAGTCTCACCCGACGGAAAGATGCTGTACGGAGGCAATTTCAGCACCGACGCATTCGCATTGGATGCAGCCACCGGCAGCTTGGTCTGGAGCTACCAGACAAAGGGACAGGTTTCCCCTTCGCCGGTCGTCGGGCCGAACGGCAATAGCTACAATGTCTACTTCGGTTCATTCGACGGCAATCTATATGCACTCGACTCTGTGACCGGAAAGCTGGTATGGAGCTTCCAAACCGGTAACGCTATCCGAGACAGCCCAACCGTCGGCAACGATGGAACGGTTTATATGTTCGGCAATCTGAATGGTAATCAATGCGTCTATGCCATCGATCCTGCCAACGGGAACCTCAAATGGACTGCCCAGAGCGTGGCCACGAACGGCGTCAGCGCCACTCTATCGTCGCCGTCGCTGGCCTCTGACGGAACCCTCTACTACATAGACCCACTCGCTCTCGTCGTTAACGCGATCGATACCTCTCACTCGGGCAAGTTACTTTGGTCGTACCCGATCCCCGGAGTCGGGTTCGCTTTTGATTCGACGCCGGCAATCGGGCCTGACGGAAGCCTCTATATCGCGTCTTCAGAAAACGTGACGGCGTTGGAAAGCATCCACGTCATCGACGTCACGTTGAAACCATCGACCGTGCTTGGCGGAGCATCGTCAATCGGCACGGTCACGTTGAATTTGCCGGCTCCACCCAATGGTCTCTTGGTGACGCTGGGAAGCAATAGGCTCGCCGCCTCCGTTCCCGGCTCTATCACGGTTCCAAGTGGCGCGACTACCGCAACGTTCACGGTGACAACAACGAGCGTCAATGCAGTGACGGTCGCCAATATCGGCGCAACGCCCGGAGTCAATCGGACGGCGAGCCTGACGATCAACCCCATCGAAGTGTCGAGCGTGTCTTTCAACCCGAGTACGGTCGTGGGCGGCAAGAACTCCACCGGCACGGTGACGCTCGATGCTCCCGCTGGAAACGGAGGTCTGACGGTGGCGTTGGCCTCCGCCTCGAACGCCGTGTCTTTGCCTTCAAGCGTCACCGTTCTGGCCGGGCAAACCACCGCCACTTTCACGGTAGCGACCATCGGCGTCGATGCATCGACCCAAGCAGCCGTCATCGCATCTTTGAACGGCCAAAGCTCGAGCGGAACGTTGACCGTAAATCCGGCTGGGCTCTCTGGCCTGAGCATGAGCCCCACCACCGTGATGGGAGGGACCTCGTCGACCGGCACGGTCACCCTAAGCGGACCGGCTGGCCCGTCTGGGACGGCCCTATCTCTCGCCAGTAACAGCTCATCGGCGTCGACTCCTACTACCGTCACGATTGCGGCCGGCCAGACCTCAGCGGCTTTCGCTGTTTCGACAATCGGTGTCGACTCCCCAACGACGGCAACGATCACGGCAACCTTGGGTGCGGTTTCCATGACGGCGACGCTCGCCATCACCCCGGCGAAACTCTCTTCCCTCACGCTTAGCCCGACATCCGTTCTCGGCGGTTCGCCCTCGACCGGTACGGTCACACTGACCGGGCCGGCTGGTCCTTCCGGGTCGACCGTAGTCCTTTCGAGCAGCATTTCGGCGGCCAATGTCCCGTCGTCACTTATTCTGCAATCTGGGCAATCCTCTGCCACGTTCGCCATCTCCACGACCGGCGTAAACAACCAGACCGCCGCAATGATCAAGGCGACGTTCGCCTCGATTTCGCAAACCGCGACGCTGACGATTTCGGCCGCCAAAGCCCTATCCCTCACGATGAATCCGAGCACGGTTGTGGGAGGAATCTCGACCACGGGTACGTTGAGTCTGACTGGACCGGCCGGGCCAAGCGGCGACATCGTTAGCCTCTCGAGTTCGTCGCCCTCAGTGAGCGTTCCCGGAACCGTGACGGTCGCAGCAGGCCAAACCACGGGTACGTTCATCGCCTCCACCGTCGGTGTACCGAGTCAGATCAGCGCGACGATCACGGCGACACTCAGCGGGTCGGTCACGGCCTCCCTCACCGTTCAACCGCCTACCGTCGCGTCAGTGTCGCTAAGTCCTCCGAGCGTTGTTGCTGGGAACTCGTCACAGGTAACGGTAACGCTCAGCAGTCCGGCCGGGCCTGCCGGAATCGGAATCTCGCTCTCTAGCGACCAAGCCGACGCCACCGTTCCGGCCTCGGTCACGATCCTCGCTGGACAAACAAGCGCCACTTGCACCGTCTCAACTGGCAACGTTGGCGCTCCGACGCCGTGCCGGATCACCGCCAAGCTGAACGGCCAGTCTCAATCAGCCCTGTTGACCATCACTCCCATCACAATTGCCTCGCTGAGCCTCAGCCCCTCTACCGTAATCGGCGGTAAGTCTTCCACTGGGACAGTCACGCTCAACAGTCCTGCTACAAACGGTGGACTCACGGTGAGCCTCAGCAGCAATTCGACGTCGGCAACAGTTCCTGGAACCGTGACGGTAGCTGCCGGCGCCACCACGGCAACCTTTACCGTCGCAACGTCGGCAGTAAGCGCGCAGGCCACGGCGACGATCGGGGCTCTTCTGAATGGAACGTCTCAAGGGGCAAATCTCACGATCAATGCTGCCTCATTGAGCGCGCTGGCCCTTAACCCGACGAGCATCTCGGGCGGAAATGCGTCGACAGGCACGGTAACTCTGACCGGAGCCGCCGGACCGGGCGGAGTGATCGTTGCGCTGACGAGCAGCAGCGCTAGCGCAAGAATTCCCGCTACTGTAACAGTCCAGGCCGGCCAGGCGTCCGCGACCTTCGCGATCACAACCTCAGCCGTATCGTCGAGCGTCACCGCAACAATTCAGGCGAGCCTGTCTGGAATCAACCAGACCGCGACTCTCACCATCACGCCATCGACGCCGACGTCGCTGACCTTCAATCCAGCAGCCGTCGTCGGAAGCCTATCTTCCACCGGCACGGTCATGCTAAGCGGTCCGGCTCCCGCCGGCGGGCTGTTGGTCAAGCTGACCAACTCGTCGCCCGCCGCTATCGTCCCCCAGACCGTGACGGTTCCCGCCGGCAGCACGTCGGCGACATTCAAGGCAACGACCATCGTGGTTGGGACGCAGTCGGTGGCGAACGTCTCGGCTACCGCCAACGGAGCCACCGTAACCGGCGCGCTTACGATCAACCCGCCAAACGTTCTCTCGCTCACGCTTAAGCCGACAAGCGTGAAGGGAGGATCCGCCTCTACCGGGACGGTGACGATCGCCGTCGCTGCGCCCAAGGGAGGCCTTACGATCTCTCTCTCCAGTAACGTGGCTCAGGCAACCGTTCCCACATCCGTAACGATCGCAGCCGGCAAGACGACTGCGACGATCACGGTCAAGACGGTCAAGGTCGCCAAGCAAACGGTGGCAACCATAACGGCTTCCGACCCGGGCTCGTCGAAGACCGCCAGCCTGACGATCAACTAGCCGGCTACGGTATCGACTGATGGTCGCAATCCCGAATCCGATACCAACATAAGAGGTCCGATACGGGCGGGATCGGCGGAGCCGGAGTTGAACCGCGCATATACAGATAGGCGACCGACGAGTAGCGGAAGGTCAGGAGGCGGTCTGCATCCCAGGGGTTCTGAAAGACGAAGCGGAACCTCCGATCGAAGTGGATCGCATCGTTCTCGTGGATGCGGTACATCGCGATCGTCGAGCGGAGCGTGTCTTTGACTGGAACTCCGTGGTAAGGACCGGCGAATGTTCCCTCCCGGAAATACCAGCCACCCAGGAAGTAATCCTCCAATCCCGTTCCAACGATTCTCGGCTCCGCCCAATCGTCATCGATGAACACATGCTCGGGCGCCTCCAAAAACGACAGATAGTTCAAGGGCTCGCCCTGGCAGGACAGCGTGCATCCGACGTAACGGCCCTCGCCTTCAGTTTCGGCGATGAGGAGCGGTTCCGAGCCCGAGTTCTGCCCGGTGTGAAAGTGGGCGTGGAACGTCGGCATGTCATCGGCCAGGCACTCCACGCGCTGATACAGCACATTCATGAATACTTGGGTGTCGATTGCCTCATCGAGATTCTCGATTTCGACTCGGAACGACTTGGCAAACGGCATCGGGAACGAGCAGAAGAAGCCGCCGGACGACATGCCCACGTAGCGAGAGGCAAAGCTCGCCACCTCGCACAGCCCGATCCCGAAGAAGTCTCCTACCGGCGCCAATACTTGAGGGTTCTCCGCGCCATCGAAGGTGATCCGCAAGATGAGCGTCTTGAGGATCGACTGACTTATCGGCGAGTCAGTGGACCAGTGCTGCCAGAACCAACCCGGGAAGGTGAGCCAAAACTGGGCGATATATCCCGGTCCTTCCGCTTCGGCAACCGTCACGCGACTGCCTCGCGGAATCGGAATCGTCTTGTGGCGTGTTGCGAGGTCGAAGGTCGTAGCCTGGTGTGTCGAGATGGGCGTTGGCAGCGGGATCATCGTATCGATACTACTACCCGGCGCCATCGGTTAGGCGGCCAACCGAGTAACCTTCTTGCCTGACATGGCGACCGACACACGAGCGCTGATGGGAACCGCAGTCGCCGCTCACCATGCGGGGAAAATGGCGGAATGCGATGCGCTATGCCAAAGTATCCTCGCCCTCGATCCGAGGCACACCGAGGCGCGATTGCTGAGCGGCATCGTCGCGGCCAAAATGGGCCGCACCGAGGCCGCTATCGAACGCCTTCGCCAGGTGGTTCAGGTCGATTCCCGGAGCTTCGCCGCCTTCAATTGGCTCGCGATGCTTTTGCGGGAGTCGGATCGTGTGGCGGAGGCCACCGAGTGTGCCGAACGGGCGGTTTCACTTGTTCCGAGCGAGCCGGACGCGCTGAACAACCTCGCCATGTGTTATGTGCGTAGTAACCGGTCTGCGGAAGCGGTAGGGGCCTTTAGTCGAGCAATCTCCATCCGGCCGCACCAACCGCTCTACCACTACGGCCTCGCCACTGCCCTGGATTCGCTGAACCGGACTCAGGAAGCTGTCGAGGCCCTGGAGAAGGCAATCCGACTCTCGCCCGATCCAAGCTGGATGCTTCAACTCGGAACCGTCCTACTTGGCGAAGGCCAAGCACTCAAAGCGGCAAAGATCTGCCGGCGGGCGCTGGATATCGAGCCGAACCTGGCCCTCGCGCATCTGCTGCTGTCGCAGGCCCTCGAAGACCTAGGGGAGTCCGACGAAGCAAAGGATCACTTCGATAGTGCCATCGTCCTACAGCCGCAGCCTCACGAGATCTACAAGATCCGAGGACTTCGCAGGCAGTCGATCGGCCAGTTTCAGGCAGCCCGCGACGACTTTCAGAGATCGATCGAGATCGAACCGAGCCAGGGCTTCGCGTACTACGGCTTGGTGTCTTCGGCACGCGTCACCGAAGATGATCGGCCTTTGTTGGCCAAGATCGAGCAGGTCATCCAAACCGGCAGGGTCGCACCTTCGGAAGCCGCGTATCTCCATTTCGCGCTCGGCAAGGCGCTCGACAACCTCGGCGACTACGCCGGGGCGATGGACTGCTTTGACGAGGCAAACCGACTTGTCCGGGAAGCTCGCCTTCTAGATCGTCCGTTCGATCGCGAACGGATGGCACGGCGAATCGACGACACGATTGCCCTATTCTGCCGCGAGAGAATGTCGCACGCCCTCGAAAACGCGACCGATTCCGAGCTTCCCGTCTTCGTCGTCGGCATGATGCGGTCTGGAACCACGCTACTCGAACAAATCCTGTCGAGCCATCCCGAAGTGGGAGGCGCCGGGGAGCAGAGCTTCTGGGTCAATCTACAGCCTTCGGCGGTCGACTTTGAGGGTAAGAGGATTGACGAGACGGCGATTGTGGAGGGCGGCCCCCGTTTTTGCCGCCTCATGCACGAGCTCACTCCTGACCGCCGGTTCGTGATCGACAAAAACCCGGCCAACTTCTTTGCGTTGGGCTCGATTCATCTGGGACTTCCACGCGCACGGATCATCCACATGATCCGGCATCCGGTCGACACGTGCCTTTCCATCTATATGACGCCGATCCGGAATCCGGCCGACTTCGGCTGCGACCGGTCGAACATTGTTTTCGCCTACCGTCAATATCTCCGCTTGATGGCTCATTGGCGGTCGGTCTTGCCTTCAGACCGGTTTCTGGAAGTTCGCTACGAGGATCTGGTTCAAGACCGGCAGGCGGCGACGAAACAGATCGTCGGTTTCTGCGGCCTGGAGTGGGACGAAGGATGCATGCACCCGGAGGAGAATATCCGATCGGTTCGAACTCCGAGCTTTTGGCAGGTGCGACAGCCCGTCTACACAACGTCTCTAGATCGTTGGAAACGATATGAGAAAGTCCTCGGTCCGTTTACGGACCTGCTGGAACCCTGACTTACCCTTCCCGCGCTGGAACTTATCGCCTACACGAATGTCTGAAACTAGGAAAACCAACGATTGGCCAGTCGATCCGTGCCCGGACCGGCTGAGGCACACCTCCAGCAACCGATGCCTCCACACCTAGCAATCATCTACTGCGCAGTTCTCGAAGACGAAATCGAGAGCTTTGCCAAAGGTCTTTCACACATCGTCCGACTCGACAAGCTGCCTCAAGGCTTGCACAATGAGCCGGACAAACTTCGCTCGAATCTGCAGTCGATCGTCGATGAGATCGAACGGGACAACCCAGAGGTCGAGGCGATCGTGGTGGGTTACGGACTCTGCAGCCGCGGAACCGAGGGCGTCATCACTAAGCGATGCCAGTTCGTCGTTCCCCGCGCCCACGACTGTATCACCCTGCTCCTGGGAAGCAAGGAGCGATATGCGCAATACGTGAAGGACCATCCCGGCACGTATTGGTACAGCCCGGGTTGGAACCGCCACCATATCGCACCAGGGAAGGAGCGGTACGAGACGCTGCGCGCGCAGTACGTCGAGAGGTTCGGAGAGGAAGACGCCGACTTCCTAATGGAAGAAGAACAACACTGGTTCTCCACCTATGATCGGGCAACCTTTGTCGACCTTCGGGTCATTTCCAGCGAACCAGATCAGGCTTACACCCAGGAGTGCGCGAAGTGGCTCGGTTGGAATTACGACCGTCAGGAAGGCGACCCGGGGCTGATGCGATCGCTCGTCTCCGGCGTCTGGCCGGAAGAGCAGTTTCTCGTCATGGAGCCGGGCCAATCTCTCCGAATGACCGTGGACGAGCGGGTCATCGAAGCCAGCCATGCGACTTAACCTCGAACTCCCCAACGACACGCAGACGATCATCCTCGACCCAAGCGAGGTAGGTCACAAACTGACCGCCGTAATGCGTCGCGAGAACCTGCCGCTGAATACACGGTGCGGCGAGCGCCTTCTCTGCCGATCCTGCACGGTCGACGTCCTGCGAGACGGCGAGTGGCAGCCTGAGCCGGCTTGTACGCTCACGATCGACCGGGACATGACGGTGCGTGTGCCGCAGCACGCGATGCTGGCGTACAACCCGCAGATCCTCACCGACTACCGGATCAACATTCCGTACGCCTACGAGCCGCTGCTGGGCGCCGAGGGCCTCGCGGTCGCAATCGACATCGGCACGACAACAGTGGCGCTCTCTTTAGTCGACCAGACTACAGGAGCAGTTCGCACGACTACTACTGCCTTCAACCGCCAGATGCACTTCGGCGACGACGTTTTGACTCGGATCAATCTCTGTCTGACCGATCCGAATTCGCTAAGCGCTCTCCAAGAGGCGATCGTCGTCGAGACGATTCTCCCTTTGCTTGAGGAGGCGCTCAAACAGACCGGATTGACGGAATCGGATGTCCGCGGATACCTGATCGCGGGCAACTCGACGATGCTCCACCTTCTGGCCGGCGTGGACCCGAGCCCGATGGGGTACTCCCCGTTCACACCGAGATTCATCGAACATCGGGAGATGACCTCCGACGAGTTGGGGCTCAAACCCTCCGGCGTTCAAGTCCATCTTCTTCCCGGTGTGGCGGCGTACGTTGGTGCAGACATCACGGGCGGAGTCTTGGCGAGCGGCCTGGTTTACGACGACGGTCCTTCCCTGCTTGTCGACGTCGGCACGAACGGTGAGATCGTCATGAAGTTGGGCGATCGGATGGTGGGCTGCGCCACCGCGGCGGGCCCGGCGTTTGAGGGCTCGGGTCTCAAATGCGGCATCCGCGCGGGAGACGGCGCGATCTCCCATGTGTCGATAACGCGAGACCCGTTTACGGTCGTCAACGAGATCATCGGACCGCCGCGAACCAAGCCGATCGGGATTTGCGGCTCCGCGTACATCGACTTTCTTGCCGAGGGAAGCCGCTCCGGCTTGCTCAACCGCAGTGGCAGGATTCAAGCATCGGCTCTTCCGGAAGGAGACTCAAGAGTTACCCGCGGCGAGTACGGATACGAGTTCGTACTGGGCATCGGCCAAGGCAAGCGCAAAATCGTTGTCTCAGAGCCGGATATCGCCCGCTTGCTCCAGGCGAAGGCTGCAATTGCAGCCGGCATCATGATCCTGCTCGGGCGTCTCAAGATGAAGCCCGAAGACGTGAAGACACTGTATCTGGCGGGTGGCTTCGGAATGCACTTGAACATCGAGAACGCGATTCACTGCGGTCTCTTTCCGGGCTTCCATCCCGATCAAGTTCAGCTTGTGGGAAATACGTCGCTTGCGGGGGCCACCCTTTCGGCAATCGACGCGTCGGTACTCGGCGAATTGGATCGCATCGGCAGGGAGATCGACATTGTCGAACTCAACCTCGACCCCGATTTCGAGGACACCTACATCGACCAACTCGTACTCGGCGAGGCCTAGCCCGCCGAGAGACGGTGTCCGTATCTAGAAAACGCGAGCAAGTTGTCGTCGGTCGTCTTGGCGGGGATTTCGCAGCCGGCACCGACGATGTAGCGATCTCCTGCAATTCGGTGGCACTCATCCAGCCGGGATTCGATCGATTCAGGGTCGGAGTTCAGGACCTCGCGAACCGGGTCCAGGTTTCCGAGCAGCTTGATCGACGGGTCGAAGGCGCGGGCGGCCGCTTCGAAATCGGCGACCGAGTCGATGTCGACCATATCGGAGCCGGACTGAGCCATCAAGTCCAGAATCTTGGTCGTGTTGCCGCAGATGTGCATACGTACCGGCACGCCCAGGCGCTTGATCCCTTCGATCATGCGCTGCTCGTGCGAGAGCACAAACTCCTCGTAAAAGACCGGACCGATCAACGACGCCGGTGCATCGCCGAAACCGATCATGTCGGCTCCGGCCTCGACCTGAGCCTCCGCATAGGCGATCGCCATATCCACGTTGAAGGAGAACAACTTGTGGATGAATTCCGGATCGTCGATTAGGTCCTCCATCAGGGTGGTCATACCACGCATCACGGCCGCCTCAGAGATCGGGCCTTCGACCCATCCAAGCACCGGGATTCGCCCCTCACCCAACCGCTTCATCTCCTTGATCGCGATAAGGCGGTCCCCCATCCGGTTGGCGCCGCGCGGATCAGGTTGCTTCAGTCGGTCGAGGTCGGAAGAGTCTGTCAGAAGCGGTTTTAGGGGGTCCGGCGCGGGAGGGTCGTCGTCGAACCACACGAGCGATCCGCCCAAGGCCGCAAGTTCGCTGACCGGATCGGAAGTGGTCGCGAGAATGTCGAGATCGAAGTCGCGGCAGATCGCGAATTGAGCCTGGGCCTGCAGCAAAGGATCGCGGATGTAGTCGATGTACCGGAGCTTGCAGTGCCGGGCCGCTCGCGTCATGATGAGCGGCATCACAAGCAGTTCCGGGCTGACTCCGCCGGAGCCGAACACACAATCGAATCGTTCTTTTGGCGTCATACCTTGATAGCCCGAACTGCATTGGCCAGGGCGATCACGTTTTGCCACGGCACGTCCGGCTCCAACACATGCGTGGGCGCCAGCACCATCTTCGCACCGAGATGAATCCACTTCTCGCAGCCGGCGACCTGTGCCCGAACGTCGTCTTCCGAGCCGAACGGCATGGTCGTCTGGGTGCCGATCATTCCGCAAAACGCGATCCGGTCCTTCCAGCGGTCCGCCACCTCGTCGATCGGCATGCACTCCGGCTGAACCGGGTTCAAAATATCGACTCCGATTTCGATGAGATCGTCGACGATCTCGTTGATCCGACCGTCCGAGTGATACTGAACGTAGGGCGGATTCTCAACTGTCTTCGCGGCTTCTACGATGCGCGCGAGCCGCGGCTTCAGGTGCTTTCGCCAGAACGGAACGGACATCATCATGCCGCGCTGTGTCCCGACATCGTCTCCCAGGCGAATCAAATCGGCTCCCGCCTGCGCTCCCGCTAACGCCATCCGTGTTGACTGCTCCGCATAGCGGTCAAACAGCCAATCGGCGATCCCGTTCTCTTCGGCGAGATCACAGTAGATCTGCTCCATGCTCCGCAGGTACCAGGCACTTTCGAAGACCGAGCATTCCAACCCCAGCGTCGCGACTTTGCCGGCAGCCTTGGTTTCGGCGACTCGACCCGCGACCGGTGCATAAAGCGCCGGATCGTTCAAGTCGTGCCAGGGAAAGGTCTCGATCTCCTCCAGCGTCTCCGAATAGGAGAGCGGGTGGAACATGTAGGTGAGATGGTAAGCGTCACCCACCGAGTCCTTATCGCCGGGAAGCTCGCAGTAGCCACCGTTGCCGACCCAAGCGCCCTTCGGAATCGGTACGCCCCGCCGTTCGTACTCGGCTCGCCACTGGTCAGCGTCCGAGTGCCCGCCGCCCCAGACGTAGCGGAAATCCAGGTCGAATGCCTCCACTGGGTCGCGCATGCCCATCCGGCGCTCCATCTCATCGACGATTGGCGGGGTCATTGGCAGGTCGAACGGAACATGCTCGTAGACCTGCCCCCGCATCATGCGGTGGAAGTTCTCGCGCTGTGTCATTTGTTCCTGACTGCCGTTGCTACCGCCGCGATGTGTGCGGGGGTCGTGCCACAGCAACCGCCCACGATCTTCACACCGGCAGCGACTGCCGCCGAAGCCCATGCGCCGAACGCGTCCGGCTGAACGGCATAGTGGAAGCCTCCATCCTCGGTCTTCACCGGCGTTCCCGCATTCGGCTGCAGCAAGACGGGCAGGCCATTGGCGACAGCAAGTAACTCTTGCGCAAGCTTCAGATAGTCTTCCAGATTTAGCGAGGTGCCGCAGTTCGCGCCGATCGCGCTGGCGCCCGCTTCGATGGCGATGCGAGAGGCCTCAGTCGGCGAGCCACCCATCATCGTCTTCATGCCGAGCGCGGTCGGCTCGTAGGTGAACGAGGCAATGATCGGCAATCCGAAGTCCTTGAGCGCCGACACCGCGATCCGCATTTCGTTGGGATCGGCCATCGTCTCAACAATGAACCCGTCCACTCCGGCATCGGCCAAAACGTCCGCTTGGGTCTGGACCGAACTCTCGAGGTCGGCTTCCGGAAGCTCTCCGTACGGTTCAATAAAATCACCGCACGGACCGATGTCTCCAAGCACCTTGCAGCCCTTGCCGCCGGCATCGCGTGCCAACTCCACCGCAAGGCGGTTCAGAACGACGAAGCGATGACCGATTCCGCATCGGTCGAGCATGATGGGGGACCCACTGAACGTATTTGTCGTCAGGCAGTTCGCGCCGACCGAAGCGTAGCTTCGATGAATATCGAGAATCGTATCGGCGTGTTCGGCATTCCAAATGAAGGACGACTGTCCCTTACCGAGGCCGCGGTCGATTAGCTGGGTACCCATCGCTCCGTCCAGCACCAAAACTTCATTGTCTTGAAACAGGCTTTTCATTGTGAGAAGTTCTCCAAGGCGGGGGACGGCTTCAGGTTGATACCTTGGCCCCATACCCGCCGTGCTTCGTGCAGATAATACAAATAGCTCTCGTAAGGGACGTCCGGAGGAACGCGGTGATCTGGTAGAGGAATGAAGCCTCCGTCCTCGACTAGTGGAACCAACCGTTCAATTTCGGCGAGGATTTCGCTACGCGCCCCTTGGAGGATGTGTTTGTCGAAGCCGCCGATCAGCCGGAGATCTTTGCCGTACTCCTTACGGTATTTGATCGGGTCGGCATGCCATGTTCCCACCTCAATGGGGAACATACAGTTCACCCCTGCATCGAGCCAGAGAGGCAGCAGGGCGTCGATTTTGCCGTCACAGTCGATCCAAACGATATCCACTCCGTACTTGCGGAGCAGATCGGTGATGCGCCGATAGTGGGGTACCAGGAACCGCTTGAAGTGCTCGGGGCCAAGCAGAGGACCGCCGCTATAGCACATGTCCTCCCACATCGAACCCGATTCGAACTTGACGCCGGTCTCCAGAGTGCGGTGCAAGGTACCGATCACGCAATCGGCGAGCGTCGTCACCATCTCTTCGAACCAGTCCGGGTCGTCGTACGGCACTACCGCGATATTCTCGAGACCCATCCAGTCTCTAAGCCGCCCGAAAAGACTCCCGCAACTAACCGTCATCGGCACGTCGCGATTCGGGTTTTTCCATTCGGCGACGGCAGCGTCCCAATCGCCACGGTATCGCTCCGGCGTGTCGGGGTTCAGTTTGGGCAGATAGTGCTCGCGCCACGAGTCGCGGTCGGTGAGCAGGTGCGACACGTGGTGTGGAATCGAGCCCAGCCACTTCTTTCGGAGTACCCGAACTCCATCGCCTTGCTGCACGATCTCGTGGTCGCCCAAGTCCTCGATGACGTACCACTCGAAGCCGGGCTGAAGATCGACGTTGGGCGTTCCCCCCGCACAGTAGCAGTCCATGCCGAACCAAGTATCGGTGGAGACTTCAGCGCGAGAATTCCACTCAACTTTCGTAGGCAAGCCCTGTTTGTGCCACTCGGGCACCGTCTCGTCCCAGAAACCGAAATCGCAGATGGGGCACCGGTCAACGGGTCGATAGTGCATCGTGGCGTCGAATCGCTCGCGATCAGTCATGGGAGACCTCCTCGAAACTTCCGAAGTCGAGCCCCGCATGAACCATCGCCTCGATGTTCTCAAGCGGAGTGCCGGGCGCGAGGTTGTTCCCTTCTCTCAACAGGAACATTCGTCCTTTGAGAATCCCCGTCTGTAAGATCCTTTGGCACTCTTCATAGACCTTAGCCGTTGTGCCGGAACGCATCAGCTCGATATGAGGACCGCCGTGGATCCGCACATCCGGACCTACCGCCTCGCGCAAGGCGCCAAAGTCGACCGGGAACCCCGTGTCGAACGCGGCGATACCCAACTCACGAATGAGCGTCGGAAAGTGCCTCGTCGCGTTGCCGCACAAATGCAGTCCGCGCTCAACCGACGTTCCAAACGTGTCGTAGAGCCGGCGATGGTGCGGAAGAATGTGCTCGCAGAGCATCGATGTGGAGATCAAGGCAACGCTGTCGTCCGCCATCCAGAAGCCGTCTTGAGGAAATGCGACGCCGGCTTTGGTCTTCCACGCCGTAAGCCGTTCAATCGTCGCGTCCGTGATAAACGTAAGGAGCGTCTGGAGCAGATCCGGTTCCTCGACCATCGCGGTGCACACGAACTCGGGGCTGAAGAGATTGCACGCGACCGTCATCGGCCCGTCGGTTCCCCCACCGGGCATACCAACTGACACCGGCCTGCCATAAAACTCCTCGTTCTTGGCCCGCTCGGACATATGCTCGTAGTATTCGAGCCCGCGGCCAAAAAGGCCGCCGAACGGGTCCGGTAGGCCGTTCTCCATGACTTTCTCAGGACACTCGGCGAACGCGGGAGTTGTATCCGGCACCTGATCGTTCATGTACTGGATCGGGCAACCGAACCAGGCAGCCTCGTAGTAGTTCTGGAAGTCGATGCCGACCCACCACTTCTCGGGCAGCCCCAGTTCGTTATCCTGCAACAGGTTGTAGCGCGACCACCGGGCGAACCGGAGCATCGTGTCGAACATGACGTCCGGATCCTCGCTGTACCGCCGGAAATCCATCCCGACATCGTTCGCATCCGGACTGAACATGAAGTACCGGGTGTTCGTCCCAACCTGAATTGGCACCCGGATCGGTTGCCGATCGTAGTAGGCCGAGACGACACGCCGGGTCTCCTCGTTGTGCAGTTCGAAGTCGAGCTTGGCTAGCCGATCGGTAGGTTTCGCCGCAGATTGATGGTCAAGGATGGTTGTCATCGAAGGCCCCTATTCGTAATTGCCGTATTTGTCGACGAGGTCGACTACGAAGCAGTAGGTATCCCAACTCACGCTGGGAGGCACCGAGTGATCGGAGTGGTAGCCATACCCTCTGGTAGCCTTGCCCGCTTCGATCTTGGAGCGAACCTCCTCCTCGATGGCCTCGCGATCGTTGGTGGCGTACACCATCACGTCGCAGTTGCCGATGAACGCAAGCCGGTCACCAAAATCGGGGCAGAGGTTTCGGACGTCCATTCTTGCCTTCGCCTCAAGCGGCTGCAGGCAGTCGAAACCCGCCTTGATGTAGTCCTCGACGACACCGTTGACGTCTCCGTCGGTGTGATAGATGAATGGCCATCCTCGATCGTGCGCCCACTGCGCCATTCGTTGATGATCCGGCCAGACCAATTCCCGATAGAGCGGAGGCCCACAGAGCAGACCGCCTCGATACGCCATGTCGCCGTAGATCCAAACCCCATCCGGCTCGATTCCGTTATCGACGAGATACTGGAAGTCCCGGAGCACGAGGTCGGTCATTGTCCGCGAAACGTCGACCAAGTACTCGGGATCATCGATCATCGCGATCATCGTGTTCTCGTCGCCGAGAAGGTGGCGCGTCATCTCGAACGTTTCGAGTCCGGTCAGGTGGCACCAGCGCCCTTGGCGGCGGCCGACCTTCAGTGCCCAACAGGCGCCTTTCAGGTCGACGGCAGGACCGAGTTCCAGCAGTCTGGGCTTGAGCTTTGTCTCCCAATCCTCACGCGTCTCGCACGGAAACGCCACGTGCTCCGGCGTGCCCTCGCGGTACTTCCAATATCGGTTGATCTGCCCCCAGGCATCCCGCTTGGTGACGGTGTCAGCATCTTCCCGGATGGTTACATCCTGGCCAGGATACGGAAACGGCTCGGACCAGCATAGGCCCTGAAAGTCGTTCCCAACCATGATGTTGGGATCTTCGTTCATGCCCTCCCCGCGCCACCGCTTGATCGTGTCGCCCCAGAAAGATTCCATCCTTGGAATGCAGTCCTGATCCTTACGCTTCAGCATCCGCGAGACGCGCTCGCGGCCGGTCATTCGGACGTTTCGCATGGAGGGCGTCCGCCTAGGCCGCCTTCGGTCCGACCAGATAACGCGCTACCTCGACGGCACTTGCCGCGTCCGGCGCAAACGCATCGGCTCCGATCTGGTTCGCGAATTCCTGGGTAATCGGCGCGCCGCCAATAATGATCTTGGTCGACGTGAGCCCGGCCGCCCGAAGCTGCTCGATCGTCGTCTTCATCGAAGGCATCGTCGTGGTAAGTAGAGCCGACAGACCGATGATCTGCGGGTTGTGCTCCTTGGCGGCTTCGACGAACTTCTCAGGCGGCACGTTGGTGCCGAGGTCCACGACGTTGAAGTTCGCGCCCTTCCACATCATCGACACCAAATTCTTGCCGATGTCGTGCAGGTCGCCCTGTACCGTACCGATCAGGGCGGTGTACTCCGGCCGGATGCCTGCCGCAATCAAGAGTGGCTCGAGAATGATCATGCTTTCCTTCATCGCACGGGCCGCAATGAGCATCTCGGGAACGAAAACCTCGTTTCGTTGGAAACGCGCCCCGATGTCGTCCATGCCCACGATCAGGGAGTCGAGAATGGCACGTGGTTCGATTTTCGCGTCGATCGCTTCTTGAGTCAGTAGGGCCGCCGCCTTGCGGTTCCCGGATTTGATTGCATCTGTGAGTTGAGAAAGATCCATGGAGTCTGTCCTTTGTGAGTGCACTCGTTGTTCGGAGATGGGTTCTAAAATGTCAGTCCAGTTCGTAGTCGGCCGGTCGGAAGGTGGATCGGTCGACCTGGTCCATCATCTCGGTCATGAATTCGGATTCGGATTCCGGCAGGTCGTAGAGGGCGTTTTGGATCGAGTCGAGCCAACAGACTTCGCGCTCGGGAATCCGCAGCCGCTTGTCCTTGAAGGCATCGGAGAGGATGTCGATCGCTGCCAGTCCGGCAGCGACGCCGGCACGGTACGGGTTGGGGGAGCCGACAATTGCGCTCGCGATCTGCACCGCGCTTTCCGGCGCCAACACGAGGGCTTGTGGATCCAGTTCGATGTCGGACCGGACCATCCAGCGCTGAAGAAAGCCGGCCGCCACCGGTCCATCGGAGATCGCCTCGTTGAACAACCGGGTGTCGTAGGCGATCTGCTCGAGATAGCAGGTCGGAGCCATTGCCCCAAGTAGCCGAACGTTCTGAACCGATTCGTTGCTCCACGTGTCGCAGGCAGCAGCCGCCACGTTGCCGACCGGACTCAAGTGTGCGCAGGCTGCCGACTTGCCCTCCATCGCCATCGGATAGCCGGTGATGGCCTTGAGGATCACGTTTTCGTAGCCGCAGTCCTTACCGGGGCCAACCGCGCCACACTCGTAAGCGGCAAGACTCCGTACGGCGGAGATGCTCCGCACGACGGCGGCAAAAACGCGAGGAATCAGTTTCTGCTCCGCAAGGACCATCGCGGTGTTGGCAAAGCCGCACGCGGTGTCTCCTGCCGCATGAACGTTGTGCCGATCTGCGATCTCGCGGATGTGCGGCCACAGGAAGCGCATGTCTCGCACGCCCATCACGCAGAGTGCGAAGATCACTTGTCCGACGTCGCATGACTGAAGAGCCTCGTCATGAACCTCTTTCCCACCGACCGACTCGATACTGAGAAGTTCTGCACCCGCCGCAGCGGAGCGGTCGAACAACTCCAGCATGTTCTCCCAAAGCTCGCCCGATCGCATGACGGGCGGACGAACCATCTCGCGCGTATCGTTGGGCGTCATGCGAAGGACTGACTTCAGCCCCTCCTTGGCGTGCGCCTCATGCATCGCATCTAGGAGGATATTGGTGACCTCCATGCCCCAGTCGGGGTTCTCGGTCATCGGTGGTAGCGTTTCGAATTCGACGACCAAACCAGGGACGCTCAACTCGCATGCCCTCTTTAGGACTCCGTCGATCATTTCCCGATACTGTCGACACACTTCGGGCATCGTCGCGCCGTTGACGAACATGGTCGGCAGAGTGAAATTGATCTCTGGATAGACCACCCCACCACCAATCCTCATCCCTCGACGAGTAACCAGCGGCTTGGGCGCAAATCCGAAGATCAAGTTGGCCGGATCTTCAATTGCTAGTTTTGTAAATTCAGACATGGACCTCTCTTTCAGCCCGTGTGGAGGTTACAGTATCGGCCCTGGTTTGGCATGTCGTTAATTCTGTTGACAGAGCGTTGTGAACCAACCGGGCGTCCCCATTTTTGACGACAAGGACCATGAATCCGTGGGTAAGTCAATCGCCAACAGGTAGAAACAAACCAGATGTCTCGACGGCCCAAACCAGATTCGCCGTTGCGGGCCGGCCGTTTCGACGTGGCCTGCCAGATTTCCTACGAGTTGGGGCTGTTGCTGGCCGTCTTCATCCTTCTCTTGGTCGCGATTCATCAGGCTCTAACGCATCGAGCCGTGATCGACAAGACCCTCGACGCCACCCACGTCGCCGCAACCGGGATCTCACCGCAAGACTTCCGAGTGGGAGAGGCGTACCCCTTGTACCGTTTCAATCCCGACTGGGAGGAACCGATCGGCGAGATCAAAGTCTCGGCAGTGACCGACTCACGCGTTGAGTTCGCCTTTCGCGATTCTGATATCAAGTGGACGATGGGCCGGGTGGGGCGTGTCACGGGAGTGGATGGCGCGTACGTCAAGCTGGACATGGGGTCGGACCTCGGCTTCAAACCGGGCGACAAGGTCAACGTTTTCTCGGACCGAGTGTTGTTTGCCACCGTGCAAATCGTTTCGACAGGCCCTCGTGAGTCTCTGGCAGGAATCTTCGGTTCCACGGAACGCGATACCCGCCCCGAGACCTTGGTCGGCAAGGTGGCCAGCGAGTTCGTCGTAGTCAACCAGGTGGTCGTCCCCTATTCGCCGCTAGTCCACTGGCTCGACGCTCTTTCCGTCCTGGCACTGATCGGCATCTACACATACCTGCGCGCAAAGTGCAAATCGTCGCCCTTCTTACGCTATGGGCCTGGCCTCGCGAAGCGGTTTCGGCCAGCCGTCGGGGCCAAACTCGCCTTTCACGCCCTTGTTGGCGTGCCGGCCTGTTGGTTCTTGGGGATATTCGTCCTGCGGGCGGCTGCGTATCTGGTTGCGATCTTTTGCGATCAGATCGTCCATGCGAAGATCCCACCCGCTCTTTCGACCGAGTCGTTTCTACGGGGACTGAGTCCGGCATTCGGCATCCTGTTCGCCGCCTATCTCATCGTGCTCGTTCGGTTCAAAGGATCGCCGTTCGGTTTCCTGGCCAAAAAGCTTGCATTTCGTGGCGGCGTCTTCAAGCACTCCGCGAGCGATCTGCCCGAGCACATTACGATGTGGATGTTCCAGGCGATTATCGTGTATGCCTTTGGACGAACGTTGGGCCTGTTCTTCCAGCAGAACCTGAGCGTTGGCATTTCTGCATCGTGGCCGAATGCTCCTGCCGTGGTTGTGCCTCTGGTCCCACCGGTAAGTTTCGAAGGAGCGGGACGATCGATCGCTTCGATCGGCTATGCGCTGACCCACGTCCCCTCCCCGGCGACCCAGGATGCAATGTTTATGACGGTCCAAACCATCATTTACAACGCATGCATCTTTGCCTGCCTGTTCGGCTACGGATATTCGCTTCTCGGCTACCTTTGGGGCAAGCGGATTCGGAACATCGACTTCACGGTTGTCGGCTGGCTGACGAACGCAATCTGCTACAGCCCGCTCTTCGGCATCGTCCTGTGGCAGATGCTTCCTCCTACCGCCGGTCCAGACCCGACGATGGCAGACGGCGCACTGCGTACGATCACATTCCTGGGTGAGGTCTATTTGAACGTCGTTTACACGCTGAGCATCTGGAACCTGGGTCCGATGTTCGGCGTGATGACGGACAAGGGGGTTCGCACCACCGGTTTCTACAGCGTTGTGCGCCACCCAAACTACACGATGGAATCCCTGATGTTCATCCTATTGTTCAGCCGAGGACTCTCCACTCCCGCCCAGTGGTTTGCAGCCGGATCCTTCATCCTCGTCTACTGGCTGCGCTCCGAGCGCGAGGACCAGTTCATGTCAGTTTCGAATCCGGATTACCTTCTCTACAAGGCTCGCACCATATACAAGTTCATCCCAGGCATCTACTAGCCTCGGCGGGCTATTTGTCGGCCGCCTCGACCTGCGATACGAACTCCATGACGTCCTTGCCGGGCGGACGCGATGCGAGGACTCCTTCGAATTTCGCGCCATAGGCGACTGGGCCGTCATCGGTATAGCCCCCTGCCGATGCGGTTACGCGGGTGCCGTTGACCTTGAAGAAGTAATCCTCTCGGTAGTTCGCCATTCGGGCGGTGTGAGTGAATGACCCGGCGCGCACCTGGGTCCATTCGCTTCCGGTGCGTACCCATGCCGGTCCATAGTCGGCGAGGCGCTGCCTCTGCCCTTCGCCTCCCCAAAAATCTTCGATGAAACTATAGAGCGAACGCAGATAGGTCCCGTCCTGAGGAGCGATCCACGACGAAATCAGCCCCCAGCGCTTGGTGTCGTTGAAGTAGTAGTAGCCGGAGTAGATCGTCTTGTTGCCCTTGGGCAGTGCGCGCACCAGGAACCGCTGGGTCTGCCCCGTCTTCCACGGATAGACCAAGTGCGAGTGACCGCCGGTGCCCTCGTTGCCAAAGCTCCCGGTGAAAACTCCGTCCCCCTTTCCAACCAACTGAACCTGAAGGTCCTTGTCGACTTTGTCTCGGCTCACTTTCTCGCTACCGCTGTCCCAAACCGAGAAGATGACGCGACGCTCGGTCGGGCTGTTGACTTGAATGCCAAAATAGCCTCGCGCCCAACCGCATGCCATATAGTAGGTCGAGAGTGGAGAGGTCCGAGGCACGATCTCGTTATAGAACCAGGAGACCGGCGCACCCTTCGGCGTCGGCCAGCGCAAGTGGACTGAGGCACTGCTTCGCCATCGTGTTTCGTTGATCAACGCATCCGAAACCGGTGCTCCGTTCAAGGTGAGCGACTCGACCGCGACGTTGGAGATCGGACGGTCGGACGAGAGGTCGAACTTCACATAGCCAGGTTTGACGATTTGTGCCGATCCGAAATCGAGCGATTGATCGCCGCTTGCCGGAATGCCGCGCTTTGTGGCCGCGATTCTGCCACGTGCGTCCCGGGCTTCCAGGCGGAATATGGCGGCAGTTTGCACCGTCGCATGGATCCGAACTCCCAACTGCACGATGCCCGGACTCCTGAACTTGGCGAACCAGACAAGGTGATTCTTGGGGTTCGTCCAGCCCGGAACCGACCCAGAATCTGGGATCGAGATGCCCTCCGGATCCGGCTCGGAATAGGCGCGAAATGCGGGAATCGATCTCTCAGCGAGTTGAGGTGCCAGGACCAGGAGACTAACAACGGCGGCCAACATGCCACCGAGCATACAGGTTCCGGGCTAAAACCACTCTCGAACGTAGATTCTCACCTTCCAGAACTTGGACCATCGATCTTTTTGTGTTAAGGATAATGAGTGGAGATTTGCGTCCGACAATGATGTTATGCGCGACGAAGTGAGGCCGTACGAGAAGCTGCGCAACGAGGCGACTCGGCTCAAGGAACTGAGCCGCTGGCTCGCGCGTCTCGCAGAGGCGGTCAAGCGCGACTGCGACCTCCACGCGATCATGCGCACGATTCGAGACATTCTCGTCGATGATTGCGGTTTCGATCGGGCAGGGGGCTTCTCTTACGACCCGGTGACCGAAACGATGAGGGGCTCTTGGGGCACCGACCCAGACGGTTTCCTCGAAGAAAGTATCGATACTCAGATCCCGTTCTACGGGCCAGAGCGAACCGTCTGGGAGCGAATGGCCGACGGGGGCCCCGGCTACCACTTCAGGCACTACGAGACAGACCAGCCTCGGGACGATCTGCCCGAGGAAATGCAGAGCGTGGTGGACCACGCTTCGATCATCTTGGCGGCCGGCGGTGAATTGATCGGGTACTTCGCCATCGACAACCTGCTGACGAACCGTCCGATCACCAGGGAGCATATCGAGAACCTGATTCCGTTTGCCGATCAGGCGGCGCTTGCGGTCCAGAATGCGAAGCTCCGTCAGGATCGTGACGCCGCGGCCCTGCGACAAAGGCGGATGACCGAGATCTCGCTTGCGATCAACTCAAACGAAGACATTGAGACGGTCTTCCAGATGGTGCGCGCCGCCGTCATGGAGTTCGGCTATGTCGACCGTGCCGCCGTGTGGACCGTCGACGACTTTGTCGCCTACGGCAGTTGGGGGACCGACGAACTGGGTCGACTATGCGACGAGCATGAGTTCAGCTTCCCGATCGAGCCCAGGGGAAAGTACTTCATCGCGCTCGATAACACCGAGAGCCCGTTCGCGATCGACACGATCCCAACGCCGGGGCCGGACGGGCAGATCGTCGAGAACGTATCGCACGCCTTCATCCCCCTTCGAGCAGGAAAGGAACTGGTCGCGATCGTGACGGTCGACATGCTCCTGACCCGGCGTCTGATCACGCGCGCGATGCTTCGATCGGTTCTGCCCATCGCCGACCAAGCCGCGGTGGCGATCCAAAAGGCCCGACTACTCGCCCAGCAGCAGACTGCCCTGAAGCAGCAGAAACGCCTGATGGATATCGCGGTTGCCGTTACCGGAAATGAGAATCCCGACTCAGTGTTTCGCATGGTCCGCGACGCGATCCTTGAGACGGGGACCGTCGACCGAGTGGGGGTGTGGCTGATCGACGGCGATGAGGCGGTCGGATGTTGGGGAACCGACTCCGACGGGCTCCCTAGGGACGAGCATCATGTCCGCTTCCCGATTGCTGAGTTCACCCAAACCTATTCGCGCTGTCTCGTCGGAGACGAGGACTACCAGATCGATCCGCACCGATCGGTCACGCTGCGGAATGGCGACATCGCGAGCGAAGTACCCTACGCGGTAGTGCCAATTCGGACCGGTGAGAACCTCGTCGGGTTCCTGACTCTTGACACGTTGCTGAGCCGGCGCAAACTGACCCCAGAGCGCCTCGAGCTGATCTTGCCGCTGGCCAAGCAGGCCGCCGTCGTCGTCCAGAACAGCCGGTTGTACGCCGCCGCCGAACAGGAGATCGCCCGTCGAAAGGACGTCGAAGAGAAGCTTCGGGCCCATGCCGCCGCCCTCACGATCGCGCGAGACGAAGCGGTTGCGGGGACCAAGGTGAAGAGCGAATTTCTCGCCAACATGAGTCACGAAATTCGAACCCCCATGAATGGGGTCATCGGCATGACCTCGTTGCTCATGCAGACGGAGCTAATGCCGGAGCAACGCGAGTACGCACGTGTCATCCAGGAAAGCGCTGGCTCGCTACTTTCGGTCATCGAAGATATTCTCGACTTCTCAAGAATCGAGGCGGGGGTCCTCAAGATCGACGCCTACCCGTTCAACATTCGAGACACGATCGAGGACGTGTGCGACCTGATGGCGTCCCAGGTCAAGGAAGAGTCGCTCGAACTGAACTGCTTCATTCCGCCTGGCATGCCCGAACTGCTTGTGGGCGATGAGGATCGCGTCCGTCAGATGGTCACGAACCTCGTCGGTAACGCGATCAAGTTCACGCGCGGCGGTGAGGTTACGGTTCTCGCCGAGTGCTTGGAGGATGGCGCCGATCATGCGACGATCCGGATCGAGGTGCAGGACACCGGTATCGGCATCGCGCCGGATCGCCAATCCGCGATCTTCGATAGCTTCACGCAAGTGGACGGCAGTTCGACCCGCCGCCATGGTGGAGCGGGCCTGGGCCTCACCATCACCAAGAAGATCGTCACTCTGCTCGGCGGGAACATAGGCCTGGAGAGCGAACTCGATAAGGGAAGCCGATTCTGGCTGGATATTCCGTTCGCCAAGCAACTGACTGCGTCCGGCCTAAGCGGACGACAGAGCGAGGTGCTTCGGGGCGTCAACGTCTTGCTGGCGGTGGAGAACCCCACCAACGCAAGCTTCCTCTCCACCTACATCGAGCACTGGGGAGGTACGACGATTCGTGCGGCCGACTACCAAGAGGCGATTCGCATCGCTACCGAATCGGACCGGCGTTTCGACTTCGCAATCTTGGACAGCGAGATGTCGAACCGCGCACGGCCGGACGCCGAATCGGGCGAGAGTCTGTGCGGGCGATGCTCGCCCAGAAACGGAGTGGAAGCGCTGGCCGATCTCAAGGAGACCGCGTCGGCCGAATCGGTGCACGCCATTTTGCTGACTTCGATGTTCAACCGATATCAGTCGGACGCCTTGTCGCGCGTCGATTTTGCCACCGTGCTGGCGAAGCCGGTCCGGTACCGGCTGCTTCAAAGCGTTCTGACCCGGTTGCTCGAACCGCACCTCTCGAGCCCGTCTTTGCCAGAGTTGCCGAGACCGGAGTCTGTGCACCTGGGCCTACGCGTCCTCCTGGCGGAGGACAATCTCGTTAACTCGATGGTCGCCAGCGGAAGGCTGGTCAAGTGGGGTTGTGAGTGCACGGTGGTGGAAACGGGCATCGAAGCTCTTCGCGCCTTCGAGTCCACCCGCTTCGACGTGGTTCTCATGGACGTCTCGATGCCGGAGATGGACGGCATCCAAGCGACTCTTGAGATCCGAATGCGGGAACGGGCGGGAGCGCTGGATCGGGTACCGATTATCGCAATGACGGCACATGCCCTCGAAGGAGATCGGGAGCGGTGCCTGGAAGCAGACATGGACGACTACGTCGCCAAACCGATTGACTTCGCCGACCTGCTTCACAAACTGATCCACTGGAGCCGCCACCCCGCTGCCACCGAGTGATAGCCGCGATGGACCATCCGGCCATGCCGGGAATACCTCTTGAGAAATCGGAGCGATACCTTGCTGGCCGCCATCAGGCGACGACCGTTCAGGGCGTGCCCGGGCATGGTATCATTTTCGTTTGCTGGCGGGCCTGTAGCTCAGTGGTAGAGCATCGGCCTTTTAAGCCGTTGGCCGCGGGTTCGAGCCCCGCCGGGCCCACCAGCCTTCCTTCCCGACCGGCTATTGATTGCGCCGGTCAGGGTAGGCGGCTACTTCGACGGCTTGCAGGGCTTCGACTCCTTTGACGGGCCTTAGGCAAACGGTCAGGTCGTTCGGGCGGTCGTCCCAGTTCAGCCAGTTCTCGGGTAGGTAGTACTCACGCTGCGGGCCCTGTTGCCAGATGCGCCCCAGAAGGTGGCCGTTCAGGTAGATGAAGCCGTTTCCGACCGTGCTGATCAGCAGGCGGCGAGTCGCTTCGTCGGCTCGCTTGGCGGGAAGCGAGAAGTTCATCTTGTACCAGGCCATCAGGTGACCGGACTTCGTTCCGTCGGTTGGCGCGGTTTCCCGCGTCACCTTTCGAGGGATCTCCATGTTCCCATCGATCCAGATCGTCTCCCAGTCGTCGCCGGTCTCAGTGCGCCAGAACCACTGATCGTGTACTCCCTGCAGTTGAGGAGTCCACTGCCAGGCGAGTTTGACGCTCGATTCGGGGTTGGCGAGCAGGGTGACCGGCTTCGTCAGTCCTCCTGCTCCCTCGCGGTTTCGCACGACGACTGCGATCGTGTTGTCGCCCGTACGGACAAATGGCTTGATGTCGATCACCGCCGGCACGTCCCACCGATGATGCTCGCCGACTTTCCGACCGTTCACGTAGATCCAACCGTCGTCGTCGATGCAGCCGAACTCCAGCACAGTCTGGCCGGCGTCGATCTCCGCCTTCGAGATCGACACCGAGGTGCGGTAGACGGCGGTCGCTCCACTCCCGGCAAGTTCAGGCGCCCCGTCCGGGCCGATTGTCACGGCATGGAAACCGGAACCGAGGTAAGTGTCAGCGACCTCGGCGGGTGCGTCTCGGGAATCGACCTTCTTGATCCACCAAGTCGGGATCAGCTTGGCAGGAACCGGCTTCGTGACTAACCGCACGTCCTCGATACCCCTCGGAGCGTCCATCGGACCGCCGTTCACGAACCCCGAGTTCTCGAGCAGGACCTGGATCTGATTACCGCTTGGACGAAGTCCAAGCACCGTGAAGAGCTGAGCACCAAGCCGGGTTCCGCCAGCGGGGATGAGGCGGCCGTTCACCCGGACGACCGCGTCCTGATGATCGAAAGTCTTCATCCAAAGCGTCGCATGGTTCGCATCTGGTGAATCGAACGTCGCCGAGAAGACGGTGTAACGGGCGTCGTATACGCCCTGATCGGAAAACGGCATGCCGATTTTAGCGGGCGACCATCGGTCGCCGCCATCCTCATACCGGCGCTGAGCGGTTGTCACCCGCACCGTGTTCGCGGTCGGCGGCACGGGTAGTGCGGGGACGGGCCTTGGGTACCACGCCCCCTTGTTCGCGTCGTCGGTACCGGCGGGCACGAACAGCACTTTGGAGCCGAACGGCTCAAGGTCATAGTGGAAGCTCATGCCTGAGATCGTCGCCTCGCCCGACTTGGCCGTTTCGTGCGACCGGTTCCGGACGAAGACGAACCGATTGCCCTTGGCGTCTTCGCGTACTGCCAACCCCACCTGGGGATCGGGCTGCTTGGCCTCGTCGGGCAGCAGTTTGGAGCGCACCAACTCGGCGCCGTGCTCCTTGAGGAATTCGCCGATTCCCGCAACCGCACGGTACTTTTCGCCCAACGCGCCGTCCTCCCGGATCGGGGCAAAGTAGTCGTAGCTGGTCGTGATGTTGGGCGGCGTCCGATCGCCGAAGTTGGTACCGCCGAACAGCATGTAGTAGTTCAAGGCGGCCAGCCCGTTCTGGATGCAGTAAAGCGTAAGGTTATTGATTTGGGGCGCCGTGATGCCCGGCTGGTCTTCGGCGAGCAAGCCGCCGTTCTCAGAGAACCAGCCGCCCTGCAACTCCATGACCATGAGGGGCGCGCCCGGCTGCTTGCTGCGCAAGTAGTCGAGCGAACCGCGCGTCCCCTCGACGTCCCACCGAGGGTAGAAATTGCAGCAGTCGAACACCTGGCTGAGAACGGAGTCGGTGCTACCACGAACCTGATGAGTCCAACATGTGACGAGCGGCACGTCGATACCCGATTTGTGCGCCTCGTCCGCGAGCGCCTTCAACTGACCAATATGGACCGAGTCAGCGCCTCCCGCATAGTCGTACTCGTTCTCAATCTGAAACAAAATGATGCCCGGCTTGCCGATGGGTCGATGGGTGATCTGGAACGGTGCGATCGCGGGACACACCTCTCGATACCAATGGCGGCACCAGTCGAGGTAAGTCGGATCGTCGGTACGAAGCCACGCCGCACCCTCTGCGTTCTTGGGCCGGAACTTCATCAGCCACTGCGGGTAACCGCCGCTATCCCACTCAGAGCAGATATATGGACCCGGCCGAACGATTACGTTGAGGCCAAAGTCGTCGATCGCCATCTTCAGCCATTCCTGGCACTCACGGAGATCCGCCTTGGAGAGGTCGTTTAGCCCGCCGGGCAACCCCTTCTCATGTTCGTTCCACGGGATGTACGACTCAACGGTGTTGAAGCCGGCATCCTTGATCTTCCGAAACCGGTCGGCCCAAAGCTCCCTGGGACAGCGAAAGTAATGGAAGGCCCCGCTGTAGATGAAGGTGTCACGCCCGTTGATCGTAAAGCACTGACCGTCGTAGCGAACACGCGACGGGTCGGTGAAACTGACCGGCGGTTTTGCGGCGGCGAGGCATACCAGGGCGATGGACACCGCCATCAAAATGAACTTGGGCTTCATGCTCTCCAACAGTCAAGCACACGCACCAAGCGGGGCGCAAGGTGCGTTCGGCAAACGCGAAGGAGCCCGGGCCAGTGCGCGCTCAGCGGAAACGCCAGATGATACCGGTGCCGCCGTCGTTGATCGACTTGGCGTCATAGTCCTTGGCATGTCCGTCGGCGAAGATGACGGGGGTGAATCCCTCATCTTTTCCAGTGCTCATATAGCGGCAATAGATCGGCTTGATCAAGTCGGCAGGGAGATTTGACATCTCCTTGACCAGATCTCTGTCACTGACAAGCGGGGGGCTCAACTCGGGTTTGCCGGGAATTTCGGTGCCGTTGAACGGGCTGAATTCGTATCCTCGGTAGTTGTTCGCGGTCGGCCCGTTCGGCGTGACCGCGAACAGGCCTACAGCCGAGGTGTTCTCGGTCTTGTCGAATTCGGCCACCGATTGAAAGGCGATGCAGTTTGTGGTGTCGGACTTATCGTCCGAGCAGCCCTGCTGCTTGTCCAGCGCAGTCGCGCTGCTGTAGCCGATCGACATCTGGCCCCGATCGTCCCATGTCTCGGCAAATTCGCCGTCGCTGCCCGGCGCCACGAAGATCTTCTTGTCTTTTACCAATCCGATGAGGTCGTTCTGCCACATCTTGGCCGGGTCCGAGTCGGCGAGGCCGTAATTGGTCGACGGCAGATACCTGTCGTTGTTCTCGTTGAGATACATCGTCAGCGCAGTTCCGATCTGCTTGGCCTGCGTCAAAGCGGTCGCCCTCAAACCGCTCTGCTTGGCGCGCGCGAACACGGGAAACAGAATCGCGGCTAGAACCGCGATGATTGCGATCACCACCAACAATTCGACTATCGTGAAACCCTTTCGCCTTTCAATCAAAAAAAACATCGAATGTCCCCTCAATTACCTTCGCTCGAACCAGTGCCTTCCGCTTCCGACGCCTCTCTCTTCATCTGCCCGATGACCCCTCTCATCTCACCGGGAATCTTGCCGTCGTCTGGCTTCGCATCCTTTCGTAATCCAATCTGCATGAAACTCAGCAGTGAGTTACCGCTCTTCTTCCGCTTCAGATAAATCGCTTGCGCTTTGTCCATTGCGACGACCGAGTCGTTGCCTTGCCAAGCCAAGTTCATTTCTATGACGCTAGGCACCGTGTCGCCGCCCGTTCCGCTAGTTCGAACGTCCTTCATCGCAACTCTAATGCCCTTCTGCTCGTACTGGCCGCTCGCCACGGTTTCAGACTCGTCATGGATCAGGTCGATCTTCACATTTCCTTTGTCTGAGAACTTGACCGTGCTCTTCTGAATCTTCGCATTGGCCACCCAGGACTTGTCTTGCTTGACCACGATTGCCTTCGTCACCTGCCATTCTCCCACTAGGCTATGGTGCTTGCCTTGGCCGAACAGGGCACGGACCAACTCCCAATCGTCGCTCCACGGCTTGTACTTGTAGCATCCGAATGCACTCAGACCGATGAAGATGACCCCGAGCAAGCCCCTCGAATTACCCGGCTCCACATACCTTCGGTTCTTCTTCTTCTTCTTCTTGGGCAGCTTATCGAGACCGGCCCCGATCGGCACAAACTTGCATGAAGCGCAGAAATCGCCACCGCTCCACGGCAACCCACATTTCGGACAACGGTCTAGGTCCATAGCCTTATTATAGTGCTCATCCCCCTGCCGTGTTGCAACAAATCCAGCAATTCGGCGTCTAAGCGGCCAATACCAAAAACAGTCCGAACGCACCCTTTCCGGCCCCCAACGAACCCTTCACAATCGGCCCCGAAATCTGGAGGACAGTCCAAGGCTGTTTAACAATAATCGATTTAACCGGTAAAGTCAAATCTCCGGCCGCGAAGGATATAGGCCTAGAATGGGTCATGAGTGCGGCTTCCGTCGTTCTGGCGTTGCTTCCGATCCTTCTCGGTTCTCCCAATCACCACCAAACGCCCCCATCGGCACAGGGTGTCTCGCCGCTTCCCAACGGCGTCCATGCAGTCTGGGACGTCGATCGGGCATGGCGTGAAAGCACTCCCACGCGCGAAAGAATCTGCCTGAACGGACTCTGGAATTGGCAGCCGTCGCGGTCTACTGTAGAGGCGATCCCTTCCGCCGGATGGGGATGGTTCAAGACGCCCGGATGCTGGCCAGGCATCGGCGACTATATGCAGAAGGACTGCCAGACGGTCTACCGCAACGAGGCGTGGAAGAACCTCGACATGGGAGGAGTCACCGTCGCATGGTATCAACGCGAGTTCAATGTTCCGGATGCCTGGAAGGGCCGGCGCATTTCGATCTCGGCCGACTATGTGAATTCGCTTGCGGTCGTTTTCGTCGACGGTCAACGAGTCGGCTCGATCAGCTTCCCATGCGGCGACCTGGACGTCTCGTCCCACGTTAAGGCGGGAGGAAAGCACCGGCTAACGATGCAAGTCGTGGCATTGCCCCTCAAAGCGGTGATCGCCTCCTACTCCGACACGAACGCCGCCAAGGAGATGAGGGCAACCGTCCAGCGGCGCGGGCTCTGCGGCGACGTCTTTCTTGGTGCGGCGCCCACCCACACTCGTCTGTCGGACGTCCGCATCGAGACTTCGGTTCAACGGTGGACAGTGACGGTTCGAGGCGAAATCGCGGGGGCCGATCCGTCTCGCGACTACCGACTGGTGGCCAGAATTCGGGAGAACGGCCGCACGATCAAGACGATTCAAAGCGGAGACCTTGTCCCCACCGGCGCCGATTCCGGCCGGGTCAGCTTCACCGCGGCATGGAGCCCTCAGAAGCTGTGGGATCTAAACACCCCACAGAACCAGTACGATGCCGAGATCAGCCTGCTGGACCGGTCGGGCAAGGTCTTGGACGTGCAGACGCCTCGACGTTTCGGCTTCCGCGAGCTTTGGATCGATGGCCGCGACTTCGTCCTAAACCGCAGCCGAATTTTCTGGTCGTGCGTGCCGTTCGACAATGCCGCCGTTAGCGCCGGCCTGGCCAGCTACGAAGGAGCCAAGGAGTCGTTCCTCCGCCTCAAAAGCTTCGGGATCAATATGGTTTACACCCATAACTACGACTGCAATCCCGGTTCCTACCTGGCCTTCGACGAAATCCTCCGAGCGGCCGACGATGTGGGCATGCTCGTCGCCTTGACAATGCCGCACTTTGGCGATTACGACTGGTCGGCGCCCGACGCCGACGCTTCGAACGGCTACGCCCGCCACGCCGCGTTCTTCGCCCGGGTCGCCGCCAACCATCCTTCGGTCATCGCCTACGCTACGAGCCACAACGCGACCGGATACAACGAGGACACCAACCCGGACAAGATCGACGGCTTCGAATACAAGCGCGACTCTTGGGCCCTCAACAACATGAACAAGGCTCTGCGTGCCGAGGCGATCATCGCCGGTCTGGACCCGAGCCGGCTCGTGTATCACCATTCGTCGGGCAGCCTCGGAACGATGCACACGGTGAATTTCTACTTGAACTGGGCGCCGATCCAGGAGTTGGACGACTGGTTCGAGCATTGGGGGACCGTCGGGATCAAGCCGGCGTTCATGGTCGAATTCGGCGTACCGTTCTCATGGGATTGGGCGATGTACCGAGGGTGGTACAAGGGAGTCCGAAGCTTCGGCAGCGCGCAGGTCCCATGGGAGTACTGCATGGCGGAATGGAACGCCCAATTCCTGGGCGATCGAGCCTACCGAGTCAGCGACGCCGAGAAGGCCAACCTCCGGTGGGAGGCGCCGATGTTCGAATCGCACCGGGAGTGGTATCGGTGGGACTACCCCTATCCGATGGGGTCGACCGACCCCGGCTTCGAAGACCAGCAGCAGGTTTGGGCGATGTACACGACCGACAACTGGCGTGCCTTCCGAACCTGGGGGGTCTCTGGTATTAGTCCGTGGGAGACCTACGGGACGTTCTGGCGACTCAAGCCAGGAGTCAAGCGTGGCAGAGTGGAACTGACGACGGACTGGAACAGCCTACAGAAGCCAGGATACAGTCCTGACTACGTAGACGGCCGGTTCGAGCGACGCGACACCGCCTTTGCCGAATCGGATTGGGAGCCGACCACGGGGGGCAAGTCGCTCCTTCGCAACAACCGGCCGCTGTTGGGCTACATCGGCGGGAAGTCGGGCGAGTTCACCGAGAAGGGGCACAACTTCCGGGCCGGGGAACGGGTCGCAAAAGAGCTGATCGTGGTCAACAACAGCCGGACGTCGGTCACCTGCCGCTGTACATGGAGCCTGGACCTACCGGTCAAGCTAACCGGCACGGCGCGGTTGGACCTTCAGACCGGGAAGATCGACCGCTTCCCGATCGCGATGGCGCTGCCCGCGGACATGAAGCCCGGAATCTATCGGTTGTCGGCCGACTTCGAATTTCTGGAACGGGAGTCCCAGCACGACGAGTTCACGATCCACGTCCTGGCTACTCCGACCCCTTCGACAGACAAGGTCAGGATTGCCGCCTACGACCCGAAGGGCGATACCTTCGCGACGCTCACTCGCCTCGGCTACTCCGTTAGCAAAGTGCAATCGGCGTCGGGACTGGCCGGCTTCGACCTGCTTGTGATCGGAAAGAACGCCCTTACGCCGGATTCCCCAGGGATCGATTTGTCGGCGGTTCCGAAGGGCCTCAAGGTCATCCTGTTCGAGCAGACTGGGGAAACGCTGGAACAACGATTCGGCTTCCGAATTCAGGAATACGGGCTACGAAACGTGTTCCCGCGGATCGCGGATCACCCGGCGCTCGCAGGGCTGGACACGGACTCGCTTCGCGACTGGCGGGGCGACGCGACGGTGATCCCTCCCCGCCTTTCGTTCGTACTCGCCGACAAGTTCAACGGCGTGCCTGCCGTCGTGCGGAGCGGAATGCTGCTGCCGCGCGTCTGGCGATGTGGTTGCCGGGGAAGCGTGGCCAGTGTGCTGATCGAGAAGCCGGCGATCGGCGATTTTCGGCCCATCGTCGACGGAGGTTTCAGCCTGCAGTACAGCCCACTCATGGAGTATCGCGAGGGCCAGGGGCTGATCGTCTTTTGCCAGATGGACGTGTGCGGGCGAACCGAACCGGACCCCGCTGCCGATCGGTTGGCCGCCAATCTCATCAAGTACGTATCTGCATGGAAGCCGGGTCCGTCACGCGAACTGCTCTACGCCGGAGATCAGTCTGGCAGGGCGCAATTGGAGCACGCCGGATTCACGGTAACCGACTACGCGGGCAAGATCGACGCCAGACACGTACTCGTCGCTGGGCCGGGCAGCGGTACCGATCTCGCCCGATACCGGGACGCCATCTCGAAGGACCTCAGCGAGGACGGACATTTACTCGGGATCGGGCTGGACGGAGACGATCTCCGCCACATTTTGCCGACGCCGGCGGAGGCTTCCTATAGGGAATACATCGAATCGGCATTCGAACCGATGCCGCTTTCGTCGCCGTTCGCGGGGGTGGCGGATGCAGACGTGTTCAACCGGGCGCCGCGCAAGATCCCGGTGCTGGCGCCCGGTCCGGGTGTCGAACCGGGTGGGGTGCTTGCCAGCCTCAATAACGGTCGTGCCATCCTCATGCAACTCGTGCCTTGGAGTTTCACTCAAGCGCAACAGAACACAAAGCGCGTGTTTCGCCACACGAGTTTTGCACTGACGCGGGTCCTAGCGAACCTGGGCGTATCCGCAAACACTCCATTACTGGAGCGATTTGCTCGACCGGTTGACCTATCGAAGAAAGAACAACGATGGCTATCCGGCTTCTATCTGGACGTGCCCGCCGAGGAGGACGACCCCTATCGATTCTTCGGATGGTGACGGTGCTTCGGCGAGGACGGTATCAGTCCTCGCCAAGCAGCTTTCTCAACCGCTCCTTCTCTTCCCGCTCCCTTTGACGGGCCGTGACGTCGGCGAAAAACTCCTCCTGCTTCGCCATTCGGCGGCGGGCATTCGCTTCGGCCTCCTTGCGCTCCCGACGATCGGCGAAGAACTCGCCCATGCGTACGCCGCCTGTCTGCAGTAGGGTGGTCAGCGAACTGAACACACCCATGAGCCCAAAGATCCAGACGAACGGCATGTCCTTCGCATAGCCGTAAATCGCAACGATTGGAGCGAGGATCAGACTCAGATGGGCGACGGCTCGCAAGGCCTTCGTCGGCGCCATCCGGAACGTGAGAAGCGCCTTGAGAGCGAGGCCCCCGTCGAACGGGAGGATCGGCATCAGGTTGAGGCAACCCATCAAGATCTGGATGATAGCCAGTTGCTTGATGATCTCGTATTGGATGAACGCGCCATCCGACAGGCCCTCCGATTGCAGGCCATAGTTGGCGATCAGGTGGCAGGCGATGCCGATGGCAAACGTAACGGCAGGCCCGGCAAGCGTGATGAGCAGGTCCTGTTTCGGTTTGCCCCACCCGCTGGAGGAGGCGAATCCGCCGAATCCGTGCAGGGTGATCGACAGTCCGGTCAGCCGGTAGTATTTGGCAGTCAGGGCGTGGCCGAGTTCGTGCAGCAGAATGGAGAAGACGAGTAGGACGGCAAACTCGGCGAGGTACCCGAACGCATTCCCCCCATTCCGCAGCGCGGGCCACAGAAAGAATACAAGCGTGATATGCAGGTAGATCGGAATGCCGAACAGCCTGCATACGCGCACCTGCCAGTTGAGAATCGAATTCAGTCTGGATAAGAACAAGATCGCCTCTCGCGACGAGCGTTAGAGTACTTGATGGCCATCAATTCCTTCGGGGAGTCATGCCCCTGCCCAACACGAACGCGACCGCACCCAACGCAGTGAGGCCCATCAGCAGCCAGAAGACCCTGAACCGCGCGGCTTGGGCGTTCGTCTCCGGGTCCACGGCCGAGTAGGACGGGTCGGACGGCAGGTACCGAACATCGACCGAATCCAGGTTGTTCACATGATCCCCCTTTCCAGAGTAGGTGCGACCGTTGACCGAATAGCCGTAGGTGACGGTGCGCCCGGCCGGCCCCTGATCCGAGTCGATATGGGTGATGTGCGCGACCGTTCGGCTCGACAGGTGCATCAGGTCCGTCGCCGACTCCCACTCTGGGATGGCGACGGCGAACATTCGATACCCGACGAAGACCGCCATCACGAGAATGGCGATCAGCCCGACCAAGGAGGATGGTGAGGTTCGTGAGCGTGAGTCGGGCATAGCCTTTTGCCGTTCGAAATCACGCGGAGCATACCGCCCCCCGCACCTGCGTCCGCCGCGTAGACCTCCGCGTCCGCTGCGTTGCAATCCGGATGAATTGTAGAGGGTTCGCGCAGGATGCAGGAGCACTTACCGGTCGCGGGGTGAAAGATCTAGAATGGAACCGGCAGGATAGCGGAGGTTTTGGCGCGATGCTGGAACGGATCTTCAACCTTCGGGCGCTTGGATCGAGCGCTCGGATAGAGGTGATCGGCGGGATCACCACATTCGTCACGATGGCCTATATCATCGTGCTGAACCCGGCGATACTTTCAGCCGCAGGCATTCCGGCGGGGGCAAGCACCGTCGCGACCATCCTCACCGCCGCCTTTGGCTCGATCGTCATGGCGTTTGTCGCCAACCGGCCGTATGCGGTAGCGCCCTACATGGGGGAAAACGCCTTCATCGCGTTCGGTTTGAGTACGTTGGCGGTTCCGATCACCTGGCAGATGCGGCTGGGAACCGTGTTTGTCGCGGGCGTCCTGTTTCTCGTGCTGACCCTATTTGGGGCGCGGCAGTGGCTGGCCAAGTCGATCTCGACCAGCTTGAAGCACGCCTTCTCGGTTGGAATCGGCCTCTTCCTCGCCTTCATCGGTCTGTACGAAACCGGCATCGTCGTCAGCGGCATCGAAGGGAGGCCGGCGGCGCTGGCCGATCAGAAGGCAGGTTTTCTCTCCAACCCGGCGGTTCCGCTCAAGATCGGCCACTTCGAGGACCCCAAGGTGTTGCTGGCGATCGGCGGGTTCTTGCTGATCGCGATCCTGCTTCAGCGCAGGGTTTACGGCGCCATTCTCATCGGGATGGTCGTCGTGTCGGTATGCGGAGGGCTCTTAGGCTTGGCGCCGGCGCCAACCAGGGTGGCGGCGTTGCCGTTCACCGGCCAATACAGCCTCAGTCCGATCGCGTTCAAGCTCGACCTCGTCAACATCTGGAGCCTCGCGTTGGCGCCCGTGATTTTGACGCTGCTGATCATGTCGCTTCTCGACACCACCGGCACCCTTGTTGGCCTGAGTGTCCAGTCGAAGTCGAAGTACGATTTGTCGGCCGACCTCCAGCGCCCCATGCTGGTCGACTCGATCTCCTGCATCTTCGCCGGACTGGTCGGTACATCGACTTCAGGCGTCTTCATCGAGTCCGCGACCGGAATCCGGGAGGGCGCCAAGACCGGCCTTGCCGCGTTGGTCGTTGGCCTGCTCTTCCTCGTCTCCCTGTTCTTCATCCCGCTCGTCACGCCGCTCCAGTCCCTTGGCTTCGCCTATGGCCCCGCTTTGATCATCGTCGGCTTGCTGATGCTGTCGTCGAGCAAGCACATCGCGTTCGACGACTTCACCGAATCGGTCCCCGCATTCGCCACTATTGCGATGATGGTGTTCACCTACAACATCGCAAACGGACTGACCGCCGGGCTGATTCTGAGCCCGGTGATGAAGCTGGCCGGCGGCAAGTACAGGGATGTAACCCCCGGCTCGGTCCTCCTGGGCGTGCTGTGCCTGACCTACTATTTGTTCGGCCTACGGCACTAAGTCAACGCTCCGCAATTCCAGACCAAACCCATCGGGCGCGGCGGAATCTCTACGTTCGCCGCGTTGAATTCCGGAAGAACGGGGAGGGCGCGTTGGGGATTCAGTTGAGCGCGCCCCGGTCCAGGCGTAGGATGTCGGTGGCGGCGGCGTAGAGGGCCTCTACGAACTCGCTGATGAAGTACCGGCCCCTGCGCTTGGCTTCGCCATACCACGGGTTCATCAGAACGGACCGAAGCAAGAATACGCCTTGGCCTTCATATTCGTCATGCGAGACCCCCAGGCGGTCGACGAAGGAGGACACCGTCTGGAGCGAGTACTGGTTGGGCTGAAGGGTGGTCCGACTCAGAAAGAACGGCTGATCGTACACGTGACGGCCGCTTCGGTTGGAGATGGTGAAGCAGTCGTAGATGCGACGGTTGAAGTCGTTTAGCATCGCGAGAGAGTGGATCTCGTTCGAGCGGAAGGCGAAGCATACGATGTTGGATCCGGGTGCGGAAAGCGGCACCGCTTGGATGCCTCCGTTCTCGCAAAGCTGGGGGTACTCGACGAGCAGCGCATGAAGCTCGCATGCACTGTGGACACTCAGTTCCATCAACTGCCCGTGTCCCTTTCGGTCCAGCGGAATGAGCGTATGGCTCAGCCAGACGGAAGCGGCAGCCGCGCCCGGCTTGCTGCCCTCGATAATGTAGACGCCAACGCTCTCGGACCCGCGTTCGGCGTCGACGTCGCCGACTCCGCTCTCAATGTACGGTGCGTCCTGACGGGCAAGCGGCTTGACGACGTCCGACTTGAAGCAGATCGCGCCCGCCGGATAGGGAACGTATCCCAGCTTGTGGGGATCGATCGTGACCGAGTCGCACTCGTTCAGCGCTGTCAGCGCCTCATACGATTGTTCCAACGGTGGCTCGTGGGTGATGTCGACCGAACGTCCCTTCACCTGCACCGTCGATACCGTTTTCTTCTGAAATCCCGGTTCCGGCAGAATCACGGTTCGGAAATAGCCGCCGTAAGCCGCGTCGGCATGAATCCAGAAGCTCTGACTCCTCTCCGCCCGCAACTCCACGACTTTGTGAACGGGGTCGATCGCTCCCTCTTCGGTGGTTCCAACAACCGGCACGACTGCGATCACGTGGTCGCCCCGCTCATCGATCTCGTCCAGCTTGCTTCGCAGGTCGTCGATATCCATGCGAAAGTCGCGATCAACGCGCACACTGATCAATGAACGACGGCCCAGTCCCAGAACGTCGAGTGCCTTCCGGATCGAGTAGTGCTGCGTTTCCGGCGCCAAAACGTAGGGCTGCGAGTTGATCCTCGCGAGGACTCTTGAGAAGCCTTTTTCCACGACGTTATGCTCGGCGAGCAGATAGGCTTGTATGACCTCTTCGCACGGCGCCTCGCGGAAGACGGCCTCCAGCGCATGAAACGCGGTGTCCGGCGGGCAGCCGAAATCCGGGCTGTCGGGCGGCAAGCCGAGCGCCTGACGCATATCGCGGATGACCAGGGGCAGGTACTTGACCGTCCTCGCCATCCACAGCCCCTCCAGGTTGGCGATCGTGCCGCCGGACGTCAGATGCGCCCAACTCGAATCGCCATAGCCGACCATGCGCGCGATCATCTGCGCCGCCTCGATCTCCAGGCGCACCGTGACGGGAGCAGCCTCCGATGTGACGTTGTTCGGGTTGTAGAGCATCGCGGCAAAGTAGCCGGCGATCGAGGGCATGGTCTGCTCCGACAGCATATGGGCGGCGTAGCGCGGGCTGTGGAACGGGAAGTCGGCCTTCAGCTTGGCAAGCAGTTCGAAGAGGCGGTCGTCGAAGCGGTCCTGAAAGTGCTCTCCCGCCCGGCGATTCTCCGCGTCGATGACCAGGCCGTCTTCAGGAAAGTAGTTGCGGCGCCACGAGTAGTAGTCCTGGAGAATCTTGCCAATGCACGCGCCGAACCAATCGCCGTTTTCGCCCTTCGGACCGGCAAACCATGCCGAGACCTCACTCACGCCGAGGCTCCCGGACAGTGAAATCCACTGCCATCACTGGCCAAACTCGTCTGCATCGTTGCATGTCCCTGCCTTGCTTCAGCGCAAAGCTCCAAACCACCCTTATGATCGAATGAAGGCGCGGTTGTTCCCGGTAGCCATACCAGCCTCTAGTCGTAGCGACAGTATTCGTCGACCGCCCACATGAAACCGCGCAGAGACTCCAGGCTCGTTCCGGCCGAAACCGAGCCGCAAGTGGTCACCGAAAGGCCGCCGTCGGCACCGACGGCGGCAAAGTCGCGTTTCACCTCGGCGACCACACCCTCGAGGCCCTTGTTTCGCACCGTGTTGGGCGCAACCTCGCCATGGATCTGGGTGTCCGGCATGTTGCGCCGAATCAACTCGGCCGGCAAGGTCGGTCCGAAATTCACCCCGTGGAACCCGAGCGCGGCGAGAAGTGGGAGGAGATGGCGCATCTCGGAATCCGAGTGCTGATACCGATAGTCTTCCGGGTTCGGCGCGAATGCGTCGAAAACGCGCTTCATACCTGGCAGGCAAAACTCCTCGTAGAGGCTTGGCGAGTAGAGCGCGCAATTGTCGTCCAGCCAGTAGTAGCCGCGATGCTCAACGCCAGTCTCGGCGGCGAGGACTCGGTGGTACCGGACGATGATGTCGGCCAAAACCGCGAAGAAACGGCCCATTTCGGTCGGGTAATCGATGATCCAGTACATCGTGTTCATCGTGCCGAGAATCGAGGTGGCCTGAGTCGCCAGACCCCGGCTTCCGGCGGTGCGGACGAGCTTCGACCCGTCTGCCCCTGGTCCAGCCTTGGCGACTTGGCCGCCGGTGGAGAACATGAGGCTCCTAAGATGTGCGTCCGACCAACTTTCGATTTCGGCAAGCCGATCGCTGACCTGGTCGATCGTCGAGAACCCTGGTTCCAACCAGGGGGTTCCCCCCTCCACGATCTCGCGCCGTGAGCCCATGACCTCCTCGATCCTTAGAATCGGAGGCAAGTCGACCGTCTCGGAAAAGAAGCGCTTTCCAAGCACCTCCTCGCACCGGTCGTTGCACTGCCGATTCACGTCCGCGCGGTAGGACGCGTTGGAGAAATACTCGACCGTACTCGGGACCTTCATCTCCTCCAGCAGCCAATGATCGTCGACCGAGAGCTCGATCGGCGCCCGGGGTTTGTCGGTTCGAAACGGCTTGTTTTGGCTGAGTTCGTTTTCGCGCCAGAACAACTCCAGATCGAACGTGGGAGCACGCAAATGCATGGGGATTCGTGGAGATTACCTAGTGACAAACCTTGTTGCTAATCAACTTGCACAATCGGGGTTTGGCGGCTGTGCTAATCTATCCTATGGGTGGTCTATCCGCTCCCAACGGGGTTGTTTTTGTGACAGGAACAAGGCAGAAAACACTTGATCGAACTCGCCCGGCGTCCCGTCGAACCTCAGTCGAAAGCCCACCAAGATCCGCTCGTTCGCACGACGGCGCAACGCCTCAATCCCCACGCCGGGAGGCACTCTCTTAATGCAATATTACGACACAGGGTATCTGCAGATACTCCTTGTAGTGGTGCTCGTCGCCTTTATCCTCTACAACATCACCCGTGCCAAACAAGGCAAGTCTTTGTTCATCCGGCGCATCGCCGGATTGAACGCCATTGAAGAGGCGGTTGGGCGGTCGACAGAAATGGGACGCCCTGTCCTGATGGTGCCTGGCCTCAGTGTCCTCGGTCCAGTCGGCATCCAAGCGGTCAACATCTTTGCGTACATCACGCGAAAAGCGGCCAAGTTCGGGACGCCGATCCGCATGTGCTTGGCCGATCCCGCCCTATACAGCGTTGCTCAAGAGATCATCCGGGACGTGTACCAGTCCGAAGGAATCCCAGACCAGTACGACTCCACGTCCGTGCGGTTCATCAGCGACCGGCAATTTGCGTTCGCAGCCGGCGTGGTTGGAACGATCATGCGCGAAAAGGTCGCGGCGTGCTTCCTGATGGGCGACTGGTACGCAGAATCGCTCATCCTTGCCGAGTCCGCAAACGAGATCGGCGCGATCCAGGTTGCCGCGTCGACAATCACTACCCAGACCCCGTTCCTCATCGCGGCGTGCGACTATGTTCTCATTGGCGACGAGTTCTATGCGGCGAGCGCCTACCTTTCCCGCGAACCGGTCCTCGTGGGCAGTTTGATCGGACAGGACTGGTCCAAGATGCTCATCGCAGGCGTCATCCTCGCCCTCACCGCGCAGGCGTCCTTCGAAAAGGCGTTCGTCCAGCAGACATTCAAAGAGTCGCAGAAGGGCGATCGGCAGATTTGGACGAGGGAGGACATCACTCCGCGCCTCAAAAAGAAGAGCGAACTCCTTGAATTCAGGTTGTTCCACCCCCACGATCCCGAGGCGGTCTTTCCAAAGCGTGACAAGATCAAACTGCAGCCTTGGGAGAAGGATGACACCGGAGGCAGTCAATGAACCTCCTAGCGCAACTCCCCACCCCAACAAACTTCTGGATGTCGCCTAACGGCTCGACGCTCCTCTGGATCGAGATCATCGGTGCGTTCGTCCTGGGTTTTGCCGCTATCTTCGGACTTTCCTATCTGCCGAAGAATCTGCGAAAACCCCTCATCGGTATCGCAACGTTCTTGGGCGGCCTGTATTTCATGCTCCACTACCTGTGGCCGACCGCTCAGGACTATTCGAAAGATCAAGTTCCCAAGGGAGCGGTCGAGGGTGTCAGTTTCTGGCTGCAGTACTCGCTGCCGACGGTGATGAACTTCAACCAGGTTCTTAGCGGTTTGTTGCTGGGCCTCGGCATCGCCTCTCTTCTGCGGATTCACGCGGAGAGGGTGGCTAAGAGGCATCCGGACTGGATGTACTCGCTGACGCTGATCGTCTGCATGGGGTTGATGGCCATCTTCGGGCTGCTGGATTGGGCCAGTGCGATCGGGCCGGGCCAAGCCAAACAGGTCGCCGACCACCCAGGATTCGTGAACTTCGCCTACAACTTCTTATTCGGCGGTCTGTTCGTGAACCTTGACGCGGTGATGTATTCCATGATCGCGTTCTTCATCTACAGTGCCGCCTATCGCTCGTTCCGGCTTCGCTCGATCGAATCGGCCGTCCTGCTCGGAACCGCAGTCCTCATCATGTTGAGCTTGATGGGCGGCGTGATGGTCGGCTGGGACAAGGTCGTCGATATGCTTGGCGGCTCCGGCCACGGGGCGGTCGCCGAGTTCATGTCGAATCTCCGGCTTGGGGCCATCAAGGACTGGGTTCAGAACAACATGCAGAGCCCAAGCATACGGGCCATCGAGTTCGGCCTCGCGGTCGGCGTATTGGCGATGTCACTGAGACTTTGGCTTGGAATCGAGAAGGGGATTAACGGCTAATGGACGATCCGCAAGTCAAACCACAAATGTCGTTGGGCGCCAAACTCCAGTCGGTCAAACGGCATGTACTCTATCTGACGCTATTCGGCGTCGTCTCTCTGTCGCTGATACTCTCGCATCTGTTCTCGATTCAGGTGCCCTCGCAGCCTCAGGAATACACAAAGGAAGCCTATAAGCTCATCCGCAACCTTCACGAAGGGGACACGATCGTGATCGACACGGGTGCGACAAACGCATCCCGAGGCGAGAACGGCGGCCAGATGGAAGCCCTCCTTCGCATGTGCATGCGCGAGAAGGTCAAGTTCGTCATGTACTCATACGTCGAGCCGCAGTGCATCGAGGTCGCGAGGGCGATGATCGCCAACATCAACCTCGAGCGGAGCAAAGCGAATCCGCCGGAGCCGGCCTATAAGGAGTGGGATGACTTTGTCATCCTCGGCTTCTTCCCAGACGGCGCTACGATGCTGCAAACCGCCGCGGCGAACATTCGAGACGCATGGGGCAACAAGAAGGCCAAGGATCCCAGCGGCGCCGAAAGGAGTGTATTCGAGTCGCCTGTACTCCAGAACATCAAGAAGATCGAGGACATCAAAGTGTACGTCGGCATCTCGCCGACAAACATCATGGCGACGATCGTCGGACGCGTCGGGAAGCGAGTGCCGATCATCTCGATGATCGCCGGCGTCATGTTCCCGGAGCAGTTCAACTACTATAAATCCGGTCAGCTTGCCGGCCTCCTCAACGGCCTTGTCGGCGCGGTCGAGATGGAGAACCTGATGCAGAACGGCATCGACTCTCAAGGGGTCGCCGGAGGGAAAGCAGAGGGTCCGCCAATCGCCGCCCCGTTCCCGGGTGAGATTAATCTCTCACGCGGTAACAGCTACTACTTCGCATTCTGTTGCGCGATCTCCCTACTGATGCTCACCATCGTGGTCGGAAACGTCGGAATGTACCTTGAACGAAAGAGGAAGAACTGATGGCAATGACGTTCGACGATCCCACCTATAATTTTATCAAGGTAACTGCCGGCGCCCTTGTGACCCTCGGTATCTATACGATCCTCTACAAGGAAACGAAGATCTACCGTTTCCTGGAGCACATGTTCCTGGGCCTGGCAGCCGGCCTTTCCGTTACGCTCCTCTGGAAGAACACGCTATACGACATGTGGTGGAGTCCAATGGTCGGCAAGACCGGGGATAAGCCGACCGAATGGAACCAAAACGGTCACTGGGCTTGGGTGCTCATGATTCCGTTGGCCGCCATGGCGTATACGATCTTCAGCCGGAAGCACAACTGGATGAGCCGAATTCCGATCGGCATCCTCATCGGTATCGCCGCCGGACAGACGTTTCAGTTCTGGTTCAGCCAATATGGAGGCCAGATCGAAAACTCGATCAAGCCAGTCATCCCGACCACTTGGGATCGGCTGACCGTCCCGCCGAAGGCGGGCCTGCCGCCTGACGCGGTAAGCACGATCAACAACCACGTTTACTTCTCGCAAGCGATCAATAACGTGGTGTTCATCGTGACCCTGCTTTGCGCATTGAGCTACTTCATCTTCTGCACCGAGTACAAGGCCAAGTTCCTGATGCGGATGTCGACCTCAGGAAGGATCCTCCTTATGGTCGGATTCGGGGCAATCTTCGGAACGACGATCATGACTCGCTTCGCGCTGTTCATCGACCGCATGTACTTCGTGTGGGTCGAGTGGCTCTTCCAGAGTATCCCGCGCATGCTCCACGGCGGCTAGAATCCGCGGAAGACGGGCCGAGCCCAATTGGGCTCGGCCCGTTTCTATTTCAGAGGGTAGGCGGCGACGTGATTCTAGCTAAGGCTTAGGCAACTTCCCTCACAATGGTTGTAACCACACTTCCCTCGTAATCTACTCACTTTGGTTATGGTGAGGCACTTCGGACTCGGCCACCGTATACCCATCTGGCACTAAATGTCACAAACGTCCGCCTTCCACATAGTCCCGAACCGACTCTTAAGGCGCGAAGTAATCACGATCGACATAAAGAACTGCCCAGTTGGCAACAACGTTAGGACAGCCAGGGTCTCTATGCTCTGGGACCTCCGGATGTCCCAAATCACATAAGCTACAGCGCAAGACATATTTGTCCGGCACGAACAGGGCGTGAGCTTCTCCAGCCTGCCGAATCCGGAGAAGGTGAGGCGTCAGGCGCGAAGCGACATGGCATTGGTCCGAAAGCTTCAGGCGTTCTACGGCAAAGACAACGTGCCCACTTCGCGCGAGATCTGGGGCAACCCTATCTTCGACGAGGCGCTTGAGCGCGTGAGGCTGTTGGGGTAACCGGTCATGCTCAGCGAGGTCGCAGAACGATTCGTTCGAAGTCCGATACCGTCCCTTTGCCACTCGGTAAAGTCGCCGGAGGACCAAACCTCGAATAAGGTCTGCTCCTCGTAGGGCGCCGAGTAAGTCGGATACAGATAGTAGCGATTCTGAAACGCGTGCAGCTCGGGATCCGCATACCATCCGGGCAGGAAGGGGTTCCCGCTCATCTTGTTGGACACGGAATGACGATACCTAGAAGTTATCCAGCTCGCTTCGGCGGCCCCGGGGATCCGCCAGGATCGCGACGAGATCCGGCAAGGAGATCTGATCGCCGATCGGGCGAACCATCCAGGCCCGATCCTCGCCCACGATCACGTTCTGGCAAGCCTCTGCGAAGGGAGCAAAGCCGACGCTCTCCTTGGGCAGCAGGCAGATGGCCCACTTCACGCCAAGCGATGCAGCGAGGGCCAACCGGCCCGCAACAAGCGCTTGGTACTCCGCCTCGTGGCCCTGCCGATAGGCTCCTTCAACCAGTTCGACTCGGTCGTCCGCCTTTCTCGTCACCAAGTAGGACGTCATCGAGGCGCCATCGTAGGCCGTATAGACTTCGTCAGCCGCGCCGGTGACCCGGTAGCGAACCGCCGACTGCCACATCGCTCGCGACCGCGCATTCGTCATCGGAACCTTTTGCGAGGAGGCACGGTACACCTCGGCCATCTCGTCGAGGAGCTTCTCGTTGACCTCGGCGGGAGCAAGGTACTCCGCCGTAGCCGTGGGCCGCAAGAGCCCACGGAAGAAGGCGGTGCTAACGGTGCGCCAGCCCTGCTTGGCGTAGTGATCGTTGACGCCCGTTCCAAGATAGCTCCAGATGCAGTTCATCGCCTCCATCTCGTTGATCGCCATCTGCAAGAGCTTTGAAGAGTGGCCCTTCGCTCTCGCGTCCGGCAACGTGCTGACGCTTCCGATCGAACCGACCTTCAGGGGCACGCCGTCGCGGTTTCGGAACCACCGAACGAACACATGAACCGAAGAGACGAGCTTGCCATCCTCGAACGCTCCGACAGAGACGCCGTCCGGCGCATCGCCTTCGAGAAGCGTCTCAAAAAAGGGCGACTCAATTCCGAAGACGTCCACCCACAAGCGTACGGCAGTCGGGTATTCGTCCCGAGTCAAGGTTCGATATTCGATCATAGCTAGATGCTACTCGAACCTGAGCAGGCGATTACCACTCTCGGAAACGTCGACGCCGACCCCCTCGTGTTCGCGAAGTTTTGAGCCTAAAGACCACGAGAGCGGCGACAAATGCCGACACAAAGAACGGAAAGACCGGCGCATGGTGCCCCTGGCCAATGAGCGACACCATCATCACAGCGATGAAGGTCGCCATCATCATTGCCCTGATGCGCGCGCGCCTCGGGAATGACTCCTGTTCCTCTTGCTCCAACGCGGGAGTCTGCTGGGCTTGCGTAACCTGGTGAAGAGCACTTTCGAGATAGACCCGATCGATTCCCGCCTCGTCGGCGGTGCGCTGAAGCTCCTCCAAGGGAACTCTCTCGCCCTTCTCCTGCTGCAGACGAATCGCGAGGGCCAAGGCCTCCTCAGCGGTCTTGGCATCCACCGTAGTACGGGGTTTCAAAGGGTCGAGGTGCATGCCTACTCTATTGTACTGCCAGGTTGTGGAACCGTTGCAGTGTAGTTGGGCAGGAACGGGGATTACCGGTCGCCGGCGAGACACAATGAGGCAGTGAAACCTTGGAGTTTCGTCAAGCTTGTGGCCCTGTCTTTGGTATTGATCATGGCGTATGCTTCGGCTATGGCAAAGGATGAGGACGGGCGTGCCGACGCATTTGTAACGAGGGTTCAGCCGTTCGTCGAGAGCCACTCGCTGGCAGGAGCGGTCATGTTAGTGGCGGGAAAGGACCGGACTCTCGCCATACGCACGGTTGGATTCGCCGATATCGCGGCCAACGTTCCGATGCGGCCCGACGACCTCTTCTGGATCGCATCCGAGACGAAGCCGATCACTGCAACTGCGCTTATGATGTTGGTCGACGAGGGCAAGATCCATTTGGACGACCCGGTCGCGAAGTATCTGCCTGAGTTCTATAACATGTGGGTGAAAGCCGATCAGATCGGCGACCGTCTTGAATTGAGGCGACCTCAGCACCCGATCACGATCCGGGAAATCCTAAGCCACACGAGCGGGATGCCGTTCATGTCGGCAATGGAACAGCCCACCCTCGACGTGCTCCCGTTGCGCGATTCGGTGCGAAGCTACACGCTCACGCCGATGGAATCCGAACCGGGAACCCGGTATCAGTATTCCAACGCCGGCGTCAACACCGCCGGGCGTATTATCGAGGTCGTCAGCGGAATGCCGTACGAGCAGTTCCTATCCGAAAGGCTGTTCAAACCTCTCGGCATGAAGAACACAACGTTCCGCCCAACCGCGAGGCAGATTGCACGGTTGGCGAAGTCGTACAAGCCGAACGATGCCAAAACGAATCTGGTTGAGACGACGATCACCCAACTCAAGTATCCTCTCGACGATCCGGGACGGCATCCGTTCCCGGCCGGCGGCCTGTTCTCGACGGCAAGCGACTTGGCCAAATTCGGGAGGATGATGCTCAATCGTGGCATGCTCGACGGGAGGCGCTATGTCTCTGAAGCCGCGGTTCAGGAGATGACGCGCAAGCAAACTTCCGCGAATATCCCCGACAGCTACGGGCTTTGCTGGGGGACCTTCGGAGGCGCCTTCGGTCACGGCGGAGCCTACGCTACCAACCTGGAGATCGACCCTAACAGGGGCCTCGTACTGATCTGGATGGTGCAGCACGCCGGGTTCGCCAACAACGGCGAGAAGGCGTACGAGGCGTTCAAAGAGGCGGCGATCGCAAAGTTCGGCGGACCGGCAAAGTAAACGCAAAGGTATCGAAATGAGCATGAAGACCGACTGGCAGACATTTACCCGGCATGGCGCCGGGCCACTTGTGTTGGCGGTGCTGGCATTCAGCGCCGTCGCGATGGGACAGGAGCCTTCGAAGGACCCGAAGGTGGTGTTTGCCAAGACGCAGACCGCTCCAACCAAGAGATCCGACAAAACATACGTGGTGGCCGCGACAACCGGTCGCGACAGCAATCCGGGAACTGCCGCAAAACCGTTCAAGACGATTCAACATGCGGTCGATCTCGCGATCGCCGGCGACACGGTTCTGGTCAAGGACGGCATGTATCACGAGGAAGCGGTTCCACAACAAGCCGGCGTTCAGTTTCGAAACTCAGGCGCGCCGGACGCCTGGATTCGCGTGAAGGCCTATCCCAAATGCCGGCCGCACGTCACGTCGCCAACGTGGGGCACCTTGCGGTTGACCGATGTGGCCTACATCGAAGTTTCGGGCTTTGACGTTACGACGGAGATGGTGCAGGGCCAGACCGACCCCAACTTCCAGCGGAACGAGGGGAACGGCATCAACATCGAACGGTCCCACCACATCTTGGTGCGCAACAACGTCGTTCACGACTGCGGCGGGGGCGGAATCAGCACCGCCTTCAGCGACTACCTAACGGTCGAGGGGAATGACGCTTGCCGGAACTCCTTCTTCTCGATATACAACTGCAGCGGGATCTCGCTGTGGGAAGGAGTGGACTTCGACGAGGCGCCCGGATTCCACAACGTGATCCGAGGCAATCGCTCGTGGGAGAACGAGAACAAGGGGCCGACGCCGTTGACCGATCATAAGCTGACCGACGGGAACGGGATCATCATCGACGGCATGAACGGCAAGGGTGCGATTCTCATCGAGAACAACCTCTGCTGGAACAACGGCGGCCGAGGCATCCAAGTGTTCCATGCCCGGAACGTGCTCATTCGAAACAACACATGTGCGTGGAACGAACGCACGCCGGAATCCGAGAGCATGGGCCCACCCTCCGACCTGCGCGCCGTCAACAGCGACGATTGCGTGTTCGATAACAACATCGTCCTTGCTCGGCCGAAGCAGGAGTTCCGCGACAACTGGCAGGCCAACAACATCCGCTATTCCAACAACATGCTTTTCGGTTACGACAAGGTGTTCCCGGGCATCGTCGATGGCAACATCCTTGGCGTCGATCCCATGTTTAAGCATGCGGTGCTGGGTCAAGGGATGCCCGATTTTCGCCTGATGCCAAAGAGCCCGGCGATCGGCAAGGCGATTCCAGGGAGTTTTCCGGCGGTGGATTTCAACGGGAAGCCACGGCCAAAGATCATTCCAGCCGACCTAGGGGCGATCGAGCACTAAGCGTGTTCGGTGCGGGTATGCCTGATCTGACGAATTTAATTTCGACAGTTCTATATTTCTCGAATTATCGTGTATTATTGATCCGTGGATCATAGCGAAAGAGCGGAAATGTTCAAGGCCCTCGGGGACCCGACCCGATTGAGGATCTTCGAGTTTCTCCGTTCGTGCTGCTGCCCGGTCGCGGTGGGCGACGAAGGCGAGGTTCGGCCCGTGCAAGGGCCGACCGTCGGTGAGGTGTGCTGCTCGGTCTTGGGAACGGAGAAGATACCGTCCTCGCTGAGCTTTCACCTCAAGGAACTACGCAACGCCAGGCTGATCACGATGGAGCGTCGCGGCAAGCACATGATCTGCGGGATCGACCGGCAGTCGCTGGCAAGTCTGGCCGAATACCTAACGCAAACCGACGATTGCTGTGCATAGGGAGATAGAAGTAAATGAGCGATTTCACGAATCGAGACGACGTGCGAGAGATGGTCAAGCAGCGCTATGGCGGTGCTGCCCTCGCGGTACTCCAAGGAAAGGGGCACGCATCCTGTTGCCAATCGAAGGGCGACTGCTGCGGAGATTCGTTCGATCCGATATCGAGCGACCTGTATTCGAAAGCTGAGGCGGGGGAGATACCGGAAGCCGCCCTTCTTGCCTCTCTCGGCTGCGGCAATCCCACCGCACTCGCCGAGTTGGCGCCCGGAGAACACGTTTTGGATCTTGGCAGCGGAGGTGGGATCGACGTTCTCCTTTCTGCACGCCGGGTGGGACCGGAGGGATTTGCCTACGGATTGGACATGACGGACGAGATGCTGGCCCTTGCGGAGCGGAACCGAGTCGAAGCGGGAGCCGAGAACGTGCGTTTCTTGAAAGGGCACATCGAAGAAGTTCCTTTGCCGGATGCCTCGGTGGACGTGGTGATCAGCAACTGCGTCATCAACCTTTCCGCCGACAAGGTCGCGGTGCTTCGCGAGGCGTTTCGAGTGCTTCGTTCCGGCGGACGGTTCGCGGTTTCGGACGTGGTGATCGAAGGCGAGATTCCCGATTCGGTACGGAAGGACATGGAAGCGTATGTCGGTTGCGTGGCGGGGGCATTGGAACGCGTCGACTATATCGGACGCCTAACGAACGCCGGTTTCGTGGATGTGTCAATCGAACCGACTCGGAAATACACTTTCGCCGATCTAGAAGGCTCATGCTGCTCCACTCCAGCTGTTTCGGCCCTGCCTGTTGAAGAGCGGCATCGCCTGGATGGTCGGATTATGGGCGCCTTTATTCGAGGCAGGAAGCCCTGATGCTGCAGCAGGATCATCCGTAAGGTCGAAGCACGAGATGCTTGCAGCCCAGGAGCAAATCGAGCATCCTTGGCTGCCCTTCCTGACCTCCAGTTCTATTTTCGCTTCGTTTCAGGCATGGCGGGCCAAACTAGATCGTGACGGCGTTTGTAGACGAGACGTCGTCTATTCATTGCGCACTCTTGCCAATATCGCCTCAAATGTCGTAAACGAGCGATGACCATTTTCTTGACCGCAGCCTTGCTCTCCCTCTCCACCTCCGGCCCACCGGCAACCGCGACGATTCGAGTGGATCGCACGAAAGTGATCCGCGCATTCGACCCGCGCACGGCTTTCGGCGCTGCCGTCGACGGACACTCTGCAGGCGAATGCGAGAGGATGCTCACGCCCGAGAACACTCGACTCATGAAGAGCATGGGGCTGCGGTCTCTGACATACCGCTTACGCACCGAACTTGGGGACGACGTGTGGCACTGGAACCCAGAAGGGGCCTGGAGCGACGAGAAGCACCAGCAAGGGTATTGGGTCTCATCGCCAACCAGTTCGAAGCCTATCTTACTGACCTATGGTTACCGGCTGCCTCGCAGAGGCAACTCGCTCGACCAGGCAAATCGCGATAGCTACTCGCGTTTGGACGACGGCGACCC
>JARLGV010000131.1 GCA_031292555.1 Fimbriimonas sp.
TGCTCCCGCCGCCGGCGGCCAGTAGCGCCCTCGGCGCACAGGGATGGAGTGGTGGAGTGATGGAGTAGTGTTGGTCGAACGACCTTCACTGCTCCGTCGCTCTCACTCCACGACTCCACGACTCCCTCTTTCCCTCTCTCCCTCCCGCTTCTCAGTCGCGCCCCGTCTGTCCCCCATTCCACCGGCCTACGCCTATAATTGAACTCATCTATGTCTGACTTGTACGACGTTGCCATCATTGGAGGAGGCCCGGCCGGATCGACGCTTGGGTCCATGATAAAGACCCACGCGCCCCATTTGTCGGTTGCTATTCTGGAGAGAGAAACCTTCCCCCGGGAGCACATCGGGGAAAGCCTGCTGCCGACTACCGGGCCGATCCTCAATGAGATCGGCGTCTGGGACAAGGTGGAAGCGGCGAATTTCCCAATCAAGATCGGCGCTACCTACCGGTGGGGTTCCACCGACGATCTGTGGGACTTCAATCTGCTGGAGACGGCGATGATCAAGGAGGACGATCCTCGGCCAGGAAAGTACGACGGTTGGCGGATGAGCAGCACCTTCCAGGTCGATCGCGCAACTTTCGACAAGATCCTCCTCGATCACTCCAAATCGCTTGGGTGTGAGGTGTTCGAAGGCGCTCCGGTGGAGAAGATCCTCCTCGAAGGCGACTACGTCGCAAGCTTTGGGCTCGCCAACGGCGACCAGATCACCGCGAAGCACTATGTCGACGCATCGGGCAACGCGGGAATCATGCGCAAGGCATTGGGCATATCCGTCGACGAACCGCCAACCCTACGAAACATCGCGATCTGGTCGCATTGGGACGATGCCGACTGGGCCGTCAGCATTGGGACGAGCGCGACCCGCATTCAGATCATGTCGCTTGGCTATGGTTGGATCTGGTTCATTCCGATCTCCCCGACGCGCACGTCGATCGGCTTTGTCTGCCCTGCCGACTTCTACAAGAAATCGGGCAAGCGGCCGGAAGAACTCTACATGGAAGCGGTGAGGACTCAGCCGCGCATCGCGAGTCTGATTGTCAATGCCACTCGCGTCGCGGACGTACAAGCGACGAAAGACTGGTCCTTCTATGCGGAGAGGATGGCCGGATCGAACTGGTTCCTCGTAGGTGAGGCAGCAGGGTTCGCTGATCCGATCCTTTCTGCGGGAATCACGATGACGATGGTGGGCGCAAGGGAATGCGCTTACACGATCATGGAATTGGAACGGGCCGAGATCGATGCATCCTGGATGAAAGAGGTATTCGAGCATCGCCAAAAGCAGCGGATCTTCCAGCACATCCGGTTCGCGAACTACTGGTATTCGGGAAACGGTCACTTCTCGGACTTGATCGAATACACCTCGGAGATTGCGAAGGATGCCGGCTTCAACGTTGACGCCAAATCGGCATGGCAGTGGTTGGGGACGGGAGGCTTCATTTCGTTGGAAACGTCTGGGCCTGGACTTGCCGGCCACTCGTTCGAACAGGTCAAGCACATCGAGTCGATGCTCTTCAAGCAAGAGTCGGCCTGGGAATTGACCAAATTCAATGTTTTCGACCTTAACGTCGACGGCGTGGTTGCCGACAAGACGCCGTTCTACGACGGAGGCCGAATTCGCCTTGGCCGGAAACTGCGCAAGGGCGATAGCGAACTTCCTATTGCGGGAGGCTTCCGTACGGCGCTTGAGATCCTCCAGCGGGAGACGGAGCTTGGGCCGATTATTCAGGCCCTTCGGGGCGTATCCGCAACGTTGGGCCCGATTGTCGCGCTCAGTGCCATCGAAGCGCTGGAGGTGATGCTCAAAGAAGGCTGGATCACGGGGTCGTACGACCCGACCAAGCCTCTGCTCCGCCTCGAGGACATTCCTCGTACGCCAAATATCGATTGGAACAAGGACGAATCGGATCCCAAGGTTCGGATCTCGCCGATGATCGTATCTTGAGGCCCAGATTTGGAGACGCAGCAACTCATTCAAGCAGCTAGCGCCGCCCATGCCGCGAACCAGTTTTCGGAGGCGTCACGTTTGTGTGCCCAAGTGCTGGAGGCCGAACCATACAATGTACAGGCCCTTCTCCTGACCGGCGTCATTGAGGCGAAGGTCGGCGATCCGGTCAGGGCGATCCAGGTTCTCGACGAGGTGCTGGGGATCGAGCCGAACTCGTACTTTGCCTCGTTCTGGCAGGCGCACGCCTGCAAGAAGATCGGCAAAGGAAACGAAGCACTCCACGCTGCCCGACGAGCGGTTGAGCTTAGTCCAAACGACCCGCAAGGGATCGCGCAGCTAGGCATATGCCAGATGGACGTGCGCTTGCTGAAGGACGCGGAGGAGAACCTCAAGAAGGCGATCTCATTGGCGCCGAACGTCATCCCAATTCAGTACAACCTGAGCCAGTGCCTCTTTCTTCGAGGGAACCTCAAGGAAGGGCAGGCCGTGCTTCTCCAAGCACTCCGAAACTCGCGCCAGAACGTTGAGAGCCTCCTGAAACTCGCTCAGTTTCTCCTGACCCAGAACAATGCCCACGGCGCCGAAGCTTGTGTCCGCTATGCGCTTGACATCGCCCCTCGGTCGGATCTGGCCAACCTGTTGCTTGCGCGAATTCTACTTGAGGAGAACCGATCGACAGAGGCGGAACCTTGTATCCGGGTGGCGCTAGAACAAGGGTCAACCGATGCGCAGGCCCACGCGATGTTGGGGATGGCGGTTCAGAGCCTTGGACGCCTCGATGAGGCGGTCGGGAGCTTCCGTAAGTCGATCGAACGAGAGCCTCGCCAGGGCTACGCCTATTTCACCCTCGTACATAGCAAGCGAATTGTCGAAGAAGACCGGCCGATGGTTGAGCGAATGCTCGAACTGGTCGACGACCCCGATCTTCCGACTGCTCAGATCACGTTCTTGCGTTACGGCATTGGAAAGGCGCTTGAGGATCTGGGCGAATACGAAGGATCGATGGCCGCTTTTGACGAGGCGAACCGCCTTGAAGCGACTCAGAAGTTCAAAGACCGGAAATTCGATAGGCGTCAGTATGCCGATTCGTTCGACCGGACCATTCGGCAGTTCAGTGCCAAGTTCCTCGCTCAACATCGAACCGCCGGATCGGAGAGCGATGTTCCGATCTTTGTGGTGGGCATGATGCGATCTGGAACGACCTTGGTTGAGCAGATCCTCTCGTGTCATTCAAGGGTTGCGGCAGCGGGCGAACAGGTGTTCTGGTTGGACAACTGGCGCGAGGCGATGAACGAACCTCGTCACGAACTGAACGGAGATGGGTTGCGGTCGAGCGCCGAACGATACCTGGCACTGCTCCAAACGATCGCTCCCGGAGCCGAGCGGATCGTCGACAAGATGCCCGTGAACTATGCCGGACTCGGGATCATCCATCTGGCATTTCCGAACGCCAAAATCATTCACACGCGACGGGATCCGGTCGATACCTGCCTGTCGATCTACACCACACCCAACCGGGCCTTAACCGAGTACGCCCACGTCCGCGAGAACATCGTGTTTGCCTATCGTCAGTACCTCAAGGTCATGGAGCATTGGCGCAAGGTTCTGCCGGCCGATGCGTTCTTGGATGTGGATTACGAAGCGCTAGTATCGAACAGCGAACCGGTCATTCGTCAAATCGTCGACTTTTGCGGGCTGGAGTGGGACGATCGGTGTCTGCGTCCGCACGAGAACCCTCGGGCAGTCGTCACTCCCAGCGTTTGGCAGGTTCGCCAGCCATTCTATCGATCGTCGGTACAGCGGTGGCGAAGGTTCGAACCTTGGCTCGGCCCGTTTGGCGAACTTCTTCCCAAGGAAAGCTTGGGTTGAGGTTCGGGAAAGGAATCGTGGCATCTTCCTAGAAACAGAGCGAAACACATGTTGAAGACGGATGTAGCAATCATAGGCGGAGGCCCCGCCGGCAGTACGGTCGGTACGTTTCTCCGGAAATACAACCCGAACTTGAGCGTCACGATTTTGGAGCGGGAGAAGTTTCCTCGAGACCACGTTGGCGAGAGCCATCTTCCGGCCATTTCCGCCATTCTCGAGGAAATGGAGGTCTGGGACAAGGTCGAAGCGGCCAACTTCCCGATCAAAATCGGCGCCACGTTCAAGTGGGGCGGCACAAAGGAGTTTTGGGACACCGACTTTCTCCATCACGAGCAGTTCCGCGACGAACCGCGCCCGGCCAGGTTCGAGGATCAGCGGCGCAAGACCGCCTTTCAGGTTGACCGGTCGATCTACGATAAGGTCCTCCTCGATCACGCCCGGTCCATGGGCTGCCAGGTTTTCGAGGAAACTTCTGTCTCCGCAATCGAAAGGGACGCCGACCGGGTCCTGGGTCTGAGAGTTGCATCAAAGGACGCAGAAGACCAAGCGGCATTTGGTAAAGATGGACGCGTCGAAGCCAAGTACTACGTGGACTGCACTGGAGAGGGTGGCTTGCTTCGACGCGCGATGGATGTGGAGATCGAAGCTCCGACCGCGCTCCGCAATATCGCGATCTACAAGTACTGGCAGAATGCCAAATGGGCGGTTTCGCTCGGGATCGGCGGAACGCGCATCCAGATCATGAGCATCGATTGGGGCTGGCTCTGGTTCATCCCAATCACGCCCACGCGAACTTCCGTCGGCTTGGTGCTTCCTGCCTCGTATTACAAGGCAAGCGGCAAGAGCGTCGAGCAGATCTATGCGGATGCCATCGCAGCGGAGCCGCTTATCGCCGGACTGCTCGCCGACGCCACTCCCGAACCGGAGATCACGGCCACAAAAGACTGGAACTTCCTTTCGAAGCGACTGGTGGGCGAGAACTGGTTTCTTGCGGGGGATGCTTGCGGCTTTGCCGATCCGATCCTCTCGGCAGGAATGACACTGGCCCATACGGGGGCTCGCAAAGTCGCATTCACTCTGCTCGAGCTCTTCCGTGGAGAACTTGATCCTGCATGGCTCAAGTTCGAATTCGAGGACGGACATCGCACCCAAATTCGTCACCACATGCAGTTTGCCGACTTCTGGTACTCATCGAACGGTCAGTTCACCGACCTTAAGGATTATTGTCGGGAGATCGCTGAGACGGCGGGGCTCTCTTTGGATCCGGAATCCGCCTTTCGGTGGTTAGCAACCGGCGGGTTCACAATTGACGAGCCTGGCGTAGCGGCGGCCCTTACGTACCGGGTGTCGGGGCTGAAACTGGTTGCTGTCCATCTAGGCGCGTCCAAACCAGAATGGGAGATCTCCAAGACGAACTTCTGGCGCCTGAATCTGGCGGATGCCGTGGAGGGCAAATTCGTCCGATATCTCAATGGGCGGGTGGTCCCGATACCCTGCCTCAAACGTGGTTCGAAGATCCTCCCCCTCATCGATGTGTTCAAGCACATCCACACTGCTTTCAAGAACAACGCCGACAGCATCATGATCCTTGAGGATTGTGTCAACGCGATGATCGAAAAAGATGGAGTCGAACCGGGCGAAGCATCGCTGTTGGCGATCGAGGGTCTTGAATCGCTGATTCTCGAAGGCTGGATTCGAGGAAAGGTGGTTCCGAGCCGGCCATTCATAAAGGTCACCTAGTTTTTGCGCGCCAAGTAGGGAACTTGGTGCACGAATGAATCAAAGACATGCTCTATACCGATGTAGCCATTATTGGAGGGGGGCCAGCCGGAACGACGGTAGCCTCTCTACTCCGCAAATACGATCCGTCCCTCGATGTCACGATCATCGAGCGGGAGAAGTTTCCGCGCGACCACGTAGGCGAAAGCCACACGCCGGCGATTTCGGCGATTTTGGACGAGATGGGGGTCTGGGACAAGATCGAGGAGGCCGACTTTCCGATCAAGATCGGCGCGACCTTCAAGTGGGGAGCAACCAAGGACCTCTGGGATACCGACTTCCTTCAGGCTGAGCGCTTTCGCGAAGAGGTGCGCCCCGCTCGATTTGTGGACCAGCGCAAGAAGACCGCGTTCCAAACCGATCGCTCCCTTTACGACAAGATCCTCCTCGACCATGCCAAGGAGTTGGGTTGCCGGGTGCTCGAACTAACCAAGGTGAGTTCGGTGGTCTACGACGGGGACACCGTCCTTGGGCTGAATGTGAGTACGGAAGATGCGGAAGCGGCTGCCGAGATTGGGGATGATGGTCGCATCGAGGCTCGGCATTACGTTGACTGCTCGGGTGAGATCGGCATCCTGCGTCGAGCCCTGGGCGTCACGGTCGACGCTCCGACCGCTCTCCGCAACATCGCCTTCTACCAGTATTTTCAGGATGCGACCTGGGCGATATCGATCGGCATCGGCGGAACGCGCATTCAAATCATGAGCTTAGACTGGGGCTGGCTTTGGTTCATCCCGATCACCCCGACCCGCACTTCAGTCGGCTTGGTGCTTCCCGCCGATTACTACAAGGCGAGTGGTAAGTCGGTTGAGGAACTCTTCCATGAGGCGATCACGACAGAGCCTCTGATCAAGACTCTGCTGGAAAACGCCAAGCCCGAGTCTGATGTGTTTGCCACCAAGGACTGGAACTTCCTATCCGACCGTCTTGCCGGCGACAATTGGTTCCTTGCCGGAGACAGTTGCGGCTTTGCCGATCCCATTCTGTCGGCAGGGATGACCCTTGCCCATACGAGCGCGCGCAAGGTCGCCTTCACGATCCTCGAATTGAATCGCGGGATCGTCGATCCCGATTGGCTCAAGCACGAATACGAGGAGGGGCACCGCACTCAGATCCGCCATCATATGCAATTCGCTGATTTCTGGTACTCGTCGAACGGCCAGTTCACGGATCTCAAGGAGTATTGCCAGGAGATCGCAGAGTCAGCCGGTCTGTCGCTCGATCCTGCCTCCGCGTTTCAGTGGCTCGCCACTGGAGGGTTCACCCTTGACGAGCCAGGCATTGCGGCAGCCTTGACTTACCGGGTTTCGGGCTTGAAATTGGTTGCCGTCCACCTGGGCGGTTCCATGCCTGAGTGGGAAATCACGAAAACGAATCGTTGGCGCTTGGATCGCGAGGGCGCTCGCGATGGCAAGTTCGTTCGATACCTAAACGGACGCGTGCTTCCGATACCTTGCTTGAGGAGGGATCTGAAGATCCTCCCTCTCATCGACTCATTCAAGCACGCGATCAATGCTCTTAGGCGCAACAGCGACAGCATTAAAGTGTTGGAGGACTGTGTGAACGCGATGATCACGCAGGACCATATCGAGCCGACCGAGGCATCGCTCTTGGCGATCGAAGCTTTGGAAACGATGGTACTGGAAGGCTGGATCGTAGGCGAGGTCGATCCTTCTCGCCCATTTGTCAAGGTGACCTGAGTCCCCACGCCGTCCCTGCCTGACCGAGGTTAGCCCTTGGCAGGTTGGGGATCGATGGGCAACTTGAACGCGACGCAGTAGTTCGGTTGGGGAATGTGGGTCGTGTAGCCGACGAAGGGGTCGGAGTCCCTAAGTAGGCCCCATCGCTTTGTGCCGGGGTTCGGCGTTTGGCGGCTTGCGGAATCGGCGATCATTGCGTAGCTGAGGACGGCGCCTTCGGGCACCTCGCTTGCTCCTTCGATGGTCACGCTTCGTCCGTTTCGTGCGATCTCGACCGAAGCGATTGCGAGTTTGGCGCCGACCTTGTCTCGCAGTTCGAACCCCTTGCCGGCTGCCCATTCCGCGATCTGCGCGTGGGGCGTTCCCATTTCCCCAGCCCACTGCAGCTTTCCGACCGGCACGTGAAATTCCACTTGGATGGACTTGCCTAGTCGGCGTATTGCCACCGGTTCGAGCGGCTTCCACGGACGGCCCAGGATGCTCCGCTCGAAGAACACTTGTCCGTACTTTTCGCCAAGCTCTTGATAGCCAACTGCCGTCAAGTGGACGGCATCGGCGACGTACGGATACTGATACTTCGGGCCTGAGCAGACGAACCGGTCCGCGTAGCGGACCCCCAACTCCCATTGGGTGGTCGTCGACGGCGCATCGTCCATCACGGAGTTCTGTTGGGAGGCGATCATCAGCACGTCGCGCGTCTGGCCGGTGATCAGCTTGATATCGCGATCGTAGTCCAGCGCGAGTTGCATCAACTCCTCGCCGTACTTGGGGTTGCCGCAGTCGGACTCGCCGTGGGTCACAAAGATCGCGCCAATGCCGTATGTCTTGCCCGCCGCCTTAGCGAGGCGGGTGATCGCGGTCGTCTCGATCATCGCACCCTCGAAGGACCGGCCGTTGATTCCATGGTGGATAGCGCCCTTCTTCAAGTAGACGATCCCCTGGCCGTCTTCGCCGACCACGCTATGAACGGTCACGATCGGGGGCAGCTTGCGCTGCACCGCCAAAGCGCTGATTTCATTTGCCGCCGCCGTATGAGGGGTCTCGCCGTCGATGTTCTCCGGCCAACTGCTCGGATAGTTGGGCGCTTGCCTTCCCGCCGGCTCAACGAGGGGGACCATCTTCAGTTTCGGGTCGTCGGCCAGGATCGGAAATGCCAGATCCCCGGTGTAAAGCCTGAGGTTGCCAAACGGTTGGCTGGTCGACAAGGCCGGCCACGCGCGAGCCCCAACCGACAGACTCTGCCCCGTCCCGATAATGCCGACCCAGTCCCATTGCTTCGGCCCTCGGGCGGAAGGTTGACTCGAAGCATGGTCGAAGATCGCGAAGCCCAACAATAAGGCTCCGGCGGCAAGCAAGGAGTTCGTCACAAACCAATTATGGCGACGTAAGCATCTGGCGCCGCATGCAAGTCATTGGCGCAGCCTTGCTCGTCTATTGCTATTCGCCCGCAACCTCCTTAATCGGCGCGCCAAGGACCCAGGAGATGCCTCGAACAATGCGCTCAGCGAGGTGATCGGAGTGGTGGCCAGGCGGGAAGTAAGTTGTGAACGTAACGCCCTTGCCCTTCAATCCGTCGGCTACCTTTTGGGCGCCGATGTTGGCTTTGAAGTCGTCTTGGGCGGCGCCCTCGAGGTAGACACGCTGATCCTTGGCGAATGGGTGGGCAGAGCGTTCGGCCAAAACAGCGGGGTCGTTGTTGCGCCACTGCTCGTAAACTTCGGGCCGATAGTGGCCTTGGGCGTCGTATAGCCAATTGAACGTCCCGTCCTTGTTTCCGGCGTAGTCGGCGCATAGCGCCAGCGCGTACCCCACATCTCCGCCAAGCGGCTCGATCGGCGCAAACCCGGGCGCTGAGACGGCCTGGATCTTGGCCAACCCGACATTCACAACCGCCGCATCCACGGTGAACGGTTTGTGCGTTACGTCGAAGTAGGAGTCCGGACTCAGCGCCACCACACCGCCGAACAATCTTTGTCTCGCCATTCCTAGCCGAAGCGCACCGAATCCACCCGACGAGTGTCCGACAACTAACCGGTCGCGGAATCCTCTCCCGCACGTCTCTGCCTTTTCGAGGTACGGGGCCAGTTCGTCGCAGATATAGTCGAGGTATCGGCCGGATCCGCCGCTGTTCACGTATTGACTGCACACGTAACGATTCCGCCCGTCGACTACGGCGAAAACGACGTCGCACCCAGCATCGTGCAAGCCGCTGACAACCCCTTGCCACATCCCCTTGTTGGTAAGGGCGTCCTCGCTTGAACCGCCAAATCCGGGCAGATAGACGATCAACGGCAACTGCTTTCCTCGGGTGCCCGATGGCCTAAAAACCGCGATGTGCCGCCTCGTCGGATCCTTCAGAGGGTTGCCGATGAGGACTTTGCTGTCGAACAGAAGATCGTTGCACTCGACGGTGACACGGTAAGCAGAACTGAACAACAAGGACGCAAGCAGGCACCCGACCATGCAGCGAGTCTACTTGAGACGAAACGAACAGTCTGCGGCGACGTGAACATCGGGATATCGACCCGGCTACCCAAGGCACGACTGCCGGGAGATGTGCTCCATCAGCGGTTTCTGTACCAATCGATGTAATCTCAAACTACAGGTTTCGATGCTATGAAAAGCAGGATTCTGGGCGGTGTGCTTCCGATCGGAACGCCTTGGGTTAGGACGGAGTGAGACGATCGTCGATCGCGACTTGCCCGACGCCGTCGCCCGTACGATGGCGTACGCTGGAGGGCACTATCGCGGGGCCGTCGTTTCAGATATTGGCGGCGTGCTCGCGACGCATGCCGTTGGTGGATAAGATAGGACGTCAGATGCTTACATCCCAGGCTTTGAATCGTACGCTGCGCGTCTTGGTCGCTTGTCTTGGGCTGGCGGGGTTGTCCATTGATCCCGCGTTTGGCGATCAGTTCGATCGACGGATGAAGGACCCGACGGTCGGTCAGGTTGTGTATGAGCTCTGGATCGATCGATTCGTGCCCCCATCGAATCCAGCGCACGCGGCAAAGCGATTCGCGCCGCCCCGTTCCTTCCATAAGTGGTCGGAACCTCCCGCCGTGCTTACCTTCGACAAGGCCGCCGGATATTGGTCGCATGAACTTGCCTTTTGGGGCGGCGACATTCGAGGCGTGCGAACCAAACTCGACTATATTCGGGATCTGGGCGTCGACACCTTGTACCTCCGCCCCGTCTTTGAAGCTTTCTCGAGCCACAAGTACGATACATCCGACTATTTCCGCGTCGCGCCGGAGTTCGGCTCGAAGCAGGACCTCATCGGGCTGTTTCAAGACTGCCACAAACGGAACATGAAGGTCGTTTTGGACGGCGTGTTCAACCACGTGGGAAAACGATTTGAGCCGTTTCAGCAAGCGCAGAAGGGCGGACAGCACCGCAACTGGTTTACGTTCGACAAAAAGTACCCGAACGGCTATCTGTCCTTTGCCGGAGTGCCCAGTCTCCCCTCATGGAACCTAGAGAACCCGGCGGTGCGGAACTACTTGTGGAACGGCAAGCGTTCGGTCGTGAGATACTGGCTCGACCAAGGGGCGGATGGCTGGCGCTTGGATGTCGCTTACGAGATCGGTCCGAAGTATCTAGACGAATTGACTCGATCTGCCCATCGGGAGAAGCCGCAATCGACGGTAGTCGGTGAGATCCGCGGGTACCCGTCCGATTGGTTTCCGGCGGTGGACGGAGCCTTCAACTTCTATGCTCTCACTCTGGCCAAGCAAATGGTGGACGGCAAGATTTCCGGCCGGGAAGTCGGTCAGATGTACGAGGATATGGTTGCCGATGCCTCATACGAGCACCTGCTGAAGTCGTGGTTGTTAACCGACAATGGCGACACGGTTCGGCTCGCGGACCAGGTTCCGGACCTCGCCTCTCGCAAACTCGTGGAGGCACTGCAGTTTTCACTGCCCGGTTCACCGGTCCTATACTATGGCACTGAGCTTGGGATGAGGGGCGCGAACGAGATTGCGTGCCGGGCGCCGATGCGATGGGACCTTGTGAATAGCCGTAACGAGGACTATCGCTGGATAAAGACGCTGACATCGCTGCGTAGGCGCATGCCGGCTCTAAGGGTGGGCGAATTCAGAGTACTCCGCACGAATGAACTGGTGGCGTACATTCGATATACGAACAAGCTCAAGCAAGCCGTCGTCGTTGTGGCGAACCCGACCGACCACCCGGTAACCGAATCTTTTGGAACCCGCATTGGCCGGGCGATGAGCTATGCCACCTACCGCGACGCTCTATCCGGCGACTCGCTCCTTGCCGTCGACGGCATTTTGAAGCCCACCATCCCTCCCAAGTCGGTCCGGTTCTATTCGATTGTCCCTCCGACTTGGTCTCCCTACGATCCCCACCGACGGATTGAATGAGACCTGGCTTGGCTGGTCCCTCTCACTTTCACACCTAGCTCCCATCAGAGCTTCGGCCTGCAAACTGCGGCAAATCCGTGCATGCGGAACATCTTGCCTTTGAGCCCAAAATCAGAACCAAAAGAGCCAAAACGGACAAGTACGTAGCAATACTGAAGGTTTGATATCTTTTGGTCTATTTTGGCCCGGCAGCGTGATATATTCCACACGTTGGGTTTCGGGACGTTATGGATCACAAACCGGGCGGGCAAAGAAGGGCGGAGTTCCAGGTGGATTCGCCGTTGATCGCCGCAATCGCCGCGAAGATGGTGGAGCAGATTGAGCACGGCCTGCTGCCTGCCGGTCGCCACCTGCCCAGTGAAAGGGAGTTGGCTGCTGACTTCGGAGCCAGTCGGGGCGTGATTCGAGCTGCGATCAAGGAGTTGGCATCAAGAGGCCTTATCGAGGTCAAGCCTCGTTGCCGCCCTGCCGTATTGGCCTTTAACTCAAACTTGGCGCCGCGAAAGGTGGGAAAGCCCAATATCGGAATCTGGCTTTGGCCTCACACCGGGGACTATGCTGCGGCAACGATTCTGAAGGGGATCCAGAGTGTAGATCTGGGACAGGAGATCAACCTGGTTGTCGCCAATGCCGTCGGTGGCGATTGGGACTCGATTTTTGATTCGGAGGCCAGATTCTTACGAACGGTGGCTGAGGATCCGCAGAGCGCGGGAGCGATTTTGTGGTACCTGGGCGGACATCGGAACATCGCGGCACTTTGCGAACTCCGCAAGCAGGGGGTTCCGTTAGTCTTTGTCGACCGGTTACCGCCCGACGAGTTCGCCGCCGACTTTGTCGGCACCGACAACGAGGCGGCAGCCCATCGGGCGATCCGTCACCTGATCCAGCTTGGGCACCGTCGCATCGCGATCATCAGCAACATCGAAGCAGTGTCCAGCGTACGCGAGCGCGAGTCGGGATACTTGCGTGCTTTGAAGGAAGCTGGCCTGCCTGTGTGCGCGGAGTACATCCAGCACGACCCGGTCGACGACGCTCGCGGCGTCGATTCAGTGCTGGATGCCTGGCTTGACTTGGCCGAACCGCCGACGGCTATCTTCGGCGTCAACGACCACATCGCCCTTCAAATCTGCGACGCGTTGCGCGATCGCGGTATTTCCGTTCCTCATCAAATGTCGGTCATCGGATTCGATGGCCTACTGCGCTGGGTGCCCGGAGGCGGGTACCTCACGACCTTAATGCAAGATTTTGAACGCATCGGCCGGCTGGCCGCCGAAATCGTCGCACAACGCATGGAATCTGGACCGACTACCGTGTTCCGGCATTTCATGCTTGATGCGCCGATTCTCGACCGGGGATCCACCGCCGAGCCACGCAAGAAAAATCGACCCCTGCAACGAGACCCTAATTCATAGGAGACATGTCAATGACTTATTCCAAGCGACGAGGCTTTACCCTCATTGAACTACTAGTCGTCATAGCGATCATCGCGATTCTCGCGGCGATCCTGTTCCCGGTCTTTGCCCAGGCGAAACGAGCCGCCAAGGGCACGGCAGCCATCAGCGGCGCGAAGCAATTGGCCCTCGGCCAGTTGATGTACGCGGGCGATAACGATGACTTCTTCTCGCCGGTCATTCAGTTCACGGCTGGTTGGGAGTGCTACCCCTGGGAGTTTGTACAACAGCCATACATGAAGTCGTGGAGCTTGCTCCTCGACCCGACGGGACCGAACCCACTCGACTTGAACTCTAGCGACGAGAACGCGGGCGACGCGCTTGCGCTTTACGGCCTGTGGGGTATGGCTCCGCAGAAGGTTGCCACAAACGGTAACTACAGTTCGTATGTCTTCGGAACTTCCGGGGTCGGCAAGCTCATGACCAATGGCCAGAAATGGGTCTACGACGGCATCGGCGGCATCGCCAAGCCGGCTAATTCCTATCCATGGTCGTCCTACGGCTATAACGTAGGGAACACTCCGTCCTTGACGACCACCGCGGTCGCCAGTTCTGCCGATCAAGTCATGTTGGCTCAATCGGCAAACTATGACTTCATGTGGCAGCAGGACAATGCAGACAGCTTCGACCTGTATTGGGGAAGCGCGATCTTCAACACGTACGGCGCCAAGTGCGTCACGACCGCGCCAGTCGCTCGCTTCAGAGATAACGATGCCACCGCGGTCGGTTACACCACGTTCACCGGTTCGGCCTGCAGCCCGGCGCCCGTATCTGAACCGACTGGCATTACCGTTTGGGCTGGTGTGGACGGCCACGTCAAGGCCACCAACTGGCGACAGCTGATGGGCACGACGATTTCGGCTCAGGGCAACACTCAGCTCGCGATCAAGGCCTTCTGGCCGTCTGGACAATGAAGACGATCCTCGTAATCCTTGCATGCGCCACGAGCCTTGCCGTCATAGGCTGTGGATCGGGCGACAACCAAAACTCGACCACCGAATCGAGGTTGAGGAAGGAGCTTTCTGCTCCTCCCAGCCTGAAAGGAGCGATGGGTGGCGGCGGTCCAAAGGCCGCCGGAACGCACAAACCGATGCAGCCTCTTGCGGGCGGACAGTAGCATCGTGCCCAGTGCCGGCGCCGGCTATCCCAGTCGGCCCGGCTTCTCGGGCGCTCCGCACACCCCACGTGGTTACGGAGAAGTATGGCTATTTGCGCGGAAGTCTGACACTTCCTGCTAGCCTACGGAGTCCATTTCCGATCCGAACCTTGAACGCGCAGCATCAATCGCCGCGTTTCGTTGTGCGATCATCGAAAGTGCACAGATCTCGATCGAACTTGACGGCCCTCGTCCCTGTCATCAGAATGTTTTTTTGGGCAGTTTGCGAGCTGGCTCCTACCTTGGGTGTCAGGAAACTAGATAATTATCCCGATAAACACTAGAATGAGATCGCAGTGCAATCCCCGTCAACCGGCTTGACTATCTGCTAATGGCCCTTTTGGTAAGTCAAAGGAAGAATCGAGTTAGGAATTACGAGATGAAACGCAATCGGGTTGCGGCAACCATGCTAAGCCTGTCCCTTTGTTCCGGAACCTTTGCTCAGGTTTCTGGGGGGGATACGGATCAGAGCGACTACACGAATCTGCCGATCGAAGATCTAATGAAGGTGGATGTAACGGACGCCTTCAAGAGTCCGATGCCACTCATGAGGGTGCCGGCCGCCATCTATGTTATCAATCAAGAAGCGATCCACCGGAGCGGGGCTACCACGCTACCTGAGGCGCTCCGACTTGTTCCAGGCGTTGAAGTAGCGCGTATTGGTAGCGTCTATTACACTGTGTCGATCCGCGGCTTTGGCAATTACTTGGCAAGCAACAAGATACTAGTCTTGCTGGATGGAAGGACGCTCTATTCGCCCTATCAGAACACGGTCTACTGGGAGATCGAAGATACGGTCATGGAGAATATCGACCGCATCGAGGTGATCATGGGGCCGGGAGGAAGCCTCTGGGGTTCCAATGCAGTAAACGGTGTGATCAACATCATCACAAAGCACACGAAAGACACTAAGGGAGGAATGATCGTTCAGTCAGCTGGCGATCTGATTAGGAATCGAAGCGTTTTTCAGTATGGAGGGCGAAGTTCCGACGATTCGACTTATCGGATCTACGGAAAATACGGAATCGACCACGCCTCCGACAACGTTGATGGAACTTCTGCACAAGACGGTTCAAGCCTGTACTCGCTCGGATTTCGTTCCGATACAGTCATGGCCGGCAAAGCCTCGCTTCTCCTCGAAGGCGAGATCGCTCAATACCGGATCACCGAGTTTCAGCCCATTCCGTTAGTGACATCACCTTATCTCACGACTTATACCAATACGGACAGTATCCAGACTCGTCACTTGCTCGCCAAATGGACGCGCGAGGGTAAGGAGGGCAGTCAAACCACTATACAGGCCTACTACGATCTGATTGACTACCCGTACACCAACCAAGGCTCTAACGCAGAAATGTATGACCTTCAGGTGGATGAGCGACTGGCGAAAGCTCACGGGCAGGACGTTGCGTTCGGGGGCGGATTCCGCTACATGCTAAATGGAGGTATTCCAGGACCATCCGCGATTCTCATGCCAAACCAGAGGCGTGATACCATCCTGAATCTATTTGGTCAGGATATCTTCGATCTTTCGCCGCGAGACCGGCTGACCCTTGGCGCTAAGTTGGAATATAACAACACGGTCGGGTATGAGTTTCAACCGAACGTGCGCTATGCCCACACGCCTAACGAATCTCAGACGCTTTGGGCGGCGGTCGGTGAGGCGGACCGGACACCCAGCCAGAGTGAACTGAACCTGTTCTCGATCAACGCGGTAACGCCGCCGCAAGGAGGGCAACCACTTCCAGTAGCCAGCGCGAACATCGGATCGCCCTACCTCCGACCTGAGACCGTCATCTCAAATGAAATTGGATTCCGCCAGAAGTTCGGCGAAAGGGCATCTATCGATTTAGCTGCATTCACTAACTTCTACAAAGATCTCATTTACCTGATGCCGGGCGCCTCGTTCACGACGTCGCTCTTCGGGCCGCCCATCGTGGTTGATCCTAGCTATTTCCGCAACGGAGACAGCGGCCAGACCTATGGTCTTGAAGTCTCCGGGGATTACGACGTCTCGCCAAAACTTCGGACGGACGTTTCCTTTTCAGCTCTCCAGCGAAGCCGCTTCGTCCAGGGTTCCGAACTTGCCGCTCCGCACTACCAGGCCAGTTGGCACATCGCATGGGACCCGACAAAGAGGCTGGAACTCGACAGCCGTCTGCATTGGTACGATGCCATCGTCGAAATGGGCGTCCCTGCCTACGTGAAGGCGGATCTGCATCTGGTATGGAAGATGTCCGATTCCGACGAACTAAGTATTGGCGGCTACGACCTCTTAACCTCTCGACATTACGAATTCGGCGATGGAAGCTACATCATTCGCAGCTTCGACGCCGAATACAAGCGGCGCTTTTGACATCGGTGTAACTTGAGACGACTTAGGACACTCACACGGACGATGGCTGCGAGCATGGCCGTAGCCTGCCTGTCCGTGGTGAATCCTGCTTTTGCGGTGGACCGAGAGCATCAGGTGAAGACCGGCTTCATCTTTAGTATCGCAAAGTTCTGTGAGTGGGATTTCTCGAAGAGGCCCGGCAATCGGTTCATCGTTGGCGTCTACCGAACGAAGGCATACGACCTCGACATCGACGTACTGAACGGAAAGACGATCTTTGGACGCAGCGTCGTAGTGGAGGAGATAAAGTCAGAAGCGGACATTCCGAACTGCCAAATCGTCGTTCTGGGAGACGTGGGTGTCGAGGTTATTCGGCATTATGCGTCCCTATGCAAGAACTCTGGCACGATGCTGATCGGTGAGTCGGAAGGATTTGCCAAGTATGGCGGCACGGTTGGCTTCATTCTTGAGGGGGGCGCCGTTCGGTTTCAGGTCAATCTGCAAACGGCCCAACTGGATCACGTTACTTTCCGCTCCAAGCTTCTGATCCTCGCGGAGCAGGTCTACAAATGAGGTTCTCCCGTGGGCCACTCTCGCTGCGGGCCAAGCTCATTCTAGTAACCTCTGCCGCGATTGCGATCGGGTTGACCGTTTGTGCCGGTTCACTCGCCATCTATGATCGATGGAGCTTTAGCCAGCAACTCAACTACGAACTAGCCATCGAGGGCCAGGTGCTTGGCGCCAATAGCGCGGCCGCGCTTGAGTTTGGCGATCGTGCCGGGGCGGAGGAGGTTCTAGGCGCCGTATCGGCCAACCATCGCATCGATATCGTTGTTCTGTATGACAAGCACGGACTGGAGCTAGCTCGATTTACGCGCAAGGAGGCGTTGCGGAGGTTTCCGCATGGACTCACCCGCGATCAAATCCTGAGAGTAAGCCAATTCACTTCGGTCAACGCTATTCAGCATCAAGGCGAGTTCCTTGGAACCATCCTACTCGAAGGAGGCGAAGGAGACTTGGCCGCCAGAACCCGCACCTACTTTCTCGTGGCTGGACTCATGACTGCGATCGCCGTCGCCGTCGCAATCTCCGTCGCGATTCGTCTGCAACAGCGGATCTTCGGTCCAATCGCCAAGTTGGTGATCGGCATGGCGGAGATCACCCAGCGTAAAGACTACTCGTTGCGCATCGAACACGAGGGCGACGACGAAGTTGGGCTTCTAGTCGGGACATTCAACGAAATGCTCTCCGAGATCCAGGACCGAGACAACGAGCTTGAACTCCGTGTGGAGGAACGAACAAAGGCGCTCGCATCCGAGGTCGCGGCCAGGAAGTCGCTCCAAGAGACTCAAGAGGCACTCCATGAGGCGCTCAAACAGGCCAATGCCGCGAACGAAGCCAAATCCCTCTTCTTGGCAAAGATGAGCCATGAGATCCGAACGCCAATGAACGGAGTTCTTGGCATGACGGAGGTGTTGCAGGGAACTGAACTCGATGACCTGCAGGCACAATGCGCCGAAACGATCGAAGTGAGTGCCCGAAACCTGTTGGACATCATCAATGACGTCCTGGATTTCTCGAAGATGGAGGCTGAAAAGCTCAAACTCCAACTCGAGCCGTTCGAGTTGGAAGCGCTGATCGGCGACGTCGCCGCGATTCTGGCTCCTTCGGCCGGCAAGCGATCGTTGGATCTCAGTTGCTGGTGCTCGCCTGAGGCTCCCATCTCCGTCAAAGGAGATCAGGGACGCCTTCGACAGATTCTCCTCAATCTCGTGGGAAACGCCGTTAAATTCACCGAGAAGGGGCGAGTTGCGCTCAGTGTTCTTGCGCTCGGGACAGCGGATTCTCGGGCAAAACTGCGGTTCGAAGTCCGGGACACTGGAGTAGGTATCCCGGCAGACCAGCACGACCTGATTTTCCAGGGCTTTATGCAGGCGGACACGAGCCGAACTCGACGGCAAGGTGGGACCGGCTTGGGATTGACGATCTCCCGCCAACTCGTCGAACTCATGGGAGGAGAGCTTTCCCTAACAAGCGAACTGGGTATGGGCTCGACATTCGCATTCGAGATTGGATTGGAAATCGTGACGCCGGCGAGCATCCGATCCGGATTGGCGGGCAAGAGGCTGCTCCTCGCCCTTTCGAACGCTGAGTTTGGGGGAAAGCTAGCCGAAACGTTCCATTTCCACGGCGTAGAGTGCGTATACGTAGACGATGGCTCTGCCGCACGTCGTCTCCTTGAGTCGGGGTCTGCGTTCGACTTTCTCGCCGCCGACGTAACGCTTCCGGCATTTGGCGGTACCGAACTGGCGGAAATTGTAAGGACTGGCAGGGAACCGACGTTGCCCATCATTTTGATCTCAGACTCTTCTAATCAAGTCCCTGCCTCATTGGCAGCCAAACTTGGCATCTCGGCGGTTTTGGTGAAGCCGTTTCCTGCCGGCAAGCTAATTGATTCGATGGCTCCAGCCACTGGCAAATCTGCTCGGTCCAGGGAAAGGGGACCCCTTCCCATCTACGGCATAGGGGTTCCCAATATCCTGCTCGTCGAGGATAACGAGGTCAATGCCTTGGTCGCATCGCACTTTCTGACCGCGCTCGGCTGCCGATTCAGAGTTTCGGCCGATGGAAAGGAGGCGGTCGACGCCATGTTGAGCGAGCCATTCGATGCCATTCTGATGGACGTTCAACTGCCAATCATGGATGGCTTGGAGGCCACGAGAATCATCCGGTCAAACAATGAACCGACAATTCGGGACGTCGTCATCGTTGCTATGACGGCCAATGCCTTAGCGGACGAGCGCGTGGCGTGTTTTGATGCGGGCATGAACGACTACCTGACAAAGCCGGTTTCTCAAGCCGACTTGGCGAGAATGCTCGAAAAGTGGTTGGGAAAACCGCGAACTTGAGTCGCGCGTTTTGGAATGACTCGGGGAGGGCGCGGTGTAACCGCCGCGTAAGGCGGATTCAATGCCTAACTCTACCTAGGCGCCCCCAAAACCGAATGATCGGCACAAATGAGGCGCAACTTCTTGGCCGGCAAGCAGTCGCTCACGATCGCTCGGCGAACGCCCTTCTCGATCCTAATGTCGTCCTTGTCTTCCCGAAATTCGCATCCTCGAACCAGGATCGAGCCGCCGATGGCATGAATCGCGGCGCGACCAAGCTTTTGCCCATCCCATTGCACGAACGTGCAGTCATTGAACCCAACGGTGCCTGACCCTGCTACGTCGGCGATCTGGTTACACGGGCCCCAGAAAGAGCAGTTCGAGAACCGCACGACTCCAGAATTCGTTGAGCTCACTACAACCATCGTCGGGTCTGGGCCATGGAAGGCAGTGAACTCGCCATTGGTGATGAGCAAGCCGAACGGCGCCGATTGTTCGACCTTGACCGAGGCGTAGCAGTCATCCGCGCCGATTCCGAGGAAATTACCGTTGCACGCTCCTGTCTTCGATTCGATGAAGCGATAGCCGACGTTGTAGCCGAAGCAGAACGTGTTGAGGACGTACTCCCAATCGGCACGACCGAAGATGAACGCCTCTCCGTGTTCTTGTTGCCACTTGAAGAGCTTTGGCTTCATGCTGAACCAGGGATTGAAGTGGACGTTCTCGATCCGGCCGATATCGTAGATCGAATCCACGAACACGCCCCGGCGCAGCGGCTGACCCTGGATGTTCCGGATCAGGTGCCGCTCGTTGTCGCTCGCATCGATTCCGTTGTACGGATTGAGCAGTTCGACGTCGAGAATGGCCGGGTTCTTGCCCCGCATGGCGATTGTGTACGGGTATGGCGTCGGGACGTCGTCGGTCGACTGCTTCGGATAGAAGACGACCACCCCCTTGAGCGTCGAATTGGTGTTAAGAGTGAGAAAAGCGCCTGCTTCGGTGCCCTCTCCCGACTCGACGAGAAACGTTGTGCCCCCGTCGGTTGGTTTTGGAAGTCCGGGATCTCGAATGCCGTTGTGGGCAGGGACCGATTCCCATGAGCCCTTGAGCGCGACGCCATCCGGCACGTTCACACGGCCAAGAAAGCGGTAGTTTCCCGATCGGGCAACCACGTTCACATGCTGTTTGGAGGCCGCATCGAGCGTGGTCTGAAACGCGGCGGTGTCGTCGGCAACACCATCGCCTTTGGCGCCGAAGGATGCTACATCTAGATCGGCGCCGCCCGACAGTGCAAATGCCGCAACGAGAATTCCCATGACCATGTCGCTAGTTTGGCCGATGGTCACAACGGCGATGACAAGTATCATTAGCCCTATGAGACGGTCCTTCGCTTTTCTCTCTGCGATCCTGATTTCGGCTATGGCAGTCAGCCAAACGGTGAGAGCGGACGGGAAGCGACTGACGGCAACTGAACTGGGCGGCACGCTCGTTCTACAAGCCCCAAGCGATGACTTGCTGCGGATCGATTTTCGCCCGAACGGCGTGTCGGCAGTTCCGACCGAGACGATGGACCCACGTGGCTTGCGCACCGCTCGACCGGTCGGCATCTCCGACGGAAACGAAATTGTGACGTCCGCTATGCACGTGGTTCTCGGTCCTGACGTGATCACCGTCGCCAAATCAAATGGCGAGCGAGTTGCCACTATCGAGTTAGCGTCGCTCGCCGAGGGCCGTGTTCGGATCCATTACACGGTTGGCGAGAACCTCTACGGAATGAGGGGCAACGGCCTGTTCGGGGCGCGTGACCCGCGTACCGCGTTAGCCAGAGGTTTGCTTCGGAACGATGGCGCAACTGTTGCGGCGGGAGCTCAAGGTGATGGGGGCGCACCACTCGCCTATTCCACGCATTGGGGTGTGCTAGTGGATTCAGTTGACGGAAAGTTCTCGACCGAGGAGGGCGTTCTCGAGTTCTCGCATGGATCGCGAAAGGACGTGGAAGCTTACTTCGTGATCGGCGCGCCCAAGCGATCGATTCAGTTGATTGCCGCCCTTACCGGGCATCCGGCGATGCCCCCGAAATGGGCGGTCGGCTTTATGAACAGTCAATGGGGAACCGACGAGAAGTCGGTGCTGGATATTGTGGCGGAATACCGGCGACGAAAGATCCCCCTCGACGCGTTCATCTTCGATTTCGACTTCAAGGCTTGGGGCGAGGACAACTATGGTGAGTGGCGTTGGAACAGCACCAATGGACCTGGCAACGTGGGGCCGATGAAGTATCCGAACGGGCAGAACGGAAAGTTCGCAAAGGCAATGGCGGATCGAGGCGTCCATCTTGTCGGAATCATGAAGCCGAGAATCCTCACCCAGACCGTCGATTTAAAGCCGACCAAGGCGTCTGCAGAAGCCGACGCCCATCACTGGTGGATGCCTAACAAAAGGCCCTACGAGGACTACTTCTCGCATCGGCTGGCCAACGACTTCGACTTCTCGAAGCCGGAAGTTCGGAAATGGTATTGGCAGCATTCCAAGAACTTGTTCGATACCGGCATCTCGGGATGGTGGAACGACGAAGCCGATGACGGGTTCGATAGCCTTGCCTTTCTCCATATGCAGCAGTCGCTATTTGATGGGCAGCAAAGCGTCTCAAACCGAAGGGTCTGGTCGCTCAATCGTAACTTCTATCTCGGGGCTCAGCGATTTGCGTTCGGGACCTGGTCGGGGGACATTCGCTCCGGATTCGCTTCAATGGCAGCCCAGGAGACGCGCATGCTCGACCTAATCGATCTGGGACAGTCGCAATGGAGCATGGACGCGGGGGGCTTCGGCGGCCATCCGGACCCAGAGAACTTCGCGCGATGGATGGAGTTCGCCGCCGTCGTGCCGATCATGCGGGTACATGGCACCTACGGCGAGCGCCGCCAGCCTTGGCTCTATGGAGACGTTGCCGAACTTGCCGCCTCCAAGGCGATCCGATGGCGGTATGCGATGCTGCCGTCTTTCTATTCCTGGGAAAGGCAAGCGAACCGCACCGGCATAGGGATCGTCCGACCACTGTTCTGGGAGTTTCCCAACGATCCAGGCAGCGCGAATGTCGTCGACGCTTGGATGCTTGGGGATGGACTGCTCGTATCGCCGGTAATGACTAAAGGCGAGACGTCAAAGCGCGTTTATCTGCCTCCGGGCCGGTGGTATGAACTTGGTTCAGATCGACCATACGAAGGCGGAGATTCAGTAGAGGTTCAGACCGATTCGATCCTTTGGTCCGATATCCCGATGTTCGCCCGTTCCGGAGCCATCCTCGCCTCTCAGCCAGTGTTACAGTTCGTATCCGAGCGTCCGGTCGAAACGATCACTCTCGACGTTTGGCCGGACGACCACCGCCGGGCCGGATTCGAGGTCTATGACGACGACGGAGAGACCCGACACTACGAGCATGGCGACTATTTCTCGCAGCACGTTGAAGCCTGGCGGGACCAGAAGGGCGTGACGGTAGACCTGGACGAGCCCGACGGTATCTTTCGAACGTCGATCAAGCACTATCGAATTCGCGTTCACGGAGGAACCGCTCTGGGGATCAAGTGGAACGGGTTCGACGTGACGGGAACCCAGAGCAAGGGGGTAGCGGAAGTCGAGATTCCGGCTGGGCTGCCTGGCCGGCTCACACTTCCGTATAATCCCTTGTAGCCTTCTGTCCCACTAAATATCGTTATGTCCCAGCCACATCAGATTATCCAGGTGAGGAATCTCGCCAAGACCTACCCTGGCGGTACCGAGGCCGTCCGAGGAGTGTCCTTCGAAGTGAGAGAAGGCGAGTTCTTCGGTTTCCTCGGCCCAAACGGCGCCGGGAAGTCGACGACAATCAACATGCTCGTCAATCTGGTGAAAAGGACCTCCGGTTCAATCGTCATCGACGGAATGGACCTCGAGCACAACGGAAGCGAGATCTATTCTCGCATTGGTTTTGCAATGCAGGAGATTGGGTTGGATGAGACCGCCACCGCACGAGAGATGCTTCAGTTGCACGGTCGCCTGTACCATATGCCCACCGCCAAGATCGACGAGCAGATCGCCAAACTGCTGAAGCTGGTTGAGTTGGAAAAGGTTGCCGATCGCTATGCTTCGACTTACTCGGGCGGCATGCGCCGTCGCCTAGATCTTGCCCTGTCGCTGATCCACGAGCCCCGTGTTCTGTTTCTCGACGAACCGACGCAGGGATTGGACCCGCATGCCAGGCAGTTGATCTGGAATCATCTTCGCGACCTTAACCGTCAGGGGATGACGATCTTCCTCACGACCCATTTCATGGACGAGGCCGAACAGCTGTGCGAGAGGATCGCGATCATGGATAGGGGGCAGATCGTTACCCAAGGGACTGTTCCAGAGCTCTTGGCTCAACATTCGGCCAAGAACCTGGAAGAGGTCTTCCTAAAGACGACGGGAAGCACCATCGCCGAGGAAGAGGTCAACTTCAATGCTCCCGACCCGTATGCTCGCCGCCGAAGATAGTTCTTCTGGCTCTTTGAAATCTCCCGGCTCACGACACAAGACACGATGAACTCCTTCATTTCCGACTGGTACTACCTCTCGATCCGAAACATTAAGCAAATCTGGCGCCCCTTAATGGCGTTGATCCCGTCGCTGTTCATCCCGTTGTTCTTCTTTCTAGTGAACTCGACCTCTTTCTCAGCCTTCTCGCAGGTCAAGGGGTTTCCACACGTCTCTTACCGGCAATTCATCGCCCCCGTGGCGATTTTTACGGCCATCTTTTTCTCGTCCGGCAATGCAGGCATCGAGTTGGTTCAGGACATCTCGAATGGGTATCTCAAGAAGCTGATGATCATGCCGATCCACCGGTTGACCATCGTGCTAGGGAGATTGACCGAAGTAGCGGTGCTTGCAGTGTTTCAGGGGACCGTCGTGCTGATTCCATTGATGATGATCGGGGTTCGGATCAACACCGGTATCTTGGGCGTGATCGCAATGTTCACGATGCTCATCCTATTTGCGATGGCATGGAGTTGCATCGGAATGATCACCGCGCTGCGAACTCAGAACGCACGCTTGGTCCAGTCTCTGTTTATCCTCGTATTCCCGTTCCTGTACATGACGACATCACAGGCGCCGAAAAACCTCCTGCCTGGTTGGTTTGCCGTAGTTGCGACGCTCAATCCGGTCACTTCGATCATTGAGGGGGTTCGCGCGCTGGTGCTGGACGGGTGGGGCAATCCGGCGATCCTTCAGGGGTTCATAACTGCTATCGTGCTTTTCACGGTCATGGTTGGGTTCACTGTGAGTTCGTTCAGGCGGGCCCTCAAGTAGAGTTCTTGGCTTTGGCGCGAGAAGGAGCATGGCGGAATAGCATCTCCCGCAGTGCCGCCTTCGAGAACGGCTTGACGAGGTAATCGTCCATGCCAGCTTCGTAACAGGCTTCCTTCTCCTGTGATAGGGCCCCTGCGGTTAGGGCGATGATCGGAATGTGGCGGTTAGTTTGGAACTCTGCCTCGCGGATCTGTCGCGTTGCCTCAAGTCCATCCATAACGGGCATCCGCACGTCCATCAGAACTAGGTCGAACTCGAGTCGAGCAAGGAGGTCTAGGGCGATCTGACCATCCTCGGCAAGCGAGATCTCGCAACCGAGCTGAGTGAGCATTCCCTCAGACACCAGAACATTCACGGAGTTGTCCTCAACGAGCAGGACTCGCAACCCGTCGAAGCGGATCTCCTCTCGAATTTTAGGCACCCCGTCCCCGTATCCCTGAATGTTGCCCTTGATGATAGGAAGTTCGAACCAAAAGAGACTCCCCTTTCCACGAGTGCTCGTGACTTTCAGTTCGCCGCCCATGAGGTCGACAAGTCGGCGGGAAATCGTGAGACCCAGTCCAGTGCCGTCGATTCCGTCTGCCTCCGAACCGGCGCGTTGAAAGGGTTCGAAGATCGATTCGATCAAGTGGTCCGGCACCCCGACCCCGGTATCGCTGATCTCGAAGCGGAGTTTGTCACCCGCAATCGTCAAGCTCACAGCAACCGAACCCTCGCGAGTGAATTTGATCGCATTGCCGATCAGGTTGGCGAGCACCTGGCGGAGGGAAGTGCCGTCAAGGATGACGACAGTCGGCACGTCGGATTCGATCTGAGTGGTCAAAACGACGGCAAGCGACGAAGCTCTGCCCTCGAAGAGATCGACAACCTCTTGAATCAGGTTTCGAATCTGGATCGGAGACGCATTGATCTGCATCTTCCGCGCTTCGATCTTCGACAGGTCCAAGACGTCACCGATTACCTTGAGCAGGATCGCGCCGCTTGAGGCGATCCCTTCCACGTACTTCCGTGCCACCGGGTCCAGATCAAGTTCTCTAAGCAACTGAGCCAAGCCGAGCACGCCGTTGATGGGGGTCCGAATCTCGTGGCTCATGTTGGCAAGGAACTCCGTCTTTGCTCGGTCGGCTTCGCTTGCCGTTTGGGCAGCAAGTCGAAGGGCCTCTTCGATCTTTCGGCTGCTCGTGATATCTCGCAACGTCAGTACCGCGCCATTTCCTGCTGGGGCGACGCGTCGGGCATACCAAACGGTGTTGCCTTCCTGGCTGAGGATCTGAATCTCATCCTCGTAAGTAGCGCGGTTGCTCACCGCCTCGGGAAGGCGATCCCGTAGTCCGTCAAACACTGGAACATCTACGAGGTCGGCCATCAGGCGGACTTCGTTGGGGTCGAGCCCGAGCAGATTGTTGGCGGCCGAGTTCCGGAACTCATTGATGAGGTCACCGTGACCTGCGTCAAGACCTTCGCGGATGTCGAAAACAAAGAACGGATCGGCGCTTCCTTCGATTGCCTCTTCGAGGCGAGTGGCCATCCTTCTTTCGCGCGAGACTTGCAAGGCGTTTCCAATCAAGTCGTTCCAGTCCATCACCCGCATCGCGCCTTCGAACGCCTCGGATTTTGCCCATCGCTCGGCCAATTCGCGACACTTGCGGTAGGACTCGGCGTCTCCTGCCTTCTGAAAGAGGGTGGCGAGGGCCATCTGATTCTCCAGCATCATTGGTCCCATCCCGCATTCCTCAGCCTCTGAGATTGCCTTACGAAGGTGTTCGAGCCCTTCGTCAAAGCCGTGAGGGCGCGGTGGGGCGAAGGTCATCCGATAGAATTCCCCCAAGCCGCCAGTGCTGCGGATACGCTGGGGACGGTCCCCAATAAACGTGGACCAGTCGATCGAAAGCTGGAATAAATCGGCGACGGATTGCCGATATCCCTGGTCGCGAAACGCGAATGCCGCGCAGCCGAGCAACTGGTTCAAATACCGCCATTGATTCGCTTCCGCCGCGACCCTAAGTCCGTCATCCACGTATTCCAATGCGCGGAAGTAGTATCCGTCGCCCGATGTCACGCTCGAAAGCCCGACCAGGCACCGAATTCGGCCCGCCGGGTCGTCAAGTTCTCCATATAGTTGAAAGGCTCGATTGAATCGATCGGTAGCCTCGTTGAACTCAAACGATGTACTCCCGACCGATCGGAGGAGTAAGTTGGCGTATGACTCCTCGTACATTGCCATGACCGTTTCGGTATCCGGTCCAAGGGCAAGGCCGGGCAATTCGGCGAGCGTTTGCCTGGCTGTCAAGTAGTTGCCCTGGAGAATCTGGATCGTCGTACGGATCACATAGGCACGTGCGAGATCGAGGCCCGATCCCGTCTGTTGGGCGATCTCTACCGCCTGTCCGATGTAGGCGAGAGCGGCAAACATGCGGCCTCGATTCCGCTGCAAGGCAGCCATATGGCACAACCAAGAACTCGACCGGGCCTCCACTTGTGCCAGCAGTTTCTGTTCGCGTATGCCGCCGGCCAAGTCATACGCCGAATCGGAAGGCGTCAACTGTTCAAGGACAGGAATCGGAATTTGGAGGAAGGTATCGAGCGGTGAGGGTGGTTTCCGCAGCATGTCTCGGGAGTCAATCAAGTGCTTCGTGAGTCTACAGTCTCAGTATTATCACTGTGGGATCTAATGATTCCTAATGATGACACCTTCATGTTATCGCGCATCTTCGTTTGCCGATATCACAAATTGGAAAATAATGTGCCAAGACCTCCGTCCTAGTTTCAACTCAATAGAGCAGAATCCTTAGGTGAATTCCACCGGTTTCAACTTTCAGTGGATGATGGCTTGGCAAGAGGGGCGGCAACCCGAACTTGCCGACGAACGGGCGCTCGACTTTCTCGCCAAACATGGCTTCCGCTTTGCACGTCTGACGTGCGACTATCGATTCTGGACTCGAGATTTCGATTACCTCAACCCAATTGAATCGGTGTTCGAGTCGATCGATGGCTATATCGAGGCGTGCCGGACGCGGCAGATCCACTTCTGTCTCAACATGCATCGTGTACCCGGGTATTGCATCAATCGACCAGAGATCGAGAAGCATAATCTGTGGCTGGACCGAGAGGCGCAGGACGGACTCGTATTTCAATGGGAAGCTTTCGCCAAGCGGTATCGAGGAATTGCAGGCGATCACCTCAGTTTCGATCTCATCAATGAACCACCGGACGTCGGCCAATACGGGATGACGCGTGAAATCCATGCGGCGCTGATTCGCCGGATCGTGGGCGCGATTCGCGAGATCGATCCCGCCCGTCCGATCGTTATCGATGGTTTGGAGGGCGGGCATATCGCCATTCCGGAGTTGGCCGACCTAGATGTGATCCATTCGACTCGCGGCTATCAACCGATGTCAGTCAGCCATCACAAGGCAGGCTGGTTCAAGGGATGGGAGGGACATGAACCGGTCTATCCTGGCGGCGATTGGTGGGGCCAAGCGTGGGATCGTGCTGCGATCCACGAGTTTTATGCTCCGTGGCGGGAGGTCGGGGCCAGGGGCCGCACGATACACGTGGGAGAGTTCGGGTGTTTCGATCAGACGCCGAACGACGTTGCCCTGCGCTGGCTTGCCGATCTGTTCTCGCTCTGGAAGGAGTACGGTTGGGGGTGGGGCATGTGGAACTTCAAGGGTCCCTTTGGAATCATCGGCCACCACCGGTCCGGCGCCCGGTTCGAAGAGATGGACGGTTACATGGTCGACCGAGATCTCTTTGAACTGATGGTCTAGGGGCGTTCGCGTGGCGCTGGTCGTTGGCCCCGTGGCGCGCAACGGATTCTCAGCCGACATATATTGTGATCTAGTTAAGTAAGTCGGCTTCGGCTAAGCGACCTTGGGCACATGGGATCGACTGTGCCAAACTCGGGGGAGAGGATCAGCCTCTCCCCTCAGCCCACGACCTGCTCCCCACAGAGAAATGCAATACACAAACCTTGGAAAGACCGGACTCAAAGTTTCTCGCCTCTGCCTTGGATGCATGACCTACGGCATTCCGGACCGCGGGTTCCATCCGTGGACCCTCAACGAAGAAGAGAGTCGGCCGTTCATTCGGGAAGCGTTGGAGGTCGGGATCAATTTCTTCGATACCGCCAATGTGTATTCGGACGGGACGAGCGAGGAGATCCTTGGTCGTGCGGTTCGGGATTTCGCCCGGCGCGAGGATCTCGTAATCGCTACAAAGCTTAACGGTCGCATGCGCCCGGACGTGAACGGCGCCGGTTTGTCGCGCAAAGCAGTGTTTTCGGAGATAGACGCCAGCCTCACCCGGTTGGGCATGGATTACGTAGATCTCTATCAGATTCATCGATGGGATTACGAAACGCCGATCGAAGAGACTCTCGAGGCGCTAAACGATGTGGTCCGGGCCGGGAAGGTCCGCTATATCGGCGCCTCATCCATGTTCGCATGGCAGTTCAGCAAGGCGCTCCACGTATCGAGCCTCAACGGCTGGGCGAGATTTGTGTCGATGCAGAACTACTACAACCTGCTTTATCGGGAAGAGGAGCGCGAGATGATGCATTTGTGCGCCGACGAAGGAGTCGGCGTGATTCCTTGGAGCCCTATGGCTCGCGGCAAGTTGACCCGCGACTGGAATGAAACCACCAGTCGGTCTGAAACCGACGAATTCGGAAAGAGGATCTACTCGGCCATGGTCGATGCCGATCGCACAGTGGCTCAGCGCGTTGCGGAAGTCGCCGCCGACCGAGATGTGCCGCGCGCCCAAGTCGCCCTCGCTTGGGTCCTGCAACGTCCGCCGGTCACTTCGCCGATTATCGGGGCCTCGAAGCCTCGCCACATCTCAGACGCCGTCGCGGCACTTTCGCTGAACCTAACTGCCCAGGAAATGGAGAGGCTCGAAGAAGCCTATATTCCACATCCGGTGCTAGGTCACACCTAAGGCAGACAAGTCGAATGCATCCTGTAACTCGCCCGCAAATCGAGCGAGGGCAGGTGGGCATTTCATGCTGCCCCGACAGTGGCACGCCAGTTCCTTAAGGATCTGGCGGAACCAGAATGCGAATTGCTCAGGGTCCGCAATGAGCCGAAGAACGAGGTCGCCCGAACTAACCCATTCGGTAGTCGACACCTCGTTCGGATTTGGACGGACCTCGCCCGACCAAACCGCCGTAAGAACGTGGTCGTATTCCTGCTCCGTCAGCCCCGAAGTAGGGTCATGGGCCTCATACGTGAACTGAAGGACCTCGGTCAAGGTTGCCTCAACCCCGAGTTCTTCTCGAAGGGCACGGCTGCCGGCATCTTCGATCGACTCTCCTACGAGCGGGTGGGTGCAGCAGGCGTTTGCCCACTTGCCTGCGAAGTGGTATTTCGCATCGGACCGGCGCTGAATGAGCATGCGTCCTGCCTCGTCGAGCAGCAGGACGGACACCGCTCGGTGGAGAGATCCCCCTTCGCGGTGGGCATCGATCTTGTCGGCGACGCCGATGGTTTGGCCTTCGGAGTTAACGAGTTGAAGCATGGTGTCTTACCTGGCGTGGGGTTCTGCTTACTGTTTGGGTTATTGTTTCGGGGCGGTTGGACGGGCAACTTCCGTCCTAGATGTTCGAATCTTGGCTTGGCGGGGCCTAACCGTCACCTTTGCTGCCGCCCATATCTTTTCGCACTTGGTGGTTCGAGCCCTTTGCGTGAACACGTCGTAGCCTTGTTCTTCGATCTTGTCTAGAATCTTGGCGTAGAGAGTGCGAGCGAGAAGCACGGGACGACGAATCTGGCTTGGAAGGCTGTCGATTCCTCGATCGGACTCGCAATACAGATCCCGTGCCCGGGCTATCTCGTATCTCATTAACTTCTTGAAGGCAGGAGTGCAGCACTTCTGAGCAATCCCCAGTTCATCTACGCCGAAGCGCTCCATATCCTCTTGAGGCAGGTAGATTCGGCCACGGAGATAATCCTCGCCGATGTCGCGCAGGAAGTTCGTGAGTTGCATCGCCTCCCCTAGCGCTTTCGCTGATTCGACAATCTCCTCGTCGCACGTGACTCCCATTGCCGAACACATTAGGATTCCGACTGCGCTCGCGCTGCCTCGCATGTAATGCCTCAACTCGTTGAAAGAGGCGTAGCGACGACGATCGATGTCCATGAGCATCGCATCCAAGAAGCAGTGGGCCTCGCGGATTGGCATATCGCATTCGCGGAACGCATCGCAAAAAACACGCAAGACTGGGTGGTTTGGGCATTTTCCAGCGACGCCGGCAACCATCTCTTTGCGCCATGTTTCAATAAGATTTCGCTGCTGGCACGGTTCGATGCCATCCGGGTTATCAACCCACTCATCGGCTATCCTCACAAACGCATAGAGTCCATGAACCCGCCATCGGATGGAGGCTGGAAATCGACGGGTTGAATAGTAGTAGGTCGTGCCGTGCGCCTTGTGGATCTTCCGGCATAGCTCGATGTCTTGCGGTGACGAGTAATGGTCTTTCATCCGGTCGGAAGTCTCCTCATGTTCCATCGCTCGTTCACGTCCGGCGTGCCGTCGGCTAGCACGTCGAACGGTTCGTCGCGTGCGATCTCAGCGCGCAAATCGACTAGCTGCCTGGTCAGCCTGTCCTGGCAATCAAGCAACCCCCCGAACGAGTGTTTCGAGCCAGTCGAGATCCACGCCTCGGGGCGTTCATGTATGGACAACTCGTATCGAATTGCGACTGGAACAAGTTCGACGCCCGGTACGTGCCTGGCCATCGTCTCAAGCACCCTCCCAAATGGCAGCAAGTCTGGCGGTCGATGAAGTTGTTGCTCGGGGAAGATCACGAGCGACCGACCGTGATCGTTCATGAGCCGGATCGTCTTGCGGATCGTGCTAGCCCGGCCCAGAATGTCTCCTTTGCTAAATCGCAGACCGCCAACCATGGCGAACAAGGGAAATGTGTCGAACTCCTCGATCCAGTCGACGCAGTTCAACCCCAGTCGCATGACGAGGTGAAACATGAGATAGCCGTCCATCCAGCCGTGATGGTTGGCGTACAGGATTGTCGGCGAGGTAAGCAGCTGCTCTCGCTTGCGCCAATAGACTCGGCGAAAACGCGTACGCACCGATCGGCGAATCATGCCGCCGACAAGGAACCCGAGTACTCCTGACTGCTGACTCATGCTGCGATCAACCCCTCTTGGATGAGGCGGGTCTCAACCAATTCGGCGGAGATCAGAACCATCGGCAATCCGTTGCCTGGCACGGTGCTGGCGCCCACGTAAAACAGGCTCGGGTTCGATTGGCTCCGGTTCTGGGGCCGCATGAAGGCGCTCTGGAAGAGGTCGTGACTGATGCCAAACGCGGCACCTCGGTCGAGGTTGAACTCCTGCTTCCAGTCGGAGGCAGTCCGGCGCTTAATGTGTCGGACCTTTGAATGGTCAAATCCGACCTCGGAGCGAAGCCGTTCGAAGACATCTTCCTCCATCTTCCCAATCGATGCATCTCCCAGGTCGCCGTCCAGATTGGGGGTCGGAACGAGGATGAACAGGTTCAGGTGTCCCGCTGGGGCGACCGTAGTATCTGTCCGGCAAGACAGACATGTGTAGAACGCTGGATCGGAAGGAACTTGCAGGCGGTGAAACAGCGAGTCGAGGTTGCCCTTGAAGTCTCTGCCAAAGAACACATTGTGGTGCTCGAGGTCCTCGATTTCGCCTTCGTAGTCGAGGTACATCAAGTGTGCCGAGCAGGAGTAACGCAGCTTCCGCCTTGGCGCGACTTTGGCAAGTTCTCGTTCGACGTACGGCAGGTCGGGGTTGGCGATCACGATGTCGGCTTGGATTCTCTCTCCGTCGGCGAGGAGTACGTCAGAGCCTGCAATCGATGCAACGTGGGTACGCAAGCGGATCGTGGCCCCACGGTCTTCGGCTAGACGGGCGATCGCTTCCGAGATGGAAGGTAAGCCGCCTTTGGGGTACCAGATTCCTTCGCCATACTCCATGTAGGCGAGGGTCGCATAGACCCAGGGTGCATCGTAGGGAGACAGCCCCAGGTACATGGTTTGGAATCCGAACAGCATGCGCAGACGCGGGTCTGCGAAGCGCTTTTCCAAACGCTTGGCTAGATTCCCGAGCATGTGATTGCGAATGACCCGGCGCAGCTGTCCCGGGCTCGCGAAGTCCCAGATCCTTCGGTAGTTTCGCCTAACGAAGTTCGGGATCGACTCTTCGTACAGTTGTCTAAGTTCGTTCAAGAAGGCCGGGTATCGGGCGGCATCCTCGGAACCGCTCATCATGTCGATTCTCCGGGCCATCTCGGCTTGGTTTGTGGTTGCATCGAGGCGCGTGCCGTCCGAGTAGAAGACCCGGTAACTCGGATCGCAAAGCTGAATGTCCATGTGCCGGTCGAAGTCCTCTCCGACGTCAGCAAACAGCTTTCGGAAGGGATCGAGCATCATCAAGAGGGTCGGTCCACCGTCGAAATGGCATTCACCGCTCGTCTCGCGGCAGTTCCTGCCGCCAACGAAACCATTCTTCTCAAGGACCGTGACAGAGTGTCCGCGATGAGCGAGACGCAACGCGGCGCCGAGCCCTCCGACTCCAGCTCCTACGATGACGATGCGCTTCGATTCCATGGTCTATCCGTGCTTCGCGATGTCCGCCGAAGCTATACAAATACTGTACGAAATGTAGACAGATCTGTTTCGATCGACAATGAGAGGTTTTCGGAGTCCGCGACGCCGAACGGGCCAACGGCCCGTGTCATCGATCATCTAGGCAAACGCCAACTAATGAAGGAATTGGGTGTTGCCCTCGATCTCAAATGCTATTGTCATGGGATTGCCAGGCCGGCTTGTCCGCGCCTGCTGCGCTACACGTCGCCCCCAACCGATCTCCCAGGAAGGCTGCCGGCGAGCCAGATGGCGACGCCTAGCAATGCCAGCAGAAACCAAGCTGCCTCGAGGCCGCCTAACGTTCCCGAAAGGGCTATGAAACCACAGAATAGTGCCAGGACGCGGGGAGAATAGCCACCGGCTGTTTCGCCCTGGCGGTTCCTAAGGCTGGCCGCAGCGAGTAATCCGACCGCCAGCCATCCAAGCGTGTTGGTCAAAGGGACGCCGAAGACTGGACCCGCGGCCCTCCAAGCCCAGTAATGAAACGTGGATGTCATCGCTCGCTCCATCGGCGCGTCGATCGCCGCAGCCAATACTGCGGCGAGCGTGATCGCAAGCCATCCGCTCGCGAATGGCCGCACGGTGAGATAGCAGCCTCCAACGATCAGGATCCAAGCGAATGGGAGAAGGAGAGGGAAATTGTGAGAGGACCCAATCGGAATGGACGGCCACCAGCGGCCGGTGTAGTCGTACCTGCCGAACGGGAAGCCGGTCAGCATACCGAGACACTCCAAAAGTGAGGCGACGCCGGCGATCCAAACAACCGGTTCCCACCGACCAATCTCGACGGCTACGCAGACCGAACCTGTCAGAATCAGGCACAATCCGGCGAGCGGAGCGATCGGACCGGGATCGATACGGTACCCGGCGGAAAGGCATGAGCCGGCGACTGAGAACAAGACGAATCCGGCAAAGGCGACGTAGAGCCGATACGAGATCCGCAACCGGTCGATCGTCCTTTGTTTGTTGCCCATGCTCATCCTCTTCGTCCTATACGGTGGCCTGATCTTGATTGCCGTCACCAACATCGCGGGAATGCGGCGTCCGTCGGGACATGCTCCAGTGTGCCTCGAAGTGATGATTCCGGCAAGGAACGAAGCACACAACCTGGAGTTGGCGATTCCTCCCTTGATTTTGGGCGGCTCGTTCGTAACCGTCTTCGACGACGAATCCACCGACGGAACCGGCGAGGTCGCCGAACGCCTCGGCGCCAAGGTTATCCACCCAGAAGGGCCGCTTCCGCCGGGATGGACGGGAAAGAATCGGGCCACCCACGAGTTGTCGGTGGTCGCCGTCGCCGAGTGGGTCGTGTTTCTCGATGCCGACACAATTCCTTGCCCCGAGTTCGTTGGCCGCCTTTCCGCTTTTCTGGCGAGCCGCCCAGAGCGCGTGCGGGTCGTCTCCGGCTTTCCACGGATGCTTCCCGGACGCGGGATCGAGCCGGCCTACCTGAGCTGGGTGCCATGGATACTTCTCGCCGCCAACCCTTTCGGCTTGGTCGCCCGTACCGGATGGGGGCATGGCCGATTCACCAACGGCCAGTTCGCGGCTTGGCGCCTGGACACTCTGCGCGAGGTTCGCCCGTTCGAGGCCCTTCGCGGAGAGGTTCTTGAGGACGTTAAAATCGGCCGCATGCTTGCCAAGCGCCGTATCCGCGTGGAGATCGCCAACTTGAGCGGGATACTCAGCGTTCGGATGTATTGGAACTTGAGGGAGGCGATCGACGGCATGTCGAAAAACTCCGGCCATATCGGGGGGAGTGCCTTGGGATCGATAGTATTCGCCCTTGCCTTGCTCGTCCTCGGCTGGGCTTGGGTCTTGGGGGGAGCGATGGCCTGGATTCTGCTTGGGATGCTGATGGCATCCAAGTTCATCACCGATCGTACGGTCCGTGGCCCCTGGTGGACGTTCCCATTCATCCCGCTTACCGTCCTTGCCGCCGCCCTAACGGTCTTTCGTTCTCTCGTATGGATCCGCAAGAAGCAAGTGCATTGGAAGGGACGTGTTTACTAGGTGAGATCTCGCCTGTAGAACGCGTACCGCCGGTCGATGTGGCAACCGGCTCGTTCGTAGAATGAGAGATTTCGGCCGCCAGCCCAGCCGAACCATAGCTCTTGGGCGCCCCGCTTAACGACATGCTCGATGACCTTGTAGAAGATCGCCGATCCAAGACCCACACCGCGCAAGTCGGGCCGGACGCCGAACGGCCCGAACCGCCCGGGTGCGCCGAGGGGAGGGTCCGTCAGTGGGTTCTCCCACTGGGCGAAGCCCAATACGTCCTTACCGCGAATCGCGACGAAGACGTTGTTGCGCTCGCTTTGCAGTCCGGCGAGAAGGCTCTGGTGCCAGTAGTCGAAGTGGGTCTCCGCGAACTGGAGCAAATGGAGTGTGTCGCTCATCTCAAACAAGCGAATCGCAACTCCATCCTGGGCCAGGGCGGCCAACCTGGCCACCACATCGGGTGGGGTCACCGCATCCTGTAAAGACATCCGCATTGCAACCGGATCAGCGACCTTCTTGAAGCCGGCCGCTTCCATGAACCTTCGCGCGTCTCTATACTCGACGTCGATCCCGGGCGAAACATAGTACGGCGCGTACCCGTTGCACGAGACCGTCCGGCAACCGTGACCACGCAAATAGTCTAGCCCCCGATCCATCAGCGTTCGCCCAATGCCGTTTCGGCGGTGAGCGGGATCGACGAAGAAGACTGTGACATAGCCGTGGGTCGAAGAGGCTGTGTGAATTCCATCCGACACTCGACGGGCAATGGCCTGCAGAAAGCCAACGATCTGGTTGTCCAACTCAGCCACGAGAGTTCCGTCCGGTCGAAAATTCGGATCGAGGAGGAACAGCCGCCAGAACCGATCTGTATCGATGGCATCCTTGTTCAGGCAACGATTCCACAGAGCCACAATCGGGTCCAAGTCACGACTTTCGAACGAGCGAATCCGAATCTGGCTAGAATGGGGTGACGACATGAGGATAGACCTATGAGGATTCTGGCACTTGGGGCCCATGCGGCCGACCAGGAACTATCGGCAGGAATGATTTTGGCGAAATATGCCCGCGAGGGGCACGATGTGACGATCCTCAGCCTGACTGCCGGCGAGAAGGGGCACGCAAAACTGAGTTCGGACGAGTACCGGGAACAGAAGATTCGCGAAGCACACGCCTGCGCCAATATTTTAGGCGTCCAGACCCGGATTCTGGGCTATCTCGATGCGGAGTTGCCCGTTAGCGACGGGGTGATCGCCGAAGTCTGCGACGTTATTCGCGAACTGAAGCCGGACATCTTGATCACGCACTGGGAGAATTCGATCCATCGCGATCACCGGAACGCTCATCGGATCGCGCTCGACGCGCGGTTCCATGCCGGCCTACGCCGCATCGAGCGAGTGCTGCCTTCCCACTGGATTGGCCGCGTTTACTACTCCGAGAACTGGGAGGACATGGACGGCTATGTGCCTGACGTTTATGTGGATACGACCGACGTGTTTGAGCAGTACTGCGAAGCGCTCAGTCAATTCGAGCTATGGAACGGCGGAACCGGCTGGCCCTACGCGGATTACTACAAAAGCCTCGCCCGCATGCGCGCTTGCGTCGGCTTTGGCATGAGGGCAACCTATGCTTGCACATTGGCACGCCCCAGGGAGGAGAAAGTCATTTGTACTTCTGGGTTGCCGTAATCACCTACCCGTAAACGTCTCGTTCAACCACCGTTCGGCTTGAGGCAGTTTGAGTTGGGTGAGATCGATGGCTACGCCCGGAATCACTGAACCTTTGGCATTCCGGTGGGCCATATAGCTCAGGATGAGGCGGGTCGGATCCTTGTCGTCGTCCGCCACCGTCATATGGGCAATGTACTTCGCGTAATCGGGAATCCCTCCGCGTTGCCCTTCCGGTATTTCCGGCAGCGGCTCGCCCGGCTTCCAGGCGATGAGCCCGACGCCGTACCGCACGTTCGAGTTCGTTCCAGTGGTGATCGCGTCCATCAGAATGGGTAGCTGAGGGGCGCTTCGCGTGATCCCTCCCAAAAGGGACTTGAGGCCGTCTCGATTGAGCTTGGCGAGCCAAGTGGCATAGGCGTCGAGGATCCCCTCCATCGCCGGATTCGGATTATCCGTGCCGTCGTAGACCGACGTGGAACCTCGCAGGGCGTCGTCCAGAAAGAAGGGCTGACGCAAATCGGAGTTGGTGTAGACGTTGCGCGGGCAGAGGTCGATCGGGTCGACGCTGGAAAGCCTTATGAATCCGACTCGTAATTCTGCAGCGTAACCAAAGTTGCCTTCCTCCATGAAGAGGGGAGAAGGGAAGCTTAGGTACTTCACCCGTGGCCCGTTGTAGCCGTGGGGAGTCGAACCCATGATCCGTACGCCGGTTAGGCCGGCCGACTTCGCCATTTCGATCACCGTTTGAACTCGCGTTCGGAAACTAGAGGACAGGGGAGAGATGGGGCCAAGTTCCTCGGGTGGGCGGGTCGCGTCCTTTTGATACGTGTCCCAATCTGGGGCAGCCATGCGCCGCTTGAGCGACTCAGGCGGGGTGTCGAGGAACAAGGTTCGGTCGGCGTCTCGGTCGTCCGTTGGTCCTCGATAGTTGAAGGGCCGTACCGCAAGGGCAATGTGAACGGACGCGCCTTCGCCAATCTTGATAGCCACCTTCAGTGCTTCAGGGGACAGAGTGTCCAGCCAAAGCTCCTTGATGCCGTGGTTGGCTGCCAGCCCCACAACCGCTTGGGCTTCTTCGATCGTGTTCGCGGTGTCGACCAAGTAGATTGGGGTGTCGGATTTGGCGGCGTCGAGTTTGGGTGTGTTGGGCAATTCGGGAGTTCCCTGCCGATTGCCGTTGGCACCATGGAAAGCCTCGATGGAGCCAAGAGAGTCGAATTCGGGTCGGGTTTGGTCGCCGTTCGGCAACACAAACGAATAATCGAACGAGGACGTTACAGTCGCTCCCTCTGCCGTCACCTGTTGTGTCCGGTACATCCGGTTCTGCCGGTCGACGAATTGCCGCAACCCCTCTGAGAGGTCGGAGGCCGTCACCTTCGCTGCAGAACTGCGGTCCAACTGATCGAGTTTCTTCAGCAGACTATCGGTGGGCGTCAGAGCATCGTCCCCCCGGAATTTGACTGAGTTCAAGTGGCCGCTGCCATAGATCTGGCCCTTCCACAGCGATTCCTGGTTCCAGAGCTTCCGGTTCAGTTGGGCGTCGTATTCGGCCATCCGCATCTTGCGCGTGCCCATGCCGATGAGATCCGAGGTGAGGATGTAGCATGGGCCGACTTTGCGATACGTCCCTGTCACCGAAAGGGCGATCGCACGAAGGGCGCTCGCGACTGGGACAGATCGACCGAAGCAAGCCATCGGCCGGTCCTTGATTCGAAGATCGGCATAAAGTTCCAGCCCAGTGGCGGCGCCGATGCGTTCGAGTAGAGCAGCGATCGTTTCATCGGCGTGGAGCGCAATCGATCCGCGCAGGGAAGGGGCGTGGTAGTCAAGGTCGCTTGGCTTCTGCTGGTTTGGAACGATTTGGCGGATCTTGACTCCGAACGACTCCTGCGGTCGAAAGTCAGCGTCGGAATCTCGCTCAACCACCTTGCTGCCCGGCTTTCCGTAGTCTCTTGTCGTGTTGCGTGGCGTGATCCCTTGCTGACCGACGATCGGCATCATGAATTCCAGGCTTCGGTCGACATGGAGGCGGACGCCTTGCCGATCGGCATCGGACAGTGCCATAGCCGGCGCGCTTGGCTGTGGGTCGCCCTTTTGATCCGCCGTAAAGGTGGCGACCTTGAAAGGTTTGGGCAGGATCGATTCGAGCACCGGCCTCTGACTGGCATTCAGATCCTGGAACCCAAGCCCCTGCCCGGTAATCGCCGACCACTGGGCTCCGTTTAGCGTGGACATCAGGTAGAGCACCTTCGAGTGCCGTGGCAGCCCGTCATACATGTTTGGCGGCTGCTGCATGCTGTCGTCGATGATCACCATCGTATCCGGAACGATCGCAGTGAGACCTGGCAGCGAGGTCCTCGTTCGGCCGTAGGCGATCAGACCTTGCAGATCCTTCTTGGTGGTCACGGTTTGCGGCTCCAAGACCATCAACGGACCCTTGCGTGCGGCATCCCAGTTCATTGCCTGAACGTAGTCGGCGAGGCTATCGCCGGAGATCGTGAAGGCAACGGCAAGGAGTGGTAGGAGGATCATCTTCGGCTTTGGAAGTCACGAATACCGTGACCGATGCGTAACGATTGTTGGACGGGATCGGATCGTGCCACGTTTTGGCCTTTTACCGATACGCCGTATAATTTAGACAAGATTCCCCGGAGGATTTCGATCGATGAAGCGCTTTTTACTCCCCTTGTTACTGCCGGCGGTAGCGGTGATGACCGCCTATGCCGGCTCCAGTTCCATAAACTGGAAGAAGACCTACCCGGTTGCCGCCGCTGAGGCGAAGAGCTCCGGCAAACTCATGATGATCGACTTCTACACCGACTGGTGCGGTTGGTGCAAGAAGCTTGATGCAGATACCTATCCCGCCGACGCGGTGGTGAAACAGTCGGATAAGTTCGTCTCGATCAAGCTGAATGCCGAGAAGGACGCCGATGGCATCCGTCTGGCCAAGAAGTTTGGGATCAACGGCTATCCGACGATTCTCTTTCTCGATTCCAACGAGACCCTGGCGTACAAGGTCGTCGGCTATGAACCGGCCAAGGACTTCGCCGATTCGATGGTAAAGGCGGCGACGATCAGGCAGGATTCGGCACGATTCAAGGCAGCCCTGAAAGCGAACCCGAACGACTTCGAGGGGTTGGTAGGAATGGCAGGAATCGAAGCGAGTATGGGGAATGCCGACGCGGCAGCCAAGGACGTGGATCTAGCGGCAAAGTCGGTTACTGGCACCAACCGGGGCAAACTGCTCACCGCCTATAACAATGTCGGCGATGGCTATCAAAACACGAACCAGTACGACAAGGCGATTCCGTACTTCTCCAAGGCGATTGTTGCCGGTTTCGACGATCAGTCCGCATACGCTCGGATCAGCATCGCCGTTTGCTATGCCTCGACCGGCAAAATCGCCAGCGCGAAGCCGTTCCTCCAGGACCTCCTCAAGATGGACAAGGCCCCCAAGGAGTATGTCGACCAGGCGAAAGACATGCTCAAGCAGCTAGGAAACTAGGTGCGGTTCGAGGGCTGGACCCAAAGACCATGTTGGGCCTAGCCCTTCTCCAGCAAATCCTTGCGCTGCCAGACTCGTACGTAGTCAATCGTGAAATCGGCGGGAAGGAGCGCGTCGTTGAGTGCGTTGTTGTCCCATCCTCCCATCGGCATCGTGAACATAAGGTCCGATTGGACGGTCGAAACGCGGGGGCTCTCCCAGCGGAGCACCTCGCGTCCGTTGCAGAAGAATTCCACGTGACCTGGCACCCAGAGCAGGCCACATGTAATAAAGCCTTCCTTGTCGGGCTCGACGTAGACGCGGTCAGACCCGATCTGCTTGTGGTCCTTCTCGTACCCGTCGTAGTGCATCGCGATGTTGTATCGGTAGGGCCCCCAACGGGTGAGGTGTTCCATGATGTCGAACTCCATGCCGCCGTTCGCGGTGTCCTGGCGCTTCCATTGCTCCGGTCCGACACTCAATCCCCGTTCCGGCATCATCCAGAACGCGGGCCACAGTCCAGGCGACCTCGGCAACTTCATGCGTGCCTCGAAGTAGCCGTACTTCTGGGTCCACAATCCGTAGGTGTCGAGATACCCCACCGCGTACGGACTTGCCGGTCGCTTGGGATCGTCGTTGTGGAAGCCGGTCTTCTTCTCGTACCGCAGCCTGACCATCCCGTTTCCAAGCAGGACATTCTTGGCCGACCAGTGGCTCGACTTGTCGTAGTAGTTCTCTCCTGTGACCTTCCAAACACGAGAATTGAGGGTTTTGCCGTCGAATTCGTCGTCGAGAGTTTTGACCCATTCGCCCGCTACCGGCGGTCGAGACCCGAGCCACGACGGGATGGACGCGATCTTCATCGCCGCTTTGATCGATCGGATATCCAACCGCTGGTCTTTGGCGGAAGGCTCCGCGGCGATCACGACGGACGAAACGGCATCGCTCGTGATGGGACCGGTGAGCGATTGGTGGTTGAGGTCGATGGCATGGGCAAAAGGCAGCACGTATTCGAACACTGCCCCGGGGGCCAGGGGTTTGCTTGAGAGGAACCAGTCCGATTGACCGCCATTGCTCTCGATGCGCAGGCGAGGAGTGACCGGCGTCGTTCCGGTGTTGCGAAGGACAACGTCGACCTCAGTCTGTTCGGTCAAATCCCAGCGCCCTACTTGAGGCGAGACGCGCACGATTCCCGTGGTCGAGGAGGCGGGGAAGACGGCGACGGAACCGGTCGGTGTCGATTGCTGGGACGCTTGGCCCTCGTCGATCACGCGAACGCTCTTTCCGTCTCGTAAGCTCGGGCTGAAAAGTACACCGTTCACCGGCTTCGTACGCGTGTCTTCTGGCGCGACCGATGGTTTCTCGTGGGCCTGACCTCCCGCCTCGAGCGATTCGATCCGAAATGACTGAGGTGAATCGGCTTTCAAGGCGAAGATCTGAACGTTGACGACCGACGACGAGTCCAGCGCGAACCCGGGCTTGAACCCATACGAATAGCCGAAGATCGCTTTGACAGTTGCTGACTTGCCTGGGTCGATGATCGCCGACTCGGTGTCCCAGGGGTTGTCCTGCCATCTTCCGGCGTTGTCGATCCGCAGCCCCACATGGATCGGCTGGGCGCCTGTGTTGAAGATCCGCGCTTCGACGTGGCCGTACGCAGATAGATTCCATGTTCCCGAAGTAGGCTTCACGCCGATTCCTGGATAGGCGTCGCTCCCCGGAGCGATCGAAACGACGAATGCCGTCGTCCCGTTGCCACTCCTCGGATAGACCGTCACCTGGTTCGAACTTGGCGTCGACACCACTCCCGCGAGCAGCGACTTGGTCTGGTTTGATCTTCCCCACGTCGCGCCATGCGACAAGCCGCCGCCGAGTCCGATGAATAGACAAATCTGGAATGCAACACTGCGGTTCATGTCTACGGTCAGTATGTCGTTGGCACTCAGACCGCTGCCAACGAATACACGAGGAGATGGATACAAACTTGATGCGGACCCATCCAGTGCACTATGGAATCATCACCTTCGACACGACTTAAGACCATCGACTACCCACGATCAAGTTAAGCTGCCACTACTTGACCTGCAGGATTCACAATCCTCAACCAGTCGGTCAATCGCCGGCCATGCGCCGATCAGGAGTTCCAGTGCCATACGTCGTCGCCGATTAGGGTCTGGATGTAGTTCAGCTGGCCGCTGTGGTACCACATATGGACTGTCGCGAAACGGATGCGTTCCAAGCGTGTGGTGACGGCCTCGCCGGTGTCGAACGGCTCGCACAGGGCAGCGCCGGAGAACGATTCAGCCGTTTCGCCGAAACGGTCCGACGATACGCGGAACGCCTCAACAACCGCTTGCTTGCTGTCAAGGTCCTCAGGCGCCTTGATCCAGCCGCCCTCCGGCCAGTCGAACGGCTTCTCGCCGCGGATGACCATCCCAATGTGGTCGTTCACTAGGTTCACCTCGTACACGATGTCCGCCACCGTGCGAGTCTTCGGGCCGAACGGATTGGTGAACGCCTCTTCCGGCAACGCTTCGAGATCCTTGAGCATCAGCTTCGCAATGCCGCGATACCCCTTGACCGCCAAAGAAACGACGTCGATCGGATGCAAATTGGAATCGGGACTGGTTTCCATGGGCGGTAGGTTACCAGCGTGGCTATGCTTAGGGTCGATGCCCTCCCTGCATGGCAGATGCTCGCCCGCTTGGGGCTGAACGTATCGGGTAGCGCCGAAGGTGCGAGGCTCTGCCAGCAAGGGCGCCAGGCCCGGTAGCCAATCGCAGGCGATCTCCTCGTCCTGAAGGGGCGGATTCAACGGCCGATCTTGGTCATCGAACCGTTCGCACGAATCGCCTTCATGGCCGTCGAATCGTCCCCTTCAGGGCCGGTTTGGCCGGCGGCGTCCGTTCCCAGGGCTTTCGCCCTGGGCTGGCAGTGTCTCGCCCCGTTGGGGCTGCAAACGCCTGGAGTAGCGCCAAGGTGCGAGCTTCTGCCAGCCAAGTAGCGTCAGGCCTGGAGGGAAATCTCAATATGCCCTCGCAGTCAGGGCTGATGCTCCTGCGCGTAGGATGCCATGGCACGGATGTTCTCCGGCGGGGTAAACGGGGAGACTTCGCAGCCGCTGCCGACGATGAACTTGGGACCTACTTTTGCGTGGCACTTGGCCACTGCTTGAGACACCGAATCGGGAGTGCCGTGGATCAACTCCGTGACGGTGGACACATTTCCGCTGATGACCTGCTGAGGGGAGAGCTTTCGGCGCGCGTCGGTTAGGTCAACGGGGAAGTCGAGCTCGACGATGTCGGTGGGCAATTGGGCCATCAGATGAAGGAGCGGATTGGTGTCGCCGCACATGTGGACGCGGGTCAACACTTCGGGGAACCGGGACTTGATGCTCCGGAGCACTCGTATTTGCCTGGGGAGAACGAACCGTTCGTACAGGGCCGGCCCGATGAGGCTGGCGGCCGCATCGCTCATGCCGATCGTGTCGGCTCCAGCCTCAACCTGCGCCGGCGCATAGGCGATCGCCACTTCACTCGTGAAGTCCAGAAGGTCCTCGACGAACTTCGGGTCGTCGAAGAAGTCCGTCATGATCCGATTCAATCCCCGCAGTTCTTGGGCAAGCGCCAACGGTCCCTCAACCCACCCGACGATCGACAGATGGTTCCCGGCGGTTAGGCGCATCCGTTCAATGGCCCGAACCCGATCGTGCATCCGGCCCCCCGGCTCAACCCCCGGGACTCGAAACCCGATGAGATCTTCAGGGTTGGCAAGAGCGGCATGCTCCTCATCGATGACCGGTCCTTGGTCCTCCAGCCAAACGACCGAGCCCTCGCCGGCGATATCGACTACCTCCCGGGCGGGATCCGAGCAGGTCAGCAAGACGTCAACGCCGAAGTCCTCAGCGAATTTGAGCTGGGCGTCTGCCATGACGAGACCGTCCCGGGTGTAGTCGATAAACGAAATGCCAAAGTGCCTTGCCGCCATCATCATCACCATCGGCTGGGCCGAAAGGTGGTCGACCTCATTCCCCCGGCAGAGCCGGTGGATGCGCTCACGCGGCGTCATTGCGGATTCCTTCCTCCTTGTGAGGTCTGGAGGTTGGGCTTATCCGATTTGCTCCCAGGCGAACTAGCCAGGAGGCAGGCCCGGTGAGCTCCGAGGCTGATTCGAGTGACGTCGTGGGCAACTGCCATCTTGCCAGGCATTCCTATCGTCGAATCGACTGCAGTCGTAGGAGTAGAGAGCGTTCCGGACACGCAGAATTGGGAGCTTCCCGTAACTCCGGTCTCGAGGTTGGCAAGCAAGATCGTGCGTTCGCCTGAAGCATAGCGCCAAGACAGGAAGCAGATGGGTCGCGTCCAGTCTTCGTTTTCCCAGCGAATGGCGTCCGTACCCCAACCGCGTTCACCAATTGCAGTTGCCACCGCGAGGTACGTCTGAGGGCTCTGGATCGACTGGTTTGTCATGTGAAGAATGAAAGGCGTCCCCCACTCAGGGGTCTCCCATACCCAGCACGACTGACCGACGGCCTTAGCGAATATCGGCCCGTCAAGATTCGATATTAAGGGACGGATCCCATCGGAGTCGGCAAGGGTCCGCCTTCGCTGATTAACAAGCAGACCCGATGTCCCGATCCTGCATGCGAGATCCTGCTCGACAATTGCAGCCGAAGGCAGTGATGCGAGACGAGGTTCGGATTCGATCGCGATTCCCAATGCGTCACGGAGTTTCTCGTCGATTCGGGCGGCCTCGCCGATCAAAAGGAGGGGCTTTCCCGCCGAGACTTCGTGGCGAAGAAAGTTCGTCTCATCGGAGGTCAGCTTCGAAGCGAGCGGGCAGATGTAGCCGTCCGCCGTTACGGACGTGAGCCACTTTGCGCGCGTGATCGACAGGATCGGCGCTCCGAACTTTGCGAGCATCGCCGCCCAGTCGTCGATTTCTTCGCCCCTGCTTTGGGCCGCGGGCTCGGCAAGCGACGCCTCCATCGCTTTGCGCGAATAAACGATACAAGGGCCGTCGGGAATCGGTTCTCGTTCAATGTCGACCGCTGCGGCGCCCAACGTCTCGCGAAGGAAAGTCACCGTGTCTTCGGGAAGGAGGTTCTCTCGGCGGTTCATCCATGCGATGTAGCATCCAGCCGATCGGGCGACTCGTCCGCCAGGAAGAAGGACGGAAGCATGGCTATAGGCCCAGATCTCCCATGCGACTTTGCTCGGGTACTGATGGATGCTGTCCCACGGTTCCCATGCGTCGAAGGTCTCTACAAGAAAGAGATGCTTGCAGGGCGTGTCCGCCAGCATCGCCTGATGAACGAGGGCGTTCATGAGTTGAAACGTGAAGCCCATCGAATGGGCGGGCCAGTAGTCTCCCCAAGCGGAGGCCCACGTTTGGGTGATCCACAGATCCAGGTGACCGGATCGGGCCACTCGTTCCAGGTCGAAACCATGTGAGCGCCATTCCTCGATCGAGGAGGTGCCGGAGCTGTACCCGATCATGATCAGGTTCGGGTCATGACTCTTGACGCGCGCCAACATGGCAATGATTGCCTCGTTCCAAGCCTCCCTCGATGCGGGCGCCATGTATCGAGCCTTTCGGTTGCCTCGAATGTAGGCCCTCGTGAAGATATGGTCGCGCAAGACGACGGCGTCGAACCCAACCGTTCGGGTCACTGCGGCGAGCTTGTCGGCGAAGTACTCGCCAAAGGTCGGCCGTTGCTGGCGGCAGATGGTTTCCCCATTGGGAACCTTGACCGGCGCGCCGAAGAAGAAGATGTCGAACCGGTCGTCGTACACTTCCGGATGATCGAAGAACCAGCGCCCCTCAATGTCGTATCGTGCTTTGTCCTCCTGCTCCTCGGTGCGACCGCTCCAGCCCTCGCACGCGCTCTCGGGGAACGACTGCGTTTCGATGCCCATCAGAAGCAGAGCGACGTGGAAGTCAGGCATTCCTCGGCGAACCGCCTCTTGCTTGATCTCGGTGACGAGTTCGGCAAGACGGCGATACGTCCATTCTTCGTAGGTTGGCGATTGGCAGCAGGGAATCACCTCATCCGGATCGCCGTTCCAGTAAAGGACCATGTCGAAGAGCCATCCGACACAGAGCGAAAGCCCCGTTCGCGTGGCGGGCGACCGCCCCCAGAGTGGCAGTAGCCTTTCGAAAAGCTGGTGAGCCCTGACCTGCGGCGGTTCTCCTTGGAACCAATAGAGATCGATTTCAAGCCAACATTCCTTGTTCATCGGGTTACTCCTGAGGCTTCGCCACACCGCCCGATAGCCGAGTGCCACTGATCGGACGCAGCGCCTCCAAAGATCAAGCGGAATCGAAATCTCGCATCGTCAGAGCACCACATCGGGAAATTCGTGCCCCACACGATGTTGTACAAATTGAAGTGGATGCCCTTGCGAAGCGGAGGCCTACGGTCGTTGAAATCCAATAACGACGGCTCGCCAGGAGCAACCAGGGGAGTATCTACCGTCTCCGCCAGGAACTCGCCATGAGCATCCCAGTAACGCACGTATCGATTCACGGCATGCAGCTTTCGATTTCCCTTCCGCACGACATCAAGGGGCGAGACCGCGCGGCCCATCTTGTCGAGCGTCCAGCCGTCGGCACGGACCTCGCGCGGCGCCAGGCTCATCCAGATCGCCTCCGGTAGTCGCGATGCAGGCTTATCGAGCCATTGGGAATCGAGATGAAGGATGGGGGCGTCGGTTGCCGCGTCCACTCGGAGCGTCATCCGGCGCGGGCACCCGTGGGGTGAATCGGCGGGCATGTACATCTCGGCGATGAAGCTTGTTCCGTTTTCGTGTCGCAGAAGTCGACTCAAGACCGGCCGCCAGATTCCGCTTTGCCGTTGGGCCGACTCCATCCCGGGCTTGGTCAGGTCCTTGAGAGCCCAGTCCGGCTGATTGGTAGCGTACTGGCGGAAGTATCGGGCGTAGTCTTCGGCTGAGAACACCTGGTAGCCCAATTGGGCAAGCCGATGATTCTGGTCGGACCAGACGCGTCCGTTGGCATGCTCCCTTAGGTAGGCAATGGAGCCGTCCACACCAAAAGCGAAGGTTAGGTGAGCGGTTTGGATTCGCGCCAGGGCATCCGTGACCTCCGTGTACCCAGTCAAATCCAGGTTGTGGGGTTCGCCCGCAAGCAGCCGCTCCAGAGCCTGAACCGCCAAATCCGATGTCCCCAATGCGCCAATGGCCTCGTCTAGATAGGCACGCTGCTCCTCCCAGGACGACTCGAAATGCCGGCACCGATCTTGTTGGCGCAACGCCTCGAATGCCTTCGGTTCGTACGCCTCGAAGTCGCCCAAGTGAGTCTTTTCATCCATGCCCCAGGTGTGTTCGGCAACTGCGAGGAGGGGGAGGCTGAATGATCGGTGCAAACGGCTGTTCAATGCCATGGCGCCGCACGCGAGCCATTCCTGTCTCAGTCGAGTCAGTTCTCTGAAGCGGCGGACCTTAGTCGGATCGGTTCCTACACCATGGATCCATGTGTCGCCGATCTCGGACGTGACCACCGGCAGCGACGATCTCAACTGCACCAGGCGTCTGGCGACTCCATCCAACGTCGAGGCATGGATCGTGGCTTTCGGGAAGCTCAAAGCAAGGCGACGATAGACCTTTCCGACTTCGGGCATCGAGATGGGGCCTTGATTGTCCCCGGTGAAGCTGACGGCGACCGCCGTCTGACCGTCCGGCAGGATCATGACGTCGCCGTAATCGTGCTGAACCATGACGATGAGCTCGGCGCCGTCTGGCTCCTGCCATCGGAACAGCGGCGGTACCTTCGCCGGAGGACACGCGGGGTTGACTCCTATGTGAAAGAATTCGACGCCGGCTTCCGCCATCAATGGGATCATCGAGCGTGTGTGGCCGGGAACGTCCGTCATCTTCGCCCCTGTCGTCTTGAATCCGAAACGCGCGTCGAGATCCTGGGAGAGGCTCAGGCCGAACCGAAACAACGATGGATCCATCAACTCGGTGTGAGTCGTAAACGGCAGAGCGTGCCACGAGAAATCGCCGATGGCGATTGCCCGCTCCATCGCGGCTCGGCCGGCGGCATCCGCCGTTTCAAGGAACTGATGCACCAGCCAGGATCCTGTCGTCCAAACGAATCGCTCGGCGGGATTCACCATGCGGGACTGCTCGGCGAGTCGTAACGCGTTTGGAATGTAGTCGTCCACGTACCGTCGCACGACGTTCTTCGCCAGATCGGTGAATCCAAGATCCAGGTGGGTCTTGAAGATCACATGTACTTCTTTGACTTCGGTGTTCGATTTCATTTCGTGGTTCCCGCGTTGAGGAGAATCCGCTTCCGGAGAGCATATAGGGTCGGCGGGTCAGCCTCCGTGGCGCTTGGGTTGATGGCGTGCTGTTCCATCAGTGGGAAGAGGCCGCCGTGTGACCGATAGATCGCAGCAGTCCAATGTGGGGGCGATCCGGCGTTTCTCCACGCTAAGCAAAGCGAATCCCTGCCGCTCAACTGCTCATCCAACGCACAGATCAAGAAGTCGGTCATGTTCTGGGGAGTGGAGACGAGGGGGGAGGAGGCGTCAACGCCATCAATCTTGGTAGTGACCGCCAGTCCAGTTTTGGATCTCACCACAACCGCAAGCCGGTCCGTGCTCCGAATGCCGTTGGCGAGGATTCGGGCGTCAGACCTCATGCCCTCGATTCCGACGTAGGTTTTCGCGTGAAGCGAGGCGGCATTGATAGTGCTCGCGATGAGCGTGCGGTTTTGGTCGTCCGACACCGCTTCATACCGAAAGGAAGTCCGGTCGGCGGAAGCCGAAGTCATCTTGTACACGCGGAGACGAATCGAATCCCCGTTCGCTGGTCGCCGGGCAACGACGATCTCGTCGGGATCGCCTTGTCCGACGATTTCCGGAATCAGGTTGGCCGTCGTGAGGCCGACAAACGTTCCGTCCGCCGTGTCGCGAGCGATCGATAGATCCTCGCCGAGCCGTCCGCAGTTCTGGTTATAGAACGTGACCCTGCGGACCCCGTCCCTTTCCGGTTCGATAGTCAGGAACTCGTCGACCCCGTCGCCATCGATCTCGATGCGATGGATCGCCTGCGTTGGCGACCGGAACAGCCAATCTCCCAGCCGGTTCTCGCTTTGGTCAAGCCAACGAATTCCGTAGGAGTAGAAATCGAACCATGCGTGGACGGGCTTAGTCCTTTGACCCAACCAACTGAACCCCAGCGTCGTTTGAGCATAGTCGATCGGCGGATCGGAGACGTCGTTCTCGTGGAACCGTTGTTGATTGCGATCGAACACGACGTCCAGGCGGTCGGGGGCGTTGGCCGTTCCGCCCGGGTCGAGTAACGCCTGCCGGAGTCTCTTGAGGGCCAAACGCTCGGAGTGATCGGGAGCTTGCTCCCAGGCGCCGGAGAAGTCCGGCTTTCCGTGCATCGGCTCGTTGAAGAAAAAGGAACCGGGCTCGAACTGCAGAATCGACGCGCCTTGCCGAAGGCCATCCTTGACGTAGGCGGCCATGATCTCCTCAGGGCATGCGAGCTCACCGGATAGATAGTAGTGGCCAGTCAGCGTATAGGTCAGTTCGTGCCAGAACCAGCTTTGAATGGACATGCCCCACTGAGAATTCGGAGTGGTCTTGAGCGGGAACTGAGTGTACGGCATGTCGAAAAAAAGCCAACTCGGGGTCGGCCGCGTGACGCCGGGCTTGCTGGGACCGATCTTCGCCGTCAGGAACTCGAGGTTCGGCGTGTAGTGATAGTTGTTGTTCGCCCAGCTGAAGCATAGGAGGCTGCCAAGCTTCTGCTCCGCCTCGTTCTGGAGTGTTCGGTAGGGCTCGGCCTCGAAATAGGGACGGTGATTGGGATCGTAGACGTAATGGGGCTCGTCGGTGACCGGCGGGGATTTCATGAGCCAATTGGAGTCGCTCCAAAGGAGACGCAATCGCTTCCTTCGGCACAACTCGATGCATCCACGGATCACCTGTTCGTCCGTGATGAACCCATGCTTCCACGTGGGCTGGGCCCTCCAACCCGCGTCGGAGCCATAGACTTCGTGGAAGCGGATTCCTTTCAGCACATCCGGATAGGCGTCTGACAACGCGCCGAACGTCTGCATGTCCATCGAGAGGCCCAGGCGCGGATGATCGCTTGGGCCCGCGCCAAGGAGCGGAATGGGCCTCTTGTCAAGCTCGCCGCTTTGCTCAGTGGCGACGCCCGATGAGTACGCCTCCAGGAAGACGTCGATATGCGGTTCGCCCGCAGATCTCTTCCCAAAAAAATCGAGGAGGCGCCGCAAGGCAGGCTGGACAGAGTCGAGCCCCCCATTCGGGGCCGCCGGGGAGTAGGCCTGGCATGGGTAGACGAGAACTGCGACGTCGTACTTAACGGCAAGGGGAGCCAACCCGGTTCGGATTCGGCCCAGACACTCATCGAGGCCCTTCGGATCGCTTCGAAACGCCCCGAGAAGACCGTCGGAGAACCCTTCGTCGATCTCAAAGAGCAGGAGCGGCTTCGCAGGCTTGGCGGCAAACCCTACTGGGCTGGCATTGCCGATACCGACGGTCAGCCAGAGCGCAAACATGGCAGCAACCGGTCCCTTCGTCAACGTGTTCATCGGACAGTCTCCTCAAACGTCAGGCGGATCACGGCCGGATGGTCTGTCTCGACGACCGTCAGGCCGTTCTGCTCGACGACCGTTGCCGGTCCACCGGGCTTCCACGTGTCGCCGTCGAAGCGACCACGCTCTGCGTGAACCTTCGCGATTCCGCCGATGGCAATTCGTCCCTTCGGCAGCGCCAAGAACAGATCCTTCGGACCGGTACGCACAACGATTCCGGCATCGCTTCCGCTGACTTCGAGCGACAAGGTCCCCAGGTGAAGCGTGAACTTGCCCGAGCTCCCAGTTCGCGTAGAGGCGCCTTCCCGAACGAACCATCGATCGGCTTCTACGGGTGACTCGTCCGCCTTCCTCGGAACGAAGTTGCCGAAGACGTCGGTGCTCAGCCCGGCCCGAATGTCGCGAATGGCGTACCAGCCGACGAGCCGCTCGGTTCCTCTGGCGCGGGCGATCGGGGCCCGAGCCCACTTGAGGGGATACAGGGCGTCGGCATACCGTTGCTTGGCCACCGGATCGTCGACGACGGTAAACGGGGGATGGCATTCCCAAAGCAGGTTTCCAAGCCCCTGCTGCCCAATGATCGTGTAGTAGGGCAGTACATCCAGGTTCAGCCGAACCTCGGAGTTCTCAGTAGGGTTCTCGGCAGCTAACGCGATGTTGCGATCCAGCAGCGAACGCGACAGCCAATTCGGCTCGCGCGGGCTGAGTATCCCGTCGATGCCGACGAATGCCAAGTTGGGGCACCTCGTCAGGAAGATGGGGATCACACGGGGCGGCCACCATGGGCTGTTCACGTAGAGCGGAATGGGATAGACCCTTGTGATGGAGTCAGTCAGAACGCGCACGTAGTCCGCGAAGCTCTTGAACATGAACTCCTCACCGTTCTCATAGGATCCTGACCTCCACTTTGTCATGCAGTTTGTGCACTGGCACCGAATGGCAAGCTCTTCTGCGCTGCCATCGGCCGGACGCTTGCCGTCCCACTGCTGATAGTAGAACTCGTTGTCCAGTTGCATCATGATCACGGTTCGATGCAGGTCCGTATCTCGAAGGTGCTCCGCCACTCGGGTTACCAACCGCCGCTCGCGCTCAAGCGTCATCGGGTCGTTTGGACACATCGGGGGGCCGGCATCGACGTACTTGTATGGGTAGGGAAGCACCATGCGGTGGTACTTCTGAGGAGCTTTCAAAATGTAGTCGGGCGTGTAGCCTGGGTAGACGGATGAACCGACGCCTTCGCCGACTTTGCCGCATACGTTCGTGTTGAACAGGTTCACAACCAGCTTGAGTCCGTTTGACTCGGCCTTTCGAATGAACCAATCGAGAAACTGAAAGTCGTACTTGTCTTCTGTGTTCTCGATCTTGGACCAGGGAATGCCCACCGAGACTGCGGTGGCATTCATCTCTCGATAGCCCTCAAAGAATTCCGATGCCTTCGCGTCTTGCTTGGTGCTCCGCCAAACGTCGCACTGCGCCCCGACCAACAAGAACGGCCGGCCATCCACCACTAGAGTCTCGATACCGTTGATTTTTGAAATGCGGGCGACAGGATGCTTGGTTTTAGGCGGATGCGAGTTCATGGAATTCAACACAATCTGAGAGCCGGCGCTTGCGAGGCGGACGACAAGAAGGACGAAGAAGGCGAAGGCACGCACACGATGGGCCGCCAACCGCTTCGACGCGATCGATGGGTGCGGTCCCCCTGCCCTGCGGAATGCAGGGCAGGGGGGTGGTCCGGGATGGGTCACCGACTTGGCGCGATCCCGCCGGCCGGAGGCACCGGAGGAGCCCCCGTCCGTTGAGGGCGCTGTAAGGCGATGCTCTCGACAACAGGTCCGCTCGTCTTTTGGTATATGAACAGAGCGACGCCTCCGAGCACGATGGCAACAACAACCGCAACGACCCAAGGTGGTATCTGTGCTTTCATAGGGCTCGATTAGCTCCTGCTAGTACAACTCTGGGTGCTTGTACGGGTCGACGTTGCAGTCGTCCTGAATCGTCCATTCGCAGGGGAACGTCATGCCCCATTGGCGAGTCGATGCGTGACCATCGAACCACAACAGGTTGTCCATCTTGCTGAACACGCCGGTGACGCTTGGGTCCTTCGAAGTGCCGCCCTTGCCGGAGAAGGTCTGGGGCATATAGCCTCTGAACATTGCATAGTCGGTGCTATAGTCGTCGTACGTCACGAGCGAGATGCCGTTCTCGATGAGGATCATATCCGACGGCTGTTCGACCACCGACTCATTGTCGTGATCCCACCACCGCAGACCCCAGTGCAGGCCGCCGTCAGCGTTCCATGACCAGCCACCGTACTTGCTGGCAAAGGGCGCGACGATTCCCCACTCTCCGCCCCAGAACTCGCCTGCCGAGTTCATGTTATAGGACATCTGCGCGGTGTTCGTCTGCCAGTTGATGTTCGCGAAGTTGTCGGCTGGGCACCACCAACTTGGGATTGTCGTCTTATTGATGTTTCCCGGTGAGAGGAATACCTGGTCGCTCTTGGTGTACGGCATGAGCTTCGTCGGCCAGTATGCATAGTAATCGCCGGCGCATTGCCCGGTCGCTTCGGAGTGCCACAGGTAGGCCTGGGCCATGTAGGCGTCGTTATCGTTGGAGTACATGAAGTACGCCAAGCCGATCTGTTTGATGTTGCTGAGATCCACCGCCTTCTTGGCGGCCAATTTCGCCTGTGCGAAGACTGGGAAAAGGATTGCCGCTAGAATCGCAATGATCGCGATTACTACGAGCAGTTCTATAAGAGTAAATCCAGTACGCTTTGTCATGGTGAAGGAGCCTCCTTTGGCTCTGATATCGAGGGGGTTCGCGGTGCGGCCGTGGATCCCCTAATGGCGAGAGTTGTCTTGCAAATATGCTGTTGGAGCGGAATCGCCGGATCCGCCATCCGGCGCTTCAGGAATTCCCAGCCCATCGCGCACATCGCTTCGACCGGCTGAACGATCGTGGTGATTGGGCACTCCAGATACTCCGTGTCCTCGATGCCGTCGCATCCGACGATGGCTACTTGCTCGGGCACCTGTATTCCCAGGTCGCAAAGACCGCGGTAGACACCGATGGCAGTGTCGTCGTTGTGGCAGAACAAGCCGTCCGGGCATCCGTACTTGGCGATGTATTCGCGAATTCCTTGCCTTGCGCCAGCCCGAGAGGGGCTGGGAACCACGATGTCTTCCGTGGGCCGTCCGGCAGCCTTCATGCCATCTGCGTAGGATGTCGTTCGGGCGTCCTGAAGGCCCCTGGGCGCTTCTTCGTGAACATAGGCGATTCGGCGACATCCTATCCCGAGTAAATGGTCGATCGCGTCCCGCGTGCCTCCGTAAAGGTCGACGCCCACGTAATCGACCTGCTCAAGATGAAATGCTCCAATACTGATGATAGGCGTGTGAAGGTCTGGATGCCGGTGAAGGAAAGTATCCATGTGCTCCGGATACTCGATCGAGATAATGCCGTCTCCCGGCCAGAGCCCGGGCGCTTGAGTGCTAATGCTCGTTTCGATATCCGAAATCAGCATCTGAAATCCGCTCGCCTTGATCTGGTCCCGAAGGTGAGTCGTGATCATCGCGTAGTAGGGCGAGAGGCTGCCTGCCCACAGTGATACGACTTGAGTCGTTCCAGTGACGAGCGCTCGAGCGGCCCGATTCGGCCGGTATCCCAACTGCTTTGCCGCGTCCAAGACCCTTTCGCGGGTGGCCGGGGCGATCACGATATCCTGCCTCCCGTTGAGGACATAGGACACCGTGCAACCAGACACGTTCGCAAGCGCAGCGACATCATTTCGCGTCGGGCGCTTCAGAACGTTGGGGCTTGTGTCCATGTCAGTGTTATACTACACGTGTCAGTAACACGTGTAGTATAACACCGTTTCTGGTTTTTTGGAGCATTTCTCAAACGTCGTTTCGCCGCTGAGATTCCCCTGAGGCCACGATACGAATGCGTCTCGTGTGAATGAGCAATGTGGCGATTTCAGCATGAAACTCCTTCCTGCCTTGGTTATCGGGTGGTTGGCAGCGACGGTTCGAGCCGACACGCACCTGGCCGTCTGGGGCGCGCCGCAGGGGCCTGATTCGATCGCGATCGCCCAAGCGTTCGAGTTGAAGCATCCTCACGTGCGCGTTCGAATGCTCGGCATGGGAGTTGGGCAGATGAACCCGCAGAAGCTGCTGACCGCGATCGTCGGAGGGTGTCCGCCCGATCTCGTGTACCAAGGGCGCTTCAACATCTGCGACTGGGCAAGTCGAGGGGCCTTCATTGCGCTCGATGATCTTTTAGCGCGAGACTGGGCTGCCACCGACTGTCCAAGGCGAGAAGATTACTACGATGCTGCCTGGAGCGAGGACGTCTTCGCCGGTCACGTTTTCGGCGTTCCAACCGAGGCCGACGATCGCGCGCTGTATTGGAATCGCGGGATGTTCCGCCAAAAACGTCATCAGCTTGAGATGGCCGGGCTCGACTGGCAGCGCGCTCCCCGGACCTGGTCCGAACTACTGCGATACTCGAAAGTTCTGACCGAGAAGGGCAAGTGCCTGGGGTTCATTCCGAACTTCGGAAACGCGTGGCTCTACTTGTACGCGTTCCAAACCGGCGCGACCTTCCTGTCACCGGACGGTCGCCAATGCACCCTTGCCTCGCCTGAGGCCGCCGAGGCGCTCGACTTCATGAGGCAGGGGTACGAAGTCGTGGGCGGCTACTCGTCGGCCAACGTGTTTCAGTCGGGATTCCAGGACGGCGAGAACGACCCGTTCATCGCGGGACGGGTCGCGATGAAGATCGACGGCGACTGGTCGCTTGCCGGGCTCGCCCGCTATGGCTTGGCCCTCGATTTTGCGGTGGCGCCCCCTCCGACCCCCGATGATCGATACGCCAGAACCGGACGGTTTGCAGGCGTTCAGGACCGCTTCGTCACATGGACGGGAGGCTGGTGCTACGCCATGCCGAGGGGCTGCCCACACCGGGAGCTGGCCTGGCAATTCATGAAGTTCGCCACGAGCTTGGAGGGGAGGCTGATCGGGAATCGAGCCCTCGCGATGGCGGATCGGGCGAAGGGACGCGTCTACATTCCGCGCATTCAAGGTCTTAAGGCTGCCAACGAAGTGCTTTACCGGCTTTATCGGCCCGCCGACCCACGGTTCGCCGAAGCGATCAAGGTTCATATCGGCCTGATGAACGTCTCGCGGGTTCGTCCGCCGACGAAAGTGGGCCAGCTTCTTTGGGACGCTCACGTGCGGGCCACCGAGGAAACGCTTCTGGGCAAGGCGTCTGCGCTAGCCGCCCTAACTGTGGAACAGCAGACTGTTCAGCGCGAACTGGACCTGCTTAATGGAAGGCATAGGTACCCGGTGGTGTCGATGGCGTGGATGGGTGGCATCGCTTTCCTCGCATTCCTTGTCGCGCTTGGCGTGTCGATCGTGTCCTGGCGCAAGGCACGTCTCGGCCGGCTTGCCAGGCACGAAGCGCGGTGGGGTTACCTCTGCATAGCGCCGTGGGTGATCGGCTTTCTCGTTCTGACCGTCGAGCCGATGCTGGCTTCGCTGTTCTTCAGCTTCACCGACTACGACGTACTATCGCCTCCCCGGTGGGTTGGCGCCAGGAACTACCTCGATATGGTCGGGCCGGATCATGGCAACGTGCTCAAGGCGTTCGGCAACGCCGCATATTTGGCGGGAGTGGGGGTTCCTCTCGGAATCGTATCCGGCCTCGCGGTAGCCCTCCTTTTGAACTCGGGCGTTCGCGGCATCCGGTTTTACAGGCTGGTCTTCTATCTCCCCGCGATCGTTCCGGTCGCCGCGAGTTCGGTGCTTTGGATCTGGTTGCTGACGCCCGACACCAAGCAAGGGCTCATCAACTCCCTATGGTCATCGACGATTGGGACTTGGTTGTCTCTGCCATCCCCGGGATGGCTGACGGCGGAGGCCTGGGCGAAGCCCGCATTGATTCTGATGGGAGTTTGGGGCGCCGGAAGCGGTATGGTGCTTTGGCTCGCCGGTCTCAAGGGCGTTCCGTCTAGCCTATATGAGGCGGCTGAGATCGACGGGGCGAGCCCCGTGTGTTCGTTTCGCAACGTCACTCTTCCGATGCTGAGTCCGGTTCTGTTCTTCAACATCGTTATGGGCTTCATCGGGGCGATTCAGGAGTTTGACCGGGTCTATATCATGAGCCCGGAAGGAACGAACGGCCCGAGCGACTCGCTCTTGGTCCCTGCCAAATACCTGTTCACCAACGCCTTCACCTACTTCAAGATCGGCTACGCCAGTGCTCTGGCATGGACGATCCTGGCCGTCATCCTCTTGATCACCCTGGTCCAATTCCGTCTCGCCCGGTTTTGGGTCCATGAGGAGACAGGCAAGTGAGTTCCAACCTGCTGGTTGCCATCGGTACTCTGTCGGCCTGGATTGGCGCCGTCTGCTTGCTGCGCGGTCTCTACCTCGGCCTGAGCCACCGGCCGGGATTCGGGTGGCCGGCAGGAGTGGGAGGATCTCTCTTTCTTTTGGCGGCCTCGTTGCCGACCTTCGAGGGGAGGTTGGAGGTCCCGTTGATTTGGGTCGTCCTGCCGTTCACCGGATGGATGGCGGTGATGTTCGGCTTGCTGGCAGCGGCCTATACCGGAAAAGCGGTGTTGGACTCGAATCCGAAGCTGCTTCTGCGAGCGGGAGTGTCCCTGGCGGCAGCGATCCTGCTCGTGGCCCTCTATCGCGCGGATCCAGAGAACCGGTTTGTCCTCTTGCGCGGAAGCATTCGTTTGTCCGCCGAGGGGGCGCTCGCGATCGTGGGGTTTGCCGCCGCCGCCGTGGCGGTCATGGCAAGCGCTGGCCGCCGAGCCCGGGAACGTGGGCGGCTTTGGGCGACCCATGCGACGCTGTTGGCCGGTTGCGTCGTGTTCGGCATGCCGTTTGCGTGGTTGATGGTGACCAGTTTCAAGGAAGACCGGGACATGGCCAGTCCAAACGGCATCGTCTGGATTCCGCGCGTTCAACGAACGGTGCCGTACATGGACCGGAAAGATCCGCTTTTGGAAGGCGAGTTCGAGGGGAACTGGGTCCAAGCCACACTGGCGGGCAAAGACGCGACCGGGAACTACATCGTCGAGGTGCAGAGGCCCTACAGCTTGCGCGGGGTCTCGTTCACAGGGCGCCCAAGCTCCTTTCGCGTCGTCGAGAAGGACGCGCCGATGGTCTCCGGGGTTGGGTTCACCGGATTTGTCGTTCGCGAGCTCAGTGACGGCCGGAGGGTGGTCCAATTCCTGTCGCCTCCCGCCGACAAGGGAAGTCAGAGAACGTATCTGGCATCCGAGCTGGAGCCGATTCGCGATATCGGTCTGAGGACACAGAACTATACGGAGGCGATGGAGGCGATGCCGCCGGAGACCCGGCACGGTCTCGTCTATTTGAAGAACACATTGATTCTGGTCGTCATGGGCGTCTTTGGCACGCTGCTCAGTTCGTCGCTGGTGGCGTATGGCTTTGCTCGCCTCCGGTTTCCCGGTCGGGACCTGATCTTCAAGATCCTGCTCGCCACGATGATGCTGCCCGGGGCAGTGACGCTGCTTCCCCAGTTCCTTTTGTTCCGATCGCTGGGATGGATCGATTCTCTTCTTCCGCTATGGGTTCCCGCGTTCTTCGCCAGCGCATTCAACGTGTTCCTCATTCGGCAGTTCTTCGTTCAAATCCCGACCGAGTTGGAGGACGCGGGGAAGATCGACGGCGCAAGCGTTTTAGGCATCTTCTGGCGGATCATGCTCCCCCAGATCAAGCCGGCCCTGGCTGTCGTCGCGATCTGGACGTTCATGGGCGCCTGGAACAACTTCATGGGACCGCTGATCTACGTGAACAGCCCCGAGAACATGCCGCTCAGCTACGCACTGCAGCTATTCCAAACCGAGAAAGGCGGCAACCCGGGGCTGATGATGGCATTCGCCACGCTGACCGTCCTCCCCGTCATCGCCCTCTTCATGTTCACTCAGAAGTACTTCATCGAAGGCGTAACCCTCTCGGGATTGGGTGGGCGCTAGAGAGGGATTTCAATAGGAGCGGCGGTAGCGCACGCGATTCGCTGCAAGAAAATTTCTTTTGGGGGGGGCAACACTCTCCGAGTGGTACAATGAAAGCCCTCCTCCATAGGGAGAAGAGAGCGATCCCGTTGCGGGAGCGATATGGAACTTCGCAGGCACGATGCACGTCATAGCTAAACGAACCCTGCGCGAGCATTGGGAAAAGCCGGGTCGAGAGGACTCCCAGGAACCTCTCGAAGCTTGGTATGCCGAGGCGAAGTCCGCTCTCTGGAGGAATTTCGGCGACATCAAGCAGACGTCGGCGACCGCCAGTGGCGTGGCCAATAACCGCGTGGTGCTTAACATCGGCGGGAACAAATACCGGCTGATCGTGAAGATCAACTATCCGGGAGGGATCGTTTTCATCCGGTTCGTCGGCACTCACCAGGAATACGATCGAATCGATGCGAGGAGCATATGAACAAAACCCACATCCGACCCATCCGTAATGACGAGGATCACTCGTGGGCCCTTGCTCGCATTGAGGAATTGATGGACGCGACTCCGGAAAGCCCCGAGATGGACGAGCTTGAGGTTCTGGCTCAACTAGTCGAACTCTATGAGGATCAACGTTGGCCGATTGGGATGCCTACTGCGATTGCCGCCATAAAATTCCGAATGGACCAAGCTGGCCTAACCCGGCGTGACCTCGAACCTTACATCGGCAGTTCGGGAAAGGTCTCGGAAGTCCTCAGTGGCAAGCAACCCTTGACCCTCAAAATGATCCGGGCCTTGCACCGACACCTTGGAATTCCCTCCGAGGTTTTGCTTGGATCTCCTGACAGTCAGCTTGCTGATGATGGTTTAGCCGAGGATGCCGACAAGTATCCGCTTCGAGAAATGGCGGCCAAAGGGTGGTTTGACGGCTTTGGTGACGTCAAAGGTCGTCCTGAGGAGGCTATTCGTTGGCTATCCGCGCGGGCGGGAGTGGCTCCCGGAAAGCTCGCCGCCTATTGTCGCAAGAATGACGAAGTGCGGCAGAACGCCAAAATGGACTCCTACGCCTTCCAGGCTTGGTGTCTTCAGGTGTTCGCTCGGGCGGCTGAAGTGCCACTTCGCACCCGGTATGAGTCTGGCTTTATCGACGACGAAGTTCTTCGCCAGGTTGCGACGCTCAGCGTCCTTCCAGAAGGCCCTAGGAGAGCCCAAGAGTTCCTTGCCCAACTTGGAATTCGACTGGTCATCGTCGAGCACCTCAAGAGAACCTATCTCGACGGAGCCGCCATGCTCATGACCGACGGATCTCCGGTCATCGCCCTGACACTTCGGTACGATCGGATCGACAGTTTTTGGAACAACCTGGTTCACGAACTGGTGCACGTGAAGAATGACCTGCAAGGCGACTGCGACATCGTCTATGACGACTTCAGCATTCCTTCCATAGGTAGCGAGATTGAGCGACGCGCGGATACTGAAGCCGCCGACGCGCTGATCCCGCCAGGCGTGTTGCCAAAGAACGTCGAGGTTCTTGAAGACCTCGACACCGACGACCTCGTCGTCTACGCCCGCCGTGCCCGAGTTCACCCTGCGATCATTGCCGGGCGAGTGCGAAACGATACGGGCAACTGGAAGAAATTCGCGCGACTCGTCGCGCACGAAGAAGTGAAATCCTACTTTGCGTGACGAATTCTGAGTCGAGCCCGGCGGATATAGAGGCGAGCGGCATTTTACTAGGGGATTACGAGACCGAAGGCGGCGGAAATGGCCCACTCGCGAAATATCGAAACAGGGATTGCGTACGCGCTAAGTATCCTTGACGGCGCACGGCGTCTGGCAAAGAGGCGTCCAGGGCTTGAAAGAGAAGAAGGAACCTCCCCAACTTGTTTCCGCGTGACAATTGAGGCGGGAAGCCATAATTTTAGGGCTGTACACGTCTGAGAAGTCCCATGCACCAAGTCCAAATCGCCGATCAGCTCTACCAAGAAGCCGAGAAACGTGCTCGTGTTGCCGGCTTTGCCACCGTCGACGAGTACGTCGCCGACGCTCTGGCCGCTGACTTGCACGAGGAGGGCTTCGACCACCTGTTCACGCCGGAGCGTATCGCACACTTCGACCGAATCTCCGCCGAAGTGAAGGCAGGCGGCAAGACTTACACGCCCGATGAAGTGCGCGAGCACTTCCGCAAGAAATGGGAAGGATGGCCAGAAAACCCGACAAGCTGACCGTCTCTTACACTCCCAAAGCCGAAGCAACCCTGGACGATAACTGGGAGTGGAACGCTCACCAGTTCGACCGCGACCACGTGATGCGATAAATCGACTTCCTCCGTGCCGAGACCGACAAACTCGAAACCGGCTACCTTCGCGGCAGACGGGTTCCCACCCGTTCGGGCTACCGTTACATCACCATCAAAAGACGCACCAAAGGGCACGGACATGTTGTGGTTTATGAAATCATCGGCGCCATCATCCAAATCCTTGATTACTTCCACACCCGTCAAGACTGGAAAAATAAGCTCGCAGAAGGGCAGCAACCATGAGGTTTGACGCCCTGGCCAGTTCGCCGTACGGTGACCCAAGTGCTGTGTGAGGCCCGTTTGGAATCATACAGATGGGAAACGTCGAGCGTGACACAGTGGGTGAGGTCTTCAAAGCGCTCTAGGAGATCGAGGCCGGCGCCGCGGTCGCGCCTGTTCCGAGGACTCAACGAATCACGTACCTGCCGATGGCAAGGCGTAGAGCCTGATGGCGACGGAGTGCCTAGAGGCGCCACGATTGCCTGTCCTTCGTGGCTCGAAGCCTTAAGGCCGCTTGCCCTATGCTGACCGAAGAGGCGGTTAGCAGCCTGAGCACACGTCGCAGCAGGATGCGGCTTCGCAGATGCAGCAATCGCACGCGCAGTCGCTGCAGCAGTCGCAGGCGCACGCCTCGCAGCAGAAGCAGCAGCTCGGACGGGCGCCCTGGCGGTCGTATCCGCGTGAAGTCGTCCGGATGCGCGACCGGCGGGCCATATTCAATTGCGTTTCGCCAAGCAAGATGGGAGCCAGGTTCGATCTCAGGCGAGACGCAAAGACCATTCGGGTCGCTTCATCGATCGGCAGCGACCTCAGGCATTCCAGCATCGCCGCCTGCCACTCACGCAGGATGCATGTCGCCTGGGCACGGGAAGTTCCGGTGGCGGCCAAGGCGTTGAAGGTCCCCTTCTTTCGATCCTCTTCTACGTCCTGCATAGCGTCGACCAGGTAGGCGATCTTGCCGAACACGAAACCGAGGTCGGCCATCGCATCCACCGTCGCGCAATCTGCCCCCGCCTTGATTGCTCCGTGGCTAAACACCAGCCGGGTGGCATCGGCGGTCGGCTCCGCCAGTCGTTCCAGCGTCGGCGTGGCCTCTTTCTCCCGGTCGATCTGCCTCGACATGACGGCATACAGTTCCTTCACCGGGAACTGGAAGGCTACGAGCGAAAGCCCCGCCTTTCGGAACTCCCGTGAGTAGAGCCATCGCGCCAGCCGGTACACCTTCGACCCGGAATCCGCGATCTGATCGAGAACCTTGATCTGGGCTAGGACGACGTTTGCGGTCGCCGCGTACTTCAGTGCCCATGGAATTTGGCTCCGCGACGGCAGGGAAAGGCAGTTTCTCGAACCGTACGCCGGGGCCAATGCGGCAGGCTGCGGCTGCAGCGCGTACAGCATTTCGCCCAGAAAGACCGCGTCGTAATTGAGCAGGACCCGCGCCTTCTGTCCGTACATTCGGCCGATCGTCTTGCACGTCCCGCAATAGTGAACACGCTGGAGCTCGATCTGCTCCGGGGTCTTGTTGCACGAACACGACTTCATTAATCCGAACATTGCTGCCTACCTCGGTGAATCACGATACCTAACCGAACCAAGAGTACATCGCTGCCATCGGCCCGAAAAGACCTTGCAGGAGGTTCACTTTTCGTTGCAGTGGACACAGGTCTCATCCCTTGTGCGTGGGGTTTGAGCGGGTTTGGCATTGACGCAGCGATGACCCTAAACTTACCGACTGGATGGCGCAGATCTATCATGAAAAAAAGAGATTGGCGTTGGCGATGAACTGCCGTACAATCATCCTAAGCCATGAAGAGCTTACTTTCGGTCCTCATCTTCGTCTGCATGGCAACGTGCGCCCATGCACAGTACATTTTGTCATCGATGTCTGGAGGCTCTGCCTCAGTGGCGATGGGTTACTCCAATGTTAGTAACACCGGCCCCAACACACGAACGGCGGTTGGAGCCGGGAGCGTGTGCCATGCAAGCGGCGCCTTTACCTTCACTTGGACTTGGGTTGGCCCAGAGCCGGCTCCGCTAAACGCAATCGTGACCTATACTCCGAGCGGTTCGTGGGCGGGCGCCGCAAACGGGGGATCTTGCACGGACGGCATGGGGGATCCAGCGAATCCGCCTTCCGGAAATCCGCTGACTGGCCAAGGATCCTCGGCGACACACTATGCGGTTAAGCCTGGGGGTGACACCGTCACCCTTACCTGCAACCCTACCGCTTCCAGCATTGGCGGAACCGCCGTGGCATCGCTCACGGCATCGATCTGTCCGGTAACTATCACCCTGGGCGGAACGATTCAGGACTCGGGCGGGCACGACGAATGCATGATCGGGAAAGGGATAACCGGCACGTTAAACGCCCAATATCTGATCAGCGACTATAGCTGGACAATCGGTGGAAACATCTTTAAGTCCTACGTGGCGACTCAGGCCCAAGGTAAATTGTATTTGATCCAGCCATCGGATCTGGTAGTGCCTCAACCGCATTGGTATTGGAAGGACGCATCAAGCTGTCAGGTTCTTTGTAACGCGCAGATTACTTTTCCCGACGGGACGCTGAGTGTGGTCAATACGGAGACAGATTGCGAAGTGTATCGACCGGAGAGCTATTTCGGGGCGAACGTGCTGTCTTCTGCCTGCTACATGGGAAGCGGAACGAGCTCGAGCGATTACAATCACGTCCTAACCTGGAAACCCGACCCGTCAGATTTGACGGACACATCTGCCATGTGCATCGAGTTCTATGGGTCAGTCGGGACGCAGTCTCCGTTCTACGTCTATGGTGACGCCGGCGTGCATACCTATGTTCAGCTCGGCAATTTGTTTGACTCCGAAATGATTGGCCAACTCACGATTCCGATCAGGAACACTTGGGGGCGTTTCGACCTGGACAACAATTTCCCTTATCCGGGAATAATCGGCGGCCCTTACTTTCCCGCGAACAGCGTCAACCACACGAGTATTAATGTCGCTGCGGACGGGCCATGGATGGGTCTCGCCTATGCCGTCACTGAGTTCAATATGAATGAGACCTATCGGATGTGGCAGATGTATCATCCGCCAACCGCAGACGGCGATTGGAATTGGGTGCCGTTAAACATGATCCAGTGGTCCGACTTTGCAGAAGACTCGTGGCCGTGGCCGGCGGCCGGCGATATGATTCCGGGCAGCTTTGTCCGGCAAGATAGCGCAAGCTCTACGACGACTCATCCTGAATGGAGCTATTCGATTTCCAACTCAGGCGGCAGCGGGACGGGCGGCGGTAATCCGCAGCCGGGCGTAAAGAACGTCAAAGGAAAGAAGGTGACCCCGAAGTGAGTATCTTAATTAAAGTTCTGCTCTTGACTTCCGTCGGATTTGCCGGGATATGCGGAGTCCTGATTGCTCCCGTCCTGCAGCAGCCCAAAGTCGTGGCGAAACGTCCTTCACCTGAATACGTGCGTAGGGTCGCAGCTCGGGATGCCCGCTTGTCCAAGGCGCTTGCAGCACTTTCTGCCGGCGACGAGAAGCGTATGCCGGAGGTCCGGTCGGCAATTGCCGAACTGGACAAGGGGAGCCTTTACCGCCCGCAGTTTGCCAAACTGCTTGATCAGCGCGGGGAGCACGAAGCAGCGTTCAAGCTCGAGTCGGAGCGAGCGCATTTCTTGGAATTGAGCGTTCCCGACGACTCCGAGATGGCGTTTTACGCTGCCCTGGCGGATGAAACCGGACGTCCGGCTGAGGCGTCGTGGGCCCGAGCTCGAATGGGGATTAAAGGTCACTTTCGCGTTTGGGAGATTGGGACGGTCGGTGCGCTTGCGCAAGTCAAGAGCCGTCACGGCGATGGCGAGATGTTCGAGCATCAGTTGGGCCTCTTCATGCAAAGTGGCCAAGGCTTGTATCCAAGTCTTGGCACTGAACTTGAGCGGCTTCGCGTCAAAATGCTGAATTCGTCGCCACAGCAGATTCAGGAACTCCACGACGAACTCGCCAAAGGGGCAACCGCCACATCGATCAAGCCTTAATTCCGGTCGGCGGCGCTTCGCCGATGGCCGAGACCGATCTGGATGCACAACCTAGAACGACCTCGGCATTGGATCGCCCATTGCTCTGCGAGTTACTCAAGCGCAGATGTCGACGAACTCTCACCGATCTGAGCGCTTGTTTCTCAGCGACGAGCAAAGCCTAGATCCCGGCTTGCCATCCTCCGCTCGCGAAAGCGAGCGGAGGATGGTGGAGACAGCCAGACTCGAACCGGCGATTCGCCTTCGCTCTGGCGAGCTTCGGCGGACAAGCCTTCTACAAGAAGTGCTTCTTTGCGAAGGCGCCACCTGAACCTGACTTCAGATACTTCTCGGACGCCCAAGCCTTGGCCTCATCTTCGAAGCGGATGAATGCGTCGCGATACGCTCCTTGAGGTCGTTCGTGCAACCGACATAGATCTGGTCAGAAAACTCGACGCTCCGGATGATATACACGTAAGTCACAAAGGCAAGTATATCGTTGAGGGCGAGGGGATCCCGGCTTGCCAGCCGAAGCTCGCGAAAGCGAGCGGAGGATGGTGGATGCAAGAGGACTCGAACCCCTGACCCACTGCTTGCAAAGCACAAGCAGGGGGGCAGCGACGTATCAGAATAGCGCGTTTTGATCCTGAAAAGTGTCCAAACGCGTCCGAGCTTCGCCTATCGCTTTGAATCCGTCGGTACCACGCGTCAGTACCACTATTCAGTTTTCCTGAAGGCTATGAGAGTCAGCGTAAACTGTCAACGAGCCCGGTGTCGAGGCGGAGTAACATGCCCGCCATTGCATGCCCAACCTCTGGCCGGGCAAGTATTGGCTCAATCGTCTTCCCAGTCTCGTTTGCAACTCCTTTGAGCGCTGTCTGAAGTCAAAGTTTTGCCGTTCAACGCGATGGATTCGCCGGTCGGAGAGGAACCCTTCGAGATGTCCGCGGTGGGCTTCATAAGGGTTTTTATCGGCGCGGGCTACGCCAAAAGGAACCCCCGCAAGCGGTCCCGCCTTTTCCGATAAAAGTCTTATAAAGCCTAGGAAGCCAGGTGCCGACCAGCGGTTCTTTACATGCAAAAGAAATGCGACCGCTGAGGTATTCTCAATTTGTCCTCGCTTTGATCAAGAGACACTGGGCGTCTAAGTCCAAATCCGTCTCGAACTGTCTTCGACAGGCTCCGCAATCCCTTGTTGTGGATACGACGCTAACATGATTACCCTTCCAGAACTTCTCAATAACGAAGTGCAGTCGGGAAATGTAGTGCTCTTTTTGGGTTCCGGAGCTTCCCTTGCCGCCAAAGACAATCAAGGTCAGCAGCTCCCCACCGCTAGCGATCTTGCGCGTCGTTTGTCGAACAAATTTCTTGGTGGTAAGCATGCAACTAAGCCGTTAAGTACGGTGGCGGACCTTTGTCTGGGCGGGACGTCCTTGTTCGAGTTGGAGTCCTTTCTGGTCGAGGTATTTCAGAACTCGAAGCCTTCGCAAGCGCACCTCAGGATTCCAACTTTCTCCTGGCCGGGAATAGCTACAACGAATTACGACCTTTTGATCGAAGATGCCTATAAAACAGCCAAATCTCTTCAGACGTTGCACGCCGCGACGTCGGACCTCGACCGTGCAACGTACAAGACCGCCGGCCATTCTAATGTCGAACTTCTAAAGCTCCATGGTTCGATAGACAAGGCCCCAAACCCCAACTGCCCACTGATTTTGTCCGTGGACCAATATGTCGATCATCGCAAAGGGAGGAGCACCCTCTTTAACCGCTTCGAGGAATGGGCGGGCCGATATCCTGTATTGTTCGTCGGGGCGTCACTTCAGGACCAGGATATTGTTGCGCGTCTTAACTCGATCCCCATCGAAGCTCGTTTGCGCTGCTATCTAGTGGCCCCTGACATTGACGAGATCGCGGTGCGCGCTTGGTCGCGGAAGAACGTAACTGCGATCACAGGCACGTTCAGCCAGCTAATGGACGCTCTTCATTCAGCAATACCTGCAGTCAAGAGAAACCTCAGCCAATTCCGGCTGACTTCCAGCCATCCGATCGAACATAAATTTGCTGTTGTAGGTGGCCAGGCGACCATGCAAATGGCGTCCGACTTAGCGAACAACCTGGCCTACCTAACGGAAGGGTTTTCTGCGCCGACGGTCGATGGCTCTGAGTTCTTCAGAGGATCCTATTCGCCTTTCGAGCCCGCCACGGCGGATCTAGACGTCAAGCGCGATCAGTACGAATCAATAATGCAATCGGTCCTTTTCGCGGATGATGCCACAGACGAACGAGGAACCACCACGTTGTTAACTGGGTCGGCAGGTTCAGGGAAGTCCGTTCTACTCCAACGATTGGCTCTGGACCTGGCCCGCGAATATCAACGGATTGTGTTCTTTTTGAAGCCGACGGCTGATATTCCAATTGAGACCCTGTGTGAAGTAATTCAGAGGACGTCCGAACCGGTGTATCTGTTCGTTGACAACGCTGGCGAACACATCGAGAGCCTCGGCAAGTTAATTCGATGGGCAGAAAGTGCTCGAAAGCCGTTGCATGTACTTATGGGCGAACGGTCCAACGAGTGGTATATGGCGTCGTTGGACCGGTCTGTAAACTTCACCAATAGATTCGACCTGAAGTCCCTTTCAAATCGGGAAGCGAAAGGGCTCATCGCAAAATTGGCTGCTTCGAATTGCCTAGGTCACCTAGCTAGCTTAAAGCCGGAGGACCAAGTTCGCGCAATAACGAAGTCTTCGGGCGCCCGGGGAGACTTGCTTGTTGCGATCTACCAATCCACATTCGGAGCTTCGCTTGAAGATCATATTCAAAACGAATTTGAAGACATCAAGCCTCAGAAAGCGCAGGACATTTACCTCACAATTTGCGCGTTAAATCGGATGAACGTGATGGTCCGCGCCGGCACAATCTATCGAGTCCACAAGGTGAACTTTGAAAGCTTTCGCCAAGAGTTCCTTCTTCCCTTGGACAAGATTGTCTACGACGAAACCGACGCGAACCAGGATATCTGGTACCGCGCCCGGCACTCAGTAGTCGCTGCGATTGTATTTGACCGAGTCCTTGGGGACGACGAAGAACGGTTGAACTGCCTCTTAAGATGCTTGGCAGGACTGGATGCGGGGTACGAGTCGGACAGAGTGGCGCTGCAGAAGCTGACGCACCACGAGCAGGTCAAGGCCACGCTTCGCTCCGTCGATGTTGGCAGGCGATTCTACGACGGCGTCGTTGCGCGCTTCGACGATGATCCATACTTGCTTCAACAGGCCGCGGTATTCGAACTGAGCAACCATGCTGGCGACTTGCAGCGGGCGGTGGGGCTAGTTGAACGCGCGCGGAAGCTTGGCCCCGACATACCAGCGATCCGACACACAGAAGCGTTCCTTCACTTGCGACTCGGAAAAGCAGCTAGAAGCAAGCTTTTGCGGGACAAAGAGTTTGACATCGCCATCAAGATCGCGAAAGAACTGGTTAGCAAAGGCGGTAGCCCTTTTCCTTACCACACGTTGGCATCGATCGCTGTCCAGCGGCTCCGAGACCTGTTGGAACTTGAGGAGGTGCCTGACGATTCGCAGGTTGACGGTTTGATCCAAATGGCGGAGTCAAACATCGAGCTAGGATCGACACTTTTCCCCGACGACTCGAAACTGCTCGAAACCGAAGCCGACCTTGCGGAAATACTTAGCGACGAGCCACGCATAAAAGCTTCCCTAGAACGCGCGATCTTGATCAACCCGGGTCGCCACACAGCCGCAATAGCGCTATCCAGAATCTCCGCGAGAGCAGGAGACATTAACTCCACGGTACAGATACTGGACAAAGCATTGACGGCGAAGCCGACGTCTGTGCCTCTTCGATTTGCTCTTGCAGTTCGACTAATCGAACGAGGCGATCCGACTGACAACGATCGAATAAGGCAGCTGTCCCAAGGCTGCTTCGGTAAGAACGCACCGCACCCGAGAGCGCAACTAATTTATGCTCGGCAATTATTTATTGCCGGTGATACTTCCGGAGCACGATCAACCATTGAGGACCTCAAGAAGCAGGGGATTGCCGGCGGCAAACGATGGCGGGTATATGCACTACCCGGCACCTTTAGTGGCAGATGCGAGAGCATCGACCCCTACATTGGTGGCAGGATTAAGACGGATGAATTGGGCTTCGTTTACCTGTATGTCCGAGACTTGCCCGCGTCCTTGCGCAGTTCTATTCACCAGGGAACACGCTGCCGCTTCCGGGTGGAATTTAATTCGTTAGGTCCGATCGCTTCCGACGTTCAACTGCAAGGTTCATGACGATTCATCGTAGCATCAGCTCTGTCGTGACAACTTGCGCTGATTTGTGGGATGGTTTAGTTGGATATTCCGATTTCTGAAGCGGTTTGGGCGAACGAACGACGCAGATGGTCGGATCGTGGCTGTTCTCAAGCCACTCCGATGTCAGCCAAACGAAGTTTTGGATCATCACTGAAGCTTTTCGGTCGTGTACTTTGATCCTTTTGCCGTAGGACTACTAACCTTATGAGCGAGCCCCTAGAGGTGCGCGTTCCAACGGAATCCGGCCACCCTTTCCAAAACAATTCGGCCACTGATTCCGATTTAATTCGGCCACCTATTCCAACGGAATTCGGCCACCCCCTCGGGCCGCTCCGATGGCTAACAACCGGAGGGCATCAGGTATCTCCGAACCGACCTCAGGTTCAGGGCAATGGCGATCGCGCACGGATTACTCACTCCCGTCAAGCTTTCCGATACTGAATTCCGACTGGCAATTGGCAGGGAAGCCATGGATTTCTTGGGGATTGATATGGATCGAGCCAAAGAAGTCGCTCGTATAGAAGTTGTACCAGAGGCCTGGGCAAGCGCATATGAGACGGTGATGTCAGGTCGGATCCACGAGTTGTCTGCGGACGAGATTGCAACCCTCCAAGAGGGCTTGACGGACTTCTTTAGCTACCTTAATCAGAGGCAACTGAAGATTGAATCCTATGTAGCCGCCCAAGAAAGTGGTTCTGATTTCTTCGAGGCGCTTAGGTGGCTCGCATAGCGAGAACCGCAGGATATGCAGAAGTGGACGAACCGAGCCGCGATTAACCACCTCGTAGCCCTGTTGTTTCTCTAACAATCAGTCGGGACTGGTCTAGGATTGGTCTGATCTCGACCAACGCGGATTCTGCAGCTAGTGCTGCTGACTCAGAAGAGTTATGTTGAGATTGAAATTCCTTCGAATGTATCTCCCTTTGGGCAATAAGTTCCGACCGCCTCTTTTCAAAGATCAAGCGTGATTCTTTAGCTAGTCTATCTCCTTCCATCCTATTTGCTACGGAGGCACGTCTGTATCGCTCTGCCCTTATAATCGCAGCTAAAGAGAAATACACCAAACTGACCGTAACGAAAACGGCCCCAAGGAGACTCATGTTGGTTACAGAAAGGTCGACTCTAGTTAGAAAATAGGCGAGACCGTATAGCGCGAAGCCGGAAGCCAGGCCAATGAACAGTGCTACGAGGCCAGATGGGATGAGCATGATCAGTTCATCTTCGAATTCGGTACTTTTTGCTTTTTTGATTGCCTCTTGCACCGCTTGGTCGTAATCATCTTGAGCTTGTTTTAAGCCGGATTCGTACTTAGTAAGCTCAAGTTTTGCCGTGATTTCTAGGCAAGCTAAGATACCTCTGGAAGCGTGGATGATCCGATTAAGCTGCACTTCAGCAAGATCAGATGCCGAAGTCATATGCTTCCGAATCTGATTGCGTAAAGTTACAAGTTCGAGATAGCCATTTGGCAGGTCGTCGCTTTCCAGCCAATCTGCCTGCTCGAACAGGATATAGTCCGAGGACACATTTACGACTTGCCCAAATGCTCGCTGAATCGCTCCATCAAGTGTCATGCTGGCTGTGAGTAGACTTCTACATCTTTCGGCCTCTTCGTCGCGAAGGCTGGAGGCCAAATTCAGGACAGCTTGCTTCACGAGAGAAGGTCCTCCTCAGAGAGCATGGCAGCATACAATTTGGGGCTGAGTCTGATAGCCTCGTCTAGCAGATCGCATGCCAGAGTAACTTGCGAGTTTACTGCTGCATATCGAGCAGCATCGAAGAGAATCTCAGGAGCGCGACTGGCTTTCATGCAACGGCAGATTGAGTCGAGCGCTGCTGGGTTGTTTCCCGCCTTGTACTGAACGTATGCCAGATGACGAGCACTTTTTATGAAATACGCATCCCCGGTTTCGTCACTTAGTCGTGTTGCCCGATAAAAGGATTCTGTGGCTAGCTCCAAGTCGTTCAAATGCTTCCATTCAATCCAGCCAAGTTCGTGAAATACAACGTAGTCTTGTCGCCCGATAGGGTTCTTGGCACATTCCTGAAAAAGGCGGTATGCGTCCTCATAGTACTCAACTCTGTCTCGACCTAGCCGTGCCATTCCAGTCTTGAGGCATAGGTCGGCTTTGTCGCGAAGTTCCAGAACTTGCTTCTCGTAGGGCCTTCCAAGATCCTTATGAATTTGCGCCATTTCCTTTGTCTCTTCAGCAATCGCGGTTGCGATGTCTTGCAGGTCCTGATGCAGGACGTTTGAATTTCTTTCGATGGAGTGAAGAATCTCCTCTGAACACGACCATATCCTATCGAGGCTTAGACCGATTGTCTGCAGACCCTCGCCAATCGCGTCGAATGCAAATGAGAAATCGGTCGCCAGACCCTCCAATCCTTCATTGAGACCATAGATCTCCTGAGCCATACTCGCCTGCATGGAAATTGTTGTTGCTTGAAATCTCGCCACATCAGCCGTCGAGTCTGCGAGTCGCTGGAGTTGATAACAAGTTTCAACGTCTCGAACCTGACTCGAACTGAATTCACCGTCCCCCAGAATCAATCGAGGTAAGTTAGTCATTGTGATCGTTCGTTGTGTTGATCAGGAGTAAACGATGAGATCGACTCCTTGATGCCGCTGGCGGCCCATACTACCACGTCGCACTTCAAGCACAAGCTACGTATTGAGATTCCTGTGAGGAGAACAACTTCGATCAGCAACCCGATCAGGCCTGATCGAAGAACCAGCTTCGATTCGAGCTCAAATTGGCAATGGGTCAAACCTGATTTTTCACCGTCCTTTCTCTCCTTATCAACAGACAGGAAAGGTTAGATACCGGGAATCTACTCGGGCCTATCCCCTCGCGGCAAAGCGTGCGTCGTCGACAGCTACAAACCTCCGCCGGAATTCGGCCAGGAAGGCGGCAAGATAGTCCTCAAGGGGCTGATCCGGTTGCTTAACGGTTTCAGGCTGGGCAACCGTCCTCGATACGGGGGCCATCTCGATTCTGTCGGCCTGCTGGCCCGCGTATGTGCGATTCTTCCGGTTCTGCTGGGTGGCACAGTGCTTGTGGTCTGCCCGAATGCACCAAAGGGAAGGGATAATCATCTCCCTGAGCTCATAGTTAAGCGCCAGGAAAGTCAGGTTGTAGTCGACGTCCTCAGCACGGCCAATACTTGCATAGAGAACGAGCGCGTCTTCAAAGGCCGGCTTTGCCTATCTTCGCAGGCGACATACCAGCAGTAGTCGACATGAACGAGTCGAAGCGACACGCATACGATCGACATCCTCTTCGCTGCCCAGATTCGTCGACCAGTCCTTGCCCAGCGCCGGTGTAGTAACGAGGTCCATGAAAAGACGAACGGCCCGATCCAATCCGCCGGTAAGCATGGAACTCACTTCCTCATATCGTCCTCGCACGGGGCCA
>JARLGV010000132.1 GCA_031292555.1 Fimbriimonas sp.
AGGCTGGGTTAACCTCGCTACTGGACCACAAACGCCGGCTCGCATCCTTGTGAACCGCCCTGTGCGGACCCGCATGCAGGGTGGTGTGGGGGGCGGGGCGACCCGCCTACCCGATCCCCGTGTTGGCACTCCGTGTGCCTACGCGGGGGTTGAGGCGGCCGGCGAACAAAGTCCAAAGAGAGGACGAAGTCCGTTCCGACTATCCCGAAGGGATGACATATCCTAGCCCCGTGTTGGCACTCCGTGTGCCTACGCGGGGGTTGAGGCGGCCGGCGAGCAAAGTCCAAGGCCGCTCCGGCGGCCCCCTAAGAAAAGTTCCATCCCTCTCCTAAGTGAGAACCCGTGTCTGATCGGCCAACTCGACCATGCGGGCGAACAAAGGACTCAAACTAAGTCCCTCCGAGGGACCGGTCCGCATGGTTGCGAACAGGCAGAGACTCCGATTGCGCATTCTGACCCTCTCCCCCTCGATCTCCGAGAAAGATGGTAAAATAGGATCGTTGCCGGATAGCTCAATTGGCAGAGCGCCTGACTCTGGATCAGGAGGTTCTAGGTTCAAGCCCTAGTCTGGCAGCCAATCCCCTTGTTGTTTGCTGAGTTCGGCGCTTACGCCGTCTGTCATTGCCGTCTTTGTTGGAATGATCCTTCAGGTTGCAGTTCCTCACCATTGCGCCTTTGCCATACTCTAGAATGATCGCAGATGTCAGACCAGGTTTGGACTTGTCCTAAGTGCGCGCAGGAATTTGTTGGCGGTGAAGCCAAGTTCTGTTGGGCCGATGGGACACCCCTTGAGACTAAGGGCGCGGATGTCGCCCATGACGCAGGTAAGAACCAACCGCGGCATTGTCCGAACTGTCTGAAGTCTTACACGTCCGCTAGCTTCTGCATGGAGTGCGGAGAGCCACTGGCCGAAGGCGCAGCCCCTCGTCAGAACCCGCGAGGTCCTCAACTGTGCCCTTTATGTTCACGAAGATACGATCGGCAGTTTCTGTTTTGCGATATCGATGGCGCGCTTTTGGTGGAATCTATCCTGCCAGATGAAAACAGGACTGACCCCAAGGGCGCTCTTGCTGTCGTCGGTGATCCTGGACCCACCGTACTTTCGCCTCCCGCGACAAAGCCTGAAGTCGGTCTCCCTGACAAGCCGGAGATTCCAGATCATGGAAGCGGTAAGCGTCGTGTTGCTTCGTCTCCTCGATTGCTTGGCTATTGTGTAGGCGTTCTGATTCTGATCGTGTCATTCGGGCTCTGGACGCGCCACGGCAAGGGGCGTTCAAAGCTGGCAGATCCTCGATTAGTCGGCAATATTAGCCGGACGGCGCAAACGGCGTCTCCTGTAAATTCGCCCGCAGATGAGGCGAAGTCTGAAGTCCCAGATCACGGAATCGGATATGAACAAACGATGGCCGGATCTACGATGAGAGTGTTCGAAGATGCCTTCAAGCTCTGGCTCTTCGGAAAGGATGGACCCCAGAAAGCGCAAGGGCTCCAATCGATGATTCGCGCATCCAGTGAGTTGAACAATCACATCAAGGCGGTGCGAGCGGGCCATCCGGCCTACGCATTCCTTTGGCGGGGTCATTGGTACTTGGAGCAGGCGTTGGTGCATAACGCGCAGAAGCAACTTGAACCGGTGAAGTCTGAGATTCTGGACGCGCACAATTGCTTCGAGTGGGCCATTCAAGCCCACGACATCAGCGTCGACGCAGACTTGCCTCAGAGCATTCGCAATGCGAGCGGGACGTACAGATTCCTGATGGGGACGAACGCGGACAACATGTTTGAGCCCCTCCTCAAGGAGTTGACGAGACCAAGATGATCGCCCTCCTGGTTTGTGCGTTGGCTGGACAGACCGGCTTTGATCCATCCAAGCTTGGAATCAGGAATCCAAACGCTGACCTGGCGAATTCTAATGAGGATCGGCGCAGAAGGTCTCACACAAAGGGAAGGTCTAGGACAAAGCCAGGGCAGTTCGTTCGCCGAGTGGCGCCCAAAGAGACCAAACCATGGTCGCACTTTTCGGTTGTGGTCGGAATCCGGCCGGAAGCGACCCCTCATGGCATATCACTGCCTGCTGTGCGCTGGGAGTGGTTTGTCGAAAGCGGTGGCAAGGCGTGGTCGAAGGCGGGAGGCAGGGTCGATCTGGCAAAGGGCCCTGAGTGCGTTCTACCGAACATCACTAACCAGCCCGGGTACATCGTGTGGTCAACCGGGGATTCAGGCGCCTCGCGAGATTGGGAGGTTGCGCAGGATACCGAGTACACCGAGCTTCCAGAGACGCCTTGGTTGAGGCCGGGTCCAAGGGGTGTTCGCCTCTGGAATGCGCCAAAGACCGTCGTTCTCAAGAAGAACACGATCGACGTCGAACTCCTTCAAGTCCCGCCATCCTCCATCGTCCGATACGGCAAGGAGATCCTCGGGTCGAGTCCGATCGCGACGGGCGGACTGCGGCTGAAGTTTCCGGTTGCCTACAACGACAAAGGGGCATACGTCATGATTGAGGACTCGCGAGACGGCGTCAAGCGGATCACTTCGGTCTCTTTGGCCGACTCTGCCGGCCCGGCAAATCCATATCGGCCGTTCAGTGCGACGATCAGTCCCGGCAACTGGATCCTTGATTCCGTTGACGAGATCGCATTTCCAGCCGACGAACTGCTTGGTAAGCCGGACCCGAAGAGCCTGACCCTTGCGTCGCTGACATCCAGCGATGACATCGAGCAGCTATTGGGGCCTCCTGACTCCAGAGACGAAGACGGTAGCGCCAAGTACTTCGGGTGGTCGGATGGTAGTCATTGGTGGAAGTATCTGGATAAGGGCGTTGAGTTCAAGGTTAGAGAAGTAGATCTTGGCGATTCGAAGACTCGGAAGATCGTCGAGACTGCCGCTATCAGTACGGCAACGGGAGGCGAAGTTGCCGGGTTACGAGTGGGCGACCAAGACTCTCAGATCGAGGCCAGGCTTGGCAGAAGGGATGCTCGCAGCCCATATGGGCATGAGGACCCAGGGCTTCGCTCCTATTTCGGAGGAGGCTTAGCCTTCACGGTGGACCTGCATTCCCATCGGATCCAGCGGATTGAACTACGGCGACCTCTGTCGTTCATTCGGAACGGTCTGGTTCCGACCAATCCCGTTGGAGGCGACTACGCTCGGATCGTCGATATCGACTACGGGACGGCCGAAATCGTGTTCTCCGTTCCGGGTGGGGCAAGTCTCCCCGGAAACACCTTCCTTGCCATTCGAAATCTAGACGTCGATGCTTTTGCCGAATCCGATACCGGCGCCAGGGTTTTGGCCAGGGTTTTTCGAAGTAAGAACGGCTTTGCAGAGGCCAACCTCTATCTGGGGACTAAGGGTCGTGCCAAGCCGATCGACGTGTCTACCGCGCGTATTTATTTGCGCCGCCTCCTAAGCGCCAAGACCGCTTTCTCGTATGGCATTCCCGTTGATTGGTGAGATCGACGCCACCGTGGTCGCTCTCATATGGCAAGTTCAATCGCAATATCCTGCTTTTAACATGCTCCCTTGGTGGGGTCGTTGTAGAATCGAGTCAGTAGGTGAGCTTCGGGACGCCCTATCCATACATCGCGGTTCTTGCAGGCTTGGCGCTGTTTGCCGTTGTCGTCGTTTTCCTCTTCGGAGTGATCTCGGAAGAAGTACGCTCAAAAACACCTCGTCGATACGGTGCCAGAGAATCGCGTTATCAGAAACCCGTTGCTGCCACCAGCCGAATCCAAGACATCCCTAGCGCCTCGGTAGTTGAGCCCGTAATGGACACAAACATGGAGCTTCAAAGAATCGAACACAAGAGGGAGATCGCGTCGCTGACCGCGCAGATCCATGAACTGAAGGTTAAGAACGCTTCGATGAATGAAGCGTATCAGAACATACGGAAGGAACTAGCGGAGGTCAGGAGCGCGCGCTCGCTCGACGTCAAGAAAACGGATGCTCAGATCGACGTCCTCAGGAAGGAAATACAGGACGTTCAAGTCGCTCGAGACACCGCCGTGCGGGATCGAGACGAACTGGAAAAGCTGCTCGCGGTGGCTCGAGAGGCAAGGAACGCAATGGAGGTCGATGCGGGGAAGGCGACCCTGGCAACGACCGAGGAACTGAGCCGTCTGGCGGTGGAGAAGGAGGACATCCTGAGCCAACTGAGAGTGATGTCGGCGAGAATGGAGGCGAGCGGTCAAGCGGAGGCAACGGCCAAAGCCGAGGCCGTACGTTTCAGGAAGGAATTCGAACGAGTATCTCGCGAACTGGAACTTAAGGCCGTATCGGATGAGGAGCAAGGCTTCTACGTCCGCAACGCTCTTGCCGAGAAGCAAGCCGAGATCGATGGATTGCAAAGAGCAAACGAGGAACAGGCAGGCTTGATCCTCAATCTCGATCGGCAACTATCCGAGATCAGACTGACATGTGAAGATATTGAGGTGACGAGCGCGCAGATTCATGGTCTTCCTGCATCCGGCGATGCTCGACAGACCACCGAACAAACCGACTTGGTTTCGTTGCGCAGGGCCCTGGGCGAAACCACGCTCCTTGCCCGGCGTAGGGAACAGGAGATAGAGGAATTGAGGACACAGTTAGCTGCGACGGTCGCCGAGAGGCCTTCGCTCCCGGACGGTAGCGCCAAGGAAGCTCAACAGATCTCCGACGATGCCGCGGAGACTCCTACCGCAGGGGCGCCAAAGCGGGCACGACGACTTTGACCGCTATCCGACAGGTATGACAGCAAGAGGAATGTGAGGACCTGCACCAAATGCTTCCCGTTGAAAATGATGTAAAGGAGCTCTTCGAACGTCTCCAGCAGGAGATAGCCCTAGTCAGCGCGCAGAAACTGCCCGTCAGTGACGGTGTCAAGCTTGAGTTCGGTAGAAAGCACTTGATCGAGCCGTTTGCGGAAAGCTTCGGCGGGGATCCATCGACCGACGAACGTCTCGAGTGGGCGCGCAAACTCAAATCCGCAACTCGCGAGTTTCGGGCGGCCCTCCTTTCGCCGTCACGTATTACCTTTTCGCCGAGTCATCCGGTAGCGTTGGTTGCTGCCGAACTCGAGACAAGCATCGACCGTTTCGTCGAGAGCTTTCAATGTTCCATTCGCGAGCGGGAGTATACGGAAGCGCAGAACATGATCCTAACGTTCCTAAAGCTCCCCGCCGACTCAAATATCGCACTAGCGGATCTGGTCCGGCACCTCATCGCGGCAGTGGGCAGGGCACAAGGGACCGAGACAGAATTGGCTCGACTTCGTGAGGTCGAGACCCGTCACAACGAAGCTGCCGACCTGCTCCGGAAGGTTGTCGTTACACCTCCCAATGTATCGCTCAACCTTGTGGAACTCATCGCGCCAATGATAGCCGAAGCCAAGAAGGTCAAGGGGCTCGACATGGAGATACGTGAACTCAGAGACATCGTGACTCAGAAGGATCAGAAGCTCGAAAGAGCGGTGAAGCTCATTCAAGACCTTGAAGTTCGGTCAGGAGCCGGTCCCGCCAAAAAGATCGAACCGCGTGAAGCCAGTCTACGCTCCGAGCCCTCAGCCAAGCCCGTAGCGCCACCAAAAGAAGAAGTAAAACCAGTGCCAGCCTCAAGCACCAAACCGGCTCGCGCGAGGAGGCTATAGATTAATGAATGTGCATGGGTTGCTGGCTTCCTGGCAAGGGAACTGCAGGCTAGTCATAGCGGAGAAAAGTGTGCAGAACGAGGTCCCAAACCTTGCCTAGATTGCCGTGGTTAAGCGAATCGGACGCGGATCGTGACGACAAGGCCGCCGTTGCCGAATTGTCCAAGCAAATTGGGGACTTGGCTACGAAGTGTTCGCAGATAAGGTCGGATATTGAAAAGTGGTCCCCTGATTTGCGTGGCAAAGTCAACGATTCGCTAGCCAGGACCCTCACGTTTTGCGTGGAGCCCTGGAGGAAATATACCAACGATAACAGAGATGCGAAGCAAGCGCCGCTGCAAGCCCAAATAGTCCACAAGCACCTAGCCGAGATTTATCGAGATTCTCTGCAAATAGGGATCACATCACATGAGGTGACGTCGCTCCGACATATCTTGGCAAGGGTCGAACTGACGTTTAGGCTTTTCCTCGAAGACCGGGGAATCGGGCTTCTTCACAACATCCACAAATCGGGACTGGGACGACCCGAAACGCAGCGTGTGTCTCCTGCAGTTATCCAAGGCGAGGGAGCTGACGAGTTACGTCGCCGACTCAAAGAAGTTGAAGACGGGATCAATGCGGCAGGGATACCGTTTAAGAGGACGACTTCCGGGCAAGATCTGAAGGACGCAATCGACGTGTTGAGGGACCTCGCCAAGAAGGGTTCCGGCGGCGAAGCCAAGACAACGGACGATCACGACCTACCCAAGCAGATCGAACTTCTGGATCGTCGCCATAAGCAGTTATCTTCCGTATTGGCTTCGATTGGAATCCTATTTGGCCCCGAGGACCCGATAGACGAACTCGCGCCCCAGATCGAGGCGTGGGTACGAACAAGGCAGCCAGTTGACGTACAAAAGGAGCGGGGGAGGGCAGCCGTCGAACTGGCTTGCCCGAGCGAAGACGCCCTGCGTCTTTCTGAGATGGAGAAAGCACTTGCCGAAGCGGGGATTCGCCTAAAGCGAAACGAACCTGTTCGGCTCTTGGCTGACGCGATTGAGGCAATCAAATCGCGCCAAGTGGATGCCAGCGGTGAATCCAAGCTAGTACGAGAACTTCAAGACAAGGTGCGGAGCCTCGAAGAGGAGTTCAAGAGCAAGGAAGCGTTCGCGGAGAGGGCCTTTGTCGAAGCGAAGGACGGCTATCAGAAAGAACTGGCGGCGCTCAAGAAGGCAAATGCCAGCCTGGAAGAAAGGATCGCCGCGACGTTGAAGACGACCGCTAAGCAACTGGACAAAGTTGATGAAGAAAAGCAGGAACTCGCCGGCAAGAGCGACGTTCTCAGAATCCGTAACGGATCGCTTGAAGCGGACGCTGCGGCAAAGACGGCAGAGGCGGACGAACTCAAGCTCCTAAACAACGAACTGGCGGGCCAAAGCCGAGATCGCGGCGCGGCGATTGAGTTGCTCAAGCAGGAGCTTGCAGCAGTCAAGCTAACCCTGACGCAGGCTACGGAGCGAATGGGCGCTTCAGCAAAGCAGGTGGTGACGCTCACTGCGACGGTCGAGAGGAAGGAAAAGGAGGAAGTGGCCTTGCGCCGCCGGCTGGATGCACTTCAAGACGCCTTTGCCGACAGTCAGATGACAAACAAGGGAAGAATTGAAGCCCTGCAGAACCAATGCCACGACTTGGCGGTCGAACGTACACAGCTCTCGGAGAAGGTCGCTGGGCTAGAGGCTCAATTGGAGGAACTGACGACCGAACTGCAGGCAAACGATGATGCATCGCCGTCAGGCGCATCCGGCTCCGAGTCCGACAGGGCAGGAACTCCGACAAAGCGGGCCAGGAAACTGTGAACGGCCGTTAACAAAGCGTGCATCCCCTTATTGAATAGTAGCGGTACCATACAAAAACAGGGAATAACTGAAAGTGAAGAGATCTTACGACGCTACATCGGATACGCCTGCGATTGCTCAGTGTTTCGAAACACCTGCCGAAAAGACGTGTCCCTTGCTCACCGAGGAGGGGGCAAAACTCAAATGGTGCCCACGATGTGGGCGACCCAACAGGACGATCGGCGTCGATCACAACATGAAGTTCACGATGCCGTCGAAGACCGTGAAGTCAAAGTGGTTTCCCCTCGAAGTGCGAGGCGCCAACCCGATTCGCTACGAGGTCAGCTCAGCGTCGCCGACGGTCCGGGTCGTCGAACAGCAACAACACGGTCAGGACGGATTCCTCGTCGAACTCCAACAAGCCTTGCCCCAAGGCTCTGTGAAAGAGATCGAAGTATCAATCAAGACTGAGAACGGAAAGCGCGAACTGGATCGACTCAACAAGCTCTCGTTCGAGCAGTCGCTCACCTATCCCGTCACGATTCGGGCGATCGCCCCGAAAATCGAAACGGATCTCCAAACTGCGATCCTCCACGACCGAACTCGATCGAGGCCGATCCAAATCTGGTACTCGGGCGACGTCGAGGAGTTGGAGGTTTCGATTGATGTCGACGGTGTCGGCTTCGGGCTTTTCGATGCGAGAAGCGAAAGGATCCGATCCAAGGCGCTTCTTAGGTCGGGCGAGCCTTTCGAGTGCTTTGTCGCGCGCATAGATCACGAGACTCCCTATGGCGCTGTCAAACTGAGTGCCCCATCCTGCGAGACCGTTGAGGTCGAGGTGATCTGGGTCGACGAGAAGGTTACAAGCCTGACCCCGGCCCGATATACGGTTGGGGTCGACTTCGGCACGACCGGCACGTCGATCAATGTCGTTGAATACACCGGGGACAACGAACGGGCTTACGAACGAGCGGTTCCGATCACAGATGCCGGTCCCGTTCTCGAAGGGGACGAGATGGTGCTTCGCCGTCGCTGGCCGACCCTCATTGCGCTCGTCAACTCCGACCGAAATGGGTGGCTTTGGGGCTTGGAGGCACGAGCGAAGAGCTTTGACAAGGACCATTTCGTCATCGAGGGTATCAAGTCTCGCTTACGCCACGGTAAGGGCACTATATGGGTCCCGGAGGCAGGAAACGAAGACCACTCGGTCGAGATGCCTGTCATCGAGGTTGTCACGTGGTATTTCAAACAACTCAGAAGGCTTATCGAGGCGCAAGTGCCCGAGATAGCCGAACAGGTGGAGTTGGGATTGCCGATCAACATCGTCTTTAGCCTTCCTGTCCTGGACTACAACCGCGACAAAACCGACTACGACCGGCAACGCGAAGCCACGCTCGTGTCGGCAAGAAAGGCATTTGGCGAGCCGTACAAAATCGACACGATTCTCGAACCTGAAGCGGCGGCCTGCTATTTGGTCCAGATGGCATACGCGGGCGAACTGCAAGGCTTGCGAGCTTCCGGCAAACCCTATGACGTTTCGGTAAAGCACGGCGAAACAGTCATGGTTTACGACTCGGGAGGCGGCACGACCGATATCATCGTCGGCACGCTGCAGATCAACTCTGGGAAGCTCAAACTCGATGTGCACATGTGTGAGCGGGCCGTGTCCGACGAGAAGGATGGCTACGGGGGCGTCGTCTACAAAGATTTCGCCGGACGGGCCGTCAACGACTATTTCCTTGAAGTGCTTCACCAGAGAACGCGTGATAACAAAGACGATTCGAATGATCTAAGATCCGTCGTTTACGACACTGAAGCTCAGTATTTCGATGACGAAGCCGACGCAATTCGCGAGTCCATCAAGAACGGCCGGTTCTCATGGGGAACGTGCCAATCTCGCATATCGAGCGACTTCGAAGACACGAAAACGAAAGTAAGTCGAGATGGTATCGTGTCGAAGATCTACGGTGATGACCGGCTGACCGTGGATAGGAGATTCCTCGACCAGATCCGGCGAGCCTCGGTGACTACGGAGCAGGTCGAACAGATCGAGCATGTCCTCCAGACGATGGAATCAAAGGACATCCACGTTTCCAAAGTGTTCCTCATCGGCGGCAACTGCGAACTCCATGCATTGCAGGAAGCGATCATCGAAGATCTTCCCGAAAGCACGACTCAGATCATCGTGCCGACGCCGAAGTCCAATCGGGGCGCGTTTGCGCTGAACCTTTTCGTTCCGGTGGGAGTGTGTCTGGCCAATTCGGTTCCGCGCCAACTCAGGCCGTATACCGTCGAGGTTCGCGAAGTCCTCCGCAATGCGGAGGACCGCAACCCGCAGCGCGTCGTATTTCCAGCCGGGGAGGTTGGGGAGCGTCCAATTGGAATGGCTTTCATCGAAGAGCCAACATTGCAGATCTTCGCGAAGTTGGCGGACGGCCTCGAAAGGTTGCTACGGACGCTGGCGGTCCCGGAAAACCTAAGTTGGTCTTCCCGGGTCGAGGCGATTTTCAGCATGCGTGGTCAGGAACTCCACGTAGCCTGGAAACCACGAATCGGCCCAATCCAGGAAGAGGTCCTCTACCTTGCCTAGATTGCCTTGGTCCAACGAATCGGACGCGGATCGTGACGACAAGGCCGCCGTTGCCGAATTGTCCAAGCAAATTGGCGACTTGGCTACGAAGTGTTCGCAGATAAGGTCGGATATTGAAAAGTGGTCCCCTGATTTGCGTGCCAAAGTCAATGATTCGCTAGCCAAGACCCTCACGCTATGCGTGGACCCATGGAGGAAATACACCAACGATAACAAAGATGCAAAGCAAGCTCCGCAGCAAGCCCAAATCGCCCACAAGCACCTAGCCGAAATTTACCAAGAGTCCTTGCAAATGGGGATCACATCACGTGAGGTGACGTCGCTCCGACATATCTTGGCAAGGGTCGAACTGACGTTTAGGCTCTTCCTCGAAGACCGGGGAATCGGGCTTCTTCACGACATCCACAAATCGGGAAAAGGGCGACCCGAAACGCAGCGTGTGTCTCATGCACTTATCCAAGATGAAGAAGCCGACGAGTTACGTCGCCGACTAAAAGAAGTTGAAGACGGGATCAATGCGGCAGGGATTCCATTCAAGCGGACAACTTCCGGGCAAGATCTGAAGGAAGCAATCGATGTGTTGAGGGACCTCTCCAAGAAGGGTTCCGGCGGCGAAGCCAAGGCCACGGCCGGTCACGACCTACTCCAGCAGATCGAACTTCTGGAACGTCGCCATAAGCAGTTATCTTCCGTATTGGCTTCGATTGGAATCCTATTTGCCCCCGAGGACCGGGTAGACGAACTCGTGCCCCAGATCGAGGTGTGGGTACAAACAAGGCGGCCGATTGAGGTCCCTCACGAGCGAGGGGAGGCAGCCGTCGAATTGGCTCGCCCGAGCGAAGAGGCCCTGCGTCTTTCTGAGATAGAGAAGGCACTTGCCGAAGCGGGGATTCGCCTAAAGCGAAACGAACCTGTTCGGCTCTTGACTGACGCGATTGAGGCAATCAAATCGCGCCAAGTGGATGCCAGCGGTGAATCCAAGCGAGTACGAGAACTTCAAGACAAGGTGCGGAGCCTCGAAGAAGAGTTCAAGAGCAAGGAAGCGTTCGCGGAGAGGGCCTTTGTCGAAGCGAAGGACGGCTATCAGAAAGAACTGGCGGCCCACAAGAAGGCAAATGCGAGCCTGGAAGAACGGATCGCTTCGACGCTGAAGACGACGGCTAAGCAACTGGACAAAGTTGATGAAGAAAAGCAGGAACTCGCCGGCAAGAACGACCTACTCAGAATCCGTAACCGATCGCTTGAAGCGGACGCTGCGGCAAAGACGACAGAGGCGGACGAACTCAAGCTCCGAAACAACGAACTGGCCGGCCAAAGCCGAGATCGCGGCGCGACGATTGAATTGCTCAAGCAAGAGCTTGCGGCAGTCAAGCTAACCCTGACTGAGACAACCACAAGGCTAAATGCAGCGAACGAGCGCATCCTCACCCAAGAAACGCGTGCAAACGAATCGAAAGCGGCGCTCGTCGAGTGGAGAGATTTTTGTCCGTCCAATAATCTGAACGATCAAACGCTAAGAAGCGCCCTGGTACGGGCGCAGAAGCAGGTTCAGGGGGATTCGAACCTCTCGCCGGAGTTCCGAGACACCGTGCTATGCGACCTGTCTGTCTTGCTGGAAGTTCTCGTCGAATGGGGTCGTAAGAGCAGCGATGAGAAGATCACGAGTAATGAGTTCGCCACGCTGATTGATTGCACGGCCGGCAGACCTACGGTCGAAGACGAGCCGGGCGTACGCGATGATGAGGCCAAGAGACGCATGGGATGGCGTGCGCTAAGTCACGCCGCTGCGCGTACCGTCTTGGGTCTCGTGCTTGAACGGCTTGGGTACGAGATCATCATCCCCAAGCCAGGATTCCCATTCGAACCCGCCCAATACGACCAGAGAGTGGGGCGTCAAGAAGACCTGATCGGAGATGCAACGCCTGGTTCGGTGGCGCGTTGCGTTCGAGTGGGTGTCAAAAGCAAGGAAGACAGTGGGAGGCCGCTTGAAGTGCCCCTACGTGCGATGGTCGTGCGCTACACCTGGGATGAAGCGCGCATTGCGGGACGCCGACACGAAGTTCCATCCGACACCGATCCAGTTGAGGCCGATGTTCCAGTTCCCAAGCCCCCATTCGAGTTCGCCTCGGAGGTCTTGATGACTCCCGATAGCACAGTTGTCCTGGCGGATTTCGAGAATACCAATCCCGTTGTTGTGGCGCCCAACCCCGCCGAAGTTATTCAAACGAAGTTACTGTTCGACGTCGAGGAACCGGAACTAGAGAGCGATAAAGCCGTTGAAAAACAGCCCGAACCGGTGGAAGAGCGCACAGAGCCCGTAGTGACGCCGCCGATGCGGGCCAGAAAGCTCTAGCGTAGTGAATTTGGATTCGGCAGACCAGGAAAACATCGTTTGCGTCTCACTTTTAACAGTTGTAAGCCAACTGGGATACTGGTATAAACTAGTCTTGTGAAATGCGTTCACTGTCATGAAGAGACATCGGACTCGAACGCAGACTATTGCGGCAATTGCGGCTGGGTGCTCCGTCAGTTTTGCCCTCACGGCTGCAAACGCAAGTTGGCCATCGTCGAGAACGAAGTTTCTCCGGCAAGCTGTTCTTGCGGCGGGCTACTAAAGTATTGTTCCGATCCCCGATGTCGTTTGCTTGGCAAGGAATCGGATTCGATTTGCTTGTGCGGCGAGCCCATGGTCGCCCTCCATCAAAGTTGGTCAGTCTTGTGGGGCAATCCACAATACGATTCCATCCAGAATCTTTCCAGCCAAGCCAGCGAGTCGATCAAAGATGATCTATCCCTAAACAAGGCGAGCTTGTTGGAGTTGCCGCTGGCAGCTGGACCGCTTGTCAGCTTGAGCGTTTCCGGGGGGGAGCTTTTCGTGGCGAGCAAGGAATATGTCCTATGGGGCGATTACCGCGACGTCAGCCGAGAGGGTAGTAAGCACCCTGGTAGCGGGAACGTTCCGTCCACTTGGAAGCGAGTCCGTCTCGACAAGGAGCCGGTCGGATATCGAAATACGATCCTGCGTGACGGGGACGATCTGCATGTGCTGGCAAAGGGCGGTCGACACCAAATCAGCGTCTCGTCTGCCCAAGTCACTGCGTTTAGTTCAGGGCCAGTCGTCGAACAGGTGTTGGCATTTGGAGAAAGCCAATCGGTCGAAGTCGATGCTCAAAACAGCCGCATTCGGGTTCCCGGACCCGAGCAGAAGAAGTTGGAAGTCCGCTCCAAGAGCGGCCAAATGGCGATTGGGTGGAGCGATGGCCTTGCTCTGGTCGCCGGCAACGAGGCTTATTTGATGACCGGTCGCGGTGAAGTTCGCGATATGTGTCCCGGCTATTCGATCGATCGCGCGCTTCGGCTCATTCATCCGATTCATCTGCCAGACCATCTGATTTCCGATGGAGACGCCCCTGACTATTTGCTGCTTGGCGGTATGGACGGAAACTCCATCATGCTCACGACGTTTTGCACTAAGAAGGCGACAGTCGTGGACGTAAAGAAGATCGCGCTGGATCCGTCTGGACGAAACTCCGTGCTTTGCGGTCTTGCCGTCGTTTACGGCAAGATAGTAGCCGTAGTGAACGATGGACAGCGGTACCAGTGGGTCACGACCACTTGGGAACCTACCCAACCCTATGAGACGGTGAGCCCGATTGTCTCGATCAACGCAAAACGAAACGATCCGGTGTCGATCGTGATGATGCCGCGGGAAGAAGGCGCATTCGCTGTTATTCTTGGCCCCCAAGATGAAACCCAAAGCAAGATAAATTTCTATAGATTAGGGGACGACGACATGATGTGGAAACCGCTCGCGGGAGCCTCACGGTCGGTAAGGGGATTGCCGATCGCAGTGGGTTATGCAGACGGTCGGTTATTCGTTGGTTGCAACCGACAGGACCAGGGCAAATCACAAGGGGTCGTCTATGTCTACGAGGTCGAAGTATGAGTCGCCACTTAGTTAATCGGTTCCTTGCTGTTTGGCTCGCCGCCCTGACGGCGAGCATTTGCTTTTCTCAGCAAGCGCCTCAGGTGAATCCGTCCGATATTGATGACGGCGTCAAATGGATCGAGGACAACGTCGATCAATATCTCAAGGACCACTCAGTGGCGCCGGTCACCGGTGACAGCCGGCATCTGCTAGACCAATATAAGCTGCACTTCCTTCTACTTTTCGACACATCGCAAAGCACGCCGACCCCCGAATATCGCGAGTATTACGCCGGAATTGCCAAAGAATTTCTTCAGCATCGGCAGGACGCTCAGCACGGATCGACAAATGAAGCGCACTTCTCCACGCTCGCCTACCAACTGGACCTCTATCTGGACTTGAATGGCCCAGGGGGCAATTTGGCGTGCCCGAGTTTCGACAACGCAATCTCCGCCTATGGTGAAAAATTTGCGCTGCCGGTGGCGCAAATCGGCGTTCGGACCGACGGAACCCCATACCGTGGCGGGAAAAACCACACGGACTCAAGAATGGCTGCGATCGAAGCGCTCCAAAAGAAGGTCTCGGACCCCATTATTGTCGTCCAGTTTGCCTCCGCTGTCGGCAACGAAGGGGGGCCGGATAATGTGCCGGTTCCGATGGGTGATGGATCGCTCGGGGGCTTGCCTGCCGGCTTCGTAAAGTTCAAAGATTCGCTCAAAGCCTTTTCGGGGGATTCAAAGGCCTATATCTGGCTGTACGGTCCGACCGAGATTGGAACGACAACCCAATCCGTTGCGGCGAAGCCAGAAGTCACACCCCCGGCAACGACTTCAGAAGTTCAGAACTCGGGAGCGGATAGCTCGACTTCGCCGCCGAACGACTCGGCGCCAGTTTCCAACTCTGGATCGGCCCCACCGCCCCAGAAGGATGAGCCAGGGCCACCGCTCGGTCTTATCCTGGGTGGAGCAGCGGTACTTCTCGTTGTGATAGGCGTGGGCGTCTTGTACGGCAAGCAAAAGGCGAGTGTTTCGATCGGCGGATTGCCTCGCGGCGAAGTGCGCGCTTTGAAACGGGCCGATCTTTACGCATCGACCGGCACAAGTGAAGGAGACGCCAAGCTACTGGCATTGACTGTCGCTGAATCGGGAAATCTTCCAGAGGGTGGGATTGTCGCCCATCTCGGATATGACCCGCTAAGCAAGACTGCGAAACTTACCTGCGCCGGAGGTTTCACATTAACCGAAGGCGATAGCGAAACCCAGAAGAGCATAGCGATCCTTCGGAAGGGCGAATCGGTTGTCATTGTCATTCATCAAGATTCTTTTAAGGTGCAATCTGGAATTGTCACGATAGGCCTCGTTTGAGGAGCGACTTATGGGACCCCAATCATATCGGCATCGAATTCAACTTCGTGTTCTCCTTACGGTCGGAATGGCGGTTGCCTTATCGGCAAACGCATTTGCTGCCGATAACATCGTAAAGCAGGTGGTGGAAGCCGGTTGGGAGAACGTGTTCTTCCTTTCTGCGCCGATCATCGCTTGGCTGATCGGCTCCGCGATCTATCGTGCGAAAACCGACCAAAGCGTATCTCCGGGCGAGGCGGCGCGTAGCTCGTTTTGGTGGATGTTGGGGGTCTTTGTCTTTATCGGCACGAGCGTCCTATTGTTATTTATTGCAAAGGACTCTCCCTGGTGGCTCTGGCTGATTTTGATAGGAGTCGCCCTCATGTGCTTTTTCATTGGCTATCGCAAAGGTAGGAGGTAGAACGTCATGGCTCGTAAGGTACTTTTGATCGGCATCGGCTCTACCGGATGGGAGCTTTGCGAACAGGTTCTCGAGAAAATCGAACTCGAATGGGGTGAGGCCAAGAACACGCCTTGGATCAAGATGCTTGCGTTCGAGACGGACCAAGTCGAAGGCGGAGGCCTGAAGCGCCTGGGTACGGGTTTCCGTATCACCCTCACCGACAAGGACATCATCGCGCTCAAAACCAACCCGACCCAGTTTGATCGAGATATGAACTTGACTGCGTGGTACGACACTCAGGTCGTATCCCAAATGACAGCCAACAGCCCAGGCGCGGGAGGCATCAGGCAGGCCGCAAAGATCATTTTCTTGTTCCCCAAGAATGCGACCTTATTCCACGACCAAGTGCGCCAGTCGCTCGAGACGCTTGCGGGACTTGGCGAGGGAACAGCTAAGTCTGCTGCAGTGAAGTCTGGACTGCCTAATCTCGATCGATTTGCCCTCGATAGCCCCAACGAGATCCTTGTCTTTCTCGTCGGTTCCACTGCCGGCGGAACTGGAAGCGGAACCATGATCGAGGCCGGGTATTTCGTTCGGAAGATCGCCCGGAATGTCGGCGTAAACGTCGACATCAAAGGCATTGCGCTCCTGCCCCCACTTGGCGATGGCGATGTAGAGCACAAGGCCAACTCGTATGCCTTCCTCAAAGAGTTGAACCACTTTCAACAGACCCATGTGCAGTGGGAAGGCGCTTTTCCGATCCAGGGGATGGAGAGGGTCACCGCGACCGTTGGCGAACCCCCGTTCGTGGATTGCTTCGTAGGCGTGCCGAAGCCTGGATTGGTGAAGAGTGAAGCGCTGGACATCCTCATCGAGAATTTTGCCCAGTTCATCTATCTGTCGGCGGTGGGATCGGCGGCAAACCGACTAAACGCGGCGCTTATCAACCCCAAAAACCTCCACGCCACGATGGAGAATATCGACGGATGCCCAGAGGCGTTCCATTCGCTCGGCGTCGGCGTAATCGAGTACCCGGCAGCACAGATATTCAAGGCGTGTTCATGCCGCCTTGGCGTGAGACTCGCCGAGGTCTGGTCCAAAAACGCGCCATCGGACGAGGTTGCCAAAGCGGAGCTTGCCCGGGCTCTGGGTTTGGGTGATGCCAGTTCCAGCGATTTGCCGGTTCAGACGTCGATGGGCAGTCTGCAGTCAAGTATCGATATCGCGGTTAAGAGTTCGAACCCGTCGACCCAACTGCAGATGATTGCGAACAAGGTGCAACAGGAGGCCCAGGCGAAGCCGGGCGGCGGGTCGCCGGCCTTGGGGCAGCCGGTGATGGACACCAAGTTCCAGACGTTTGTCAAAGAGAGCCTTTCCAACATCGAGCGGGGCCCGCGGTGGCTCTATGGAGTCCTCAGCAAGGTCGATACCACATTGGAATCGATGATGGGCGAGGCAACCGCCGCGGAGAAGAGGTTCAAGTCTGCCTCCACACGCATGACGGAGGCGCTGAACCACATACGCGAAGCGGAGTCGGACAACCTGGTCCGGTTCATACCGGGCTGGAAGAAGATCGCCATCCAGCACTGGGCCAAGCAGTACCAATCCGCCCTCGCCGATCAGGTTGGCGGTTCAGGTGGCCTCCAGATCCGCTCATCGGTCGATGACAGCCGCAAGGCATTGCTGGGTGACCCAGCAACGAATCGAAAGGGGCTGATCGAGCAAGTGAAAGATCGGCTTGGCGGAGACATGCACGACAATGTTGGGCTTTGGCTCCAGCAGTTTGGCGTGGAGTGCCAGGACGAGCACGACCGCATCGACTCGTCGAAGTTCCGGATCAACGGCATCGCCTTGTTCAAGCCCGGTTACACGGTAAACGCGGCCTATGAGGAGTCGATTCGGACCGGATGGTCGCTCTACACAAAGGGCTCAGTGACCGGTCGAAACCCCGAGGACTCGTGCGCTGCGACGCTGGCCGCCCGATTCGGCGACTATTTGACGACCGAGGTCTTGACTTCCGGCAAGAGCCGGTTCGACCCATCCGATCTCGCTCGGCCGGCCGATCAGGATGCCGGAAAGAAGGTCTGGACGAATTCAGATGCCCAGAACCTGCGATCGTATACGAGGACTCTGTTCCAAGGCGTTTTCAAGCACAGCGTGCTCAATGAGCTTTGGGCTAACGAAGCCTCGGCCGAAGACGACCTGAGAAACGTCCGAGACAACTTCGCCAAGCCGTTTATCGGACTCAACGAGAACGAGTTGCGACGCTTGGACCGAACTCCTGGCCAGGACATCGCTCCTCTGCTGGGAATGGTGCCCGAAGATAATGCCGACCTGCGGGCCAGAACCGTGGCCTACATCGGAGGAAAGGACGTGTCCTCTGAGACGTGGAGGCTTGCGATCGTGCGAGGCGAGTGCATGTTCTCGCTCATGAGCATCGATTGCGTCCGTGGAGAGAACAGCTACGAATACTGGTATGACCGCCAGAGCAAGGGTGACGAACCTTCGCCGGGACGTCTGACTCGGTCTGCCTTTACGCTCGTGAATCTTTCGGGAGTACCGGTCCAGAACCGGGCTCGGCGCAAGATCGACGAAGGGATGTTCCTCGCTTGCCTCGGTGTCCGCTTGATCGATCCCGAGGATCTCTCGTACAAACTGCGAGACACGTTCGGGTTCGGCGGCAGCAAGGAGCGGCAGTTCACCACCGATATCGCGGCGGCGGGGGACATGCTGGGTGAGGGGAAGGGCGAACTCCGGAAGGATATGGAGCGCGCCTTCGATGAGTTCAAGAGTAAAGACACCGACGGAACGCTCGTGTCCCAACGCGTACGCGACTTCATCAACCGCTCGAAGAACTACAAGCTGACCTATAAAGGAAAGCTCGCGGATCCATCGAAGATCGCCGATCTGATCGTGGCCTTTGCCAAGTACAAGGGCTTCTGGGAGGACATCAAGAACGATGAAGGTATCCGCCGCTTTGTCGCGGAACCGATCCTGGTGCTTAAAGCCGACGATCTGGCGGCTACTCCCAAGATACGAAACGAAACGTTTACGTTGCCTGGCCTCTACTGCGATAATCCAGATTGCGGAATCATGCTCGTCGTACAAAGGGAAACCGACGACCCGTCTGGCAAGCAGGAATTGGAAACCGAAGAGTCCATGCGAAACCGCCTCCCCGAGATCTGCAAGAGCTGCAAAACCGTCATCAAGAACGAGTAGGGCGGGCGAGTCTCGAACTACTGGATTGGATATGAGCGGGCCGGTAACGGTCCGCTCATAGTTTGCGAGCCCGACCTGGACGGCCGGTGGCAGACGTCGCTTGGTGAAGTTCCTTGCGCGCTGGACCGATTGCTGGTTCTAGTTCGTCAAGTTCGGCATTCGGCTCCAAGGCCCGAACCTGTTCGTGCAATTTGTTAATGATCTCCCGGTATCGTGCTTCAGCCTCCTCGAGGACATGGATCGTCGACATGCTTGCCGCAAGTTCCTCCGCCGAGCCGTGTGCATCCTGAAGCTGACGCCTAAGTCGTTCAATCTCTGCGGCGCATCCTTTGGCATAACTTACGGCTGAGGCTCGGACAGTTGGGGCCGCTGACGCCGCATTCCCGAGGATGGATACGACGCGCGCCATATCGGCACTCATTTTTGCGGTCTTCCGCGAAAGCGACGTGGCTTGCCCTAGTGTCTTTTCGCCCAGGTTTTCTGCTGCCTCGCGCGTTGTGATATTAGCCTCAGACACGATGCCCAACGCGTCCGCGATGGCGACGAGTGCCGTCAATAACTTCTGGCAACGAAGGTGTTGTTCCGCTAGGTCGGCGGGATGAGGGGGCGGTTCTATTTCTGCAAAAGGGTCGATCGAACTCGCGCCACCGGTGGGAGGTTCGCTGCACGGAGGGGCGACCGACGGGTTGGCCGCGGTGCGCGATGGCTGATTACCCTCTTCGATGTGCTCCAGCAAGAGGCGGTTGACGACGTCGCGTCTTGCCTTTTCGATGGACAGGACGGCTCTCATCTTCACGAACACGGTTCCTGGCTCCGAACCGCCTAGGCCCTTCGAACTCTTGAGAAATGAGTCGATACCGTCCTGCTCCCTTTGTGCTGCCGCGGAGGATATCGCATCTGCCGTGGCCCTAGGAACGGTATCCGGATGGTGAGCCGTCCTCGATCTGGCATCATTGCGGATCTGCTCGACCTTCACTTCCATCACTGCCACGGAGAGGGCGACGGATGCCGTTAGGTGATTTGCTGCTGATAGGATCTCCGCCGGCACCCCGCCCGCAAAAGCCGCAAATCGAGGCAAATGATCCTGGAATTCAACCGCGGCCACCAGAAACGCAAACACGATGTCGGGCTTGGTGAGATCGTCGTTGGCCCTCCGCAAGTAAGCCTCGAAACCCCCGTTCAGCGATTTTAGCGCCTTGCCGATCTCAACCCTTTCGGGTTGGTTGAGATTCGGCAGGAGTCCTCTCAGCCTGCCCTCCAACTTGCCGTAAGCCAGTCGTATCGTGTCGTCGTGTTGAATATGCATCTTGTCTGGTAGGTTTCTTAGCCCAGGCTTGCGGCCTGCTACCACCGGTTCAGCGCGGTCATGATCTGGCTTTCTAGCGCGTCCTTGAATGCCTTGTGATCCGGCGGGTCAAAGTCGTAGAGGAGAATGTTGTGGCCATGAATATCGAATGTCGCAGCCCAGCTTGGATCGTTCTTCTCCGTGCGAAGACAGCACCAGACGATCGGCAGATTGCTGGCAAGCGCAAATCCCGCCTCAAACCCGACGTTAAAATTTGCCCGTGTAATGTCCACGATCACCAAAGCAGAGTTGCGGATCTCCTGCATGATCCGGTCATCGATGCGATCGTTATGCGGGATGTCCTTTACACGCACCGCCGGACAGTCGATCTTTTTTGACTCGCAGACAGGCTTGAAAACTTCTAAGTAGGCTGTGTCGTCGTCAAACCTGCAGACCACGAAGATCCGAGTCGCATGATTCGGAGTTCGATCTGCGACCTTGTATCCCTGGGGCGTGATGTGGATTCGGATCCCATCGTCTTGGCTGATTCCATGCTGGATCAGCCGATCCTCTTTGAGGATCTGGAATACAATCGGTACCTCGGTTCGCACGCATGCATAGGCGATTCCGATCGGTGAAAGTGGGTTTTCGCTGTTCCAGTCCACGCTCCCCGGATAGTTCTTGAGGTTGACCGGAATCTTTAGGCCGGCGCCGGGCGAGGCCTCCAACAGCCGAAGGGTCTTGAGCGTCTGTAGCGCCTTTTGCTCAAGGGTCATTTGGAGCGCCAAGCTCTGGAGTTCTTCGATCGTGCAAACCTCGAGATTGAGATCGGCTACCCGTGCTTCATGTTCTCTGGAATTCGACCATTGCGTCCGCGTCGACTTCGAGACGACGCAAGGCTGTTGACCCGTACCCTCGAGCCTATGCCGAAGTGCCTTGGACGCTACCATAGCTCTTGCCGGAGCGTATTCCGGTGACCTAAAGTCCTTGCGGTAGAGGTCCTCCGAGACAGCCCAGTTTCCGATCGTATCGTCACGATAGAACCTTAAGCCATGGAGGGAATCGAGGCTGAGGTTCCTCTTCGTTTCGGTCAGCGGGCAGGCAGTTTTGGGAGGCTGTGTGGCCATAGTTCAGACTCCGATCCTCCGTTCTTCAGTGCAACCACTAAGTTCGAACCTACGCCGTACGCCATCGGTCCAGTCACAACAGTGCTACAGGCTTGGCTTGCCAAGTCATTACGTACCCGATGTTACACCTTTTGCCCTCGAATGTAAATAGGAACACCGTGAACCAGCAGGAATCTGGCGCGCGTAACGCTCCCAGCCTAAGACAATGTCCTATCGCTGTCGCGGCCAGTGATATTGTCCTGGCGAAGAGAGGTGCGACGGATACTGGATGAAAAACCCCCGGTCGTATGCGGCAAGGGGACCACATTACGCGACTCACCATCTTCACGACAGAACCCCGACCCAAAGTCGAGGTTCTGTCCAGCGGCTTGCCATCCTCCTTGGATACTTCAGTTCGCTTCGACTGCGACGTATTCCGGCTTGGTCATGCCCAGGGCTGCGCTCAGCCTTGACTGAATATCCGGAATGGTCGCCTGTGCCGGCCTGAGCCACCGCGCGGTAACCAACGAGTTCAGCGGCTCTTGCGCTAGCCATTGGGACAGTGAGATAAGCCGCTTGACCGGAAACGTACTGTCGAGATTGCCCAGAAACGCCGCACGGAAGATCTGCTGGAGGCCCGCGAATTGGCTGACCCGTTCTGCAACCTCCATCCGCGTAGGGTCGGACTGAATGTACCGGTCCACGACTCCCGTTAATTCCGAGCTCTTGTCCGAAAATTCGGCGACGTTCTGTCCACTCGCCAATAATCGCTCGGTTTTCGTCTGAAGGCTGAATGCCAAGATCTTCTCGATCGAATGGCCGGAACTATCCGCGAGAATCGCCGCGATATCGGGCTGATCCAAATCGCGCACGATACTGTACATCCCGTATCCACCGGGTTGCGTAAGTGACTTGACTCGATCAACTAGAGCCTTGTAGTCTTCGTTGGTACGTGGCTGGTCTGTTCCGATAATGCCGGAAGCCCCAGCCTCGAGCCGGTCGGCAGTGCGGTCTGACGACCCGGTATCGGAATCGCCCATCATCTTGACGACATCTTGGTCATAGACTGTGTCCTGAGTGTGTAGTGGGGACTGGGCTAGCCACGATGGAGAGAGTACAGCCGGCCTTTTGGCCAGAACGCCCACGATTGCCGCACGAAGCTCACTTCGGATTGTGGGCTCGTTATGTAGGAACTTGGTGGCTTCGTCGGAGAAGGAGCCCGGCTCTTTGCCACCTTGCTGAACGAGTAATCCTTGCACGACCATTGTGCACTGAATGTGTTTGTAGTCGACCGTCAATAGCTCCTGTACCAGCCGATAGAGTTCGAGTAGCGCGCTTGTATTGTCTGCAAACTGCTGCAGCGAGCCATTCTGTTGCTTGATTGCGTCGAACGTGTACTGGTCAAAATCGATCAGATCCTTTCCGATCGGGGAATCGATCAGAGCCGGGTGGCTGATCACCCGCTGATACTGGACCGGCTGTACGTTGATAATCGTGGTGGCAAGCGGTCGCCCGTCTGCCGCGTAACCGAGGGCACAAAATGCCAGAGTGGGCTCGATTGGCGCCGTGGAGACCGTCTGCCCATTTGCGAGTTGGAAGTCGAACACGACGTAGCCATTGTCCGCCGCATGCCAAGTCAGGTCTCGAATGGGCATATGGACGCTGGAGTTTGGATCCCCGAATACGATGCCTCCCGTTCGTGAGTCGCTCGAAACGGCGTGCGGATCGCGTGATTTCGCGAAGTTCGCCTTGAGATTGTCGTTACTGAGCCCTTCCGATCCCGTTAGCGACGCGTAGAGCTTGGACCGTGAAGTCTCCTTCTCCTGGCTCAATCGGCCTGGATACATGTCCGTATAGGTAAGCAATGCATCGCTTGCCGTCGTCGGCGAATCCTCCAGGCTCTTCAGGGCTGTTCGCGCGCCGGAGTCTTGCGTCGTGATCGCTTGTAGCTCAGTGGCAGCCAGATTCAGATCGACGGCCGGGTCCGGCAACTCGCGGAGGGAGGGGGGCCTGGATGGATCGGGGGCGTTGTAGCCCGGGTCGTCGGCCAGAGCTTGTGCGTCTTGAGACACCAATGAAGCAACTGTCATAAGTGACTTGTCGGCAAATGGGTCGTGTGCCTCGGTGTAGGCCGGCGGCACCGTACCGACGAAGTCGAATCCCGGCAAGTCGCCCTCGTAAGTGCTTCGGCCCTTCTTGCGATTCATGATCCGCTCGAAATCTGCCTCCTGCCAAGCCTCGAACTTGAACCGCAGCCAGTCCTTGACCTCATCGAATTCTGCACCTTTTAGGATCTCGCTAAGGGGCGGCTTAAGATTGGCTTCGACGAAGTCCATCACTGCCTCTTTCAAGAGGTCGAAATACGGATCGGTCGGGGAGATCTCCTCGTGGAACGGGCGACCCACCTCATGCATCACCGCCTGATGGTTGGCCGCAGACTGAGAGGCGAAGTCCTTGAGATCGTCGGCGAACCGCTTGAACTCCTGGGTTTGCGGCCCTGTGGGCGCAGGGTCCGAAGTCAGCCGTACGCGAAACTTCTCATCCCAGTTAGGGTCGGCCTTGGCTGTCGGATTATCCCATTTGGGCGAATCGGGAGGAGGCGGCGAGCCAGGATCGGTCCATTCGTCGTGCGGGTATTGAGGCGGATACGGTTCGGCGGCGGCGTGCCGTGCGAAGCCCTCGACGAAGTTATGCAGAACTGCCGATTGAGCGACTGCCCTTGCGCCGGCCTCATAGACATCGGACTTGAGGTGAACTTGGCGGCCGACGTATCGCACGAACTGGTTCTCGGCCCGCAGCGCATGGAGTGAAATCGCGTTCTTCTCCTGATCGGTCAAAGGGGCGGCCGGCAACCTCTCGGAGGCGGCGATCGATTTGCGCTCCTTCGCCTCGGCCTCGATAGAAGTGAGGGCGGCCCGGCGGGCATCGACCTCCGCCGAGGCGACCGCAGGCTCTGATATGCCAAGGAAAAGGGCAGGCATGATCAGCAACGAAATGACATAACAAACCTTGCCGAATCGGCTCATGCTCTCATGGATCGGCTTAGACAGCAGAAGGGCAAGGAGCTTGTCCCATTTGGTGGACTTGCTCCGATCGAGGCCAAAGTCTGCGTCGGTGATTTCCGACTTCAGGCGGCGCTTTACGTCCAGTACGTACAGGTGCTCTCTGACTTTGCGCTCGAGTTCGTCAGCCTTTGCGCGGACCTGATCTGGGGACCCGCCGGCCCGAATGATCTCATCGTGCTGGGAGATTGCGGCGCCCATGACTCTCTGCATTTCGAGGCTAGGGTCGAGGGGCGGCAGTCGACCCTCCTTGAGTGCCTCGTTGATCTCCTCGACCTGCCGCTCCGTGCTCCTTCGGTAGGCCAGTCGCAGCCGGCCCCGAGAGGATAGCGGCACCAACACCAGGCCGGCAAGCACGATCAAGCCGAGAGATAGCTTCTCGACGCGGTCGTCCAGCGGCTCGATCCTCTCCCGGAGGGCGTGCAATTGGTTGATCGCGCCGGCGAGTTGTCCTGAGGAGGTCCCAATGAACTGAGCGATCCAGATGGCGCAGAGAAGCACGATACAGGAGAGAAGAAGCATGCCGGAGGTCGAGCGAACGAACCCCGAAATCGCCAAAAGGGTCGCCCTCTTCAAATCCTGTCCAAGATTGCCTTGCGACTCATTACGCCTAACGCGTCGCTGCCAAAGCGACGAGACGATAAGAAGCGCTCCAAGCACAATCGTACTAAGTGTCAGTGGAAATTCTATATGCATAGCCACCTCGCATCATCGTACATTGTAAGCGAAGTTTGCGCATTTGTAGAGCTTTTTCCATGCGATTGCAGTGGCTAGGACCTTTGCCGACGGCTCGGGCGGGCCACGGAATCGTCGCATCCGACTTGCGATTGGAACAGGTCCTCAGACTTAGCTCAGCCCTCACCGAAACCTGACTCTCGCTCCCCACGTAAACCCCCTCGATGCCAACTCGTAGCTTTGCCACCCCGATTCTCTTTCTCGCTTCGCTCGCGCTCGCTGCCGCCCAAGACGTAGACTCCTCCAAGCTGGACGCGTTCTTCAACGCCCAACTGGCCAAAAATGCGGCGCCGTCGATCTCGGCGGCGGTCGTGAAGGACGGGAAGATCGTGTACGCGAAGGCGTTCGGGTATGCGGACCTGGAGAACGACGTCCTGGCGACGCCGGCTACCGTCTACCGGATCGGGAGCATCACCAAGCAGTTCACGGCGACGATGATCATGCAACTCGTCGGCGAAGGCAAACTGACCCTCGAGCAGAAGTGCCGCAGCGTCCTGCCCGAACTCCCGGCGGCTTGGGACGCGATCACGGTCCGCCAACTTCTGAACCACACGAGCGGCATCAAGTCGTACACCTCCGTCCCCGGCCTGTTCGACGGCCCCGCGATGAAGCCGACCACCCCCGCAGGCATCCTAAAGACCGTCGAGACGGCGCCCCTCGAGTTCAAACCCGGCACGAAGTGGAACTACAACAACACCGCCTTCGAGGTGCTCGGCATGATCGTCGAGAAGCTCGACCACCGAAAATACGCCGAGTCGCTCAAGGCCCGCATCCTCGGCCCGCTGGGCATGACGTCGACCTACTTCACCAGCGAGCGAACCATCGTCAAGCACCGGGCCCAAGGCTATTCGGAGGGCCAAGGCGGCAAGGGATGGGAGCACGCCCCGTACCTGAACATGGACTGGCCCTTCGCAGCCGGATCGATCGAGAGCTGCACGCTGGACCTCGCCAAGTGGGACGCCGCGCTCTACGGCGACCGAATCCTGCCCCAGAGCGCGCTCAAGCAGATGTGGACGCCAACCCGACTCGCCGACGGCAAAACCCAGGACTACGGGTTCGGATGGTCTCTCGGCAAGCAGAACGGCGTCCCAATCGTCGAGCACGGCGGCGGCATCCACGGCTTCATAACCTTCATCCGCCGGGCGCCCTCGCACGGTCTGACGGTGATCGTCCTCACCAACAGCGGGGGCGGTCCCGCCGACAAAATCGCCGCCGAAGCGATGGGTATCGTCGATCTCGCCCTAAAGGTCGATCCGCCGAAAGCGATCGCCGACACCGACCCGAAGGCAACCGCAAAGGCGAGAGCGCTCCTGCAGTCACTCATGGACGGCAAACTCGACCACACCCTCTTCACCCCCGAGTTCAACAAGCAGATCACCCCCCAACTGGAAGCGGGGGCGAAGGCCACCCTATCCGGAATGGGCAAGATCGTGCGCTTCGACCTGACGTCGACGGAATCCGCGGGCGGCCTGACCTCTCGGAAGTACCTGGTGACGTTGGGCGCCACCGACCTGAACTTGGTGGTCCGGGTTGACGGGAAGGGCCTGGTGGCCGAGTTCGGTCTGAGGCCTTAGTTGCGGGGAGCGGGTGAGGATGGAATCGCAGAGGACGCGGCGGGAAGGCTGACTCCCATCCGTCCGCGCCCGCCGCGATTAGCTCCCCAACAACCCATCTACAAACGCGTTCCGAAACTTCCCGGCGGGGTCCATCGACTTGGCCAGCGAATGGAAATCGTGAAGGCGCGGGTAGCGCTCCCGCAACACTGCCGGCACGATTGTGAACAACTTGCCCCAGTGGGGGCGGGGCTCGTAGGGGGCTAAGGCTGCCTCGATGAGCGGCATGAGGTCGTGGACCGCGTCCCACTCCTTCTTCCAGGTGAAGTGGATCGCCACCGAGTCGCGGGCGTAGGCGGTGCTGAGCCACATTCGGTCGGCGGCGATGCTGCGGACCTCGGTCAGATACAGGTGTGGGGCGATCTGGTCGGCAAGTAACTGCACGGCGCGTAAGGCTTCGACGGCCCGCGACCGAGGCACCAAGTACTCCGACTGCAGTTCGTCGCCGACGCTCGGAGTGAACTCCATCCGGAAGTGGTTGAGCCGGTCGTTCCACCGGCCGGGGATGCCGGTTTGGGTGGTGCAGTTCTCCGGCGAACTGCCCTTGATCGGATTCAGGTCGTGCGCCGCCAACCGTCCGCCGAAGAACTCGGGCTCCGCCGGCGAATCGTCGTCGGGCGACGTCGCCCGTTTGCGCCATACCTGGTTGAAGCACGGCGCGGTCCAGTCGGTGAACAGGCTCACGCTATAGCCGCTCGACATCGTCTCGTCGAAGTGCCCAAGGGCCTCGTCGAATGGCATGTCCTCGTAAACATCCTGTCGGACCGCGAAGGTCGGCAGGATGTCGAGCGTCACGCGGACTGCAATGCCCAGGGCGCCCAACGCGACCACCGCCCCGTCGAACGTCTCCGGCGTCTCGTTGCGGCCGAGTTGTACGATCGAGCCGTCCGCCACCATCAGGTCGACGCCGCAGACCGAAGTCGCGAGGTTCCCGTTCCGGTCGCCGGAACCGTGGGTCGCCGTTGAGCATGCGCCGGCCACCGAGATGTGGGGCAGGGAAGCGAGGTTCGCCAGCGCAAACCCGTTCGCCTCCAGATACGCCCCCAACTCCCCGTACCGAATTCCCGCCTCCGCGGTAACCGTCATACGCTCCCGGTCGATCGCTAGCGGCCGGCTCATCCGGCCCAAGTGGACGAGATCCCCCTCGGTGTCCGGGAGGCCGTTGAAGGAATGCCTAGTTCCGAGGGCGCGCACCTTCGGGCTGCTTTGCACGATCTGGCGGAGTTGGTCGACTGACGCCGGCGAGTGGATGCGCGCTGCCCCGTATTCGTAGCACTTGGCCCAGTTTTGGCTTGGTTCATTCATGGGACATTAGGAGATCCCCCTCAATGCACATCCAGATCCAGCGTTACCGAATCCAGCCAGTGGAACGCGATCTTGTCCGGGATCGAGCCCCGGAATGTGATGTATTCCCGCACGGTGTCGTACCCGATCGCCTCCACGCGGGCGGCGTAGCCGCGTAGCGGACCGCCCACGTCCGGCGGCATCGAGACGGCGTCGACCCAGCCGTCGACGGTCAGAACCTGGGCGCGGTGCGCCTCGGCGACATTGCGGGGGAACTCGAAGCGGACACAGGTCGAGCCCGACTTGTACGCCTGGCAGACGATTCCGAAGAACAGAACCCCGATCGGTGTCTCCGTAAGCATTCGATCTGCCATCTGTTTTGCGGTTTTGAACTGGGGCGCCAACTCGATGATGCGTGCCTGGAGCTTGCAGGACAGGGGCTCCAAGGCAGAGGCTTCGTCCAGCAGATCGAACTGAAGCCGGAGCGTCTCCAAGAGCAGGCGAAACCGCAAGGTGTTGTCGGGTGTTTCCAGCCGTTTTAGATAACGGCCGGCTCGAGCGTCCACGTCGTGAAACGGCTTTGCCCGAAACGACAGGAGTCGACCGAGCGAGGCCAAGTTCTTGACGTACAATTCGGCTCCAACCTCGCGCAGGCCCAAATGGTGCGGCATCCGGAGTGAATTGTACAGGATCGAACCGTGATCGGCTAGCGCACAACGGGCCGGCAAGCCGTTGGAGGCTCGCCGACCCGTCGTCTTGGAGACGGTTCCTAGTTCTTGTCGCCGTCTTGCGAGGAGCCGAAGTTGAAGTTGAAGTGGGGGTCCTTGCCGTCCTTCATCCCTTCTTTCATGCCCTGCTGAATCATCGGGCCGAGGTTCTTCAGCGCTTCACCCATGCCGGTCATCGCTCCACCGACGCCTTTCATCGCGCCGCCGATCAGGTTGCCGAGGTCGATGTCGACTACCTTCGCGTTCTTCGGGAAGTCCGGAGCGACCAGCTTCGGGTCGACCTGGGCGCCGAACTGCATGCGGATCGTCGAGTTATGCTTGGTCCCGCTGTCGGAGTCCTTGTCCTCCACGTCGATTCGCTGGGGGAGGTCGGTGTTAGCGTCGACCAGCATCTGTACCCGGCTGGATTCCTGGGGCGAATCCATCGTGACGTGGTACACGTCCTTGCCGTCCTCATGGGTCACTCCGGAGATCTTGATGTGGTCCTTGCCGTACTTCTGCTCGTACTCTCGCAGCGTCTTCTTCAGGTCCATCTGTTTGAGGCCTTCGGAGATGCCGGACTGCACCATCTTGCCGATCGTTTGCGGATCGACGATGCCGCTCAGCTTGATTCGGGTGACGGTGTTCTCCTTGGGGTCATAGACGCTCAGCGCCCCTTTCCCAAACTGCACGAGGCTGCCCTCCTCGCCGCGAATCGTAAAGGTGCCGTCCACGCCGACGATGTTGACGTGCTTGTCGGTCCCTTCGTCGTTTGAGTCGACGGATAGCAGGAACGTACTCTGCCGGTTGGTCGCCGCAAGGATGGAATCGTAGGCTCGTGCCTTGGAAGGGGCCATCGTGAGCACGACGATGCCGAAGGTGACGGCGGCGGTGCCGGCGATCGCCAAGCTGGGTTGCCACCACGGCCGTCGGGCCGGCTTGACGCTGTTTGCCAGAACTCTGAGCTCGCGCATCAGCCCTTCTGAGGGCTCTTCGCTGATCAGACTCATCTTGAGTGCCTCCTGAATTTGTTGATCCTGATTAGGTGTTTCGTTCATATCGCATCTCCTGAGTTCCCCAGCACTTGAGGGCCCAGGGCATCGCGCAGGCTTTCACGAGCCCGCTGCAGCAAACTGTTGGTGGCGGCCATAGACCGCCGGATCACATGGCCGACCTCTTCGGTCGATAGCCCATTGATGTATTTCAAGACGAGCGCCTCGCGCTGATTCTCGGGAAGCTGTTCAAGCGCGCCCCGGGTGGCGATCTGGATCTCGCTGAACATCGGCATTCCGGCGTTCGTCTCGGCGGAAGCTAACGGCTGCTCGGCGCGCCGGTACTTGCGCCGCAAATGGTCGGCGACCTTCCGCCGGGCGATGGCCAATAGCCATACCTTCTGGTCTTCGGCGCGCTGGATTTTGGCGAAATCTGCAAAGGCGGCGGCAAAGACCTCCATGACGACGTCCTCGGCATCCTCACGCTTCGGTATCTGAGAAGCGGTGTATCGCCAGATGTCGCCGGAGAACAGGCGGACCAGATCTTCGGGTTTTCGGGCTCTTGTGTCGAGCAGTTCACCGGGTTTCGGTGAGCTCGATTCGGCCCCCCACGGGGGAGCCACATTCGCTGGTTCGACGGGTGTCATTCGCATCGGTTTAGTTGAAGGCGACGTCCTTTCAGTGTACGTCGGTTACTCCTCAGCCCCATAAGTCGCTGCCGCACCCCCGAATCTATCGCGGCCTTCATGATTTCTTCCGAAATGCTCGCCAACTTGGTCACGTGCGGTCGATGAAGCGGAGCGAAAGGGTCTGAAACGACGATAGAAGCGCTGAACCACGGGCTCGCCGAGTCCGTTTGGCACGCTACCTCGCCTTCCATCACTCCCTTTTGCCGACCGGCGAATCCTGTATCTGAATCGACGGTTTATGCATGCCCCCGCCAAACGAACGCACGGTTTGCGACACGACTCCCCATGCGTTTACGCAGATTGTAAGTGCCATGACTACCTGTGTCGAAGTCCCCTCCCGCGAACGTTGCGCCTTGCATGAGCTCGAATCGGAGGCGATCTATACGCTGCGAGAGGTCGCCGGCCAGCTTGATCGGCCTGCGCTGCTCTTCTCGGGCGGCAAGGACTCTATCGTCCTGGTGCATTTGGCGCGTAAGGCGTTCGCCCCCGGTCCGATCCCGTTTCCCCTCCTGCACATCGACACTGGCCACAATTTCCCGGAGACGATCGAGTTCCGCGATTGGCTCGTCGACCACGTTGGGGCGACGCTGTTCGTTCGCTCGGTTCAGGATTCGATCGACCGGGGAAGGGTCGTTGAGGAGGCGGGACCCTACGCCAGCCGGAACGGACTTCAGACGGTAACCCTGCTGGACGCCATCGCCGAGTTGAAGATCGACGCCGCCCTCGGGGGCGCCCGGCGAGACGAGGAGAAGGCGCGCGCCAAGGAGCGCGTTTTCTCCCATCGCGACGCATTCGGCCAATGGGATCCCAAGAACCAGCGCCCCGAGCTTTGGAGCATCTACAACGGCCTCAAAGCACCCGGCGAGCACTTCCGGGTGTTTCCTCTAAGCAATTGGACCGAACTCGACATCTGGCGCTACATCCGGCAGGAGCGGCTGACCATCCCGTCCTTGTACTTCAGCCACTCGCGGGAGGTTGTCCAGCGCCAAGAGACTCTGCTTGCGGTTTCCGAAGTTCTCACGCTTCTGCCGAGCGAGCGGCCGGTCCGCAAGCGGGTGCGGTTTCGCACCGTCGGCGATGCGACCTGCACCGGCGCCATCGAGTCCGGCGCGTCCTCTCTCGACGAGATCCTTGAGGAGGTTGTGTCTGCGCGGGTGACCGAGCGCAACGGCCGAGCCGACGACCGCCGGTCGGAAGCGGCAATGGAAGACCGTAAGCGTCAGGGGTACTTCTGATGGCGGCCGGAATCCTGAGGCTGGCGACCGCCGGCAGCGTGGACGACGGAAAGAGCAGCCTGATTGGGCGGCTGCTTTACGACTCGAAATCGGTCCTCGAGGACCAGATGCGGTCGATCGAGCATGTCAGCCGGCAAAGGGGCTCCGACCAGATCGAACTCGCCCTGCTGACCGACGGCCTCCGGGCCGAGCGCGAGCAGAACATTACGATCGACGTCGCATACCGCTACTTCGCGACCGCGCACCGCAAGTTCATCATCGCCGATACCCCCGGACACCTCCAGTACACGCGGAACATGGTGACCGGCACGTCAACCGCCGACCTCTCAGTCCTGTTGGTCGACGCGCGAAAGGGAATCCTCAGCCAGAGCAAGCGCCACGCCGCAATCTCCGCTCTCCTCGGGGTCCGGCATGTCGTGGTCGCGATCAACAAGATGGACCTGGTCGAATTCAGCGAGCCGGTCTTCGACAAGATCGCTCGCGAGTTCGGGGCCATCCTCTTCCAACTTGGGATCCCCCGCGCCGAGTTCATCCCGATCTCCGCCCTGCTCGGAGACAACGTCGTGGAACCCAGCGAGAACATGCGCTGGTACACCGGCCCGACCCTGCTCGGGTTCCTGGAGAAGGTCGAAGTCGGTTCGGACGAGCCCGGACCGATTCGGCTCCCGGTCCAATACGTCATTCGTCCGAACCAGGATTTTCGTGGTTTCGCCGGTCGCTTGGAGGGGTCGTCGCTGCGAGTCGGCGACGTCCTTCGGGTAGCGTCCACCGGTTTGGAGGTGGTTGTCGATCGGTTGCTCGTCGCGGGAGTCGAAGCCGGGGAAGCATTGCCCGGCGAGGCGGTGACGGTCACCATGGACCGGGAGATCGAGGTGAGCCGGGGCGACCTGTTGTACTCGGCCGAGCACCCTCCCCTGTTTGCCGATCGAATCGAGGCGGTCGTCTGCTGGATGAGCCCCGAGCCGTTGAGGGTCGGTCAGCGTTACGTGCTGCTGCACGGCCCGGCGAGGGTTTCTGCCATCGTCGAGGCCGTGCAGAGCCGGATCGACATCGATACGTTGCTGCCGGCATCGGCGCAGACGTTGGCGATGAACGACATCGGCCGGGTTGTCGTCCGCACCGCCCGACCCTTGGCCTTCGATCCGTACGCCGATCTGCCATCGACGGGCAGCTTCGTCTTGGTCGACCCCGGCACCCACGCCACTGTCGCCGGAGGCATGATCCAGGGAGTGGCGTCCGGTCCCGAGACGGTCGCCGAGGAGCAGGGAAGGATCTACTGGATCGACGGTTGGTCCGGTGACCTGCGGGGGCTGGCCAGTGAACTCCGCCGCCAAGGCCACCCCACCGTCGCTGTCTCCGACACCGTCCACCAACAGGAGTTCGCCCATATCCTAACCAGCCAAGGCATCGACGTCCTAGTCGCCAACGAGGTCGGCGAAAGCTCAATCCGAATCGAACCCAAGAGCCAATCAATAAGGGAACTCATCGTTCAATTGCACGCCCCCCCGTAGCCGCTGCCTCCGTGGCAGCGCAGCAAAACGAACGGGACACGGGACAGGCGGAAAGAAGACAGACGGACGATATCCCGCCTACCACCCGATCGGCCCCCACCCGCAGCCCCCGTAGCCGCTGCCTCCGTGGCAGCGCAACAAACAAACGGGACACGGGACAGGAGGACACGAAACAGACCGACGATATCCCGCCTACCACCCGATCGGCCCCCGCCCGCAGCCCCCGTAGCCGCTGCCTCCGTGGCAGCGCAGCAAACAAACGGGACACGGGACAGGCGGACACGAAACAGACCGACGATATCCCGCCTACCACCCGATCGGCCCCCACCCGCAGCCCCCGTAGCCGCTGCCTCCGTGGCAGCGCAGCAAACGAACAGGACACGGGACAGGCGGACACGAAACAGACCGACGATAGCCCGCCTACCACCCGATCGGCTCCCGCCCGCAGCCCCCGTAGCCGCTGCCTCCGTGGCAGCGCAGGGTAATGGCGCATGGCTCGATCGGCCGGAAACGCACGGCACGTCTGTCGCTCAACGTGATCGGCCGATCCCCCCCCATCCGAAACCGGACCCGTATTCGCCTGTCCCGTGCCCGTTTCGTTCCCAGCGCTGCCACGGAGGCAGCGACTACGGAGGCTGTGAGCATTTACGGTGGCAGCAGGTATTTACACGGGGGATTCAGCCGATGTAACATGGCTGCATGAGACGGATTCGTCAACGACGTCACCGTTTGCCCCCGGAATCTTACGTCGGACAATTCCCGATCTCATTCACGGCTTGCGTGGACGAGCGGGGTTGGGCCTTTCGATCCGCCGAGTACGTCGAACCCTTCATCCAGCTTCTTACCGAGGAGTTCGCGCGATTTGACTGCCTGATTCCGATCTATTGTTTCATGCCGGACCACCTCCATGTGATCTCGATGGGCATGACGCATATGTCAAATGGAAAGCTGGCCATGGATGCGTTCAAGCAGTCCAGCGGCCAGTATTTCTACAATTCTGGAAACCGCTTTCGATGGCAAGACGAGTACCACGACCGCATTATCCGGCGGTCCGAGGAGTGGCGCAAGAAGGTCTTCTATGTCTTCCAGAACCCCGTCCGAGCCCGCCTCGTCCATGACCCACGATCGTATCCCTTTACCGGCTCGGTCGGATACGACCTGGAGCAGATCATCTGTGACGCCGCAACATAGAAAGCCGCGACCAGCGTGGACGGCGAACATCCACTCGCCCGGCCCCCGCCAGCAGCCCCCGTAGCCGCTGCCTCCGTGGCAGCGCAGCAAACAAACGGGACACGGGACAGGCGGAAAGGAGACAGACGGACGATATCCCGCCTACCACCCGATCGGCCCCACCCGCAGCCCCCCGTAGCAGTTGCCTCCGGGGCAGCGCAGGGTAATGGCGCATGGCTCGATCGGCCGGAAACGCACGGCACTTCTGTCGCTCAACGTGATCGACCGATCCCCCCCATCCGCAACCGGACCCGCATTCGCCTGTCCCGTGCTCGTATCGTTCCCTGCGCTGCCACGGACGCGGCGGCTACAGGGGCTGCGGACATTTGGGGGTTTCGATCCTTAGGTCTTGACCGGGTGCGGACGTTCGAATCTTCGAATTGTCTACCGCGTTGATAAGGGTTACGGTCTTTTCGCCGACGTGGGCGGCCCGATCGCGTACCTTTCACTAGGCGAACATCGCCCGTGAGGTACCCAACTATGTCCCAACCAACCTCGGACTCCGTCCTGTTGCTGCAGGCGCGGTTCGACCAAGCATCCGCCGAAGAGATCCTCAGGTGGGGCGACCGCGAGTTTGGCGGAGACCTGACCCTGGCGTGTAGCTTCGGCGCCGAGGACGTCGTTCTGCTCGACATCCGGTCCAAACTAGGCCTCGCGACCCCCGTTTTCGTGCTCGATACCGGTCGGCTCCACGAGGAGACCTACGACACAATGCGCCGGTGCCAGGAGCGGTACGTAATTGAGTTCCAAGTCTATGCACCGGACACCGCCCGGCTCCAAAGCCTGATTCGCAGCAAAGGCCCGTTCTCGTTCTATGAGTCGTTCGATAACCGGAAGGAGTGCTGTGGCATCCGGAAAGTCGAACCGCTACGCCGGGCCCTCGATGGGAGACGAGCCTGGGTGACCGGGCTCCGTAGAGAACAGTCGGTCACCCGCGAAGGGCTCCCCAAAGTCGAACTCGATGAAGCCCACAACGGCATCTTCAAGATGAACCCGCTCGCGGATTGGGCCGAGGACCAGGTGTGGAACTACATCCGCGCTAACGATGTGCCGTACAACGCCCTGCACGATCGGGGCTATCCCAGCATCGGCTGTGCGCCCTGCACCCGGGCGATTCAGCCCGGCGAACACCCCCGCGCCGGGCGGTGGTGGTGGGAACAACCTGAGCACAAAGAGTGTGGCCTCCATTTGAGGGCCATCGACCTAAAGGAAAGGAGAGCAAGATGAATGATAACGAACGCATCAAGTTGGAGAAGGATGGCCTCGACGTATACGAGGACATCCTGCGCTACGCCAAAACGGGCTACGAGTCGATCCACCCCGACGATTTCCCGCGTATGCGCTGGTACGGCCTCTACCAACAGCGCCCAAACGAGGGGCATTTCATGCTCCGCATCAAGGTCCCGGGCGGCTTTCTCACCTCCGAACAGCTCCGAACCGTCGGAGATATCACTCGAATTTATGCGCGAGGAATCACAGATATCACGACACGGCAGAATTTCCAGTTTCATTGGCTTACAATAGAGCAGTTGTCCGATATATTCGATCGATTAACTAGTGTTGGCATCACGACTTCGGGAGCTTGCGGAGACTTCTTCCGAAATGTGACGGGTTGCCCCGTTGCCGGGATCGATCCGAACGAAGTATTTGACGCTCGCCCCTGGGTGACCCAGATCAGCGATTTCTTCGTCGGCAACCACGAATACTCCAATCTGCCGCGCAAATTCAAAACCTCCATCGCTGGATGCAGCCTCCATTGCTCCCAGCCCGAGATCAATGATATCGGCGCGACGGCGGTAAGGCGAACGCGGCCCAGCGGCGAGGTCGAACTTGGTTTCCAGGTTCGGGTCGGTGGTGGACTGTCGGCTCGACCCCACTTTGCCAAGCGGCTGAACATGTTCGTTCCGCAAGACCGCCTGCTCAGCATCTTCGAAGTGGTGACCGGGATCTTCCGCGACCACGGCAACCGGGAGAACCGCAAGAAGGCCCGCCTCAAGTTCCTCGTCGACGATTGGGGAATCGAGCGCTTTGAAGCCGAGGTCCGGTCGAGGCTCGATTGGAAGCCGGATGCAGGCGAAGACTGGCCAGAACCCCGCCAGAACTTCCGAGACCACATCGGTGTTCACGCCCAGAAACAGGAGGGTTTCTATTGGATCGGCGCGTCCGTGCTCAGCGGACGCCTGAACGACGAACAGATTCACGCCGCCGCCGCCGTTGCCGACGAATACGGCCGAGGCGCCGTGCGGACGACGAACCAACAGAACCTCCTCTTCACCGACATCCCGCATGCCAAGGTCGATGCCGCGCAGAAGGCGCTTGAGAACATCGGACTCATAGTTGACGCATCGCCGTTCCGGCGTGTCGCTGTCGCCTGCACCGGTAACGAGTTCTGCAATTTGGCTCTCACCGAGACCAAGAAGCTGATCGTGGAGATCGTCGAGCATCTCGAGCAGACCGTGTCGATCGACGAGCCGATTCGAATCAACCTCAACGGCTGCCCCTACTCCTGCGGTCTACACCATGTCGGCGACATCGGACTCCAAGGCTGCGTCGTCAAACAGGGTGGCGGCATCACCGTCGACGGTTACGACGTGTCGCTTGGCGGCCGACTTGGCGCCGATTCCAAGTTCGTCCGGCCGATCTGGCGCAAGGTCCCTGCGACAAACGTCAAGTTCGCGATCGAGAATTTGCTGAACGGCTATGTCGAGAAGCGTGACGAGGAAGACGACTTCGGCAGTTTCGTCGATCGCCACTCGGACGACGAACTCGCCGCACTCATGAAGACCGCGTTCGCGGAGGGTGTCGAAACCGCAAAGCCTGCCCACGAGCATGGGTTGGTGGAGGTGTAGTCGATGTCTTACTCCAACTATCATCCGGTCTATCTCGCGCTCTCCGGCCGCCTGATCGTCATTGTGGGCGGGGGTTCCGTCGCGGTCGAGAAGCTTGAGTCGCTCCTCCCCACTGGCGCATCGATCTCGGTGGTCGCGCCCGAAGTCTGCGACAAAATCCTTCATTGGTACGCCGACGGGCAGATCGCATGGCACAAGCGGCCGTTTCAAGATTCCGACATCGACGGCGCATTCATGGTGATCGCCGGGACCGACGATGCCGACCTGAATGCCCGGATCTACGACCTCGGGGACGCCGCCGGCAAACTTACTAACTCGGTCGACGACCCGGACCATTGCAACTTCATCATGGCCGCCATTGCGCGAAGCGGCCCGATGCAAGTCGCGGTATCCTCCGCCGGATGCAGCCCCGCGCTCGCTCAGCGCGTCCGCAACCGAATCCAGAGCGAGATTCTCACCGACGATTTGGGCAACCTCGCCGAATACCTAGGCGACCGCCGGGCTGCGGTGAAAGCCGCACTCCCGACCTATCGAGCCCGCAAAACGTTTTGGGAGAAGGCGATCGACTCCGATCTGCCCAAAATCCTTGCCACCGAAGGGACGGCCTTCGCCGACGTGTACTTCGAAGGGTTGCTCCGGCGATCGGTGATCCAATGGTCGGAGCCGGCATCGGTCGAATCTTCCAAGGTCTATCTCATCGGCGCCGGCCCCGGTGATCCCGGCCTCCTCACCCTACGAGCCGTCGAAGTGCTCAAGCAGGCGGACGTCGTCGTGTACGACCGGCTCGTGAACCCGATCGTGCTCGGATACGCACGCCCCGACGCGATCTGCCTCTATGCAGGAAAGGAGCGAGGAACCCCGGGCCAGCCAAGGCAGGACGCGATCCAGGCTCAACTGATCCGATACGCCCTCCAGGGCAAGACGGTGGTCCGTCTCAAGGGCGGCGATCCGTTCGTGTTCGGCCGGGGCGGGGAAGAGATGCTCGCGCTTGCCGAGGCGGGAGTTCCGTTCGAGGTCGTTCCCGGCATTTCATCGTCGGTGGCCGCACCAGCAGCGGCGCACATCCCGGTGACCCATCGCGGCGTCTCCACTGCATTCGCGGTCTTCGCCGGGCACGAAGCGGACGACCGGCCGGGCGACCGGATCCCCTGGCAGGCAGCCGCCGCGATTCCAACCGCAGTCTTTTTGATGGGAGTCGAGCGACTCCCCCTAATCGTGTCTCGGCTGATCGCCGAAGGGCGGTCGGCTGATACCCCCGTGGCGATTGTGTCAAACGCGACTATGTCCAATCAGGCCGTCGTTACGGGAACCCTCGAGACGATCGTCGAGATCGCAAAGGGTGTCGAACCCCCCGCCGTGATCGTCGTTGGAGAGGTCGTGCGCGTGCGCGAACAATTGGTCCCGCTGCTCAAGCAAAGCGGGGCCTTGGAGACGGTAGCGGCATGAAAAACGAAGGGAGGGCTCGCCGTCTATGAGCTTGTCGCTATCCTCGGGAACCCGCCGCAAGGTTCGAGCCAGCCGCGATCTGATCGTGGCCGGCATCACCACGTTTGGATTGGTGTTCCTGAGCGTAGCGTTTGGCGGAGCTCCCGACAGCGGGGCAGGTTCCGACCGACGAACTCCACTTCGTCTGGCGTTCTTCCCTAACGTCACCCATGCCCCTGCCCTTGTCGGAATGGCGCGCGGCGATTTTCAGGAGGCGGCCGTCCGGTACCGCGTTGAACCCAAGGTCGTGAACGCCGGGCCAGAGGCGATGGAAGCACTTTTGGCCGGCGAAGTGGATTTCGCCTACGTCGGTCCCAGTCCGGCGGTCAACGCCTACCTGAAATCGGGCGGCAAGGCTCTCGTGATCCTCTCCGGGGCATGCAGCGGCGGTGCGTCCCTCATTGCTAGAGGCGATGAGTCGATCCGTTCGGTCTCCGACTTGGACGGCAAGAGAGTCGCGGTGCCGCAGCTTGGGGGGACCCAGGACGTTTCCCTCCGCCACTTTCTGGCCGCCAATGGCCTCGCACCTCAGGACCGCGGTGGAAGCGTGCAGGTTTTGCCCGTCAAGAATCCGGACATCCTCGCCCTGTTCATCCAGAAGCAGATCGATGCGGCATGGGTTCCCGAACCGTGGGCATCGCGCCTCCGAAGCGACGCGGATGCGAAAAACGTCGTTGACGAGCGAGACTTGTGGCCGAATCATCGCTTCACGACCACCGTGCTCGTGGCGCGAAAGGTGTTCGCCGAGGCGCACCCCGATGCCGTTCGCCAGATTCTGGCCGCCCACCGGCGATCGGTAGATTGGCTGCGCAATCATCCGGACGAAGCCGCTGCGACCATCAACCAGGAACTGAAACTCCTGAGCGGAAAGGCGATCTCCATGGCGGTGCTGAGGGATGCTCTAGGCCACGTGCAATTCACGACCGACCTTGACCGCGCCAACATCGTCGCACTGAGCGAAGCGGCGGCCAAAGCGGGATACCTGAAGGAGCCGTTCGACTTGTCGGGCGCCTTCGACCCAACCGCCAGGGACGCCGCCCGCGTCGGCGGCAAAAGGGAGGTCCGCTAGTTGCCCAAGCTCGAGATTCGCAATGTGGAACGACGATTCCTGGGACAGGACCAACAGGTCAATGCCCTGGACAAGGTGTCGTTCGACGTCGAAGCGGGCGAATTCCTCGTGCTAGTCGGGCCCTCCGGATGCGGCAAGTCGACCCTGCTCAATATCATCGCGGGACTCGAGAAAGCGGATTTTGGCGAGGTCCTGATCGACGGCAAGCCGGTGACAAAGCCCGGTCCAGATCGCGCTCTTGTCTTTCAGGATGGGGCTCTGTTTCCATGGCTGAATGTGCGAAAGAACGTGGAGTTCGGACTTCGGCAGAAGGGCGTTCCAAAGGGGCAGGCCTCGGAGCGGGCCATGTACTTCCTGGATCAGGTCGGTTTGGCCAAGTTCGCCGAAAACGACCTGTACACCCTGTCGGGAGGTATGAAGCAGAGGGTTGCGATCGCGCGCGTCCTGGCGCTTGAGCCGGAAGTGCTCCTGATGGACGAGCCGTTCTCGGCGCTGGATGCTATTACTCGCGAGGACCTCTACGCGGAAGTTCAGCACCTATGGCAGGGAAGGGGAGCCACCATCGTCTTCGTCACCCATAACGTTCGCGAAGCGGTGACGCTCGGGGACCGAGTGCTTCTGATGGCGAGCGATCCAGGGCGCGTCCAGTGGGAGCTTCCGCTCAATATTTTGCGGCCCCGGCACATCGACGACGTGGATGTGGCCCGGGTTGCCCGGCAGCTGGCGCAGGCGATGCGGCGGGGACGAGAAACCTATACGAAGGAGGGATGGAGCCATGACGAGTTTGAGGAGATTGATATTCTTCGCGATCTTGATAGCGCTCTGGGCGATCGTAGCGGATAGGCGGGTCTGGGACCCGATGCTCTTTCCGTCTCCATGGAAGGTGGCGCAGACATTTGGCGCCGATCTCGCCGACGGGAGCCTACTGAACGCGACCGGAATTAGCCTTCGTCGCGTGTTGTTGGGCTACGGGATATCTCTAGCCATTGGCGTCCCGCTTGGCATCGTCCTTGCGCGAAGCAAAATGGTGGAGGACACCGTCGGCTCGCTGGTATCCGCCTTCCAGTCGCTCCCCAGCATCTGCTGGCTTCCGCTCGCCCTCCTCTGGTTCGGCCTGAACGACCGCGCGATTCTCTTTGTCGTGGTAGCTGGTTCGCTCGTCTCGATCGCGATTGCGGTACAAGACGGAGTGAAGAACCTGCCCTCCACTTACGTCAAGGCTGCCCTGACCATGGGCACGCCTCCTTGGCGCATCTATACCCAGGTTCTCCTGCCCGCATCTCTACCGTCGATCTTGACCGGCGCCAAGCTCGGGTGGGGCTATGCTTGGCGCGCCCTGATGTCTGGCGAATTGCTGTTCGTCAGCCTTGGCCTCGGCCAGCTGCTGATGCAGGGTCGTGAACTCGCCGACATGAGCCAGGTTCTGGCGGTGATGATCGTCATCATGATCCTCGGCTTGATTACCGACCGCCTCGTTTTTGGCTCCCTGGAGCGCCATGTCCGGCGTCGCTGGGGACTCGCGGGCGCCTAATTCTCTTATGTGAAACAAGGAGTTCACCATCGATCGAACGCTAAAGTCTAGTTAATCAATCATTTACATATTCTTCTAGTTCCCAGCCTGGTAGGTTCTTCGGGAAGGCCATTCAAAGAGACGAACAATGAACAACAAATTACAAAACACCGGTTACTCGTCGCGCGGATTCACGCTCATCGAACTACTCGTCGTCATCGCGATAATCGCGATCCTTGCCGCGATCCTCTTCCCAGTTTTCGCCCAGGCCAAGGATGCCGCGAAGAAGACGGTCGCTCTATCAAACGTCAAGCAAATCGCGATCGGTTACGGGCTTTACGTGTCCGATAACGATGACACGTTCCCCAACAGCGTGACTGAGCGCACTTCGCCGAACTACACGACCGCGACCGATGCGACCCAGGTTGAGCCTTACCCGATTCGCTTCAAGCTCTTCCCATACATCAAGAGCGGCAGCGCGGTCCCGACGGCCGCCTCGAACGACGGCGGCGTTTGGAAAGACCCGGATTCGCCCGACTGGCCCGTTGCCACGACCAAGCAGTGGTGGACGGTCGACTACGGCAGCAACAGCAACGAGGCGAATCTGCCCGGCGCCAACCGCCAGGCATGGTATCAGGCTAACCCCGACTTCGGCTTCAACGAAACCGTCACGACGACCGCCGTCGCCTCCCCGTCAAACTTCATCCTTGCCGCCGACGCGGCGCGTGCCGACGGAACCCCCTCGCGCGGCGGCCTCTATCCTCAGCCCTGGGCCTTCGACGACACTGCCGGCAACGTGAATTCGAGCGGGGCGATCGTCAACGCCGCGTCGCTTCAGTCGAGACTATGGCCTCGTCATGGAGATAGGAAGGTCCAGTACAACGCCGGTCCTGGTCCCAGCGGGGCTGCCGGTCCGTACCTGGACGTCGAGGGAGGCGTAAACATCGCCTACTCCGATTTCCACGCCAAATGGCGAAACATCAACCAAACCTGGCGCTCCTACACCGACAACGACTGGCGCCGGAACCCATCCAGATAGCGTGACATGCCGCATTGGGCAGATGGGTTCCGCCCACTGCCCCCACCGGCATTTGTGCCGGCTACCGGCCGCCGAGAGTAACGTCCCTCGACTCGTCCCCCATTAGCTTGCAGAGAAGAGGCTCCATCGCTTTGGCCCAGAGGAGGGCGCCTGTGACACTTGGGTGGAGATAGTCCGGCATCAAAAGCTTGTTCACCGATCCGTCCGGCTTCAAGAACACGTGGCCGATATCGAGGAAGTACACGTACTTGTCGTCCCCGAGCGACTTGAACATCTCCGAGGCCCGACGCAGTACCTGTCCGCGCGAGTTCGCGTCCGGGTGCTCGCCGAACGGAAAGCACGCGAGCAGCAGAATCTTCGTTTTGGGCAGGTCCTTTCTCAATAACTGCACAATCGCGGTGACGCCGCCAGCGATCTGCTCGGACGTATGGTGGGTCGGATAATTCGTCTCGTCGGCGTTGTTGGTGCCGATCATTAGAACGGCGACCTTTGGTGACTGGTTGGTCAGTTCGCCGTTCTGAAGGTTCCAGAGAATATTCTCCGTCCTCGCACCGCTGTAGCCCAGGTTCATCGCATTGCGCGGCTTGTAGAACTGTCGCCAGATTGGCTGATAGATGTCCCGCTCGAAGTTGTGGGTGATGGAGTCGCCGATCATGAGCAGGTCGTACTTGTGCTTCGTCACAAGCGAGACCCGCTCCTCGTGAAGCTTCTCAAAGCCTCGCTGTTGGACCGGAACAGTGGCGGGATTCTCCACCAGGCGCAAATGGAGAAGCAGGGCCAAGCTGAGTGCGCAGATCATCACCCTAGAAAGATACCGCCCATACCGGCGATCACTCGAACGTCAAAACGAGTTGCGGTCGCAGCCACTCTTTGGATTCGTTCTGGCCGTACAGTTTGTAGATGCACGAGCGACCGTCGGCGCTCGGGTCGAGCTTGGAGGTAATCGAAAGGCTGATTGTGTGACTCGAGCCTCCTTGAGCCTTATCCAACGCTTCCGCGAACTTGTTTGGACCCTTGAGAAGGTCCACCGTGATCGGCACCGGCGTCTCGGAAGCGATCTTGTCTGGGAACCCTGTTCCGAAGATCGACTTGTCGTCGCCGTTCGGTCGTACCTTGGACGACATATCGAAAGTCCACTTCTTCGCCTCGAATTCGCCGACGACCGGCCTGACTTCGATTGGGCACCGCTTGGAAGTTTCCACCGTAAATCCTGGATCGGCAATATTCGTGAGCGTCAGCTTTGCCGAGGTTATCTTCGCGCCCTTCGGAAGGTCGGCCAGGTCCCACTTTAGGTAGCTGAACGAAAACTGGCCCGCGTCTTCGCCTTCTGGCGGGCACGATTTGCCTTCGACGCCCCAGGCTCGCAGATAAGTGCCGTCGGCAGGCGTGCTGGCGTTGGCGTAGACCCAAACCGTCTCGGTGGGTACGAGCGTGATCGTCTTCGGTGCGGCGAGTGCAAATGCGAGGAGCAAGGGCAGCATGGGGGAAGGATACCGGTTTCTCCGTCTGCCACAATACTGGAGCGATGCACGCGATTCAGGTGCTTGAATTCGATACGGTCAAGGAGCGTCTCGTCAATTGCTGCGAGACGTCGCTTGGTGGCGAATTGGCATCCGCTCTTGCCCCGCTGTTCGATCCGCCCAAGGTCTGGGATCTGCTCAAGCTCACGGCAGAAGCGCACGACGCAGTCGCAAAGCATCAAGTACCGTCCCTCGGCGCCATTCGCGACCTTCGAAAGCCCCTTATGATCGCATCGAAAGGTGGCGTCATTGGCGGCGTAGAGCTGTTTCAGGTTGCCGATTCCTTGATGACGATGCGCAACCTGCGAACCTTTCTGCGCGCCCAATCATCCACCATGCCGCGGCTGAGTGCCTACGCCGAGGGCCTCCCCGACGCCAAGCGTCTCGAAGAACAGCTGTTTGACAGCCTTGAACCGGACGGATCGGTCAAAGACGCCGCGAGTGTCACCCTATCCAACCTGCGGCAGAAGAAGAAGAACACTACCTCACGCATACAGGAGCGCATCCAAAGTTACACCACCGGCAAGACGCGCGAGCTTCTGAGCGACCCGATCTACACCGTCCGCGACGGCCGATATGTGATCCCTCTCAAGGCTGAGAACCGCGGGAAGATCCGGGGCATCGTCCACGACACAAGCGGTAGCGGCCAGACGATCTTCGTCGAACCGGAGGACGTCCTGCAACTTGGAAACGCATTGCGGGAGATCGAAGCAGGCGAACGGACCGAAGTGGCGCGCATCCTGACCCAGCTGAGTGCGAAGGTCGGGACGATCGCAGTGGAGGCGATTGGCGGCATCGAAGCCGCTTCGCATATCGATTTGGCCCTCGCCAAGGCTCGGCTTGCCTACGATATGAAGGGCACGATGCCAATACCACAAGGTAATGCCTGGATACAGATCCAGGGCGGCAAGCACCCGTTGTTAAATCCAGAGACAACGGTTCCCCTCGAGCTTTCGGTGGGGAAGGGCTCTAGCGTCTTGATCACGGGTCCCAACACCGGCGGAAAGACGGTTGCCATCAAAACGGTCGGCCTGTTTGTCTTGATGGCCCAGTCCGGCCTTATGCCGCCGGCGCTCGATATCCGCCTCGGCCCATTCACCCAAGTTTGGGCGGACATCGGAGACGAACAGAGCCTTCAGCAGTCTCTTTCGACGTTCAGTGGCCACATCAAGAACATCTCCGATGCGTTGCGTGGCATGAAGCCGGGCGCGCTCGTGCTGCTTGACGAAGCCGGAGCAGGAACCGACCCGGCCGAAGGCGCCGCATTGGCGCAGGCGATTCTTCTAGAGATGTCCAAACGCGGAGCCGCCATCCTTGCCAGCACCCACTACGGCGAGTTGAAGGCTTTCGCTTACAACTACGAAGGTTTCCAGAACGCGGCAATGGAGTTTGATCCCAAGACGTTGCGGCCAACTTACCGTTTGGTCATGGGCGCCCCGGGCTCGTCGCAAGCACTTCGGATCGCCGAGCGATACGGCATCCCCAAACCGATTGTCGAGCAGGCAAGAGAAGGACTCGGAGTTCAGGCACGTGACGTCGCCGCTATGATGGAACAGCTCGAGCTCTCTCAGCGTCAAGCCCGAATCGCCCAAAGCGAAGCGGACCGTCGCGCCGACGAACTCAAAAAGTCGGAGGCGAGGGCCGCCCGCAAGCTCGCCGAGGCTGAGGAGATCCGAAAGAACGCTCACGCCAAGGCGAACGAAGTAATCGAAGCCGCGCTGCGCGAAATCCGCCTCGAAGCAGCCCGACTCTTCGAAGAGTTGAAGCACACAGCCGGAGATCAGCGCGGGCGCGAGGAGGTCCGGCGTCAACTAAGTGACCTGCAGGAAGTCGGTCGAGACTTCGCCGACGAGTTTCTGCCAAAGAGATCCTCCTCCGATTCTCCGAGCGCCGGCTCCCTCCATAAGGGCTCGACCGTGAGGATTGAGGGCTACAGCCAACCCGGCACGATCGTAGATGCTCCCAAAGGAAAGACGGTGCTGGTCCAGGTCGGGGCGGTCAAGATTACGGTGCCGATCTCGAGCCTCAGCGTTGTTGAGTCGAGACCCGTGACCGCAAAGCCGCGCGCGAGTCTCCAATTGAGCAAGGCGATGAGCGCGACCACCGAGCTTCACCTTCGCCATATGCGGGCCGAGGAGGCTCTGAGGGATCTGGAGAAGTTCCTGGACGACGCCCTGCTTGCCGGATTGCCGAGCATCCGGATCATCCACGGCAAGGGGGAGGGGATTCTTCGCAAGGTCACTCAGGAGTATCTCCGCAAGCATCCCGGCGTCGCCACGTTCCGCGACGGTGAACCGGCAGAGGGCGGTCATGGCGCGACCGTCGTCACTTTCAAGTGACAGGTTGATCGAATGGACACAGTAAGCTAACTGGACCATGGTGACGTATTCCGAACTGTTGGACGAAGCGTGGAAGGCGCGGGCGCGAGCCTATGCCCCGTACAGCGGGTATTTCGTCGGTGCGGCAATACTCGATACTGAGGGGCGCGTTTGGACCGGCTGCAATATCGAATACGTCGCCTATGGGCTGTGTCTTTGTGCCGAGCGTACGGCTTTGTCGAAGATGGTCAGTGAGGGAGTCAGGTCATTATTCCGCGTCGCGGTCGTCACCCGCGACGGCGGTTTCCCTTGCGGCATGTGCCTTCAGGCACTTTTGGAATTCGCCGGCGACCCCAAATCCGTAGAAGTGATCGTCGCCTCTGAGCTAGATGGCGCCAAGACGTTTCGATTGTCCGATTTACTCCCATTTGGGTTCCAAACCGGCGACTTAAAGCGAACCTAAACGCCAGTCTAGGTAGTCTTGTTTGTAGACAAGCCGAGCGAGTTCCGCTCGGTGACAAGGTGGCACGTTTGAGATTAGTCGTTCCTGGTTTGGCGGTTCTGATGTCGTTGGTTCTGCTCGCAGGCTGTGGCGGCGGTGGCGGTGGCGGGAGTTCCGGAGGTGGAGGAACCACCAAATACACGGGTTACCAGGTGTCGGTCGTGTATTCCGGTAATCCGACGCAAATGGTCGACCCCGGCACTCTGATCGCAGGCGACCAACTCCAGATGACGATAACCGCTCGTGATTCCACCGGTAGTCTGGTCACTTTGACATCGTCTGGGTGGAAGACGAACGCTCCCGCTGGGGTCGCTTCGTTGACTTCCGACGGATTGCTCATCGCAGTTGGATCATCAAACGGGACGACCTACACAGTCCGGGGCGTGTCCGGAGGAAAGACGTACGAAGCTTCGATCGCAGTGGTCGCCAAGCAGGCAATCGTTACTGGTTTGGTTCGAAACACGTCCAACACCGCCATCGAATACGCGACGGTTCAGTTCTATAACGCTTCGAAAGTGCTTGTCGGTGAAACGACCACGACTAGGATGGGTACCTTCCGGGCCTCCGTGCCCGCGACAACAACGCGGTTCACGATTGACATGTCGCAGGCCGACCCGACCTCCGCGTATTACTACCTGACTTTTGGCTATGGTACGGAGGAATATATCGACGGGACAACCTGCCTGGCTCCGCTGCCATCGCCACTATCTCTTACTACCGCCAATCCGCTGCCAAGTGACATCGTTCCGGACCTGAAAACACTAGGCCCGCCCCCACCGCCGACCGGCTGTATCGGGTGAAAATAGCTTGTTTGCGGCTTACTTATAACAACAATCGTCTCAAATAGATGTATCAAAGGATCGAATCCATGAATCTTGATTCCAACTATCTTCACAAGGGATGCCTAACTCGGCATAATAGATCGCGATGAAGCATGTTCAGAAGTTTCTCGTCGCGGCCTTAGGAGTATCGATCGTAGGATGCGGCGGCACGGGAGCAACCCAGAAAGTTGTGTCCACCGTGCTGAACTCAACTCCGAGAATCGAGTGTATCGTCGCGGTGCAGCCCAATAATCTGAAGCATCCGGACGCGTGGACTCAGCAACAGCTCCAAGACCCGACGAATATGTCAGTGAAAGCGGATCTCTATGACCCAACCGTTTTCGGTGTTCAAGATCCGACGAATATCGAGGCGACCGAGCAGATGATCTTCCAACTCGTGTATTACTCCACGAGCCCAAGCGGAGTGACTACCCGAAATATCATTTCGTCCGGCGTCAGCTTTACGACCAGCGATCGAGGTTCGGTCTATGGCGTTCTGGCTTCCAATACCGGGCAGTTCAACGCATCGAGCACGGCGTCGACCTCGCCGCTGTTCGTTTCGGCGACATACAATGGAATGAGCTATGCATCCGAGTATGATGTCCGCCATCGTCAGGCTCGAATCATTGGAACAGTCCTGGATGCCAATACGAACATGCCAGTGCTCGCAGGCACGAATGTACAGTTCTATGATTCCTCAAACACGCTTGTCGATACGGTGACCGTGCAGTTCGATGGTTCCATTCGAGCTTCCGTGCCGACGAACACGAAGACGTTCACCGTTCAGGGTGACACCCTCCCGAGTGGATACTATCGCCAATTTTCGTATAACGCTCAGACATTCGATGCGAGTGTGGTTGCGTGCTTTACGCCGATTCAGATCTTGTCGGACCCGACCAACCAGATTTTGCCGGTCGCGACTTCGTCGCTGCCATACAATATCCTGGTCGAACCCCGCGTAGCGGGCGAACCGACTCCCGCGCCGACTGGCTGCACAGATACCGGTTTGGCCGTGGTTCATCACAAAGCCTAAGTAGGGCAATCGCGAAATGGGGGACCGAGACGATCGACTCGGCCCCCTTTTTCGCGTATGAGGCGCTCGCCGATTGGACTTGCTTCCAATCCTCCTGAAAAACGAACGCTCGTATCGCGTTTTCCCTTCGAAAAAGGACGCTTTCGTCAGATAATGTAGTCGGCTCGGGACGAATCGGCCGGCAATTGCCGTCGTAGAATCTGGAAGCGAGCAAGCTGCTGATGAACAAGCGAGTCTTCTTCGACGAGAGCGCCTTCCATCGTTTCTGGAACGAACCCATTCCATCGCGACACGTGCTAAGTCACTTGCTCTTTCAGAACCGGCAATTGCGACGCCTCGTGAGCGAGTCCGCAAACTTCTTGGGTGGAGCTCTGCTGTCAGACGAGTTTGCGCTATTCCAGAACGGCGGAATTCCGTTACTCGAGCGAAGGACTGGACCACTCATTGAGGAAATTCTCGTCCGCCCACGTCTGGCTGCAACGAGGGGGAGCGAGATCGTGGTTCGCGTTACGGTTCACTTGAGCCACATCGGGCTCCAGGAAACTCGTCGCCAGTACTGGAGTCCACCAAGTCGAGCGCCGTCGCTGATCGCGGGCCTCGACATTGGAGCACTTGAATTTCCGCCTCGGTGGATTGCCTGGAATCTAGATGAGGCAAATGACACTAAGATCGAATTGGTCGACTGGGTGCGCAATCTCGTGCTTCCGTGGTTCGACGTGTTTTCACAGACCAGGGAGTTGCGCGGCAAACTCTTTCGCGGAGAGATATCCCATATCGGTCTGGATACATCGCTGGAATTGGTGATTACCGAATACGGAGTCGAAGAGGGCGCCCGATTTCTCAACGAGTGCATTCTTTCCGACTCGAACATTGGGCCGTTGGTTCGGGAACAGGCCAAGCGGATCATGCGTGCTCAAGATCCAGATCACCGATTGTCCGCCCCCGTATCCAACCTGGCGGCAATCGCCGCGTGCTACCGACTGATTCGAAGGTAGACACAGCTTTCAGTTTCTTGTGAAAGTTCGAGGTATGATCTTAGGCGGACCATGGCACTAGACCCCGCAAAAATCGTAGGCGACGAACTGCTTCCCATCCTGAAGAAGGTGGAGAGAGGAGACCGGCTCAGCCGAGAAGACGGAATCTTGCTCTACCGGACTCCGAACCTCACGGCGGTCGGTTACCTGGCGAATATTGTCCGGGAGAGATTCCACGGTGACAAGGCCTACTTCGTCCGGAATCAGCACATTAACTACACGAACATCTGTAACAAGTTCTGTAAGTTCTGTAGTTTCTATGCAAAAAAGGGCGGCCCTGCGCCATACCAGATGTCGCTTGATGAAGTTCGCCATCGACTGGATTGGCACCGTGACGTGCCGCTTACGGAGATCCACATGGTCGGCGGCATCAACCCACGCCTGCCATACAGCTACTATCTCGATCTCGTCCGAATCGTTAAGGAGGCTCGGCCAGGGGTTCATGTAAAGGCATTTACTGCGGTGGAGATCGTCGAGATCGCCCGGCAGGGCAAGGTAACCGTCGAACAGGCGTTGGCCGATCTTATTGAGGCTGGCCTCGACTCGCTTCCGGGCGGCGGCATCGAGATTTTGAGCGATCGTGTTCATGCCGAGTTGTTCGGCAAGAAACTGAACGGCGAAGAGTGGAAGATGGTGGCGCGAGCCGCCGGGAGGCTCGGGCTCCGCCAGTATGCGACGATGCTCTACGGGCATATCGAAACTGATGAAGAGCGTGTCGATCACCTCATCCAGCTTCGTGAGTTGCAGGACGAGACGAACCACTTCTTGACCATGACTCCACTGAGCTTCCACCCCGAAGCGACCGAACTGTCCGAGTTGGCTGGTCCGAGCGGTGACGACGACCTTCGGAACATCGCTTTGAGTCGCCTCATGCTCGATAATTTCGATCACGTGAAGAGCTTCTGGATCATGAACACGATCCCCGTAACGCAGATGTCGCTCTGGTATGGCGCCGACGACGCCGATGGGTTGGTTCACGAGTACGAGATCACCTACAAGTCCGGCGAATTTGGGAACAAGTCCCAATCTCTGACTCATGAGAATATGGTCCGCATGATTGAAGAAGCGGGTCGAACGCCGATAGAAAGAGACAGTCTTTATCGGGAGATCACCGCCGAGCAACTGGAGGGTACGGTCCGTCCCAAACTAAGTCCGTTGCCGATGGCAACGGCTTGATCGTTCTTCGTTCAGGCCGTTAAGTACAACGAGACCGGTTTTGTCTTTATAGCGAATTGCGCCGGAATCACACGGAAGAACTCCGTAGACGATTTCCGCATACTTCAAGCATGCTCATGAATCGAGACGAGATGCTCGACCGGCTGATGGCAAGCGACAGCCGCTACGACGGAGTTTTCATCACGGGGGTCCTGAGCACTGGGATCTACTGCCTGCCGTCATGCAAAGCGCGGAAACCGAATCCCGAGAATGTCCAGTTCTTTGCCACCATCGAGGAGGCGAGAAGCGTGGGCCTACGTGCCTGCAAGAAGTGCAGGCCCGATGACTTCTTCGCGGGGCTCGATCCCGATCGCGATCGGCTGGAAGAGATTGTCAGGAGACTTGAGTCGAGTCCTCAGACAATGGTATCGATCACCGACATGGCCGCCGAACTGGGCACGGGATCTTCGAAGCTCTTTTTGGCATCAAAGAAGCACTTTCACGCCACGCCTGGAGAGTTGTTGACGCGAAGCAGGGTCTTTGCCGCAAGCCGACTGCTGCTGACGACCGACAGGAGCGTTTCCGAGATCGCCTTTGACGTCGGTTTTGAGAGCCTGTCTACCTTTTACGATCACTTCGGAAGATTGGTCGGAATGAAGCCGGCTGCCTATCGAAAGCTGAGTTCGGCGACGACCTTCGATGTGTCCCTTCCACCGAGTTTCCATACCGAAGTGCTTCTTGGATATTTGGGAAGAGATCCGGAGAGCATATGTGAGAAGGTGAATGGCACATCTGCTCAAATTGCAGGCAATGAAGTCGGGTTGCCCTATGTTCTCGACTTGCAGTTCGCGTCCGACGTTGTGACCTGCACGTCAAGTGGGGTGTCAGGTGCCGTCGCTCATGGAGTGGTCGCCAAGCTTCTTGGACTTGCTCAGGACCCAGGCGGATTCGAACTCCATGTGACGCGACTCGGACTTCCTGAATTTGTTTCAGGTCGAAGGGGTTTGCGCCTTCCTCAGACGCCGGGCTTGTTCGATGGGATCGTCTGGGCCATTCTCGGGCAGCAAGTGAACCTACGGTTTGCCTACGCGCTGCGCAGGCGGCTGGTCCTACTTGCCGGCACCCGGCTTCAAGATAGCCTCTATTCTCCGCCCACTCCAGAGGCGGTTGCTTGCCTAAACGTCGAGGACCTGCTGCCCCTGCAGTTCTCTGGTCGAAAGGCCGAATACCTAATCGGCTTTGCTCGCGACATTGTGGAGGGCGCAGTTGATCTGACCTCCTTGTCCTCTGGATCTGCGTCGAGGGCAGAGAAGACCCTGATGCAGAAGCGAGGCTTTGGGCCGTGGTCGACTCATTACGTGATGATGAGGGCATTCGGATTTGCCGATTGCCTTCCGATCGGCGATACCGGCCTTACTTCCGCACTTCAGAAGTTCTTCAAGCTTGAGCTTCGGCCCGATGCCGCGAAGACGGTCGAGGTAATGGATGCGTTCTCGCCCTATCGTAGCTTGGCAACGTTTCATATGTGGCAGAGCCTTAAATTTGAATCATGAGCAAACAGTACTATTTCGACGTCATCGACACCGCAATTGGCCCAATCACCGCGGCGGTCAACGAGCGAGGCGCGGTTGTTGAGGTTTATACGTCCGACGCATCCGCGCGGTTCGATGGCCGCCCTGAATATCGGCGCGACCGGCAATTGGTTTCTTGCGTTGCCCGCCAGTTGAGGGAGTATGCAAGAGCAGAGCGGCTTCAATTCGAACTGGAACTGGAACCGCAGGGTTCCGAGTTTCAGCACCGCGTTTGGGCACTCCTGATTACTATCCCGTACGGCGAAACCCGAACCTATGGTCAGTTGGCGGCGATGCTGGGCAATCCTAAAGGCTCGCGCGCGGTTGGCCGCGCGAATGCCACCAACCCCATCTCGATCATCGTCCCATGCCACCGTGTGATCGGCCATTCGGGTCAGTTGACCGGATATGCAGGAGGATTGCCTTTCAAACGCCGCCTGCTTGAACTCGAAAAGGGCATTGAAGCCAATTACGTTTGATTTGGGTTAGCGCGACAGCTGATTTCTTTACTTTGTGCGCAGTCGCGGGAACGCCGGCACGGGATTTGTTGGTTGGAAAGACTAGGTGGGTAGACTCGCTCGACCTATGCTCTTTGGAAAGCGCGACATGCGCGAATCCTTTGAACGTCAGGCCGAGAAGATCTTTCCCTCGGTCTTGGGCACGGCATTAAGGCTCACTCGGTCTCGCGAGGACGCGGAAGACTTGGCCCAGGAAGCGATTGTGAGAGCATACGATGCATTCGAGCGGTTTGATGGGACGAATTTCAAGGCTTGGATGCTCCGCATCGTCACGAACCTATACATCAATAAATACCGGCAGAGACAGCGAGGCCCGCAGTTTGGATCGCTTGAAGAGGAAGGGGCAATCGAGCCAGTGTCCTCGGAATATGAACTGCCGGATCGGCTCCTTTTCGATCACGTGGTTGGAGCCGAAATAGAAGACGCGCTGGGCAGAGTGCCTGAAGACTTTAGGATGGCGGTGATATTGAGCGACATCGAAGGACTTAGCTATCAAGAGATAGCCGATGCTACCTCTGTGCCGATCGGCACCGTGCGGTCGCGCCTTGCCCGAGGGCGTTCGATGCTAAGGCGCTCGCTTGAGACGTATGCCATCAAAGAGGGATACATAAAGAAGGATGCCGTCGAATGATTGAACCCATTGACCTCCATGCGTTCGCTGACGGGGAATTGAATTCCGTCGATCGTACTGAACTTCAGGCCAAACTCGATGCGTCGCCTGATGCTGTTCGGGAGCTTGAGTCGATTCGCAACCTGAAGGCTTTGTTAAAAAGACAAGCTCAGGAAGTCGAAACGCGCGAGTCCTGGAAGCACTGTGTTGGACGACTGGATGAGATCGATAAGGCAAGGCGTGTGGAATCGGTAGTTGGCCGATTTGCACCTGCTTTGTGCGGCTTGTTCCTGTTCACGATTCTCGTGGGCGGTCTCGTCGCTCGCCGACATGGCGAGACGTCCGGGCCAAAAGAGTATGTTTCGCGTCTCTTGCCGTTCCGATCCTCATCCGAGTCGAAACAGGACAAGGATGAAGCCGAGTGGCTTACCCACCTTTTCAACCAAGTTCGCCAGTCCCGAATTCACACCTTTCATGTTCTGAAAGTCAATGGCTATATCGCCGATGGAATTCCGGTGACACGCATGTCTTTGCGCGACGACAAGGGTGATTTGCTGGTCCTACTTCTACCCAAATCGGTTGATTTTGGCGAACTTACCCCAATGGCCGGTCACCCAGAGTACACAAGTGGTCAATACGGGCAAACGAACTGCGTGGCTCGGTCAAACGGCGCCAGCACAACGGTTCTGCTTGCCGATAGACCGTTTGACGAACTCGCTGACGCCATGACGGATATTCCTGATAGCTTTGTGACGATCACGTCGCACCGGCCGGTCAAATAGCAATGCCAACGGTGTCGGAACCACGTTGCCGACATGCGTTCACACGAATTTTGGGCGCTATTCGCGAAACCGTGGGAAAAATGGCAGGGGCGACAGGGCTCGAACCCGCGACCTATGGTTTTGGAGACCATCGCTCTACCAACTGAGCTACACCCCTGCAAGGCGATTTATTTTACTTGATTCACTAACTCCGATGACAACTTCGTGGTCTTCCTTCTGGCAAACCGGTCGCAGCATGGGGCACAATCCCCCTATGCGCCGGGCGCTTCCTTTTTTTCTTCTCCTCTTGATCTTGGCTATGACCGGGTGCGGCGACAAACAGGCGCTGAACTTGCCACATCGACCCAAGAGATACCATTCTATTGTCAGCCTTAGTCCGAGTACGACCGAAATCATCGTCTCGAATGCGGACACGGCGGCCCTGAAGGGCCGAACGTCGTCCTGCAACTGGCCGGAAGCGATCGTCAAGGGGATTCCTGTGGTCGCGTCGGTTAAGCCTGATTTCGAAAAAATCCAGGCAATCGATCCGAAGGTCGACCTAATCGTCTATGCGGGCTCTCTTTACAGTCAGCAGGATATCGATAAGATCAAGTCGATGACCGGAGCGGACACCTTCTCGCTCGATGCGACGACGGTTAAGGGCTTCATCTTGAAACTCCAAGAATTCGGATCGAAGTTAGCCAGCGAGATGCGGTTCAACGACTATATCAACCGTATCTACCTGGAGAAGGGCGCTGCGTCCGGCGGAAGTTTCGCTACGACTCCGAAAGTTGCCATTATCATGCCGGGCAAGGCAGGCGACGACTACATCGTCGGAACGGACGGCTTCCTCGCCGATGTCGTCAAAATCTGCAACGGTCAGATCGTTGGCCCCAAGGGCGCTGGATTTGTTCCGATGAACGCAGAGAGCCTGGTTTCTCTTAACCCGGATGCGATTATCGTGCCGGGAACGAAGTTCGACGTTTCCGCTGCCGACAAGATCCTCAAGGATCCTCGATTCGCGACTGTTGCTGCAGTCAAACAGAAGCGCGTAGGTGTCATCGACGAGGATGTTCTCCTTCGAGAAGGTCAGCGCGTCGACCAGCTAATAACCGCCGTACACCGGCTGATCGCTCCGCCAACGAACTAGTGTCCGAAGGAACCGGGATAGATTAATGAGAGAATTGGCTGAAATCGGTGTATTCGGGGGGTCCGGATTCTATAGCTTGCTCGAAAATGTTCGAGAGGTGAAAGTCGACACTCCCTATGGAGCCCCAAGCGACACCTACTTCTTGGCAACGGTGGCGGGCCGCAAGGTCGCATTCCTGCCGCGTCATGGACGTAAGCATACGCTCCCACCGCACATGGTCAATTACCGTGCAAACGTCTGGGGGATGCGTTCGCTAGGATGTCAATGCATCATCAGCCCGTGTGCAGCCGGGTCGCTGCAGGTCGAAGTCGAGCCCGGGCATTTCGTTGTTTGCGATCAGTTCGTCGATCGAACTTCGGGGCGAAAAGATACTTTCTACGACGGTCCGATCGTGACTCACGTCTCGCCGGCCGATACTTACGATCCTGTTTTACGAGGCCTGGCAATCGAGACCATCCGCGACCACGGAATCGTTTGTCACGAGAAGGGAACCGTGGTAGTGATCCAGGGTCCTCGCTTCTCCACCAAGGCGGAAAGCAAGTGGTTTCACGATGCTGGCTGGGAAGTCATCAACATGACGCAGTACCCCGAAGCCTATCTATGCCGGGAACTAGGGATGGGCGTTGTCAACATTGCGCTGATCACCGATTACGATAGCGGCGTCCACGCCGGAACCGAGGCCGTTAATGCGACTGACGTTCTCCAGGTCTTCAACTCGAACTCGGAGAAGATCAAAAAGGTCGTTCTAGACCTCATTGGAAGGATTCCCGCCGACCTGTCCACGGTTAGCAGCGTGAAGAGTTTGGAATTCACTCGAGGCGACGGACATGCCGAAACGTCAGAAGACATTCGGTTATTCCGTATTCTAGAGTGATGATCACGCTTTCACCGGTGCTGCTGGCGCTTGCGCTAACGTTTCCCCAAGGGAAGAGTCCCGATCTTTCGCCCGGATCTTCGTCGATCGTGCCGCAAGAGGTCTTCCCGAAGATAAACCATGCGCCTCAAGCGCCGATGGACTATCTATCCTGGCGGGGGTGGGGTTACCTGCAAGGCGCACCGGCGGTCGCGCCGGATGTATACGATTCGGTTGGGGATTGGACCGAAGTCAAGAACCGAATCGACTCGCTGAAGTCAGGCAAAGCATCGATCTGGCGACTTAAGGTCGTGATCTTCACTCGTACGGAGTCGGATGATCGGGATGCAAGCGGAGTCCTAAGAGAACACCGGGCGACGATCGAGTCTGTTCAACTTGCACGGGTTCAGTCCGCTATCGACCGGTTTGTTGGGTGGGTGTCTCAGAAATTCGATGGACGTGTCGCCGTGGTGCCCGACATCCAAATCGAGACCGAGTGGATGCGTGACTCGGGGCAGACGGACGGAACGCTATTCGGGGCTCCCTTCATTCGCAAGTACTTGGAGGCCCGAATCAATGGCGGAACATACGAATCGGAAGACAAAATCTTCCGGGGTCCGTTCCATTCGGCCTTCTATATTCTTGCTGGAGCCGGGCCGTCCCTACCGGTAACCACGACGGTGGATATGACGCCGGTTGCCGGCTTTTTTTCGTTGCCCGTAGATCTCACGGGAAGCCCTGCGTCTCTCGACAATCTCATTCGTTCCACTTGGCTATCCCAAGTGGAGATTCGAGCCAAAGAACTGGGGTTCAAGGGTACGACGCTCAGCAAGAGTAGCGTCGCGAGCGAAGATCCTTGGCCAATAGCCAGCAGCCTTGACGAGCCGGCGCCCCAAACCTATCTGTCTCGACTCGGCTCGTCCCTCGAATTGTGGCCCACTGGAGCCGATCCAAAGGAAGTTAAGGTCTACCGTCTGCCCGAGACCGATGCATCCATCGTGGCCGATCCGGATCGGGGTCAGGTGCTAAAGATCACCGAGTCGGCTGGATATCGTACCGGTGGTCTGGCGCTGCCGAACCGAACTGATGGGATACCATTGGCCACCGTCGCCGAGACTCCGACCCTCTCTTTTGAGGTCAAGACGGCTTCCTACGATCCGATTGCGATCCGCATCGAATCTAGCGATGGCAAGTCGGCATATGTTTCGGTGGGCGCGGATCCCAAACTCGTGTCGCCTATGAATGCCATTCCTCTGGTTGCCGAGGCAGTCGTACCCAACGGCAAGTGGCAGAAGATTTCCGTTAACCTGACAGACCTGGCGCAGAAGGCGGGCATCTCAAAAATCGCCCGTCTGTCGATCGAGCCCTCGCCGAATGCGAGGCTGGCGGGTAAGTTGCGTCCTGATCCGATTGAATACGAGTTCAATGATTTTCATTTCTCGACTGATGCCGGCAACCCTCCGCTTGCGAACGTTGTCTCAGATGCGGCTTCGGACGATCCTGAGGCGCGTGCGTCCTTTGCCGCTCAAGCCAAGACGCCAGGCCCGGAACTTGCTGCCCTTCTTAAGGACAAAGATGGACTTGTTCGGCTCAATGCGACAGTTGCCTATACGAGATTCAAGGACCCTTCCGTCGAAGCCAGCCTGATATCAAACAGTCTGGATCTAGATCCTGAGGTTTCGGCCGAAGCCCTGACTGCCTTGATGAACGAGGGCTCCGATACGGCACTGGCCGTCGTTCGCCGATCGGTTCGCGTGGCGCTGTTCGACTATGACAAGCAGGTGGCAGCTCGACTGCTCGCTCAGACGAAGGACCCGCGCATGGTTGACGACGTTTCGCTGCTCTTCAACAACCGAAGTTGGGTAGCGCGTTTGTCTGGCGTCGAGTCATTGGCGATGATCTCCTCGCCAAGTTCCGATGCCTCTCGCCTCGTATTTCTCCGATCGGTCGATCCCGAGATAAAACTCGCCGTGACCAGAAATGCTGATCCAGACAAAGACGACGACGTGAGCAAGCTCCTTTGGTCGGCGGTGAACGAACCGTCAGACATGGTGAGGGCGGCAAGCAATATCAAGCTGATCGAGTCGACGGTTGCCGCCAATCGCACCGAAGGATATAAGGGAGTGCATGACGATAGTCGCTATGTCCGACTTGTGGTGCTTGAGTATCTGGCCGCTCACCCGAAGGAAGAGAACCGGAACGCATTGCGCTTGGCAGTGACGGACAAATCTGAGCTGGTTCGGGCGGCTGCGCTGAACGGCTTTATCGCTCTCGACGGCCCGGTGTCGACCGACGAAATTGCGAACGTGATGGACGATGTCGATCCGCGCGTTCAGATGAAGTTGATTGAACTTGCCAAGAAAAAGGCGATCAAGTTGCCACAGAAAACGATGGACGCAATGGCCTCGAGCCCCGCCACGGAAGTGGCCGTCGCCGTCAAAGGTTTGGGTAACTAGGCGAACTTACAGCGAAACCGGACATTTGACGGGTTTGGTGGCCGAATTGAACGCGTATACCGTGTCGGGAAAGTGCGGACGGCGTAGAATGATGGACTGGATTCAACCATGAGTGAGACGAAATCGAGTGTTTTGGCGGCTGTCGGCATTGTGCTGTCGGTTGGCGCCGTTTATACCGGGCTCCAGGCGCGGCAAAAAGCGGACTTGGGTTCCTTGCAGACGTCGAATTCCGACGTGTCGACCAGCCGTATGCTCGCATCGCGATCGAACGATGTCAATGTGCCGGCATCGGACTATTTCTATGAACTGACGCAAAAGTTGAAGGAACAATACGTCGAGCCGGTGACCGACGATCAGAAGTTGGCCTCTGGGGCGATTCGCGGAATGGTCGCAAGTCTTGCAGACCCCGATTCGAGTTACATGGACAAGAATCAGTTCCGCGCTTTCTTGGCCGCTCGAACCGGCAAATACGAAGGAATTGGCGCCGACTTTGTCCTTTCACTCAATGGTCGGCGAATGGGATCCAAGGCGACCGGCGCCGAAGGCGCCTCCGATCTGACGCCTGATGATGCATTGGTCACCGTGCAGGAGATCCCCAAGGTCAAGGTCGTATGCGTTGTTCCTGGGGGACCCGCGGATCGTGCCGGAGTGCAGGTCGGCGATGTTGTCGATTCCGTCGATGGCCACTGGGTCGTGAATAGCGACGTGATCCGTAAGTTCAAGATCGCCTCCAAATTATTTACAAACAAGAAATTGTCAAGAGCTCAGTTGGAGATCATGCGTTCAGAGATTCGCACGAAGTTCGAAAAGGCGATATTTCCTGGCAAGGCTCGCGAAAAGCTCTTCATGGGCGCATCTGGCGTAGTGAACGTCGTCTGGAATCGGAACGGAACGCTAAAGAAAACCGTGATCGCCAGGGCGCCATCGTCGCTGCCGGGGCTGACCGAGGTCAACGGGGTGATCGAGCTTCCACTTGTTCAGAGTAGCGCCGACTTTCTGAAGAACGCGATCAAGGACAAGGCATTCGTGACCATCGATCTGCGGAATAACACTTTAGGTGATGTACAGTCGATGAAGAACTGCCTGGAAGTGATCGCTCCAAAGGGGCATTATGGGTATTTCGTGACGCAGCGTCACGACACGCCGACGCCCTTGACCGTCACGAATGGCAACGCTCATCCACCGAAAATCAAATTGCTAACCGATCAAAGCACGCGGGGAATGGCGGAAGCTTTCGCAGAGGCGCTTTCTTCAAGGGGCTTGGCCACCCTTTCCAGTGGCTCGATGGGCGGCGATACATCCTCGAGACAGATCATTCAGCTTCCCGATGGCTCAGGCTACACGCTGGTTACCTCCGCATACCAGCCAAAGGCGGGCACGTCGGTTGTCACGAAAAGGGTAGGTGCGCGATGAAAGCCATTTCCAATGTTCTCGTATTTTGCGCGGTCTTGGCTGCATGCTTTCTATTCGGATTCGCTTGGCCGGATCTCCAGCGAGGCAAACTTCCCTCTTCGCACGCGATGAATTCTCTGTTCGGTGTGAAATCCGGCGCAGCCGCATCTCCAGAACAGGAGTTTTCACATGCGTACACCAAGATCCTCACTGACTACATCCGGCCCGTTGATCCGACGAACTTGAAGTATGCCGGTATGGAAGGTCTCATGTCGTCGCTGGGTGATCCGCACACCGTGTTCATGCCGCCGACCACCGCGGAGGCTTTTAACGACGAGACCAAAGCGAACTTCGGAGGAGTTGGCGCCCGCCTGACCGCTGACCCGTTGGGCGCGAAGATCGCATCCGTATTCGAAGATGGCCCGGCATACGCCGCCGGCATTCGCGAAGGGAACATCATTTCGGGCGTCGACGGTCAGTCGGTGACCGGAAAGGAGATCGACGATATCGTCACGATGATCAAAGGAAAGGAAGGCACCGTCGTGCACCTAACCGTGATCCAAAACGACAAGAAGGAACCGGTCGTTTTGACAATCAAGCGGGCCAGGATCATCGCTCCAACAGTTGATTCCAAGTATTTTTCCAACATCCAGATCGGTTACATGTCGATCCTATCGTTTTCGGAGCCTACGGCTGCGCAGTTCGATCACGAAATCGCTAAGCTAGAGGCCCACCCGCTAAAGGGGATGGTAATCGACCTGAGAGACAATCCGGGTGGATTGCTTGATTCGGCCGTCGACATGCTGAGTCGGTTCTTTGAGAACAAGCTTGTCGTCAAGATGAAGTTTCGCGACGGACATGAGGAGTCGGCAGAGACGATCCCCGGTTATGTCCACTCGTTCAACTATCCGATCGCCATCTTGATTAATGAGGACTCGGCAAGTGCTGCTGAAATCTTCTCTGGCTGTCTTCACGACTACGGCCGTGCAAAGCTTGTTGGTACTCACAGCTACGGAAAGGCATCTGTGCAGAACGTCTTCCCGCTGATCGATCAGTCGAGCGCCAAGATCACGATCGCCAAGTACTTCCTGCCATTCACGCCGTTCTTTGGACGAAAGGTGGATCAGGACGGAGTGTTTTTGAGCGGGGGCCTGGAGCCCGATGTGAAGGCTGAACTCGATCCCGCCAAGGAGATCGATCCGAAGAACCCCAAGACAGACGGGCAGCTTTGGAAAGCGATTCAAGTGCTCAGTCCTCAGCCGGGGCTATAGCGCTCATTTGGACTGGGCAAGGTACGAGCTGCGTAGGTCTTACGATTCGGCCCCACGCAGCCCGAAACCCGTCCCACCGCTTGCTAGATCGCTAAAGCCGATGCTGTCGGAGGTTTTCGGGCATATTTACGAGGCGTATTGGCAATTGGTGCGGTAAAACGAAACCGCTGGGCCTTGAAACCAGTAGGGCAAGACATCGGTGGGTGAGTGGTATTACATTGGGCACTATGGGCAACTTGGCCCGCTCACGCGTGAGCAGATCGATGAATTGATCAGCGGCGAGGTTATTGCGCGCGATACCTATGTTTGGAAGGTAGGTATGGACAATTGGATTCCGGCCGGTCAGATTCTAGAGCTTGCCAATGTGTTCTCCGTTCGTGCGCCTTTCGACACTCCTCCTCCTCCTCCCGGTCCTTACCCAGTGACTCCACCGGAGCCATCGGTGCAAGTCGCGGCGCAGATGCCTCAGCCCACCGTATTCGCTTCCTATCCTCATACCTACGGGGTCGTGCAGAGTGATCGTAACCGGATTTTGGCCGGAGTCTTGCAGCTGATCATCCCGGGCGCGGGCCGCCTATATCTCGGATACTATGCCCTGGGTGTGATTCAGCTCGTGGCTTCTACGTGCGGGCTTGGGTGGGTTTGGTCTCTCGTCGATGGCATTTTGATTCTCGTCGGCAATGTGAAACTCGACGGATACGGCCGCCAAATGAAGGACTGATCGCCCATCTCGGCGATCCCCGCGCTAGAATCGAAATCGTCGGGTAATTTCGGCGTTATAAGTAGTGAACTCTATGCGTCCAATACTAAGTCTGCTTCTGGTTCTGATCGCGTTGCCTCGGTGCCTGGCCCAGAGCTATACACCCAAGGCGGGCGAAACGGTTGTCAAAATCGGAATAGAAGGGCGTGGAAACGTCTACGTGCTACTGCACATGAAGGAAGCGCCCCGCACCTCCGCTCGCATTGCTAAATTGGTCGGCGACGGGTTCTACAACGGCCAGCGATTCCATCGCGTGGAGCAAGTGCCCAAGCCCTACCTCGTCCAAATCGGCGACCCTGGATCTAGGACCGGTGACCTGTCTGCGACCGGTAACGGTGGGACGGGCGTCAAAATTCAGTATGAGGACTCCGGTTTTAAGAATGTCGCGGGAGCCGTAGGTTTAGCTCGCGGCCTTGAGGACAAGAATTCGGGCGATTGTCAGTTCTACATGCTCCTCGACCGATCCAGCTTCTTGGACGGCAATTACACGGTGTTTGGCCAGGTAGTGGCAGGCATGGAGGTTCTCAAGAAGATCCAGTGGGGAGATCGGGTCCTTTCCATGACCATCGAGCGCGGATCTCGCGCCGTGCAAGCACAAGCGGGCGACCGCGTGTTAAACTGACGGCTCGTGCGTCTGGTTAAAGCGATCCTGCTCAGGCTCTTGTTTGGCGCATTCAGCCTGTTCTTTATCTCGTTCGTGACGTTCGTCGCGGGCGCGTTCGCGCCTGGGGATCCGGCGACGATCATCGGAGGCGAGAAGGCCAGCCAAGAGACGATCCGCGTGATCCGTCACAATCTCGGGCTGGATCAACCATGGCCTCAGAGGTACGTACTCTATGTCGAGCACGCCGCCCACGGCGATTTCGGCGTCAGTTACTACGGCACACATGAACCGGTCAAGGACATTTTGGCTCGAACCGTCCCGATGACCGTGAAGCTGGCCACTCAGGCGATGGTCCTAGCATCGGCATTCGGTATCGTCTTCGGAACCCTTGCTGCAGTCTATCAGCGCAAATTTGCCGATAAGTCGATCCTCACGCTAAGCACATTGGGCGTGACTACGCCTAACTTTGTGCTCGGTCCGATTCTTGTCTACATCTTCTGTCAGCGGTTGGATCGATTACCCCTGACTTGGTCGACGACTCTCGTTGCGCCTGAGATTGTTTACTTCATTCTGCCGGTAACGATCCTCGCCGCTCGCCCTGCCGCCCTGATCACCCGCCTTACTCGGGCGAGCATGATCGACACTCTGGATCAGGAGTTTATTCGCACTGCAGTGGCAAAGGGAGTTCCCCGAGGAAGGCTCCTGTTTCGGCATGCGCTTCGCAATGCGATCCTCCCCGTCATCACGACGATTGGGACTAGTTTCGGCTTTCTGCTCACAGGTTCGTTCGTGATCGAACGATATTTTCTGATGCCCGGTTTGGGAAGTGCCGTTATTGAAGGGATCCAACAGACGAACATGCCCGTCGTACAAGCCGGCGTCTTCGTCACGGGCGCCATGTTCATTTTCCTGAATCTGGTGGTCGATATCCTTCTGCCGGTTCTTGATCCGCGCATTCGGGAGTCGCAGATTTGAGCGAACGCACGCGATTCACCTTTAGGGGGAAGGACCCGCTCTATGTGTTCGGGATTGTCTTCCTAGTTCTCTTGCTGCTCTTCGCGGTTTTCGGGCCGAGCGCGAGGAACGCGATGGTGCACCCTCCGAATCAGGCGAATTTCTTTAGTGTCTACGATCCGGTATCCGGACCTCACGAGGCGCCGGGAGGCAAGTATCTGCTCGGCACCGACGAACAGGGAAGGGACGTGATTTCTCGTTTGGCTGCCGGAGCGCGAATTTCGCTGATCGTTGGGTTCGTTGTCGAGATCCTGGCGCTTGTGGTTGGCGTAACCGTCGGCGTTCTTGCCGTCTACGCGCCGCGGTGGGTTAGCATGGTCCTCATGAGGTTCACCGACGGGATGTTCGCCTTTCCCGATATCTTGTTGGCAGTTCTCATCATTGGGACGATTCCACCGACCAAGATGGCGAATTTGCCGATGGGCAAGCTTCTGCCTGTAATCATCGCCCTATCGGTTACCGCATGGCCCTCCGTCGCCCGACTCGTCAAAGCCCAAGTGGCGACCCTTAAAGATCGGGAATTCGTAATCGGCGCAAAGGCATCGGGCGCCTCCACTTTTTACATTGTCACGCGGCACATCCTTCCTCAGTTGACGGGGATTCTCCTGGCTGTCAGTATGATCGACATCGCGGGGACGATTCTGGCCGAGAGTACTCTGAGCTTTCTGGGAATCGGCGTCCAGGCGCCGGAGCCGTCCTGGGGCAGTATGATCAACTCAGCCCGGGAAGATATGAGTTCTTATCCCGTGGGCCTCGTTTGGCCCTGCCTGATTCTAAGCCTCACGATCTTCGCCCTGAACTTCGTGGGCGACGGCCTACGAGCCGCCGTCGACCCGAAGAACAAATAGGCGATTCGGGCTGAGCACTCGTCGGAGGCCGGAAAGGCGGCAGGGTGCCTAGTGGGGTTAGCTTATAAGGACGACAGGGTTCGCCAGCCCAGAGGCTCAAGTACAGAGCTTCGATAATCTCAGAGCTTTCACGCCTTCTGGCCCAGCGAAGCGCGCCGCCTAGCCTCAATGGTCGTGCGCCTTGTAAAATCGCGCCTATGCATAAGGGCCGATTGGAAGCTTTCAGCGACGCGGTGATCGCCATTGTCATGACAGTCATGGTCCTTGATCTCCATGTACCCAAGGGCAGCGGGTTCGCAGACCTAAAACCGATTGTGCCTGTCTATCTCTGCTATCTCCTGAGCTTCATATTCCTCGCGATCTACTGGAATAACCACCATCACATGCTGCATGCGGCGCAGCATGTTGGTGGCGCGGCCCTTTGGGCCAACATGCACTTGCTCTTCTGGCTCTCGCTGATTCCGTTCGCCACCGATTGGATGGGCGGGCATCTCTATGCTCGAGCGCCAATTATTCTCTACGGCTTTCTCCTATTCATGTGCGGAGCAGCCTACTATCTGCTCTCCCGGGCCCTCATCTCCGTGAATGGTAAGGACTCGGCTCTCGCCGTAGCCGTGGGTTCCGACGTGAAGGGAATTGTGTCCGTAGTGATCTACGCGATCGCCATCGGCTTGGCGTGGCTGACGCCAATCGCGTCCCTCTGTTGCTACGTCCTCGTAGCCGTCATGTGGATCGTGCCCGACCGACGCATCGAGCAGCAACGCTAGGCAATCGGCGCTCCGCGGTCCGTGTTTGGCGATCAAGCGTGAATGCGTGGGAACGGCCGACCCTCGTATTCTGGGGTCAAGCGGATTGAGGGCCGCGCCGTCTTCCTCGCTAACCGCAGCTTGTCGCCACTGTGCCTCTCTGTCTTATCGCCATGCGAATCAGTTCGCCTAGCGTAGCTCCCCTACGCTTACCCATCGGCGTTGGGACCAGCTTTGGAGACCGCATTCGGCAAGCTGGACGCCTTTGGCGCCCTCAACCAGGTTCCAGGGGAACGGTTCGTCGTTAATTACATGGAGGAGGAAACGGCGCCACTGGGCTTTGAACGCGTTCTCATAGGTTTGCGAATCGGGGACGTTTAGCCAACCGGCGCGAAAATCGATCGGCTGTGGTATGTCCGGATTCCAAACGGGACGCGGAGTCTGGCTGTAATGCTGGCACACGCACTCTCGAAGTCCTGCGACCGCACTGCCCTTCGTTCCGTCGACCTGCAAGGTCAATAGGTCGTCGCGGCGAACTCGCGTACACCAACTCGAGTTGAACTGAGCCACGATTCCTCCGGCTATCTGGAAAGTTGCGTATGCGCTGTCGTCCGCAGTCGCGTCATAGGGATCGCCACTCTCATCCCAGCGGCGTGGAATGTGGGTTGCGCCAAGGCAGCTAACCGATTCGATCGGTCCGAAGAGATTGTCAAGAAGATATCGCCAGTGGCATAGCATGTCGACGATGATTCCGCCTTCGTCCTCCTTGCGGTAGTTCCAACTTGGGCGCTGAGGTTGCACGACGTCGCCTTCGAACACCCAGTAGCCGAATTCGCCCCGAACCGACAGAATCTGGCCGAAGAATCCAGACTCGATGAGCGTTTTCAGCTTTACGATGCCGGGCAGCCAGAGCTTGTCCTGAACAACGCCGTGCTTGACGCCTGCCGCCTCCGCCATCCGATAGAGCGCGAGTGCCTGTTCAGTTGACGTCGCAACTGGCTTCTCGCAATACACGTGCTTACCGGCACGAATGGCTGTGCGGACGTCGTCGAACCGCCGTCCTGTAGTTTGGGCGTCGAAGTAGATCGAGTTGTTCTTGTCTGCGATTGCCTGGTCAAGGTTGGTGGTCCATGCCGGGTTGCCGGTTCGTGACGCCAGAGCCGCCAACTTCTCATGGCTCCTGCCCACCAGCACTGGGACGGGCATCGCCACTCTTGAGTCCGGCAAAACAATCCCCCCCTCGTCCCTGATCGCGATGATCGAACGGAGCAGATGTTGGTTCGTGCCCATTCGGCCCGTAACCCCGTTCATGATAATTCCGATGTTCTGAGTGGTTCGCTTCACACTTCGATCCTCACCGATAACCTACGCAGTTTATCGGTCTGAAGGCAAAATAGGGCCGGACGCTCGCTATTCGGACTCGCCCCCGCTAAATTGCGGAGCCGCTCCTGAAGGTAGACATGGAGCGTCGACTCCCGCCCGTGCGAGCGTCCCATCGAGCTCTTGACGCCAATGATCGACATCGCCCGATGGGCTGTAGCAGTAAAGGAATCGAACGGCCCGGTTCGATCGATTCGTCAACTGGTGATACTCGCCGCCTGGAATATAGACGACTTGGCCGGCTGATAGCGTCTGCACATCCTGACTGACCACAATCTCTGCCTCCCCTTCGAGGACCATGTAGATTTCCTCGTTTGGATGGCAATGCCATGGAACCTGCCCCCCGCTGGGATCCAAAATGACATGCCCAAGACAGAACCCGTCGGCTGCAATCGGCAGTCCGGGGCCGACGAGCCGCTGGGAGAGACGACCGGCTGGAAATCGGCGGCCGGGGGCGGAAGCGAGATCGGCGATGTTCATGTTAGTAACAAATTCCTTGCGGATTCGATCCGCTCCAAAGCATGGGCCAATACCTCAGAATCGGTTTCGGGGCGGCGAATACCTGAAGGGTGTGGCTCGTCGGAAGCGATCCTCCCCCTTAGCTTCAGAAACTGCGCGCAAGAGTGCTTGTATGCGGGCACTGGCGGTCGAAATGCGAAAGCGCCCAAGTACTGTAGGGCGTCGTTCAATTCGAAGAACCGGCTGTCGCCGGAAGCCCACCAGCAGTCACGAAGGGCAAACGCCTCGGGATGAAAGGCGGATAGGCCCAATAGGTAATCAGAGCCCCACATAACCATGTCGATCGCCAGGTCGTTGCCGGTATAAAGGTGGAAATCGGCCCGTACCTCATTCCGAATGCTCAATCGGTCCCACTCGGCTTGTCTGCTGAGCGATGAGTGCTTGAGGCCGGTCATCTGGGGGATGTCGAGAAGTTCGCGATATGCGGCGAGAGTGAAAATGCGGCCATAGGGCACGAACATTTCACCCAACTCGAACCCGATGAACTCCGGAATGTGCTTCGCAATCTGTTGAAACACCCCGACCGCTCTAGGCTCGGAAAGGGACTTAAGCCAGCCGGACGGGAAGATCACCGGAATACCGCCTTGTTCCACGATATTTGAAGCGACGTTCAAATAAATGGCAAGTGGATCGCCCTCCATTTCCTGGATGAAGGCCCCTGCCACAAAGGGATGGCCAGTGGAATGGGCAGCATCGAGCACTAACCGGCGTTGGCTCGAAGAGAGCAAATTGACGTAGCCCGTGTCCATGTTAACAGCAGGTGTCAGGCCGCTGGAAGTAGTCCTGACAAGGTTCTGGCACAACTCATCCAAATTCGGTTGACCGTTCCGGTCGAATGTGACGAGAATTGCGGAAATGCCCTTGATTGGGCGATTTCTGACTTCCGGAAGGCGATCGGCGGTCTCCATAACATAACCTAACACGGCACCCATCGAAGGGCGTTTGCGCGGTTGCTGACAACTGAAACCAGTTTATGCCATACTCTAAGCCTTGCGGAGGCATCTGAGTTTTTGATTTACGTAACCGTTCAGTCCAATGAATCGATCGACAGCGCGTTAAAGCGCTTCAACATGAAGCTCCAGCAGAGTGGGCTGCTTCGTGAGTTGAAGGAGCATTCGCACTACGAGAAGCCGAGTGAGAAGCGCCGCAGACTCAAGCGACGTCGTCAATCTCGACAGTAGGTTTGCGCCTTTTTTCGTCTCTTGTGAGTCTCTTATTGGTAGATGGCACAAGAGACAATCGATCCGGCGCAATGCCGGACCCTACGCTTCTTTGAGCCTCGTCGTGGCAGCCGGATGGCGGCTTTTGGCAATGACGTTCGGTCACAGGTACGTTCCCATGAAAGGAAGGGGAACTTCTTCTTTTGTTCACCTTCGCAAGGTGATCGGGTGGCGCCTCATCGGTATGGAGGAGAGGTGAAGGAACGAGTTTGTTCCATCCGGCCCGTAATGGCATTCCGCTTTTCGCGTCCTGGAACGGATTAGCCTGCCATTTCTGTATGGAACCTCCCAGTACCCGCAACATCACCGTTTTGAATGAGACCGAGCGCAACGTTCGGACTGCAACCCTGCGTCGTGCAGTTGCCGTTGCTTTCACCCTCAATGGACATTCCGGTGCAAAGGCGTGCCTCCTCCTTACTACAGACGAACGGATTCGTGAACTCAATCGGCAGTTTCGGGGCCTCGACGAAAGCACCGACGTTTTGACGTTTCCTGCTGGCGAGTTCGCGGGAGACCAGTTGGGCGATGTTGCGATTGCCATCCCATATGCCGAACGCCAAGCCAAGGCACGGAACGTCAGCCTGTCGGAGGAACTTGGGTTTCTTGCCATCCACGGTGCGCTGCATCTGATCGGATTCGATGATCAGACGGATGTCGATCGGGCTGAGATGGTCCGGAAAATGAACGAAGTTGCCCTGGATGCCGGTCTAAAGCCAGACGAGGAGTGGTGTTCGCTGCTCCACGGAGAAGTCGATTGAGCGGCCGCAAGAAGTGGGATATCGTCGGTCCGTTCAGGGTTGCCCTTAACGGAATCGTTTTCACGTTCCGAACGCAGCGGCACATGCGTTTTCACCTGTTCGTGGTGATTATCGTCATCCTCCTGAGCATCCTCGTCAACCTCGGATTTCGCGAGACGCTGGTCCTCCTGTTTACGATTTCACTTGTGCTCGTTGCTGAGATGTTCAATTCTGCTATCGAAGCGACGGTCGACCTGGTTTCGCCGAATTACCATCCGCTGGCCAAGTTTGCCAAAGACATCGCGGCGGGAGCCGTCCTGATCTCCACAATGATTGCGCTTGTGGTTGGCGCGCTTCTGTTCCTTGGTGAGAGCCGATGGGAAGCGATCAAAATCAACATGACGAGCGAGGGGTTCCGACTTTCCGCAGGCGTGCGTCTGATCCTCGGAGCCATCGTTCTCTTCTTTGTTGTCCTTGTCGGCAAGGGCCTTGGGCAGAAGGGACGAGTCCTGCAGGGCGGCCTTGTAAGTGGTCACGCCGCTTTCGGTTTCTTCTTCGCGACGTCGGCGGCATTGCTGACCGACAATGCGCTTTCTGCCGGCATAGCGATTCTCTTGGCTGCTATCATCGCCCAGAGCCGATTTGAGGCAAAGTTCCACACAATTTTCGAATTGAGCCTCGGCGCGATTGTTGGTGTTGTGCTTTCGCTCCTCATTTTTGGGTTGGTGCCAAGATGAGACGTCGAAGCACTGGTTCTGAATTGGCAGGACGCATTGAAACTAGCGTCGTCCTCGGATTTGCCGCTGCGATGACGGCATTCTGGGTTTTGGGAGAGCAGTCTTCCGCCCGTAGCCTGGGGGCCGACTCAGCAATGCGCTCGCCGGTGATCGGTGGCACGCCGGCGCTCGTGATTATCGTCGTCGTTATGCTCCTGAATGCTTGGTTTGTCGCGGCAGAGACGGCTGTCGGCTTACTCAAGAACTTGCATGTAAAGCAGGTCAAAGAGCCCGATTCCCTGAAGAGCCGTCATCTGCAGGCACTTCTCGACTCACGTCAGAAATACGTGGCCGCATGCGCTCTAGGTAGTCAGACCTCCCGCCTCACCTTGGCGCTGTTAAGTTTCCTACTTGCTCCCGGTTTGGCGGATTTCATGGAGGGCAGCTTTGGTTGGCGCTTTGGCTACCTGACGATTCTGCTTGGAACAGCCGTGATTGCCTTGCTTGTGGGCCTCGTGAATATGGTGATCGGCGAGTTGGTGCCCAAGAGCTTTGCTGCCCTTCATCCCCATCGGGTTGCCCTGGCATCGTATCGGTTCATTCGAATCACCTCCGTGATCTTCTCGGTTCCAGCCAACATTGTAGTGGCACTTGCCGGCGTCTTCACTGCCCGCTTCGGAGGGCAGGCGCGCTTGGCAAACGTGAATCAAGCCGAAGAGGAGATCAAGAACATCGTCGAATCGGCCGAGGAATCCGGCGAAATCGAGAAGGACGAGAAGGAACTTCTGCACTCGGTATTCTCCTTTACGGACAAGGTCGCCCGAGAGGTGATGACCCCACGCGTCGATATCGATGCAGTGCCGATTGAGACCGAGCCGGCCGAACTAGTCAAGCTAATCGAGGACTCCGGCCATTCGCGCATCCCGTTGTTCGAGGGAACCGACGATCAAATCCTCGGTATTGTGCATGCCAAAGATCTACTCATGGCGATGGTTGAAGACGAGTCGACGGTTAACGTCCGCAAACTGATGCGTCCGGCACTTTTCGTCCCCGAAAACAAAGATCTGCACGAACTCCTAAAAGAGATGCGCCAAGGGCGAGTCCAAATGGCGGTCGTACAAGATGAATTCGGTGGCACTGCCGGAATCGTTACAGTCGAAGATATTGTCGAAGAGCTAGTTGGCGATATCACGGACGAATACGACGTCGAGACACCTGAAGTCGAGCAGGTTGGGAGCGGATTCGAAGCGCTTGGCAAAGCTCATCTCGATGACGTCAATCAGCATGCAGGATCGTCGTTCGGCAGCGAGGAATTCGATACGATCGGTGGTTACGTCTTCGGACTGTTCGGTAGGCAACCTAAGCTGTTCGAATCGATATCGCATGAGGGTTGGAAGTTGACCGTCATCGAAAGCGATGGACGGCGCATTCTACGCGTACGGATAGAAGTCAGCGAGGAACCCGAGTCTGACGGCCAGACTGAATAGGCGCTTCCTTGCGCCGGTGAACGAAGTCTCCTCGGTGTTCCGTCTTTTCAAATTGGAGCACATATGTTTATTGCAGGATTGTTTGTCGTATCGAGCGTTCTTTCCGGCCAAGTCGATTCTGGCGTCATTCCCGTCAATCACATGCGTGCTTCGAAAGCGTTGGCATTTGTCCAGTCGCTAGGAAGCTCAGACAATAGTCGAGAAGTCTCGCTGTCCGCCGACGACGTCAGGGGTGTGATCTTGGCCAAAGGGGACAAGGACGGCATCAAGGACATTCGGTCATGCGTTCAACTGATTGATGTCGCGCGTCGCAAAGTCTCCTTTACGGTGGATGTCGAATCGAAGATTGACAAGGAATCCTACGAACTTTCCGCGGCTATTCTGAATAGTCAGGAATGGCGCACGTCCGATACAGATACCGGCATTTCTCTGGCTGTTACGCCAAGAGTAAATGCTGATGCGACGGTTACGATGGCATTGAACTGCCAATCGGGCCACGTCAAACTCGAGAGAATCGTCTTTCGCCTGAAGATTGGCCAGAAGGTCACGATTGGTTTGGGAGACTACCCATCAATCTCCCCTATTACAAATGCTAAGGGACACTCGGGACCCGCGAGCACGGTCTACTCCGATCCTAAGATCACGTTTCATTTGAAAGCGATCGACTAGTCGAGGGACCCGGCGAGCCCCTCGACCATGAACCTACTTGCCGACCGCTTTGTGCAGTCTGGCGTTCACCGCATTCCAGTCGATGACCTGGAAGAACGCGTCGATGTACTTGGCACGTGCCGTTTGAAAGTCCAGGAAATAGGCGTGTTCGTACACGTCTAGGGCAAGGATGAGGGTGTTGTTCCATGCCGGGAAGGTGTCCTGGCCGTCACCAAGGTAGTTGAACACGCGTTGCTCCTCGTGATCATAGCCCAGGTAAGCCCAGCCTCGTCCCGAAATGCCCGTCATCTTAAGGTCGGCAGCCCATCGGTCGAAGCTGCCGTAGGCATCGTCTATTAGAGTCGCGACATCGCCCGTCGCCGGTCCGCCCTCGCCTCCGATAACATCGAAGTAAACGTTGTGATTCAGATACCCACCGTATGCAAAGCCATAGTTGGCTTTCAGCGAGCGAGTAAGACTGTAAATCTGGTTCGCCTTCGCAGGATCGGTATCAAGCTCGGCCAACGCCTTTCGGATCTCGTTGGTCTTGTTGGCGTATCCCTGCCAGAGACCGAGATGAGCCCGGTGAGTTGCCTCGCTGATTCCCTTGCCCGCGGTGTTGAACGCCTTCTGAATATCTGCCTCGGTGGGCACTCGTACTAGCTTAGGTTCCATGCTGTTCTTACCTCCGGTATCGATGACAAGGAGATCTACGCATCGCTATCGAAAGTCGATGCGCTGATAGAGGCTTCCCCGTGGAAAGCGACCCATTACTAGACTCGATTGCCACAATCGGCAACGCTAGGACTCTCCCTGTGAGACCGTGCCGAAAAGCCTACCCCACGGGCTTCGCTGCTCGAAGAGACGAGAGGGCAAAGAGGCATTCCCGCAGCTTCAGTAGCCGCTGCTTCCGTGGCAGCGCAAGGTACTAGCTACGACAGGCAAGGAGGAATAGAGGCGAGCATGCTGAAAGAACGGCTTCAATGAACGGACCCCGGGATGCCAGGTGCTTCTGGGCCTTCCCGCCACTTCGCCTAGCCCGCAGGGCGGATTGCATGAGGAAGCGGTTCGCGTTGCGAAGCGCTTTTCGCCTTGCGAGGCTGTGCTGTGCCGTGCGAAGGGTAAACTCTCCAATTGCGCATTATTGCGCGCCTACCGCCATGCAAGTTACAAGACAAGATTTGAATCCCTGCACTGTTTCGCTTGAAATCGTTTGCGATCCCGAGCAGGTCAAAGAGGGGTTTGAGCGGGCACTCAAGCAGATTGCGAAGTCGATCAAGCTGCCTGGATTTCGACCGGGACATGCTCCTAGAGCGATGGTTGAGGGCCTCATTCCAAAAGAAGAGCTCTTTGACAAAGCCGCTGAGATCATCGTTCGAAACAGTTTCAAGGCCGCCTTGGAGCAAGAGAAGATCGATCCGGATCAGACGACGCGCCCAACCGTCGAGCTGAAGTTGCTTGACAACGTGACGCAGGTCGCCGAGTACACCGTAAAGGTTCCTCTGCCTCCAAAGATTACGCTTGGCGAGTACAAGGGCCTTCCGATTCAGAAACCGGAAGTAGCCGTCACCGACGATGAGGTCGAGAAGCAGATCGAGGAATTCAGAAAGCGCAAGCAGACCCGAGAAGCGGTGACGGACCGAGGAGTCCAGGAAGGAGACGTTGCCGTCGTCAATGTGAAGATTGAGGGTGAGGGTGGCGATGGGCGCAACTTCATGACGATCGCTGGACAGACCTTCCCGCAGCTCGACTCGGCTCTCATGGGCATGAAAGTCGAGGACATGAAGAACCTCGAAGTTACGTTCCCTGAGACATTCCAGGAGAAGGACTGGTGCGGTAAGACCTTCAATATCCAAATCACCCTGAACTCACTCAGCGGAGTGAAGCTCCCGGAACTGGACGATACATTTGCGCAAAGCCTCAAGACGGATAACGTCGAGGATCTGCGCACCCGAGTTCGAGACAGCATCAAGCGGGCCAAGGAGCAGATGCTTCATGAAATGGTCAACGAGCAGTTGCTGGAACGGCTTCATGAACGATCGCAGGTCTTCGTAAGCGACAACATGTGGGAAGCCCTGGCCGAGCGCCGTATGCGGGAGACCTCCGAAGAGCAGAAGAAGGAAAACAAGACTCTAGAGATGTACGCCGCGGAAAACGGCATGACGATCGAGCAGCTTCGGGAGGCCTGGAATGAAAAGGCAAAGCTCCACGTCGAACGGGCCCTTATGATCCGCGAGGTCTTCGTCGCAGAACAAATGGCGCTTACGACTGACGAACTGAACGACGAACTTTATTCGATGGCTCAGGAGTATGGGATTGAGGCCGCCGAGATGTGGGAAATGCTGAAGAAGAACGAAGCGGTTGATGAGCTGCACTTCCGGGCCATCTCACGTAAGGTTGCTGACTTCCTAGAATCGCATGCCGAGGCAACGGCGGCCGCTTAGGGGCGGTTGGTTGAGCCGCCGATCTTCTGTCGTTTCTTGCGTAGTACGGTGTAAGCTGTCCAACGGAAGGAGGAGTGCGCTCGGCTTCTTCCATAAGGCACAGACTTACAGGAGAACACATGGGTATTCCTTACGTAATTGAACAAACCACACGTGGCGAGCGCAGCTACGACCTTTGGTCGAGGCTCCTCAAGGATCGTATCGTATTCCTTGGCACGCCGGTCGACGACTATTTCGCCAACCTCATCGTCGCTCAGTTGCTCTTCTTGGAAAAAGAGGACCCTGACAAGGATATCGACTTCTACATCAACTCGCCGGGCGGGTCCGTTAGTTCTGGGCTCGCGATTTACGATTGCATGCAGATCATAAAGCCCAATGTGGCCACGATTTGCATCGGTCAGGCTGCGTCGATGGGCGCCGTCCTCCTTGCCGGCGGTTCGGCAGGCAAGCGCTACTGCCTGAAACACGCCCGAGTAATGATTCATCAAGTGAGCGCCGGGTTCCAGGGAACCACCGCTGACATCAACGTCCAAGCGGCAGAGATCAACCGGTATATGGATATCCTGATGGATATCTTGGGCCGCCACACCGGCAAAGATCCCGAAAGAGTGCGAAAAGACTGCGACAGAGACTACTTTATGTCGGGTGAGGAAGCAAAATCTTACGGAATCATTGATAATGTTCTAGAGAACGGCGTTCGCTAGGAGACTCAACTCGACTGACGAATCGCGAAGAAGTCTCCGTCATTACCGCAAGGCAAAGGAACAAGTGGAAAAGAAGATCGTCGGTTTACACGGAAATGTGTTTGCCGAGCGTTTCGACATTTGTCAGTGAGCCAGGTGGAAAGACGGAGACACGTTCATTGGGGACGTGTTCAGAGGCGAGTCCACATCGGTCCTAACAGGCGAGAAGTTTCGGTAGGAGAATCTTAGAATGGCTGGCACGGTAAACGACTTGCGGGGACATTGTTGTCTCTGCGGCAAACCCAAAGAGCAGGTGAAGAAGCTGATCGTCGGGTTGCACGGAGCTGTTTGCTCTGAGTGCATCGATCTCTGCAACTACACACTTTACGGCGACGGTGATAAGTCTGGCTCCATCGCGTCCCAGATCGGCCCCGCCATCGCTCGTGCAAAGGCACTAACGTATTCAGCCTCCCGTCGAGGCGTGCCAAAACCCAAGGAGATCGTCTCTTTCCTCGACCAATATGTCGTGGGCCAAGATCAGACGAAGAGATCGCTCGCGGTGGCGGTCTACAACCACTACAAGCGCATCGGTGAGCCGGCCGACGATGGAGTTGAACTCCAGAAGAGCAACATCCTTATGGTCGGTCCGACCGGATGCGGAAAGACGTTGCTGGCACAGACCTTGGCTCGAATGCTGAACGTGCCGTTCGCCATCGCCGACGCGACGGCGCTTACCGAAGCTGGCTATGTCGGTGAGGATGTCGAGAACATCCTCTTAAAGCTTTACCAATCGGCGGAGTCCATCGACCACCACAATTCGAAGTCGCTTTGCGAGCGGGGCATCATCTATGTCGACGAAATCGACAAAATTGCCCGTAAGAGCGACAATCCGTCGATTACTCGCGATGTTAGTGGGGAAGGGGTCCAGCAGGCGCTCCTGAAGATCCTGGAGGGCACGGTTGCTAACGTGCCGCCGCAAGGAGGCCGTAAGCACCCTCAGCAGGAATATCTGCAGATCGATACCACCAACATCCTGTTTATCTGTGCCGGCGCCTTTGAGGGGATCGAAGAGACGATCCGCCGTCGGATGAAGGAGAGCGTAATAGGCTTTCGCTCATCGCCCGAATCGAAGGTCATTCGCGATACTCACCTACTACATAACCTATTGCCCGAGGATTTGCTGCACTTTGGGTTGATTCCGGAGTTTGTCGGTCGGTTGCCGATCATTGCAACTCTTGACGCTCTGGACGAGGAATCGCTCGTTCAGATCCTTACCGAACCGCGTAACGCGCTTCTCAAGCAGTACTCCAAGCTATTCGAGATGGACCGGGTGGAAATGGTGGTGGAACCGGGTGTGCTCGGGGAAATCGCGCGTGAGGCGCTAAAGAGGAAGTCTGGCGCCCGGGCTCTCAGGGCGATCATCGAGCATATTCTGCTGGAAGTGATGTACGAGGTCCCCAGTTCCGATCTGGTGAGGCGCGTGATCTTGCCGAAGGGCCTGATCGAAGAAGGGCTCGAGCCAATTCTTCTCACTGAAGATCAAGTTCGTCAGGCAAGTTAGGGCCGGTTTGTCGGCTTGTTATTCACCTTATCCGCAGTTCTTGTGCGGAAAGCGCGAAAGCGCTTGGCCTTCTGCCTCTCGATCTCCAGAAAGCGAAAGAAGGTAAAGAACCCGGCGATGCTGACGCCCAAAAACGCGACGACGACCAAGACGATTACTAGTTTGATATCCGTAGGAACCATGCTATCGATCACTGAATCTCAATAGGATTATGGTGGTCAAGCTCACCGGATGTCGTTATTTCGATCGTTGAATCGGGGAATCCGCGCAGCTCAATCGCCAGGATACGTTCCCATCGAGGTCAATAAAGAGAACGGGGCTTGCCTATACTGGCAAGCCCCGATTTCATTGTGGGAAGAGTCGGACTAGCCGAAGCCTCGGCCACCAAAGCCGCCGCCAC
>JARLGV010000133.1 GCA_031292555.1 Fimbriimonas sp.
GCGGTGGCAAGCGCTCGAGCGTTGGTGTTGGCGGCGCCTTGGCGAGAAGTCTGGACCGAGCTGAGGTAGGACGGCAGAGCGATCGCAGTGAGGATACCGAGAATCAAGACGACGACGAGGAGTTCGATGAGGGTGAAACCCTTTCGGTTGCGGCGAGTTCGGATGCTGTTGTTCATGGTGGTTAGTTTCCGATTCTTTATAGGCCACATCCAGTCGCAACTTTAGGGTCGCCCAAACACATTACGCATATTTGCTCCGATCATGCCAAATTCTCCTTGTTCAAGAGCACCTCTTGAACCTGAACAAGGCAACTACTCGGTAGATTTGGTCCTACTATGGTCCCGGTGGCGCCGGTCCGCTAGAATCAAATGGGGACCGTGGTTTTGCCTTCTATCTTCTTTTGGTATACGCAACTACGCACCGATCCCTCACGTCGTATTGTTCGAATGGTTGATCGTCGATACACCGAAGAGGAATTGCGGACCATCCTTCGAGAAGCCTCGACAGCGCAAGCGTCTGATCTGCCGGTTTCAGCAGACAGCGGCTTCACGCTCAGCGAAATCAAGCAACTGGGTTCCGAAGTGGGGCTCGATCCAAACCGGATCGAGATGGCTGCCGGGAAGTTGCCGGAACAGATCGCCCCGCCTTCCCCGTTTACGTTCTGGGGCGTGCCAAATGTCGAGGCCGTCGAGCAATCGTTCGAAGGCAAACTGAGCGACGACGCGTGGACAGAAGTGATTGAGGATCTGCGCATACGTTTCGGCGATGACGGATCGTCCACTTGTCAACCCGACCTACGAGAATGGACAGGCGGAACGGACACGCTGACGACCCATGTCTCGGCGACGACCAGGGGCAACAAGACGGTCGTGAGGATCCATTTGAGGCGGCTTGGGGGAATCTCCATTGCATGGTCTATTGGCCTGGCTACGATGTTCCTTGTCACCCTAGTCTTGACGATCCTCACCCATAAGCAAGGACTGTCGGTAGGCATTGGCTTGGCAGCCGCCGGCATCGTTGACGCCGCGCTTTATGGGCTCACACGATGGGCTGTCACGTCTTGGGCACACCGTCACGCTAGTCATGTCCACGCCATCTTCGATCGAGTCGCCGAAGGCATCGGTCAACAGGAAAGCGAAATCACTTCAGCGGCGGCCAAGTGCAACGATGCGGCCGTTCAGCGACTGACTGGCCAAACCTGATTTCTGAGAGTCGACGGCGGGGCCTTTCAGCCGCACACATCACCGCTGTTTTCTTCGAACGTGTCGAAGCAACCAATCGTAAAGCGCGTTACTCTGGTATACGGGCGTCCAGACGTCATGCTGCCCATCCGGAATCACGTCGTATTTGACTTCGGCTCCAAGTCTCGTCAATTCGTCGATCAAAGGTCTTTCGCCGGAAATGTTCACCGTTGGGTCCATGGCGCCATGGGTAGCCCAGATCGGAATGTCCTTGATCTTTGGTGCGATGCTGACGTTAGCGGCAGCCGAGACCGGCGCGATTGCAGCAAACCGCTTAGGCTGAGCTGCTGCGAGGGCATAGGTTCCCATCCCTCCCATGCTCAGTCCAGTTACATATTCGCGGTCCTTATCGATGCGAAATCGGTGTTCGGCTTCATCCAATAGACCCGTTAGCGTGGGCACCTGCCATCCACCACGCTCGTCGCATTGAGGAGAGAGAATCACGAACTCGAATTGCCTTCCCTTTTCGATCTCCTTCGGAGGCCCATGCCGCTTGACCATTTCAAGGTCACGCCCACGCTCGCCCGATCCATGAAGGAAAAGCAACAGAGGAAACTTCTTGCGCCGATCCTTCGAATAGTCAGGTGGGAGATACAGCAGATATCGTCCCTCGACGGAAATCGTAACTGGACGGCTAAACGACTCCGATGACTGGAGCGCTTGAGCAACCTGCGCCATCATGATTGCCCCGATGCATACGAGCATATTCGCACATTACCTTGGATAAGCTTGAAGCTGGCCCAGAGGATTGCTTTGCTAGATGAAAGCAACCGGAATCGACGATGGTTCTACCAAAGAAGCTTAGGGCATAGGCATGATTGCGAAACACGTTCAAACTCAACTTTCCAAGCGCTCGTTTAGTACGAAGGGTGATGCCGGAGAGGATTTGGGCATGTCAAGCAACAAAATTCACGCCACGAGCCATCCGGGGGCAGGCCATGGCTGGGGAATTCGGAACTCACGGTGTCAACTCGCGTCGTACGCTCTCCTCGACTATCGGAGCATTCTGAACGACTTGACAAGCCAAAACAAAATACCTACTAAAGCGAGTACTTACCCAGACAAATCTGTCAACTCCGAGATATGATGGGCTATGACTAGCCAGGGAGTGAGCCAACGTGCCTGAATGGCGCGATCCCTTAGCGGAGATTTTCCCCCCGTTGAGCGACCACGAGGCCGCGGTCGAGGCGCACCGGTGCCTCTACTGTTTCGACGCACCGTGCACCCACGCATGCCCGACCCATATCGATGTTCCGAAGTTTATCAAGAAGATCGCGACTGGCAATTTACTAGGATCAGCCCGCACGATCCTGGAATCCAACCTCGTGGGCGCGACATGTGCCCGGGTTTGCCCGGTTCAAGAGCTATGCGAAGGCGCATGCGTTCTCAACGCCGATGAGAAACCGATTGCGATAGGCAGGCTTCAGCGCTACGCCATGGACTCGCTCCAGACTGACTTGTTCAGTCCGGGTGAACCGACGGGCATGAAAATCGCGGTTGTTGGATCGGGTCCGGCAAGCCTGTCTTGCGCTGGAGAGCTTGCCAGGATGGGTCACGCACCAACGATATTCGAGCGCCGTGCACTTCCGGGAGGTCTCTCCACTTACGGGATCATCACACTGCGCGAGCCAAAGGAGGTGGCGATCAACGAAGCCCAGATGATAGCCAGGCTCGGCGTACAGATGGTCTATGGCGTCGAAGTAGAAGACTTCACCGAATTGCTCGAGAGTTTCGATGCGGTCTTCTTGGGAGTGGGCCTGGGTTCGACACCCGAATTGCAGATTCCCGGAGAGGAGTCGATAGAGGATGGGCTTGCTTTCATTGAGCGAAGCAAAGTCGAGCGCGAGCAGCTTCACGTTGGGCGCAAAGTCGTCGTGATCGGCGCCGGGAACACTGCGATCGATTGCGCAACGATAGCCAAGCGACTTGGAGCGGCAAGCGTCAAGATGGTCTATCGACGATCTGAACAGGAGATGACTGCTTACGCCCACGAATACGAGTTCATCAAGAAAGAAGGAGTCGAATTCGAGTTCCTCACTCAGCCAGTGGGCGTGATCTCCGACCAGGGACAATTGAAGGGATTGCTTTGCTCGAAGATGCAACTCGGGGAGCCCGATTCGTCCGGACGTCGTACTGCGATAAAAGCTCCTGGGTCATCTTTCATCATCGAAGCCGACCAAATCATCAAAGCGATTGGGCAAAAGAAGCTGCATTCCGACGTACGTACGGTCAACGGATTTATCGAAGTTAACGAAGAATTTGAAACGAGCATCGTCGGGATCTTCGCCGGAGGCGACTGTATCCGTTCCCGTGGCACCGCTTCGACGGTGATGGCGGCACAGGATGGAAAGCTGGCGGCAAAAGCGATCGACCGGAGGCTGCGTGGCCAATAGCGATAGGAGACTATGAAACCTGATTTGCGCATCGATTTCGCGGGTATCCGCTCGCCGAATCCGTTTTGGCTGGCATCTGCTCCGCCAACTAACTCCGGCAGACAGATCCATCGTGCATTTGAGGAAGGATGGGGTGGAGCAGTATGGAAGACGATCGGACCTCCCGTCCTAAACGTGTCAAACCGCTACGGCGCCTGGCATTACGGCGACCAACGAATGGTGGGACTAAACAACGTCGAACTCATCTCTGACCGGCCCCTTGACGTGAACCTTCGCGAAATCGCCGAGGTTAAGCGGGCGTGGCCGGACCGAGCGCTGATTGTTTCAGCGATGGTGGAATCTACTCCCGACGCTTGGCGAGAAATCGTTCATCAGATCGAAGACACCGGCGCCGATGGCATCGAACTGAATTACGGCTGTCCTCACGGGATGAGCGAGCGCGGGATGGGTAGCGCAGTGGGCCAAGTTCCCGAATATTGCGAACAGATCACGGGATGGGTCAAGAGCGTCGCCCATGTACCCGTCATCGTGAAACTGACTCCGAATATCACGAATATCGTGGGCCCGGCGCGCGCTGCGTTGGCAGGAGGCGCCGACGCTATTTCGTTGATCAACACGATCAACTCAATCACCGGCGTCGACCTTGATACGTTCGAGATCTCGCCGAGCATTGGAGGAATGGGGGGCCATGGGGGCTACGCAGGGCCGGCAGTCAAGCCAATTGCCTTGAATATGCTGGCGGCTGTCGCTTCGGACGAGTTGATCCGGGGGGCGCACTTACCCGTTTCCGGAATGGGCGGAGTCTCGACTTGGCGCGATGCGGCAGAGTTCATACTCCTGGGCGCCAACTCAGTCCAGGTCTGTACAACGGTCATGCATTACGGCTACCGGATCATCGAGGACCTTGTAGACGGTCTTAGCAACTGGATGGCCTGCAAGGGCATCCCGAGCATCGAAGAGTTCCGTGGAAGGAGCCTGGGCCGGCTATCGGCTTTCCAGGATCTGGATCTGTCTTTCAGCGCGGTCGCTCGTATCGATACCGCAACTTGCATCAAATGCAATCTGTGCTACATCGCCTGTAACGATACGGCGCATCAGTGCATCGACCTCGTCGGTCCGAGCGGCGATTTGGTCAAGCCTGGATTCGACGTTCGATCGAGTGGGAGAATCGATGCGATCGATAAGCGAGCCCAACCGGTTGTTCGCGAAGGCGACTGCGTTGGTTGCCGCCTGTGCTTTAACGTGTGCCCGGTCCGAAACTGCATCAAGATGGTGGAGACCCCCAGTCGAGAGGCAACAACCTGGAGCGACCTTGCTACCCAACGGCCGGAAGTCACTCAGAACTGGGAGGCCATGAAGCGGTATCGGGACGAAAGGGGAATTCGGATTCACTAACGGAGCATCGATGGGATTACTAGTCAAGAACGGAGAGATCATCACCGCTGACTCGAGATTTCGAGCCGATATCTATGCTGAAGGCGAAACGATAACCCAAATAGGCGCCGACCTCACGGTCCCACCTGACACGGTGGTCATCGATGCGGCCGGCAAGCTTGTCTTTCCGGGCTTCATTGATCCACACGTCCACGTTTATTTGCCGTTTATGGCGACTTTCGCCAAGGACACCCATGAAACGGCGAGTATCGCCGCTCTTATAGGCGGCACGACGACCTATATCGAGATGTGTTGTCCCTCGCGGTTCGACGATGCCTTGAAAGGCTACTACCTATGGAAATCGAAGGCGGAAGGCAACAGCGCCTGCGATTACAGCTTCCACATGTCGGTTACCAGATTTGGTGAGGAAACCGAATCGCAGCTTCGTGAGATCGTCGACGACGGCATTAACTCGTTCAAGATATTCCTTTCGTACAAGAACTTCTTCGGCGTTGAGGACGGGGAGATGTACGAGACGCTTCTACTCGCCAAGAAGCTTGGAGTCATCGTTACCGCCCATTGCGAGAATGCGGAACTGGTGAGCAGGCTCCAGGCGGGCCTCCTCAGCGAGGGGAAGATCGGTCCGGAATGGCACGAGCCGAGCCGTCCTGAGTCCGTCGAAGCTGAGGGAACAGGTCGCTTCGCGACGTTCTTGGGAAATACAGGCGCTACCGGTTATGTCGTTCACCTTTCGTGCGTTCCCGCCCTCAGAGCGGCGATGGCAGCCAAATCGGCTGGCACGAAGCTATACATCGAATCGGTTCTTCCCCACTTTCTGCTCGACAAGACCTATGCGGAGCGCAAGGGAGTAGAGGGGATGAAGCATGTCATGTCTCCGCCTCTGCGCGACGCCCGCAACCACGATGCCCTCTGGAATGCCTTGCGTTGCGGATTTGTGGACACCGTCGGTACTGACCACTGCCCATTCGACATCGAGCAAAAGCTACTTGGCTCGGATGCGTTCACTCAGATTCCGAACGGCATCCCCGGAATCGAGGAACGGGTGAATCTCCTGTACACCTATGGCGTGAACCGAGGCAAGCTGGATATTCACCGCTTCGTCGACGCCGCGAGCACGCAGGCGGCCAAGATCTTCGGCATGTTCCCGAGAAAGGGGACGATCGCCGTGGGAAGTGATGCTGATCTAGTTATTTACGACCCAAATTACCGAGGCATCGTCACTGTCGAAACCCAACACACGGACAACGACTATAGCGGCTTCGAAGGCATGCCAATCGAAGGTCGACCGTCCATTGTAACCGTCCGCGGCACGATTCAAGTGCGGGATGGCCGCTTCGTCGGGCAGAAGGGGATAGGGCGACAGTTGAAGCGCGAGCCCATCCATTTCTAGGCATCGGCATTTGAGGGAAGCGATATGATCGATCCAAACCGAACCATTTCCGAACTCAAGGAGCTTCGCTCTCTGACCGCTGATGAAAACGGCGCCCAGCGCATCGCATGGACCGACACATGGCTGAAAGCACGCGAGTGGTTTCTGACCAAGCTCGAGGGCCTTCCGGTTGAGCACCACATCGATGCTGCCGGCAACCGATGGGTTACGCTGCGGGGCGAGTCCGAGCAGTCTTTGATTCTCGGAAGCCACTTGGATTCGGTTCCGAATGGAGGATGGCTCGACGGCGCACTTGGAGTAATGGCTGGGCTCGAGATCCTACGCCGATTCGCGGCCGAATACGAGGGTCGTCCTCCGGTGACGATCCGTCTCGTCGATTGGGCAGACGAAGAAGGCGCGCGCTTTGGCCGAAGCCTTTTTGGGTCGTCAGCATTCGCAGGGACCGCAACGATTGACCTTGACCGCAATCGAGCCGATCGCGACGGAATTCGACTTGAAGATGCGCTCAGGCGATGCGGCATCGAAATCGATCGCGTCGGCGACGCCCAAGTCGAGCAGAAGGATGCTCGCGCTTACCTCGAATTGCACATTGAACAGGGACCGATACTGGAGCGACTGGGCTTGCCCCTCGCGACCGTCCTTGGCACCAAGGGCGTTGAACGCCATTCGATCACTTTTCAAGGCCAGGAAGCTCATTCCGGATCAACGCCGATGGGGGATCGGCGTGATGCCCTGGCTGCTGCTGCCAGGTTGGCCCTGGAGATTTACCCAATCGCCCAGAAACACAAGGACGCGGTCTGCACAATCGGAAGCGTCAAGACCTTCCCGGGGATCGTTACCGCAATCGTCGGGCGCTGCGAAGCGACGCTCGACCAACGGGATCTCGATGCCAACGTCCTTGCCACGATGCTTCGAGAGGCGCAGGAAGCCAGCGAGCGGTTTGCCGGCGAACTCGGCTGCACGGTCGAATGGTCCCGCATCTGGAATATCGCACCCGAGCCGTTCCATCCCGATTTGATCAACCGGTGCGAGGAGAGCATTCGCGAGATTGCCGGCACATCGGTGCGGCTCCCTTCCGGCCCCCTTCACGACGCCGCTGAAGTTTCGCGAGTCGGAATCCCGACCGTCATGATGTTCGTTCAATCGCTTTACGGCATCAGTCACAACAAGATCGAGGACACCAAGGAAGAGCACCTGCAGCTTGCCATCCGGGCGATGGACCGACTGGCAGCCAAAGCTGCTGCTTGGGTGGCCGACAACGCAATCTGACTGGCGCCCCCCCTTTTGATTCGGACAAGAGCATCATCCCAAAGCTTACGAAAGGCATCGCTCCTATGGACAACTCACCAACGGCCCACATGAACGACCCAACCACTCGTCGAATCTCCCATTGGATCGATGGCAAGATCGTGGACGGTCAGTCGGCCCGCGAAGGCACCGTGTGGAATCCAGCGATTGGATCAGTTCAGGCGCATGTTGCCCTGGCGAACGAAGCAGAGGTCGACCAAGCCGTCGCGGCCGCAAGGGAGTGCTTCCCGTCCTGGAGGGCCACCTCGCTTTCGAGACGATCAGAGCTGTTGTTTCGCTTACGTGAGTTGATCGACGCCAACCGACGCACAATTGCGGATTTGCTCACCTCCGAGCATGGCAAGACAACGCCGGACGCAATCGGCGAGGTCTCGCGCGGCTTGGAGAACATCGAGTTCGCCTGCGGGGCTCCCCACTTACTGAAAGGTGGCTTCACTGAGCAGGCAAGTAGAGGGGTCGACGTCTATCAGATCCGGCAACCCCTTGGCGTGGTTGCCGGAATCACCCCGTTCAACTTCCCCGCCATGGTCCCGATGTGGATGTTTGCCAATGCCTTGGCTTGCGGCAACACATTCGTTCTCAAACCGTCCGAGCGTGATCCATCGGTCAGCCTCCTCCTTGCCGAACTCATCCAAAGGGCAGGGTTTCCGGACGGCGCTTTCAACGTCGTGCAAGGCGACAGGCTCGCGGTCGATCGAATTCTGGAACACCCAGACGTTAAGGCGATCAGTTTCGTGGGCTCAACGCCAGTAGCGCGATCGATCTACCAGAAGGGTACTTCCTTCGGCAAGCGCGTTCAGGCCCTTGGCGGAGCCAAGAACCACATGTTGGTCCTCGCCGATGCCGACATTTCGATGGCGGCCGATGCGGCAGTTTCCGCTGCCTACGGTTCTTCCGGCGAGCGCTGCATGGCGATATCGGTGGTGATGGCAGTTGGCAGCGTCGCCGATTCGCTAATCGACGCGATCAGAGAGCGCGCAGCGAAGATCAAGATTGGCCCCGGCGATGCAGAGGGTTCCGAAATGGGACCCCTAATCACGCCCGAGCATCGCGATCGCGTTACTGCACACGTCGCTGACGCGGTTCGAGAAGGGGCTTCTCTTGTCCTGGACGGAAGACTCGATCCGGTGAGCGAGGAACCTGGGTTCTTTCTCGGATGCACGCTTATCGATCGCGTGACACCGGGAATGAGGTGCTACGACGAAGAGATCTTCGGACCAGTGCTTTGCGTGGTGCGCGTGGACTCGTACGACGAGGCTCTCCGCCTGATCCACGCCAACCCATACGGAAATGGGGTGGCGATCTTTACCCGAGACGGCGGAGTGGCCCGACAATTCCAGTTCGACGTCGAAGTTGGCATGGTTGGCATCAACGTTCCCATTCCGGTGCCCGTTGCCTACTACAGCTTCGGAGGATGGAAGGCATCACTGTTTGGTGACTTGCACATGTACGGCCCGGATGGGATTCAGTTCTACACCCGGTCAAAGCTGGTCACGAGCCGATGGCCCGATCCGGGCCCCGGCCAGGTCGACCTCGGTTTTCCCCAGGTGCGATAATAAGCTCATGTCCGAAACAGTCCGCAAGCACCGCGAGTTCCTGTTCCCCGTCGTCGCCACTTACTATAAGGAGCCCTTGGCGCTTACTCACGGCGAAGGCATGTACGTGTGGGACGAGAACGGCGACCGCTATCTCGACTGCTTTGGCGGGGTCTTAACGGTCAGCGTCGGCCATGCAAATCCTTCGGTCGTGAAAGCCGAGTGCGAGCAACTGAATCGACTCTCACACACTTCGACCCTATACGCCAACCACAACCTGTCCGACTTGGCAGAGAAGATTGCCGAAATCACGCCTGGCAACCTAAAGAAGAGCTTCTTCACGAGCACCGGCACGGAGGCGGACGACACGGCCATCCTGGCCGCCAAGCAGTATACGCAGAGGCAGGAGATCATCGTCTTGCGCCACAGCTACAGTGGCCGCTCTGCGACAGCTCTAGCGGCGGTCGGTCATTCCTCTTGGCGCACAATCGCGGCTCAAGTTCCTGGGATCGTTCATGCACATGCCCCGTACTGCTACCGCTGCCCGTTCGGCCTCACCTATCCCAGCTGTGAGATTCGGTGCGCGGAAGACATCAAGAACCTGATCGATACAACGACGACCGGCGAGATCGCCGCCTTCATGGCTGAGCCGATTCTTGGAGTCGGCGGTTTCATCGTTCCACCTGCCGGCTATTTCGAGAAGGCAGTAGCAATAGCCAAGGCGCACGGCGGAGTGTTTATCGCTGACGAAGTGCAGACCGCCTGGGGACGCACAGGCGGCAAGTGGTTCGGCATCGAGCATTGGGACGTCCAGCCGGACATCCTGACCACCGCCAAGGGGGCGGCAAACGGTATGCCGATCGGTATCACGGTCGCCACGTCGGAGATCGCGGATAAGTTCAAGGGTGTATCGTTCTCGACCTTCGGCGGAAACCCAGTCGCGACCGCCGCTGGTATGGCCGTGATCCGAGAAATCGAGGACAAGAACCTAAGGGAGAACGCGAAAGTCGTTGGCGACTATTTCCGCACCAAGCTTGAGGAACTCAAGGATAAGCACGAGGTGATCGGTGACGTCCGCGGCATGGGTCTCATGCAGGGCATCGAGGTCGTAAAGGACAAGGTGGGGAAAGAGCCCTCGCCCCAAGCGGTCGCACAGGTATTTGAGGAGACCAAGAAGCATCGAGTCCTGATAGGCAAGGGTGGCCTCTATGGCAACGTTCTTCGGCTAGGACCTCCCCTGATCGCGGATAAGAGCCACATCGACGAGCTTGTCACGGCGCTGGATTTGGCGTTTTCGACGGTCAAGCTATAGGCAATCCCGGTATTGAAGGCCGATCGATCGACGGCAGAATTCGTGCATAGTGTATCGATGTCGCGAATTGGGTCACGTTGGCTTGATTTCGCTGCCGCTGGGCTTTGGCTCTGCTTTCTGATCTATCTGGTCGCCCGATCCGGGGGATTCGGTTGGGACTTTCACGTCTATCAGCAAGCCGCACAGGCACTGTTGGCGGGCAGGGACCCGCTGGAGGATCCCTACCTCGTGCATGTCGGTGGAGTGAAAACCTATCTGCCGTTCATCTATCCTCCGCTCACGCTTCTTCCATTCCTGCCGTTCGCGTTTCTTTCGAAGACCGCGGCTTACCTGATCTGGGTTCCGCTTCAGATCGGGGGCTTCGCCCTGCTAGCCAGGGTTTGGAAACGGTCGTTTCTAGTTTTTCCACTGAACGGCAAGTGGGGCCTCTTCCTGCTGCTTGCCTTCAACGCCAGCCTGTACACGTGCTTCGCCACCGGCAACTTCGCACTCTTTGAGGGCGTGGTGCTGTTCCTTGCGATGGAGGCGTTGCTCAAGAAGCGTGACTATGCATGCTCCGCTTGGATCGTTTTGGCCGCTTGCTTCAAGATGCAGCCGATCCTCTACTTGGGCTTACTGCTCTGGCTCGGAGGCAAGGACCGGGTTCGGGCGGCCGCCTATGGGATGCTTGCGTTCATTCTCTACGCTGGGGCGAATTTGGCGCTGTTCCCTCGATCGACCTTCGAAATGCTCCAGGGGGCCATGTCCCGCGAGGACAGCCGCAGCAACAACCCGTCTCTCCTGGCCTTTGCGGAGGACTTTACGTCGCGCGCTCCGATCGCCGACGCAAAGATAGTCTATTTACTCCTTGCCGGGTTGATCCTGGCGGTTAGTGTGTTCGCCTTGCGTCGGTGGAACGAACCAGATCCGGCATTGCGGCTGCTCTTCGTGATGCTCACGATCTCGCTTGTGCTGCCTCGCTTCATGATCTATTCCTACATCCAGACGATTCCCGTCGCTTGGATAGTCCTTACTCGTCTCCGCGGAATCGCCAAGTGGTCCTGCGCTGCGCTCGTGTGCGTAGTTCTGCCCTTCAGCTATTTGCTCATAGTACGCCCGTCGCTTAGCATCCTATGGGAACACGCGCTAGGAATGCAGGCCGGCGTGTGGGGCTATGCGTCGCTCTACGGAGCCATCCTGGTTTGGGCGGTGTTCCTGACCAAGGTCGTAAGCCCACCGATCCGCCTCGGCCAATCGGTCGAAACAGCGTAGATCTGGCGCTGCTCCCATCAGATGATCAAACAAACCGGCGTTTTCGGTCGCCGCCCAACACTAGACCGGACTATGCTTGAGAGCATGAACGAATTGCTTGGACGATGGGACCTGATTGTCGGTGAGGGAGCGGACGCCTATCCATCATGGGTCGAGCTGTCTCTGAACGGTGGCAGGTTTGTCGGGAAGGTCGGAAGCGCTCGACCGCTGGACAAAGTCGAGATCGTTGGGAACCTCCTGAAGTTCTCTCTCCCGCCCCAATACGAGTCACGGAAGGACGATCTGGTGTTCGAAGGCAACCTCGAAGGCGGAGTGCTGAAAGGCGAAACAACCTTTGAAAATGGCGCGCCTGCCACTTGGAGCGGCGTTAGGGCGCCTGACTTGCCCAACACCAGCCCTAGTTGGGGCGATCCGATCGAACTCGTACGTCACGACCTTTCCAACTGGGTTCCCCGCAGTCCGGATTGGGTTTCGAATTGGAGCATTCAGGACGGAATGCTCGTCAACTCAGCGGCGGGGTCCGACTTGGTCACGACCGACCGATTCAAGGACTTCAAGCTGATTGCTCAGTATGCGTATCCAAAGGGAAGCAACAGCGGCATTTACCTTCGCGGCCGCTACGAGTTCCAAATCCTGGACGACTACGAGGGCAGACCCAATGGAGTTGGAAGCAGCGCAGCCATCTACGGATTTATTGCTCCATCCGAGAATGCGATCAAGCCATTTGACGAATGGAACACTGCTGAGATCACTCTATGCGGCCGGTGGGTGACGGTTGTCCTAAACGGCACAATCGTGATCGAGAACCTCGAGATACCGGGCATTACCGGTGGCGCGCTCGATTGCGCCGAAGGCGATGCCGGTCCGCTGTTCGTTCAGGGCGACCACGGACCCGTCACGTTCCGACGCCTCACGATCTGGCCAGGCGAGAGCGATTAGTTCCCAAGTCGGCACGCGAACAACAAGCTCACGTGATCGTCGACCTTTCGGGTACGCCGGACTATGAACCCGGCGTCCCGAATCGAACCTGCGAGCTTCTCGCGGTCTTGGCCCTGGATGACGTGTTCCTCCATGACGATCGCAGTGATATGGTCGATGGCGCCGGATTCGATCAGTCGCGGAACAATGGCGTACTCCGCGCCCTCGCAATCGAGTTTTGCCAAGATCGGCCTGCTTGCCGCCTTCTGTTGAACGTTGACGAATGCTTCAGCAGCATCCATAACATTCACATCGATCGCAACATCGTCGCCGGTAGCATCGGGATCGGTGTTGCCGAATATACCGTTGCTTCCCCTTGAAGCCTCGTTATAGCGAAGGGTGAGGGTCTCGGACTTTGCTCCCAATCCGAACGCATTCAATTCGATTCGCTCCGCGAGTCCGCTCCGTTCGATATTTGCCCGGGCCGCCTTGGCGGTTGGCGGGAATAGCTCGTAAGCCGATGTGTCCCACCCATGCACGGTAGCGAAGTA
>JARLGV010000001.1 GCA_031292555.1 Fimbriimonas sp.
AGCCGAACCTGGGTGACCACCCGCCCGTTCGTTTCGGTCTTTTCGATTCGGTAGTGGATCGACGCCCGGCTCGCAAGCTGCGGCAAATGGCTGATGACGACGATCTGATAGTGGGTGGCCAACTCCTCAAGCTTCCGTGCAACCGTGGCTGCGGCACGCCCTCCCAGACCGGTGTCAACTTCGTCGAAGATCAACGTGGGAACGCCGGCCCTTCCAGCAAGTGCAGTTTTGATCGCCAACATAACCCGACTGATTTCGCCCCCACTCGCGATTTTGCTGAGGGGCCGGGGTGGCTCGCCCGCATTTGCCGAAAAGAAGAACTCGATCAGATCGGCGCCGGTCGGGTCGGTCGGCTTCGTTTTAAAGTCGACATGGAAGAGCGCCCGATCCATCGCCAAATCGCGGAGTTGATTCTGTACGAGCGCACTAAACTCGGCTGCCCGCGACTGCCGCAGCTCAGACAGCCGGCCGGCAACCTCACTGAGCTCCTCTTCGGCGCGAGACACGGCGGCGCGCAGGCTATCCTCGCTCGCCTCCGAATCCTCGAGAGTCGCAAGCTCGGAGCGCGCATTGTCAAGAAACTCGACAATGGCCGACTCGTCCTCGCCGTACTTTCGACGAAGCCTTTTGAGTGCGTCGATTCGCCCGGCGACCTCTTCCAGACGTCCCGGATCGGCATCCAGGTTTTCGGCGTACTCCCGCAAACCATGGAGGCCCTCTTCGATCTGATACAGCGCCTCTCGAAACGGGGCCACTACCGCCTCAAGCGTCGTATCGTACTTCAACGCATCGTCAAGACTCTTCACGGCCGCTCCCAAGAGATCGGTTGCGCAACCTTCACGATCGGAAATCGACTCAAGGGCGCCGAAGCTTGCCGTAGACAGTCGCTCGGCGTATTTCAAACGCGAGATCTGTGCCTCCAATTCAGCCATCTCGCCTGGCCTGGGATCGGTAGCCTCGATTTCATTGATTTGGAAACGAAGGAGATCGAGTCGATGCTCGCGATCGCGCATCCCTGCCCGCAGGCTCTGTAGCTTTCGGCGTGCCTGCTCGGCGGCCTCGTGTTTCTCCAAGACCTGAACCAACAATTCGAACGCAGGGCTCCCGATCCAGGAGTCGAGATAGTCGATATGATGAGATCCATCAAGAAGGCTCTGGTGATCGTGCTGCCCGTGAAGATCGACAAGGTGTTGACCGAGTTGTTTGAGCGCGGATACCGGTACCATCTTTCCGCCAACTCGGCACTGAGAACGGCCCTCGGCAAAGACCTCACGCTGAATATAGAGGAGATTGTCCTCGATCGCGAATCCAAGTTCCGTGCACTTCTCTCGGGCAACGGTTGCGTCCGAGAGATCGAGAACGACATTTACGGATGCTCGCGGCGCACCGGCTCTCACTAGTTCCGCATCGGCTCTCTCACCAAGCGCAAGTTCGAGGGCGTCAACCAGCAGCGACTTTCCCGCACCGGTCTCGCCAGTCAGGACGGTAAAGCCCGGTCCAAGTGTGATGTGAGCTCGCTCGATGATGGCGAGATTCTCAACGGTAAGTTCGACGATCATGCCGTGCGCGTCTTCCCCCAAAAGGCGGCGCGAAACCCAACCGCAAATGACGAGGGTCGCCTATCCTATTAGGACGGGCGACCCTCGTCATTTGTACCTGGGAGTCTAGGATTAGTCTTTAAATCCAGGAAGGCGCCGGCCCTTGTAGTAGCCGTCCGGAGTGGCGCAACCACGCAGAATATAAGGCTCACCGCCGACCTGCTTGTTGACTTGGATTTCCGGCATGATGGCGACGTAGTTCGTTCGTCGCAACGCGGTCCTTTGATGGCTGTGTCGTCTTTTTGGATTGGGCATTACTTCTTCTCCCGGTGCAGCGTGTGCTTGCGCAGTCGCGGGTTGTACTTCATGATCTCCAAGCGCTCGGTTGTGTTGCGCTTGTTCTTGGTCGTCGTGTAGTAGTTTTTGCCGTCTACGGTACACACAACGCGGATGATTTCTCTGGCTTCTGCTTTCTTCGCCATTTCTGGTCCTTATATGCCGTCGAAACACGCGCTCACACGCAAGACAGCCTGAAAATTATGACCGAGATAGCGAGTCGTTTGCAACCTCTGGATCGTCGGCAAATGCGATTCCGGCTTCTTCCATCGCCAAACTCAACCGCCGTATCGCGGACGGACCCATTCCATGGAGCCGGGCGATCTGGTTCTCGGTGAATGAACTCAGATGAGTCAGTTCGGTGATGCCTGCAGAAGCGAGGGCTCGTTGGGCTGGTTTCGCCAGGAATGTAAAAGGACTGTCCATTCGATTGGCGTTAGTTTGTCATCATCACGTTCGCAAGCAAGAACTCGCATTCACGACGGAGCGGTTCGTCCGCACTTTGCTCGGCATAGTCGCTAAGGTAGACCCAGTGGGTCATCGCGCGGAACCGGGCCCGCCGCCACGCGGCTTCGTCGATCTCGCCATACGCAGATCGGAAATCCGGCCAAGAATGGGCCGGCAGGAACATCCATGCGATCGCCAAATCCAGCGCCGGATCGCCGACATGAACATCGCCCCAGTCGATTACGCCGCAGACTTCACGGTTGCAATCGGTAATCAGGTGGCGCGGATAGAGATCGCCATGGACCCAGACTGAGTCGGCTTTATGCGAAGTGGTTGTGGCTAGGTCCGTAAGCAACTCAGCGAATCCAGGAGGCTCGACTTTGAGACGTTCTAGAACATGTCCGACTCTATAAGTTAAGTCAGAACGCCGAATCTCGTCCTTCAAGGCGAAAGGCACGTTCGTAGGAACTCGATGAAGCTCCCTAAGGAACGCGCCAAGCCGGCCGGCGTTACGTGCGCGTTGCTCCGGTAGCCAGATCACGGAATCGGCAGTCACCCCCTCTATGATCGAATACCCGGCAATCGTATACGGATAGTCGGCACGGGGCTCAGCAACATACTTCGGGATAGGAATGTCGAGCGGGAGGCAAAACTTACTCAGATATCTCAGAACGTCGCACTCGGTCCTCATTAGGTTCTCGCCCGATTGCCGATGGGGAATGCGAACAACGATAGACCGGTCCACCAGATAGGCATGGTTGTCCCATCCTCGGCCGATGAGTTCCACGCTCTTTGCGTCCAAGTCCGCAAATCGCACGCCAATCAGTTGCGCAGCGACGATGTCGTCTAGATCAACGTCGGGAGTCCAAGGGTTGGTTTGGGATGCCATGGGATATTCGCACAGGTAGTCGCGATCAGTTGTCGAGGGTGTCCATCGTGTTCACGTACGTCGTTTGCTCCCAGTGATTCTCAGGAAACTCGCCTTCGCGGACTCGTCTGCGATCGACTTTGCCGTTCTTGACGACCACCTCGGCGACATAACCAGAAGCTGCATCGCCCCCCTCGATTGAGATCGTGCAGCCTTTGCCGCTTGATCGGCAAGTCAGGCGGTTGACATTGGTCAGATCGGCATACACCGAGCGTGGTACATCGACAGAAACCCCTGCCTCGTCGATGGCTAGCTTGCCGACCGCCCAGTTTGGGATCTCGGAAAAAGCGCCCCAAGCATCGCCAACCGCGCCTTTGCGGCTCTCCTTCCACTCGAATGCAGTGACTTTCCAACGGTGAGATCTGTCTTGTCCCACTACACTCTTGGATAGGATCTGCTTTGTTGTCTTGGACTGACGTCTCGCCGCCACAACCGCACTCAAAAGGAGGGCAACAACCAAAAACAGCCAGGTTTTTCTCATAACTTTCTCAAGACTTGCTTACGTTTGCCGAGACCCACTTGATTCCAACGTTGCTGTTCGCGAGTAGCATTTACAAAAACGACAATCATCCTTGCTGGCCATCCGGCCAGAGTGGTTCCGTTCATTCGGATCAAACGAGCAATCCGTAAAATCACATCAACAACACTCGTGAACAATGGCGAATCAAAACAGAGTAGGAGTGGAGAACGGCACTCGGAGGAGGGTGTAGATGCGGCATGCGGCCTTTACACTCATTGAGCTTCTGGTCGTCATTGCGATCATCGCGGTCCTTGCATCGATTCTGTTTCCGGTATTCGCCCAAACAAAGGCTTCAGCACAAAAAGCGACGTGTCTCTCCAATATTCGCCAGATTGTTTCGGCTTCGTTGCTCTACGCGAACGACTACGATGACACAAGCCCGGGCGCGGTCGCGGGGCACGGCAGCGTCGGCTTGGCGGGCGGATGGATCCTCTTTATCCGGTATCCCGCCGACGACAATGCCGTTCCGCCAGGCTATATTCCGGAGCAGGGCACACTTTTCCCCTATATCCACGACGCTGGGGCGTACATGTGCCCGTCCGACCCTCATGCTCGATCCGGGAACACATATGCCATCAATGCGTGCGTCACCAATCGGGCAACGCCGTTGGCCGTTGGCCGCAGCCTGTCAGTGTTCCAGGCGCCCAGCGACTTGCTCTACTTCGTCGAGGAGGCCGATTCGGAAGGCGACCAAGTCACAGGCGGCACCGATGACGGCTACTACCTGTACACTCTGAACAAGCTGAGTGAGCGCCATGCAACGGGTTCAAATGCCGGCTTCGTGGATGGCCACGCGAAATTCATACTGCCCACCGTCGCCCTTTCGCTTGGCTACGTGTTCGGCGGCCCAAATCTGACGTCCTGCCCCTAGTCGGGATTCCCAACTCTTGCCCATGCACCGAGCCGACTACTCGTCCCGGACCATTTTGATGTTCTTGAGGAAATCTAGGTTGGATACCTTGAGCAGTTTTGCGACCTTATCGATATCGGGCGGATGTAGAGTCAGCGTTTTGCCGTCTGCGCTGAATTCACCGCTCATCGTTTGAGGCTTCGGCAGTGCCGTCGTGCCCATTTTCGTCGTGTTCATCGTCAACTTACCGTCGTCAAACGTATACGTTCCCGAAGTCATTGAACCTTCGAAGCTCTTATCCGCCTTGAAGTTGTATTTGAACGTGCCGGCAAAGCCGGTCATGAATCCGGCGGGCACTCCAGCCGGGTTCGAAGACGCGACCTCCGGTGCCACTTTCCAACGCCCGACAACCGAGGTCCCCTTACACCCGATCACATACAGTAAACAAGGCAAGGCCAACAGCCACCCTTTTCTCATCACAAACAAGACGGTTCCATTTCGCGTAACGTTCCACCCAACCCGCAATTGCACGTGTAGTGCATCGTTGGTGGTAGCCAGATTCCCCCTTTTGACCCCAGCCGGCCAGTCCCAAAGACCAAATTGGTTCGGCAGGCGTATTTAGACGAACCGGGCCAAAAGGCCAATAAACGTATTCAACCTCTTGCCGAAACGAGGCAGAAGGTGCAATCGTAGGGACATGCTTCTATTTGGACTTTGCAGCGCGATCCTTACATTGCCGTCCGTTTCGATGCCTCCGAGAGCAGACGACACCGCCTTTCTCGCCATCCTTGCCGAAACGCATCAGATGCGTATGGCCGGTATGAAGCTTATCAAAATGCCGGCACTTCCTCCCGGCGTCAAGTTGCCGGCAGGGATCTCCATTCCTGGCCAAGTCAAGAGAAGCCTCACCGTCCGACTTTGGTCGCCTTCGATTGCGCCGGATTCGGCGACTGCGAGCCTTGCCGTTCCGGCGGGACTCCAACTTGGTGACAAGCTGGACCTGGAGTTATATCGGCCGACTGCCCAGGAGAATGCCGGTCAAACTGGTGGGCCAGGCGCCGGCAGCGCCCCCCAAGACTTCACGATCAAAATCTACTGGGGGTCGTCGGCAACCGTTCAAGCTGGTCAGCCAAAGATCATCAAGCTTGGCGACCTAACTGCTGATCAAATGATGGAGATGAGCAAGCGCGCAAAGGAGTCGTCGCCGATGCGAGGTCAGAACAATGGCGGATCGTACTTCTACAAGCCCAATTGGACGACGGGACACTGGCCAGGAGCAAATGGCGGAGGAGACATCCAAGAAGGCGCTTCTTTGACCGGCTCGTATAAGCTCTCGACCAACTACACCGGTAACGTCGACATAGACGTACCTAGCAGCGTCGACTTCCTGCCCCCAATCGATATTTCCAACCCAGACCTATCGAACAAAGTCCCGCTTGACCAGGCGCTCGATTTCAAGTGGAGCTCACTCTCGAACGCTCTTGGAATCAATGCGTCCATCCTCGGAATGGTCGGGCAAAACACAATGATCGTCTGGAGTTGCTCCGAGTCGTATACCAATTCGCTGATGGCAAATACTGATTACATGCAGATGGCCGACGTGAAGCAATCGGTCGCCGACAAGCTGTTCCTCGATCCTTCCGCAACAGGCATGACCGTGCCGGCAGGAATCTTTGCCGATGCCGATTTTGTTACGATGACGATGGTTGCGTATGGAACTGGCACCGCTGTGGATAAGGCTCAGCCTATCCCGCGCGTTCAAACCAAGTCGACTCTACAGGTCGTTCTTGGCGGCAAGAAGATGAAGAAGTAGGTTCGCCTACCGGCAACCCAAAGGGCTGCTTGGACTTCGATTGCGAGTCCAGACAGCCTTTTTTCGTACGCCTGGAATCTGATTAACCTCACATTAAGTCTTTGATTCCCTTGCATCTCCTTAACTCATCGTCGGTAGATTCACTCCCGACCACGAAAGGAGGATGAACATGGAATATCGACCAACCGACGAAGAGGCAGTTGTGCCAACAGATGAAACGATGATCGACGACATGGCACTAGAGAGCGAAGAGGAAACGGCCGAGGAAGCCTCCGAAACAGAGGAGTAAGCTCGGAGTTAGGAAGGAGAGCCGATCGAAGTAGCGATGGTGGGGAGAACTGTCCCCACCTCGCACTACTTTTGAGCTACGCCACTGTTTGAGGCCGGTATAGCCTCTTCTTCCGGGTTCGGATTGCTCACCGAGGTCATGGCCTTGACCGGTTCCGGCGGCGTAGCAACCGAATTCATGGTGGCGAGGTTTTTGCGCTTGATCCGCTCCAGTCCGATCGCCACCGCCACACAAACGTCGTAGTCGTAGTCCTTGAGCGCTTGAGTCATTGCCTGCACTGCGCGCGTATCGCCGATCTCGCCCAAGGTTTTGGCGGCGTTCAACCGAATATTGGCGCTGCCCTCTTTGAGGAACCTGATGAGTGGCTCGACCGCCCTTTCGTCACCGATCTTCGCCAAGGCGATCGCTGCATGGCCTGCGACTAACGGGTCGGCACCTTCGATAAGAGCAATCAGGGGCTCAGCGCCGCGAGCGTCGCCTATTCGAGCAAGAGCCTTTGTCGCGTGAATTCGAACGGTGGTGTATTCGTCGTTCAACGCTAGAATCAGATCGTCGACCGCGCCGGACTTTCCGACTCGCTCAAGGCCGCAGGCCGCACTTTCTCGCACCAGAGAATCGGTATCTCGAAGCGCGGTTGCCAGTGACTCACCGTCATCTTCTGTGGCGAACTTAGAGAGGGCGCTGGCCGCGTACCGGCGGACACCGACATCGGAATCGCTCAGCGAATGGACCATCGAAGGCACGACACGCGACCCACCATACTTTTCCAAACCCCGCGCCGCGTTTCGCCTTACGTGCGGGTCGCGGTCACTCAATGCCCTGATAAGCGAATCGATCGCCTGAGCGTCACCGATCTTGGCTAGCGCACTCGACGCCGAGCGCCGAACGCCAACATCAGTATCTTCGAGTGCCTGGCAAAAACCGGAGAGTGCCCGGGGATCGCCGATCCTCTCAAGAATGGAAACGACACTTCTCCTGATACTCGTGTCAGCGTCTGCAACATAGGGGAGAAGCTGTTCCACGACCCGCGCATCGGCGAGGCGTTCCAGAACTCCTACAGCCATCCGTCGCAACTCCGGATCATGATCGGCCAGAATTTTTGCCAGCCCAATAATGTTGCCACTTGATTGCAGTTTCTCGATATTAGGTCGGAATAATCTCATTTACTCGCCTCAGCACCTATCCTAACACGATCATTTACTGGGTACCAAGTCCCAAATAGCCCTACGGATCATCGCCTGTCCAATGGCTGAAACGTTGGAGAGGATTCAATCGATGCAGAATTCCCTTCCCACGACCCAAACCGTGCCGAGCTGACGCACGACTCAAGCGTACAGCTTTTCTTTACGAATTCCAGTACAGAGCAGCAAATGTGGCACTACCGTGCGGAAAATTGCAAAATGGAGCATGCCTTTCGAATTGCAGCCAACCTTAACCGGCGACCGCGTGATACTCCGGCCCTTGCAGGAGTCTGATTGGAATGAGCTCTTTCAAGTGGCGTCCGATCGGCTGATCTGGGAGCAGCATCCCAACAACGACCGATATCAGGAACCGGTGTTTCGCGAGTTCTTTAGTGGCGCCATGGCCTCGGGCGGAGCGTTTGCCGCCGTCGACCCGGCAAAGGGTGTCATCATCGGCTCGACACGGTACTACGGCTTGAACGAGGAAGACAGTGAGATTGAGATCGGCTGGACCTTTTTGGCCAGGGCATATTGGGGCGGCGAAACCAACCGCGAGATGAAGCGCATGATGCTTCAGCACGCGTTCAAGTACGTCCACAGCGTGCTTTTCTCGATCGGCCCAACGAACTACCGTTCCCAATTGGCCGTTCTGAAGATCGGTGCGGTGCGTGACGGATCGCGCATCAGCCCAGCGGGCCAGGAGAGCTTCATCTACCGCATTGGGCCCGACGCTGCGATTCTTTTCGAATAGTTGCCTCAAGCTTCCGAGTTCCTCCGACGATTCCTTGCTGATCGGAGCCTAGAGGATGTGCGATCACGGACGAGTGGGCGAATCCTCCTTCATTCTACAGCTTGTCTAGACAGCATCCTCCATCCCAGGTAGAGTGTACGTACATATGCTCGACTGGGATGGCTTCTTGCACCAGGGCGGTGAGGCAGTCTCCGGCCCATTGCATTCGAAAGTCGAAAGACTCCTGCGTCGGGCGGCGGAGATTCTCCCTCCCGGATCTCAGTTACCGGGCGAGATTGAGTGTGCCACCAAAATAGGAGTCAGTCGCGAAACGGTTCGCCGAGCCATTGCCCGGTTGGCAGCCGAAGGCATTCTTGTCTCACGACGCGGTAAGGGGACGTTTGTTTGCGCCTCGCGTGTCGAGACGCCCCTTAATCGTGTGCAAGGATTCACTGAGGCAGTGGCCCTTAAGGGGCGTATACCCGGCACGCGAGTGGTCCGCATCGACCGTGAGGTCCCCGATACCGAGACAGGCCAGGCGTTGAGCCTTCCTCCCAGAGCGGACGTTTGGGCGCTTGAGAGGCTACGGCTTATCGACGGGCATCCGGCAATCGTCGAGACCGCCTATCTCCCGCATTCGTCACTGCCTGGATTCGACAAGCTCGACCTGGAGCGTTCGCTTTACGCTCACCTCGAGACGTCGTACGACATGGCGCCGGTACGAGGCGAGGAATCGATCTTCGCCGTGAACGCCGATCGCCGGCTCGCCCGCCAATTGGATGTCCCAATCGCTTCGGCGTTGCTTGCCAGTGTTCGCGTCTGTTATGCCCGCGGCTCGCTCCCCATCGAGCGAACCTTACGATTCGTAAGGCCCGATCTCTGCTCCTACGTTGTGGCGTTGCAGGGACCGGGTGGTTTCCAGGTTCGGGCACCCGGCCAAATCGACGCGGTGTTCCCGGCCGAAGTCGTTCCATAGGAGCATTCATGAGTTCACTCGACATCAAAACGATCACCAAACATCAACTGGCGAAGACGATCGACCATTCGCTGCTACAGCCCCAACTCACCGACGACGACGTCAAGGCAGGATGCGCGATCGCTCTTAAGTACGATGTGGCTTCGGTATGCGTCAAGCCGTATCACGTGACGCTGGCGTGCGAGATCCTCCGGGGTTCCGAAGTCGCCGTGAGTACCGTCATCGGGTTCCCACATGGAGGTTCCACTACCACCACCAAGGTATTCGAGGCATCTGAAGCGGCGTCGCTTGGTGCTGTCGAGCTGGATATGGTAATCAACATCGGCAAGCTGCGATCTGGCGAGGTCGACTATGTGAGAGAGGAAATCCGACAAATCGTGGAGGCAGGAAAGGGCGCACTTATTAAAGTGATCCTTGAAAATGCCTATCTCGACCAAGACCAGAAGGTCGCAGGATATCACGCGGTAGAATCGGCTGGAGCGCAATTTGTGAAGACCTCCACCGGATTCGCTCCCACAGGCGCGACGCTTGAAGACTTGCGTCTCATGCGAGCAACGGTTGGCCCCGAGGTACAGGTCAAGGCTGCCCACGGCGTGAGAACGCTGGAGGCACTCTTGGATGTGATCGATGCGGGCGCGACTCGAGTCGGCGCGACCGCAACCGCGGCCATGCTGGATGCATTCGAAGCGCGTCAAGCGAAAGGCGCACTGTGACAACACAAGGAGGCTGTTAATGGCAGCAGTACGTGCAGGAGTAGTTGGAGCCGGCTTTATTGGACCGGTTCACGTCGAGGCTTTGCGCCGCATCGGAGTCGACGTCGTAGGATTTGTTGAGGTCTCCGAGAGCTTGGCGCAAGCTCGAAAGAGCGCCATGGGCGATGGGAAGATCTACGAGAGCCTTGAGGCACTGCTCGCGGATCCGACGATCGATCTCGTCCATATCACGTCTCCGAACCATTTGCATTACGCCCAATGCAAGGCGGTTTTGGAGGCAGGCAAGAACGTGCTGTGCGAGAAGCCGCTTGCGATGAACATCAAGGAGTCGGCCGAACTCGTTGAGCTCGCCAAGAAGACCGGTTTGGTCGCCGCGGTTAACTTCAATGTTCGCTACTATCCTCTGGCCCACGAGGCGCAGGCTCGCATCCAGAAGGGCGAGCTTGGAGAGTTGGTTGCCGTTCACGGGAGCTACCTACAAGACTGGCTGCTCTACCCAACTGACTGGAGTTGGCGTCTGGAAAGGCAGTTCAGCGGCTCGATGCGGGCAATCGCCGACATCGGTTCTCACTGGCTCGACCTGATCACCTTCATCACCGGCCTTCGAATCGAGTCGGTCATGGCCGATTTCAAGACGCTGCATAAGACGCGCAAGAAACCGACTGGCCCGATCGCCACCTATGCGACCGCCGACCCGAATGCGACCGAAGACTATCCGATTGATACCGAAGACTACGCTTCGGTGCTCATTCGGTTCGAAGGCGGCGCTCGTGGCGTGGTCACCGCGTCTCAGCTCTGCGCCGGACGCAAGAACCAGTTGACGTTCGAAATCGACGGTTCGGAAGAGGCCCTCGCATGGAACTCGACGGTTCCGAATGAGCTTTGGATCGGCCACCGCAATCGACCGAACGAGATTCTGATCAAGGACCCCGGCCTTCTGAGTCCGGAAGCGCGCGACATCACGTCCTATCCGGGCGGGCACAACGAAGGGTTCCCGGATACCTTCAAGCACCTCTATCGGGACGTCGACCATGCGATGAAGAATCCAGGGGCGCCGACTAAATATCCGACGTTCGCGGACGGTCACTACGAACTGCTCATCGGTGAGGCGATCTACCTGAGTGCAACGACAGACCGTTGGGTTCGTCTCGATGAGATCAAGGTGGGGTAACCGATGAAACTTGGCTTGATGAGCGCGGCACTGCCGGAGCTATCGTTGACAGAGTTGATCGAATGGACGGCTGCAAACGGTTTCGAGATGTTGGAACTGGCCTGTTGGCCGGTCGGAAAGTCCGACCGGCGCTACTCGGGCGTCACCCACATCGACGTTGGCGCGCTCACTCAAGCCGAGGCGGATCGCATCAGAAGGGAGATCTCAGGCGCCGGCTTGGCGATCTCTTCCCTTGCCTACTACCCTAATCCACTCCATCCAGATCCAGCCCATCGCAACGCGGTTTGGGAGCACCTGGAAAAGGTGATCCTGGGGGCAGAAATGTTGAGCGTACCGATCGTGGGAACCTTTGTCGGCAGGGACAAGGACAAAAACATCGAGGCGAACTTCGAGACATTTCGCGAAGTTTGGCCCCCACTCGTTCGATTTGCACGAGAGCATGGGGTGAAGATCGCGATTGAGAATTGCCCGATGATATTCTCGTACGACGAATGGCCCGGCGGGAACAACCTGGCGATCAGTCCTGCGATCTGGCGTCGGATGTTCGAGATCATCCCAGACGACAACTTTGGATTGAACCTCGACCCGTCGCACCTCCTCTGGCAGTTCATCGACGCAGAGCGCGTCGTGCACGACTTCAGGGACCGAATCTTCCATGTCCATGCCAAAGACCTCCGCGTCGACCGCGAAGGCCTCTATCAGAACGGAATCCTCTCCGCCGGTATGGGCTGGCAGGTCCCTCGCCTGCCGGGACTCGGGCAGGTCAACTGGGCCGCATTCATAAGCGCGCTATATGAAGTCGGCTACGACCACGTCCTCAGCATCGAGCACGAGGATCGCGCTTTCGAAGGAACCGAGGAACTCGTCAAACGCGGTTTCCTAATCGCCCGGGATGTTTTGAAGCCGTACCTGCATTAAGGATTTCGAATGGAATCGACTACAATTCCCGGCACAGATCTCTCGGTCTCACGGCTTTGCTATGGCATGGGCGGGTTCGATCGATCGTTCCCGATCGCCGATGGCCTGAAGCTTTTAGGCCAGTTCGTCGATGCAGGGGGAAACTTCGTCGATTCCGCCCATTGCTACTGCTTTTGGTCCGATGGCGAAAGCGGGGCGAGCGAGCAGTTTGTGGGCGCCGCCGTTCGTGAGTTTGGTCGGGACCGGATTGTGATCGCGACCAAAGGCGGCCATATCGGCATGAACGGTTACCCACGGCCGGATCGGTTCATGTCACCCGAGCTTGTACGCAAAGACCTGGACGAGAGTTTGCAAAGACTCGGTATCCCCAGCGTCGACATTTATTACCTTCACCGCGACGACCCCAGGATGGCGGTTTCCGAGATCGTCGACTTTTGCAGCGAGTTCGTCTCATCGGGTCGAGTTCGATTCCTCGGGGCAAGCAATTGGTCGGTCGACCGCTACCTGGCGGCAAACGCCTATGCCGCCTCCAAGGGAATCCCCCCGTTCGTGGTCTTGCAGAATCAGTGGAGCCTCGCCAGTCCCGGATGGTCCGACATGACCCAACCCGGAGCCTTGCGCTATGTCCTTGAGAGCGAGCTTTCTTCCTTGACGGCACATCACGTCGCAGTTGCCCCGTTCTCGTCGACGGCGAATGGCTTCTTCGCGACCGATGGCGCACGCGGTCACGATTACCAAAGCAACAAGAATCGAGCGCGACTTGCCGCTGCCCAAGCGCTGGCAAAAGAGCGAGGCGCCACTCCCAACCAGATCGCACTGGCCTATCTGCTCAACCAGCTCTTCCCGGTTATCCCGATCGTCGGAACGAAGGACCCGGAGCATCTCGACGACGCCGTGCGCGCCACGACCGTCGAACTCTCAACCGCCGACCTCGCAGCCTTACATCTATGAGTTGGACGCAGGAATCCCTGGTATCCGATTTGCGCTCGCTGGGCATCCGGCAAGGCGACTCCGTCCTTACTCACTCCAGCTTCAAATCGCTTGGCCAGGGCGGATCGCCCTCCGACCTTATCGCAGCCATGCTGGATGCTGTCGGCCCTAACGGGACCGCGCTTTTCCCGGCCCACACGTGGGTGGACGCCAGCCCGGAAACCCCACCGACCTTCGATGTCTGCCATACGCCGAGCGCAAAAGTAGGGATCGTGCCGGAAACCGCCCGACTTTGGCCGGGCGCGATTCGAAGTGTTCACCCGACTCACAGCGTCACCGCTATCGGGGCGGATGCCCAATGGATCACCGAAGGCCATTACGACGACGGAATCTGTGGCATAGGCAGCCCCTACGACCGATTGTGCAGCCCGAGGTCAGGCACCGGGCTTATCCTGTTGTTGGGCGTCGACCAAGAGCGCAACACCAGCCTTCACATGATTGAGGAGGTTGTGGACGTCCCCGGAGCACTCATCGGACCTGGAATCTGCCGGGTGACGGGCTACGACGGGATTGAACGGCTGCGAGAGGGGAGGTTCCATTCGTGGAGACCCAGGCGGTTCATGGTGCTCGACGAGGACCTGGACCGGCTCGGCATCCAAACGAAGGGAGTAGTCGCCTCGGCTCCTTGCCGCCTCGTTCAAGCCGGTCGGCTACGAGAGTTTGTCAGCGAGCGCCTTCGCGAGAACCCCGATTATCTCTGGGACACCAGTTCCTGACACTTAGGATAGGGGCCGTTTGACATGGACCTATCGTAGGGCCGCTTCGTCCAAAACTCGAAGCCAGCGATTTGGGCGTATCCGGCTTTAGCGCTGGCCGATCAGGACGACTGAATTTTGGCTGCGGTTGCTCACGGCGGTTCGGAACAAGGAAGGCACGATCATGCGGCCGCCCATCGGGAGTACCTCGAAGATGTCGCCCGCAACCGCTGGATCATTCTGCTTGGCCTGATTACGGCCGCGATCATGCAGGTTCTCGACGCGACCATCATCAACGTGGCGCTTCCCCAGATGGCTGGCAACCTGGGGGCGTCCTACCAGGAAATCGGCTGGGTCTCGACGGGATACATCCTATCCTGCGTTGTCGTCCTGCCGATGACCGCCTTTCTCGCCGGGCGATTCGGGCGCAAGAACTACCTGACGTTCTCGATCTTCCTGTTCATCCTGTCGTCGTTCATGTGCGGCATGTCGCACTCCTTGCTTGAGCTTGTGTTCTGGCGAATCGTCCAGGGAGCTGGCGGCGCTGCCCTTATGTCGACGGCCCAGGCGACTCTGCGGCAGATCTTCCCCCTCGAAGAGCAGGGAATCGTCCAGGCGATATTCATTCTCGGCATCATCGTTGCGCCGACGGTGGGACCAGCCCTAGGAGGCTGGATCACCGACAACTATACGTGGAACTGGTGCTTCTTCATCAACGTCCCAATCGGCTTGGGATCGATGCTGCTCGTGACATCCTTCCTCCACGACCCTCCCGGCATGCGAAATCCGAAGGCCAAGATCGACTGGACCGGCGCCGGGCTGCTTGCCGTCGGCCTTGGCTCGCTGCAATACGTGTTGGAGGAGGGACAGCAGAATGACTGGTTCAACGACGCGACGATTCTCCGCCTCTCGATTCTTTCCGTGGTCAGTCTGTCCACGATGGTCTGGTGGGAACTGACTCCGCTCAACAAGAGTCCGATCGTCGATTTCAACATCCTGAAGAACCGGACGCTGAGCTTCTCAATCATGCTGCTCGCGGCTGTCGGGTTTGCTCTGTTTGGAGGGGTCTATCTCTTCCCAATGTTCACCCAGACCATCCTCGGCTTCACTCCCACCCAGACGGGTCTCGTGCTGGTGCCAGGCGGGATTGCGTCTGGATGCATGGCATTACTTTGCGGCAAACTGCTCAACGGCAAGAAGCCTCTTGTCGACCCACGGATTCTGATGTTTATCGGCATTCTGGTGTTAATGGAATCGATGTGGCAGTTGGGGCACATGACGATCGCGAGCGGTGAGCCGGATACCAGGTCGGCCCTCCTTATCCGGGGTATTGCCCTTGGATTCCTTTCGACCCCTTCCAATCAGGTCGCCTACGGTTGCGTCGAGCCTAAGGACGCTCAACAGGCTTCTGGCCTCATCAATCTATCGCGCCAACTCGGCGGGTCGTTCGGCATCGCTATCTTGGGAACGTACGTCACGAATCAGGCCGCGTTCCACCGCGCCACCCTTGTTTCTCATCTGACCTACGGCAATCTGGAGGCGACCCGATGGATGCATATGGTCCAGGGCGGATTGGTGGCGAAGGGCTATCTCCCCGGAGTCGCCCATCAAGCCGCCGTCGGCGCCCTCGACCGTACCGTGACCCTTCAGTCCCTGGTGATGAGCTACGACGACGCGTTTCTACTCATCCTCCTTCTGTTCCTTGCTATTATTCCCGCCGTGTTCTTTCTAAAAATGGCGCGTCGCGCAGGGCCAACTCCTGTTGAGGAATGAACTCATCCAGCGCTAGCGTCGCTCTACGGGCTGTAGCGGCGGCGCCAAGGGCCTACGTGGAACACCTCCGCCACCTACCGACTTAGGTCCGTTGTTCGCCACCACACTGAGCGAACCGACGATCCTTATCAAGTCGCTGAAATAGTCACCCGAATTGACGTCCATCTCGATCCCGAATGCCTTCCGGACTTCCTCACAAACCCCGAATTCGCAACACAGGTCGTAGTGATTCCAGCCGGCGTCATCCGAAAGGTAGGCGCCATAGTCTTGGAACGCTTGGAATAGCTTTCTACCCAATGGGGTTCTGATCCCCACTCCCTGTGGTGTCAACCTGGGAGCCAGAGCGAAGAGGCATCCCATAACGATGTTGCGGTCAGTGCCTTGGTAAGACCGCGCCGCCCCGTCGTCGTGACGATCAGCCGGCCATTTGAAGCCAGCCAGGTCCGACCCAAAGTAGATGTTCTTGCCCCAGAGATTGATCTTCAAGGCATGTCGGATCGGCAATGGCGAGGTCAATTCGCCCAGTCGAATGGAGCCGCCTATGGCGGATAGCCCCGAACCCCAATGGACGCCCAAGATGCCGTCGCCGAAGAGATCCTCGCCGTACCGAGGATATCCGATGATCGGCATTCCCTTTTCGGCGCGGCAGGTTGGCTCCAACTGCACCAGCGAATGGCCGTCTGGCAATACAAAAGCACAGCATTCGTTAGGGGTGTATCCCTTCCGAGCATCGGGGACGATAAGATCGTCGGGAATCGGTATCGTCCCCAATCGTTTGGATGAATCCCCTGGCCACCGCTTCTCCCATCCAGACGGAGGCAAAATCGGTTGAAGCTTGTCGGCACTGCTGAGGCGGTAGAAGCGCTCATGGTCGATGCCGGCGCCGTCTGCAGTTAGGATATGAACGGGTACCAGTTGAGCCTCACTGCCGATAGGCATATTCCAGATCGACGTCGAACGAAATGGCCACTTGAATGGATCGCGGGGCGCCGGTCCAATAATGGCTACCGCCAGAGGCAAGGCCATCAGAAATCCAACCATTCACGGCCATTATACAGAGGATGAACGACCGATTCCGGCGAAGCTCAAGACGCTTGGCGATGTCGACATGCCCCGCCCCGCATTCGAACCGGTGATATCCTTCCCGACTCCATAATGGAGTCATGTTTTGCCTCGCGTTCGGCCTATCCTTATGGTGTATGAGCAGTTCCCAGCAGCAGGTGACTCACCCACTTCTCACGCTCTGGCCAACCGGAAATCCCGGCGGTTGGACACGTACCGATCAAGAAAGTCAGGAGAAAAGCGCGGATTCCGATTTCCTGATCGTCAAATCCGTGTCGAAGCCGACACTCGAGGTTTTTCGCTCGAAGAGTGCCAAGCCAGGGGCCCCGACGGTGTTGATTTGCCCGGGTGGTGGCTATTTCATTGAGGCGATCGAGCATGAAGGGTGGGAAATCGCAACCCGACTGAACCTCGCGGGCATCCATGCTGCCGTTCTGAAGTACCGCCTCCCCAACCGGGAACAAGACAAGCCGCTCCACAAGGTCGTGCTCCAAGACACCCAGCGGGCGCTACGACTACTTCGTTCGCACGCCACCGAATACGGGTTGACGCCTAATCGAATTGGCATTATGGGGTTTTCCGCCGGAGGCCATGCGGCGGCCGTGACCTCCACAACGGAAGGCGCCACTTACCTCGACGTCGATTCGACCGACAAACTGGATTATCGGCCTGATTTCACGGTGCTGATTTACCCGGCTTACCTGAACAGGCCCGATACCCTTGACCTGGTTCCGGAATTGAGTGTCACCAGCCATACTCCGTCTGCATTCATCGTCCAAGCGATGGACGATCCGATCCCGATCGAAGGGAGCCTCGCCTACACCCATGCTTGTCATGTGGCGAAAGTCCCTGTCGAACTCCACCTCTTTCCTCACGGAGGACACGGCTATGGATTGCGAACCCACGAACCTGGGCTCCAAACATGGCCCGATTTGCTCATCGCTTGGCTGGATCGATTGTCGAAGTAGCAGAGACGGCTGAAACCTGGCAGCCTGGCGACGACAAATCCCGCCCGATCGCCTCCAATTCCGGTAACGTGATCACATGTGGCAATGGTGCTCAACCTTGTCCCCTTGGCTCGTTTCATGCGCATTGCTCGCGCAATCGACGAGCCACTCGAACTCGGATCGGTCGAAACCGTTTCTGATCGGAGCCGAATGGCAACCGGACGCATCGCAGGCTGTCAAGAATCTGTTCTGGGAGACCGGATGCAACTTCGCCCGTATCACCGGAGGCGGCTACGGATGGGCGTCCGATGCACACAAGAGGGCCATCCGGGAACTGAATCTGCATGGCGTTAAGGTGTTGCTGCAACTGGGTAGTCACTACCCCGATTCCCGATTCTTCGAATTCAAAGACGCCTACTTTGTCGATCAGAACGGCAAGACCGGCGTGCCGAGCAAGCAATCGTGGGCGGTGGAGTACGACGGCCAGGCTTGGCCCCAGTACTCCTATGCCAGCGAGCACTTTCGAAGTGAGTTGGAGAAGGACTTCTCCTCCTATCTCAAAGCCCTCGGGCCCTTCAACAACGTAGAGGCGCTCTTGCTGCACAATGAGCCCGGGCTCTTTTGGCTTGACAACCGAATCTTCGATTACAACGCCGATACGATTGCCGCGTTCAGGAAGTGGCTTCCTACTCAGCACCCGTCCATCGCCGACCTGAATCGATGTTGGGGGACCGCGTTCGATTCGTTCGCAACGGTCGAGCCACCCCGTGACTTCCCTACACCCAAAACCCTCGCGGCGTGGGCCGACTGGCGAAGAGCCAACGCCGAAGTTGTCACCGACTTTCTCACCTGGGAAAGGGGTTTTGCTCGTCGAGTCGAGCCGCAATTGCCCGCCACGACCAATCTCTCGGGGCCAATCGATAACTGGTATCCGCTACGAGTCGGCGACAACTACCGATTTACCAGAACGATGGATATCGCGACGATCGATATCTATCCCGGATCCGAATGGAGTTCGAAGTCGTTTCCCGGTTACTCCATGGACATGACGCGGGGAGCGGCCGAAGGCAAACCTGTCTATGTGGCGGAGTGCGAATCATACTCGCCAACTCGATTCCCCAAGCTGTCCGACCGACAACGAGCCGACCGTCTGGCAAGCGACCTTTGGACCTATATCGGGCACGGCGCGAATGGAGTGCTCGTGTGGACTCTGAACGGCCAAGATGAGTTTCGACTCACCAACGGGGAGTTCAACCTCCGGTTGGCGGCGCTCCGAGAAACCGCTGCCACTGCTCAGATGCTTGATCTTGGATCCTTCCGGAATCCGACACGCGAGGTTGCGATCGTTGTAGATTCGGATTCGTTTCTCATCCCTCAAAGGGGCCTATCGGCCCGTGACTTTGCATCAGAGGTTGATCGCACGATTCAAGGCTACTATGCTTCGTTGGCTCAAGCCCACATTGCCGTCGATATCGTTTCTGCCCAATCGATTCGCCAGGCGAAGAAGGTTAATTACCGAGCACTGATCTTGCCCTCGCAGGCGCCAATGGATCAGGCGCTGGCTAGTGCGTTGACGCGCTTTGTCGGCAGCGGCGGCCTCGCCATCGCCGACGCCTCGCTCGGTATGTCCGACGATTGGGGAAAGGCCCTGGGGACATGTCCGGGGTTCGGACTGGACAGGGTATTCGGCTGCCGGACAATCGCACATACCCAATCACAGCGATTGAATGTGACAGTGTCCGGGGGCGATCTTAGTCTTCAGACAACTCGCGGTATCGAACAGAGGGAGGCCGGCACGATCGCATCGTTTGGCGACCAAACCCCTGCGATCGTGAGCCATCGTTACGGCAAAGGACAGGCGATCATGCTTGCAGGAAATGCCGGACTGCCGTTAGGCGAGACCCTCAAATCCGCTGCGCCAGCCCTTTTCGCATCATGGATCCGGTCGCTTGCCGGAGTCCTTCCGGTCGCGCAGATCGACAGCCCTGGCTACGTCGATGCTTCGTGCCTAACTGATCTGCGAGGCAACTCGATCTTGGTAATTGCCAATCCGGCCGACAAATCCAAGCCAATCGATCCGCTCGACAAAGTGGTTCTGAAGTCGTCTACCTCGGCCCCACGCGAACTATCGTTCTCGCTCGTCCCTGCCCACGAACGGAGCGGCCGGTGGCTTTCAGGCCCGACTACTCTCACCGACACGAGTTGGGCAATTCCGCATGTCGACTCCTATGCGCTCATCCTGAGGGCACGAAACCATGGACCGATAATAGCCACCGACTCGCCAATCGAGGCCCAACCGGGTTCAATGATCACGGTCTATACGACGGTCTATAATCCGTCGCCGTCGCGGATGCGAGGAGAAGTCTCGATGGGCTTACCGACGGGTTGGGTCACTGACTCATGGCGTACGTTGCAAATTGAGCCACTCAAGTCGACGACGATCGCCATTCAACTCCGCATTGGCGCATCGTTGGGTAGGGCGACAGTGAAACCAGTCGTCAAGGAGGCCGGATTGAGCGTTTCCGGCATCCCATTCGACATCCTGGTTACGCGCTGACCTGAGCAATCGGATGGAGGCGCCTCCACTCGTGACAAAACGCGTTAACTTGCCGGCTGGACCGGTAAGATTGAGTCGAGTGTTATGAACGAAGCCCAGCGCACCGATGCGCCCAACAGCTACGGATACTTTGACGATGCGGCTCGCGAGTATGTGATAACTCGACCGGACACTCCGCTTCCATGGCTGAACTACCTGGGGCAAGATGAGTTCTTCGGACTATGCACGAACACTGCGGGCGGATATACGTTCTGGAAGGACGCCAAACTTCGCCGGTTGACGCGATATCGCTATAACAACGTCCCGTACGATCTCGGCGGGCGATACCTCTATGTAAATGACGGCGGCAACGTCTGGAATCCGGGATGGAAGCCCGTAAAGGCGGCAGGTGTGGAATACGAATGCCGGCACGGGCTGGGATACACGCGCATTTCCGGCGAGAAGGACGGTCTGGAAGTCGAATGCCTATTCTTCGTCCCCCTGGGTGAAAACCTGGAACTGTGGAAGGTGACGGTTCGAAACAAGTCAGCCAGCCGAAAGGCGCCGTCGATCTTCTCCTATCAGGAGTTCTGCTTCTACGAAGCATTGAACGACATGACGAACTACCAGCGGACGTATTCGATTGGAGAGGTCGAGATTGAAGACTCGGCGATCTACCACAAGACCGAATACCGCGAGCGGCGAAACCACTACACAGTATTCGCCTGCACGGAGCCGATCGTAGGATTCGACACATCTCGAGATCGCTTTGTGGGCATCCATGAAGGACTTCACGAAGCCCTCGTCCCATTTTCGGGAGCCTGCACGAATTCCGTCGCTTTCGGATGGAACCCAATCGGCGCACACCAAGTGGTCGTCGATTTGGCAGCGTATGAGGAAAAGACCTTCACCTTCATCCTTGCTTACGTCGAGCAATCCGAACCCAAATTCACATCGCCGTTTGTAGCTGAGAAGCAAGGGGCTCGTGACCTGATCGAGAAGTACCGCGACCCGGTCGCGGTCGACGCGGCGTTTGAAGGGCTCACCGCCTACTGGACGGAGTTGCTGAGCCGCTTCCAGACGGAGTGTCCCAACGAACACGCCAATCGCATGCTGAACGTTTGGAATCAGTATCAGTGCATGGCAACTTTCAATCTGAGCCGGTCGGCTTCAATGTATGAGACCGGAATCGGCAGAGGAATGGGCTTTCGCGATTCTGCCCAAGACATCCTCGGGTTCGTACACCTGATTCCTGCCCGAGCGCGTCAGAGACTCCTCGATATTGCCGCCACTCAGCTGAGCAGTGGCCTTTGTTTTCATCAATATCAGCCCCTAACCAAGAAAGGCAATGCGGAAATTGGAGGCGACTTCTACGATGACCACCTCTGGCTGATCCTCGGAACATGCGCTTACATCAAAGAGACGGGAGACGCTTCGATCCTCGACGAGGCAATAGGGTATGCGGATGGCGTCTATGATGGAGGTTCCTCAAAGGAGACGCTTCTTCATCATTTGGAGACGTCGATCGCCTATACGATGAAAAAGAGAGGTCCGAACGGCCTGCCACTTATCGGACGTGCCGACTGGAACGACTGCCTGAACCTGAATTGCTTCTCGACCGAACCAGGCGAACCGTATCAGACGGGCGGACTAACCGACCTTGAGAGTTCCAAGGCAGAGTCGGTTATGATTGCTGGGCTCTTTCTCTACGCCGCAAAAGAGATGGCGGATCTATACGCCTACCTGAACCGCCCTGAAGATGCCGACCGAATGTGTGAGATGCGAGAGACGATGCTCTGCACGGTCGAGGACGTGGCCTGGGACGGCGAATGGTACCGGAGGGCTTACGACCGGAACGGTGATCCGATCGGCAGCAAGCTTTGTACCGAGGGTCAAATTTTCATCGAGAGTCAAGGCTGGTGCGTGCTCGGTGGGGCGGGCGCCCTGAACGGCCGAGCAGCCAAGGCGATGGCAAGCGTGCACAACCGGCTCTATACCAAGAACGGGGTCGTACTCCAGCAACCGGCGTACTCCAAATACTATTTGAACCTAGGCGAGGTCTCCTCGTATCCCCCTGGCGTCAAGGAGAACGCAGGGATCTTTTGCCACAACAACACCTGGATTCACCTGGCCTGGTGCCACCTCGGCGATGGTGATCGGGCACTGGAGTACTACCTGTCCATCTGCCCAAGCGCCAAACAGGATCAGATCGAGACCTATCGAAGCGAGCCCTACGTATATGCCCAAATGATCGCCGGCAGGGACGCGCCCTGTTATGGCGAGGCAAAGAACAGCTGGCTTACGGGAACGGCCGCGTGGACGTTCGTGAGCGTCAGCCAGGGCATACTCGGCATCAAGCCGGACTATCATGGAATCCGCATAGATCCGTGCATCCCTCGTGAGTGGCACGGCTTTACTGCGACTCGCCATTTTCGGGGAGACACGTATCGGATTACGGTTTCCAATCCACACGGCATTTGCCGAGGAGTTCGGTCGGTTGCGCTCGACGGGATTGATTCCGACCCTGCGTTCCCCTTGCCGATAGTCGGGGATGGCCGTGTCCACGAAGTGTCCATCATCATGGGTTGATCGGCACAGTTACGCGGAAATCGCCCCTCGGCAAACGATTCCTAACAACGGCGGAAACCCTTCGCTGATGCCTCGCCGGTGAAATGCTCCTAGATTAGGGATCTCTAATCCGCAAAGAATCACCTTGACACTCACCTCCTCCTCACCTAGAATGTTACGGTGAATAGTTATCGAGGCGTTAAGACGTTACGTAGCGGCATTGCATCGAAAGTTTTACTGCAACGCGGCAGCATCCTATTGATCATGATTCTATCGCTCGTTTCTATTCAGGGATGCGGCAACTCCCCAAAGGCCGAAACGCAATCGAAGGCATCATCAGACTTTTACAAGCACACCGACAGCAAGAGCGATCCGTTCCTTCAAAAGAAAGACGATTAGCCATTGTTACGGTCCCTGACAAAAGCTGTCCGGCGGGTGCGACGCGCCCCGCATTCATTGGGTAGATATCATGAAAAAAGGCTTTACGCTTATTGAACTCCTTGTCGTTATCGCAATTATTGCGATTTTGGCAGCGATCCTATTCCCAGTCTTCGCTCAGGCAAAGGAAGCGGCAAAGAAGACCGCATGCCTCAGCAACACCAAGCAGATGGGGCTCGCCCTCACCATGTACTCCGGAGACAACGACGACGGCTATCCGACCTGGTCGGACTTCTATGGCCTGTACACGTCGACGACCAACTTGGCGACCCGCTATAACGTAGCCGGCACGCTTGCCGCAATGGGCGGGTCCGACGGTCCTCAGTTCTACTGGGACGCACATCTACTTCCTTACGTTAAGGATGGCTCGCCTCCAACAGACGGTTACGGCGGCGTTTGGCACTGCCCGTCTGACTCCAAGCCCCAAACGTTGCGAAGCATGGGTCTGAGCCAGTGCTTCACCTATGTCTGTCAGAGTTCGAGCTCGCTCGCCTATATCTGGCGGAACGCGAACGACGTCGTGCGACCGGCACAGACCGTCTTTGCTGGAGATTCCGGCGAGGCTGGCATGGTCGGACGACCGCAGAACTTCTTTAGCTACTACGACACGTATAACCTAAACGGCATTCCTAACAAGAATGCGACGGGTACCAGCGACGGCTACTACGATCGCGAAGAGCCGAACCGGCACGGCGGTGGTGGTTTGACTGGGTCCGCAAACTACGTGTATTGCGACGGCCATGCCAAGTCTAGCCAGCTTCCGAAGATGTTCTACTGGCCGACGGGCACGCCGCACCTCGCCACCGGCGCCGACAAGGGCTGGGCGCGATGCATCACGGGCCAGGTATGGACGGTTACCGACTCCGAAGCAGCCGACCAGTTCTACTATGCCATTAACGTCTATGGCGTCGCATGTCAGCCGACGAACGGGATCGTTCCCGCCTTCTAGTCTGCGCTCATTGAAAGCGCCGATCGGGTCGCTATCCACCTGGATGGCGACCCGATCTTCATTTTGAGCCCGTAATGGAAGCCGAACGTGCAGAATATGGAGAGTCGATGAGCGATTCGCCCGTTTCGAAATACTTGCGCACGGGGGAGCAAGCGATGGCAGAGAGCGCGTATGCCCGGGCCGAAGCCAATTTCCGGTGTGCAGTCCAGCTGACCCCCGAGGATGCAGACGCTCGCTACCGCCTTGCGATTGCGCTGGCCTCACAATCCAAGTCTGATGAGAGCCTCTCCGAGATCCAAGCGGCACTGGACCTAAACCCTCGGATACCGTCGGCCCACGTCTTTCTGGCCAGCCTGTTCCAGCGGAAAGGCGTATTCGACAAGGCTATCGAAGCGCTTCGGGAGGCCATCAGGCTCGAACCTGGCCTCAGCAAGGCATATGTCGACCTGGTTCACTCAAAACGAATCGGGCTTGAAGACTCCCAGATCGTAGGCGCCCTTAGGGACATGGCGCTGGATCCCAGCCGGAGTGCGACAGACAAGATCGCCATCGGATTCGCGCTTGGCAAAGCACTGAATGACTTGGGCGACTTCGCATCGTCGATTGAGCAATTTGACCGGGCCAACGATACGGCGTGGGCCGCCGTCGGCAGCCGGCTTCAGTACTCGCCTGAAGACGAGCATCGCGCGATCGATCTTGTCATTCGCCACTTCGATTCGGCGTTCTTTGCCCGACATGCGGGATCAGGAACGGGCTCAGAACTGCCGGTATTGGTAGTCGGCATGATCCGTTCAGGAACCACCTTGCTGGATTCCATCTTGACTGCCCATCCGCGAATCGCGTCTGCCGGCGAGCAGCTATTCTGGGAATCCGAGTCCCTACGCATGTTAAGGCGCGTCTATCAAGGCAACGTCGACCATGGCTTTCAGGCTGAAGTCGCCGATCGATATCGCCGACTCCTCAGGTCGTTCGGCCCAACCGCCAAGCGAGTGATCGACAAGATGCCGATGAACTATCTTCATGTCGGGCTCATTCATTCGGCCTTCCCCAATGCCCGCTTCATTCACGTTCGTCGCCACCCGATCGATACATGTCTATCCATCTACTCGACGGATTTTGGGCTGGAGCCTCCTCGGTTCGCGTTCAACAAGGCTCATATCGTACATGCCTACTGGGAGTACTGCAGGCTCATGGATCACTGGAAGTGCGTTTTGCCGGGCAACCGCCTGTTCGAAGTGCGCTATGAGGATCTTGTGCTGCGGCGCGACGAAGTGCTGCCCGGTCTCGTGGATTACCTTGGCCTGGATTGGGACGATTCCGTTCTCCACCACGAGCGGCGTTCATCCGAAATTGTCACACCGAGCCGTTGGCAAGCTAGGCAGCCTATCTATACGACGAGCCTAGACCGCTGGAGAAACGTCGAACCGTGGCTTGGCGAGTTCACATCGCTATCCGATCTCGTGTAGAGATCCACGCTCAGCCGAGCTAGTAATGGGATCCCCGGCAAAGAGCGTGGATCTCGGCAAGCCCAGGTGGGTCCGATGCCATCGGGAATCGGGTGCAGACACATGCGGCGGTGGCGGCAGCGAATCCGACAAGCTCTTGGTCCGTCTGTCCGCATGCAACCGCATGGATGACCGCCGCCTTGAAGGAGTCGCCGGCCCCGAGCGTGCTCTTGACCGGGACCACGTACGCTGGAGTCGACCGTATCGGTTCTTTCCGTCGAGCAAACAGAATCTCTTTAGCGCCGAAGGTGAAGATCGTGAGTCCGGCGCCCATGTCGGCGTAGGCCCGCAACAACTCCCGGGGATCGTCGTTTCGATTGTGGTCCCGTAGGTACTCGGCTGACACGACGGTGACTGCCGATCCCGTGTGCAATGGACTCTCAGGCGGGCAGTCGATGGTCACCCAGGGCCTCCCATGAGCCCGGCACATATCGGCGACCTCTTCCGACTCGGCGCCAAAGAAGGGATCGACGCCGACGACCGACGCGTGCATGATCGACTCTTCGTCTGGCCGGGACCAGCGCTTCTTGGCAGCGCTGAAATACCCACCGAACGAGCCGAAGACCGTGCGAGTCGTCCCCGCGACAAGTACCAGGTCCTCAACGCCGTCAAACTCCGGATCGAACTCCAACTTCGAGCAGTCGATCCCTCGTTCGCCAAGTAAGCCGAGTATGGGTTCGCGTGTTTCGTTACCTAAAAATGGCCCCCCGACGACGATGCGATTTCCCCAACTGGCAAGCAACACGGCCGCTGCGCCGGTTTCTCCCCCCGCGAACCGGTGCGTTTCCACAATCTCGCCGTAGCCGTCGACGTCCGGGTAGCGGTCTTTCAAAAGGTGCGCCGTAGTACGAACGATCATGCCGTACAGATAGATCTCGAACGTTGGTTCCACGCCTCACCTTAGCCGGTTATCCGCCCGTCGCGCACCTGGCTGAATCTACAGTCACTCGGCAATGGCAGTTCAGGCGAACCTATCTGGGAAATCGCAAATTGCCTTTCCGCACCTAGCGCTCCGAATGGCTCAGGTCGAACTCCGCCTCCATCGATTTCGGTGGTCGTCTGGCACTGTCTAGACTTGCGGCAAATTTGGGAGATCGTCGACCCACGCAAATAGGTCCCACGGCCATAGATCTCTTGGTTCTCTAGCGCTCGCTGTACTTCGATCGCGACGATGCCCGCAATGAGAAGCTTTGCATCACTTCGTGAGATGCCCCCGTTTACGGTCCGCTCATACGCAGCCTTTGTTCCCGAATCCTCGGCGAGGCGCGTCTCTTCGGCATCCAAGAATGCCCTCCTTGTTCGGAGCCCTTCCTCACTGACCGCGTGGTGACCCGGAAACACAGAATCGGCAACTGACCGGTCCATCGCCGTTTGAACCCTTTTCGTCCACCGCTTTCCCATATGATCCCATCTCAGGTACTGCGCCGGAAACTACTCGAATCGGTGTCTCCAATGCACGTCGCCTGGCCCAAGCCGTTGGCAGAAGCATATATCTTCTGCAGTCTCGAGATCACATGCATCCGGAACTGCGAGTGAATCAACTGACTGATGTTCCTGAACTGATTTAGGCCAGGTGTCTTTCGTCTCTCCGCTAGAAAATGTATCCTCTTGCCTGGTGGTGCGGAATGCCAAGCCAATTTGGGAGAGAATGATACGATGGTTCCTTTTTTGATGGTTTCGGCACTAAGTGTGACGGTCACGGCTGGAGCCAGGGCCTACGACTCAAACTGGCAGATCGGGACGCCTATTGCGACTTACTGGTCGGGTCCGGCTCTCAAAGATGCGATGGCCCTGCAGTACAAGGCGGGCGGATTCAACCTTGTCTGGTGCGAGGAAAAGGAACTTGCTACCGCACAGAAGCATGGACTACGGACGATGCTTCAGAGCAGCCTACTGACCCCAGAAACTCTAGATGACCCAGCGAAGACGGCCCTCCTGGACGATCAGATTGAACGGGTCAAGAAGAGTCCGGCGATGTACGCCTACTTCCTCAGAGATGAACCAAGCGCGAGCGACTTTCCGGGTCTAGGCAAGCTCGTTGCCCACCTTCGGGCCAAAGACCCCGCCCACCTCGCCTACATCAACCTCTTTCCAACCTATGCCAACAACCAGCAACTTGGAGTAGCTGGCGATCTGACAACCGCTTACAAGGGATACCTTGATCAGTTCATCTCGATTGTCAAACCAAGTCTTCTAAGTTACGACCACTATAGCTTTCAGTCGAAGGGCGATGGCGACCAATACTTTCTCAATCTCGCTATGATACGGCAAGCCGCTATCGACGCCGGCATTCCGTTCCTCAACATCGTCCAGGCTTGCAGCTTTGACCCCTCGAGGCGAAAGCCTAACGCCGACGAGCTTCGCTTCCTAAGCACAACTTCCCTTGCCTATGGAGCTCAGGGACTATCCTATTTCGTCTACTACTACGGGCCGTACCAGACGAAATTCGGAGACAAGGCAGGCATGATGATGACGATGCCCGGCGCCAAAACCACCGTTCTTTACGATGCTGCGAAGCAGCAATTACCAGAATTCGTGGCCTTCGCCACGCAGCTTGCACCACTCAAGTCGATTGGGGCCTATCATGTTGGCAAGATCCCCGTCGGTGGTCAAGCCCTCCCACCCAGTTCCGCGTTCACAGTAGCCGATGCCTTAGGCAAACCGCACGATTTTGCAATCGGGTTGTTCGGCACGGGCGGATCAACAACAGCCACGTTCGTCGCTAACTTGGATTACAACAATACGGTCGCTGCCGTCGTCACCGGCCCTGGCCCCGTCGATGTATTCGATGCAACTACCGGCAAGTGGTCGGAGGCTTCATCAGGTTCGGTAACCGCGACCCTTCCTCCGGGAGGCGGGATGTTGGTACGGGTTCATCCGCAGTAACGAGCGAGTTTAAGCGGTCTCACGCCACTGCGTTATCGGCTAGGATCCAAGGATCCAGCCCTGAGCGTACATCGCCTCGAGAACCTCGAGCGTAATAAGCCGCGCCTGCTGATCGTTGTGATCCGGCAAACGGGCCACGATCCATCGGCGCATGGCGTCGAGGACTTTGAGCGTCTCGCTCTCTGCTCCGAGCGCCATTATCGCGTGGCGATAGAACGCGTCGATCACGAGTGCGGCATCACCCCGGACATAGGAGTCCTTGACTCTGATCCGTCCGTCTCGATACGTGGCAGTGCGTACACGTGGAGCGTTCTCCAGATCGAGCCTTAGCCGATTGAACCGTAGTATTTGCCACTCCGGTCTCTCCCCGGTGAACTGGCCAATGATCGACTTCACTGCCGATAGCTGGTATGTGCCGAGCGTCGGTTGATCGCTGTAGTCGTCGGTGAATCCACCGGTCGCAAGCCACTGGAAGGCCGCCTTCGGTTCCAGAGAGAGTCCGGAGTCCTTGGCGATCTCGGCACAGTAATCCTCCAACTCCGTGAACTTCTTGTTGGCCTGGTACCAATAGTCGGCAAACCGTATGTGGCTCTTAATGTTCGCCCGGTGCGTTCGGTTGTACTCGCTCCGCACCCAGTCTGAATCCAGTTCTTTGGCCTCCAGTTCCCGAATCGAATAGGCGACCTTGCGGGCGCCCGATACGGCCAAGGTGATTCCTGCCGATAAAATTGGATCGGCAAAACCGCAGCTATCGCCAGCCAGAAACCAGTTCTCACCGACCAGGCGGGAAGACAGGTAGTTCCAGTCCTTGTCGGCTTGGAGTTGGTGCTCCCTTGTTGCCGTGGCGAGAAGCGGCCCGATATTCGGCTCTTCACGTATTGCTCTGGCGTACAACTCCTCCGTCGTCATTCCGGACTTCTTGTAATACTCGGCGGGGGTTACCAAACCTACTGACGTACGTGTTTCCCCAATCGTGATGAACCAAAGCCAGCCCCAGTCCAGGCTGAGGATTCGGATGTAAGTCCCTTCGCCTTCGCGGTCGATCCAAGCTGCGTCTTGCCAGTAGTCCCAGATCGCAATATTCCGCAGACTCGTCGGATATTCGACCTCGACGTCGAATTCCCGCCGGATCATCCCCCGTGAGCCGGAGGCATCGACGTAGTATCGGGCCTCAACAACATTGTCCGGAATCGCCGCGGATCGAACCTCCAAACCGGTCACCGAATCCGCTTTCTTGTGGACGGCAGTCACCGGGGAATCCTCAAATACACGGCATCCCAGCGATGCCGCATGGTCCAGCAGAACCTTGTCGAAGACTCCCCGGTCCACCTGCCATGTCGTGAATTGTCGCTGCCCGGCGAACTTGCCCGGTCTCTTGCAGTTCTCGAACTTGTCCTGTAGGAAGGTGAAGCGCACGAGATCGGGCGTCTGGCCCCATCGATAGAATGCGCCGAGTTTGATCGGGAACTTCTCCTGCTCGATCTTGTCCCAGCATCCCATCTCGGCAAAGATGTCGCACGAAGTCGGAAGCAGGCTTTCGCCTACATGATCGCGAGGAAACTTGCTGGATTCGAGTACCACGATGTCCAAGTGAGGTTGGAGCAGTTTTAGCAAGGCCGCCACGGTCGCCCCTGAAGGACCTCCGCCAACAATCGCCACATCGCAATTCATGCGCGGTTTTTACCTGAAGCCGTCATCGGATGAGCAGAGCATGCGCCCCGCGTCCTGCGCAAGAAAACTCAGTAGCCGTGTAATGTTTGCTCTTCGACCGCGAATCATACAAACGTGAGAACATTCTTCGGTAAGGCTCGACCGGCACAGGCGCAATTCGAAGCGTTATTGCGCGGTCATGCCGGGATTGTCTTTCGAGTGGCAAACGCCTATAGTCGATCGTCGGAGGACCGCCAGGATCTCGTTCAAGAGATCAAAGTCCAACTTTGGCGGTCCTTTCCAAAGTACGACGAGAGCAGGAGCTTTTCTACCTGGATGTACCGGATTGCGCTCAACGTGGCGATCTCCTACTTGAGACGGTCCCGGTGGCAGGAAACTATCGATTTGCAGTTTGAGGACGTCGAGGATCGGGGAGCATCACCCGAGGCACATCTGGAATCCCGCGCTGTATTCGATGCCATCCAGAACCTCGATCCGGTAAGCCGAGCCGTTCTCCTGCTCTACCTCGACGACCTGAGCCACTCCGAGATCGGAGACGTGCTTGGCATTACGCCGAACAACGTCGCCGTCAAAGTCTCGCGAATCAAGCAGCGCCTACGAAACGAACTTACCTCCAAGGAGGACAGCCCTAATGGAACTCGATGAACTGAAAACCGCATGGAATCAAATCAATCTCCGACTCGATCAACTCGAGGGCTCACGGCTCGACTTTAGGGCCTCTCGTGAACGATCTGCATTCACCAGAGTCAAGCTCGAGGCAACAGTCGAATTGGCTGCTGGCATGGCAACCATGTTCGCCATGGGCAATCTCATTGGGGATCACATCTCAGCTATCGCTACTACGCCGACTCTCGCTCTTCCGGCAGTACTGGTCGACTTGCTGGCACTTGTCACGATCATCTTGGCCTCTCGACAGCTTCACATGATCGCGACGTTGGACTACTCGAAGCCGACTTCAGAGGCTCTGCGACTGGTGGCCGCACTCCGTAACTTGCGTGCTCGAAGTACCCAATACCTGTTCTTGATTTGCCTGCCGCTCTGGTCGGTATTCCCGATCGTGTTGGGACAAGCCCTCTTCGGTTTCAACTTCATCCGGTCCGTTAACTGGCCATGGCTCATTTCCAATGTGATGTTTGGCATCGCAGTCGCGATCGCACTTGCCGTCGCTGCTCGGAAGCTCGCCGATCGGTCGGAGGTTCTTGAGCGAATCGACGATGCGATTGCCGGCGCCGGACTCGCTCGAGCTAGAGAACTGCTACTTCAAGTCAAGACTCTCGAATCGGAAGCATGAACGCTGGACTATTCTATTTAGGAGACATGACCACCACCTTAGAGACCGAACGCCTTGTATTGCGACCCATCTCCATGGACGACGCGCCGGACATTCAGCGCTTGTTCAACGACTGGGAGGTCGTAAAGTGGCTCGCCGATGTAGTGCCGTGGCCATACCCGGACAACGGCGCAGAAGAATTCCTTAGCCGGGTTCTCGTCGATGTAGAGAAGGGAACCCGATACAGCTGGGCAATCATGCTCAGGGCGGATCCGGAGCATTGCCTGATCGGCGTTATCGAGTTGTTCCCAAACGCAGAGGATGACCACCGTGGCTTCTGGCTCGGAAGCGCTTATCACAATCAGGGTCTGATGCGCGAGGCAGTCGCTGTTGTAAACGATTTTGCCTTCGAAGTCCTGAACCTCGACGCGCTCCTCCTAAACAACGCGGAACCGAACGTAGCCTCTCACCGCCTAAAGGAGCGATCGGGCGCCGAGATCCTTCGCATTCAAGAAGACGAACCGTTCGTCAGTGGACGCTATCCATGCGTCCGCTGGCGATTGACTCGCGAGGCTTGGCGGGCCAATCGCCAGCGGTTTGTCACGATCCACCGATAGAGCAAAGTAGACGCGTTCAATTGGAGGCGCCAGTGCCGAGATTGCGCCGAATGGCAGTCGCCAGCCCTTGGGCCGTGATCGGCTTGGAGACGAAGTCGTCCATGCCTGCCGCCAAGCAGGCCTCCCGGTCGGACACCGAGACGTGAGCGGTCATTGCGATGATCGGGATATGCCGGTCGGATCCCTTCTCCAGACTCCGAATCTGTGTTGCTGCCGCATATCCGTCGACACCTGGCATCTGACAATCCATCAGTATCAAGTCGAACGGCTCTCTCCGATAGGCGTCGACTGCTTCACTGCCGTCGCTTGTCACAACCACCAAGATTCCGAGACTACCGAGCAAATGCTGGGCAACCATCCGATTCACATCGTTGTCCTCGGCCACCAGGATGCGAAGATCACGCAGAGGCACATGATTTGGGCCTTCCGACGACGCATTCGACGGTGGCTTGAGGTCCAGTACTTCGACCAATTTCCGCCAGAGCCGGTCCCTTGGAGTCGGCTTGAGCAGCGAAAAGACCTCGCCCTGAATGCATGGTTCGAATACCTGTGGATGCCCGATCATGCTTTGTAGCAGAACCGGCAGATGAGGGCGAGATTGTCTCGCTCTCATCTGTTCGATGGCTTGCCCTGGATTCTGAAGATCGCTCCAGCGGTCAAGAATGACCAAGTCGGGCACAACGTCGATCTCCGGCAGGCTCGTATATTCGTCGATCTGAAAACCAAAACCGCTAAGATTCGTCCTTAGGCAGTCGTTATTCGACTGGCATGGCCCGACAACCGCGATCCGGTGCGTAATGCCTAGCGATTCCCAGGAGTGAGCCGGGGCATTTTGGCGTGTCTCCATATCGACCTCGAACCAGAACGTACTTCCCTGCTGAGGAGAGCTCTGTAATCCAATTGAACCGTCCATCAGTTCGACCAGCCGTTTGCTGATCGCGAGGCCAAGCCCACTCCCGCCGAATCGGCGGCGTGTCGAACCATCCGCTTGAGTAAAACTTTCGAAGATCGCTTCTTGGCGTTCAGGTTGAATTCCGATTCCCGAGTCGACAACTTCTGTGCGGATTCGCGTACGGCCGGCGACAGTTGCCGAAGTGGTAGCTGAGACACGGATACATATTTCGCCTTTGTCCGTGAATTTCGCTGCGTTCCCCACGAGATTGATGAGGATCTGTCTCAATCTCGATTCGTCGCCAACAAAGGTTCGAGGTAGGTCGAATGGGACGGATACCACCATTTCCACGTCCTTCTCGTGAGCCTGGATAGCGAGTGCCGACGCCACGTCCTCAACCAGCGACCGGTAGTCAAACGTCACCGACTCCAAGTCGATTTTCCCTGCCTCAATCTGCGAAATATCGAGCACATTGCCGATAACGCCGACCAGTGCGCCGCCTGACACTCGGATGAGATTCGCTAATTCACGCTGTTGGCTATCCAGCTTTGTGTCGAGAAGCATGGCTGCAATCCCAACAACTCCATTGAGGGGAGTTCGAATTTCATGGCTAACGTTCGCCAGGAACTCGGTCTTCGCTTGACTCGCCCTTTCGGCATGGTCCTTGGCCTCTCGCATAAGGCTGGACTCGCGTTTGGCAAAGTCAGCCTCTTGCCGCAAAAGTGCGTTCTTGGTCGCGATATCGATATCCTTGCTAAGGGAGTCCTCCACGATCTGGAGCGCCTCCATCAACTCAAGGTTGGCTCGTTCGATGTCGCCCTTTAGGCGATAGGCCTTCGCCAAGTGTTTGCAGGTTGTTCGCAATACATGCTGCATCGAGAACTTATGCCCAACCGCCTTTGCTCGCTCAAGATATGGGATTGCGTTGTTCAGATCGCCCTGCTCAAGATAGGAGGATCCAAGTTCTTCCATGGTCCCCGCCAGAATCATGCCACGGCCAGCTTGATCGGCGAGGTTCTCGATCTCCTTGACAATCTCATCGACTCCTTTGGAATCTGCCGACCTAGTGAGCACGACCGCCTTGTTCCCTAACAGAAACGCCCGTCCTCCGCTTGAGTCGGGCCCCTGCAAGAGGGCCAGTCCGGTATCGATATAGGGAATGGACTCTTTGAATCGGCCCAATTCGATCAAGTTGCTCGCGATGTTATTGAACGGCACCACCCTCCGCCTCGGATGCAGGTCCTGCAAGTACTCACGTTCGAGAAGCAGCGAGTATTCGAGAGATTGTTCTGGGGAACGCATCGCCCCATAGACCGCGCTGAAAGCTACGTAGACTTCCGCCAGATCGCTCCGACTGCCATAGGATTTTGCGAGTCCTTCCGCCTCTCCCAGGTAAGTGAGGGCACTCGGAAAGTCGCCAATCTGGGTCATGCAGTGCGCGAGATTGGTCAGGACGGGGATGCTCTCGACGATCGCATCACAGCTTTGGTAGAGTTCAAGCGAAGTGTTCGCCTCCGCAAGTGCTTCGCTCGAACGACCTAGATCGCGGAACATACGGCACCGGGCGCAGTGGATGCTTGCCTCGGCAATTGCATCCCCAGATGAATGGGCCAATTCGAGAGCCCATTCAGATTGATGCACAAGAGCTTCCGGATCGGGACATTCAGGAAATATGCAATGGTAGGTATAGGCGATGCACTGCTCGCGAACATCGATCCACTCGGCATCCGACGGATTGGATTCAGCGGAGGGAGGATTACCCATCATATCGGCATCTCTACCTTCAGAGTAGGCTGGGACCTGGGGTTGCGACTTCGGTTCCATCTCTAAGCCAGCCTTTCAGCGAGCGAATCGCCCGCCCATCTGATCCGAGTTCCCCACGATCTCCAAGCCGATTCAGATCGTTGTTCGAGCTGATGCGCCGCTTGATCTCTACCAAAGTCATCCTACCTATTTCGGCGCTGTGCATCGACCACTATAATTCTTTACTTGCTCCATCGACGGGCTGCTCAAGTTGGCGGTATTGTGACGTACAGCCTACCGAAAGTCGGCAAATCACGAGTATGGTTGTCAGCGGCGGGCTAAAAACACGTGAACAGTATAGGGCAAACGATCGTATTCGCTTTGCCGTCACACGCCTTCCGTCATTGATCGTAGAACGGAAGCGTCGTCCGAGCTTGAGAGCACAATCCTAGTTCGGCCGGTTCGAAATCACCGTGGGTATGCTGGTGACGTCGTCCGTCTTGAATATCTCGGAGCAATCAACCGATGCGACATCCGCTTAAGGCCGGTCTTCGATGGGGTGGCACAAGCCTCAAGCTCTCTGTCTTGGCCGTCGTACTTGGCCTCGCGTCAACCGGTCGCTCGGTACCTAACGGTTACACCCTGTTTTGGTCGGACGAGTTCAATATCGGACTGGGCCGCCGGGTCGACCCAGCGAAATGGAGCTACAACCTCGGCGCCACCGGTTGGGGAAACAACGAACTTGAGGACTACACAAGTAGCGTCGCCAACGCCCGCATCGTTGCCGATGCTAACGCGACCGATGGACTTGCTCTCCAGATCCAGGCCATCCAGACGTCGCCAGGCGTATACACATCGTCACGAATCGTCAGCCAGAACAAAGAATCGTTCAAGTACGGCTACATAGAGGCGCGGTTGCGCATGCCATATGGCCAAGGGATCTGGCCTGCGTTCTGGATGCTAGGTTCCAATATCAACGGCATGGGTTGGCCGGCATGCGGCGAGGCCGACATCATGGAGAACATCGGAAGCTACCCAAACACGAATTGGGGAAGTTTGCACGCGTCCGGCTTCGATCCGTCGGTGACCTACTCTCTCAGCGGATCCAACGTCTTTCACACGGATTACCACCTTTTTCAAGCTAGCTGGACACCCGGGACATTTACGTTTTTGGTGGACGACAGCCCGTACCATTCGCAGACCGTCAATAGCGATGCGAGCTGGCCGTTCAACCAATCTATGTTCTTCATCATGAATGTCGCCGTGGGTGGGAACTGGCCGGGAAACCCCAACGCAACTACGACATTTCCTCAGAATCTTCTGATGGACTATGTGCGTGTATATCACCTGACTGGTCCAACCTCGAACGAAGTCGTCAGCTTTTTCTCCTCGGCGAACAGCAAGTTTGTCAGTGCCGAGAATGCCGGCACGTCGCCGCTCGACTGTAATCGAACAACCGCATCGACTTGGGAGCAGTTCCTCGTCGTCGATCTCGGCTCGAACCGCATCGCCCTGCAGTCTCAGGCGAACGGAAAGTTCGTCACCGTACCGGACAGCGGCACTCCGAATCTCATCGCCAACGGGGCTTCGGTCACCTCGGCGGCAACGTTCGATTGGATTCCCAACTCGGACGGCACCGTGTATCTGCGGTCGTTGGCAAACAGAAAATACGTCGTCATCGACGCGACGCAGAACCCGCCGAAAGTTGTGGCTTCGTCCGCCACCTCCGGCATTCAAGCAGCATTTGGAGTCACGTGCTATGGTCAGCAAGCAGCCCCGAACACACCCTCCACCCCAACGAATCTTGGTGTGAAGCCTGGTCCCGGCTTCCTCAATCTGACATGGAATCCAGTCTCGGCAGCCACATCCTACGTCGTCTATCGAAGTTCGCTGCCGGGCGGCGGGGGAATGTATCCGATAGCCACTGTTACGAGCACGAAGTACCTCGACCTCCACTTGAACCCCGTCACAACTTACTCCTATTCCGTCACCGCCCTGAACTCGCAGGGCCTGTCGCTCCGATCAAAACCAATAGCCCGCAAGCCCTTGGCCCGATAGATAGTCCGAAACCATGGCTGCTTGGGCACCGGCAAAAACCCCTGCGGCAAAGCGCGCAATGCCCATCCGTTGCTGACCTTCTAGTCTTCCGCCCAACCGCTGCACCGCTCTCTCGTCTCGTCGCCTTATCGCCTTATCGCCTCAGCGCCTTGTCGCCTCGCTCGAAGGGAGGAACGCCTACCGCTAAGCGCCCGCAAGCTCATCCCAGGTACAATTATTAGGTCGAATTCGGTCACATGGCCGGAACGGGGGAACCACCCGAATGGAGCAAATGCGCACTCCGCGCAGAGGACAGTCTAGGTCCGAGCCCTTCAGCTAACCTCGCAGACAGACAAAGATTGAGGAATGTCGGCTTCGGATCGGCGAAGCCGGCCCCTCCCGTGAGATCACTCATCGGAGGTGAGTCTGTGATTAATGAATGTCGGCTCCGCAGAGAGCTGAACACTCTGCGTGTGGGCGTCGGATCGCCCATGATGAAGGCCAGGTCGTTTGTTCGCTACGCTCGACGCGTCGAAGATGGCCAAGCCCGTCTCATTTCTCTGAGCGCCGCTTTCTTTCGCGCTGGAGACGAGAGTAAGGGTGCATTTTTTCTCGAGGCTGCTCGGAGACTGCTCCGAATGGGACGAGAAGCCAGGAACTGCGCTCGAGTGGCGCTCCATGCCCGACCACTGGCATACGGATACGATCAAAGGCAGCGGCCAGCCGCTAGTTGGACGCTAAACGACTTGAGACTCACGAGTACAGGGGAAGGACGATCATGAATCCGATAGGACGATTCGAGACGCTGATGGAGCGAGCCTGCAAGGCCGAGATACCGCTGCAGGAAAAGTCGAGGCAACTTAGGAGCATTGGAAGCGCGATCGATCACTATCTCGAGCGCATCGACGAAGCGATCCGGATTCCCCACGACAAACATTCTGAGTGGCAGCGGCTAAAGCTTGAGCGAGCAAAGGCATACCTTGCCCAGCTTGCCGAGGATAGCCGCAAGTTGGCAGAAGGATGCCTCGCCGCGACTGAACTGGCAAGTGTTCTGAAGGCTACGGCCACTGTGCCGGTGAGCCGTGGCCAGTCTCATAGGTAATGGGTCGAGATCGTTCACATCCTTCGGAAGCACCGCCTCCGAATATGCGGCGACATTCGACGGTTCGCCGTGGCCTACGCGATTGTTACGGTGGAGTGCCGTACCCGTCGCCAAGCCTGGATAATTGCCTCGGCTGAGAGACGGGCGTCCTCCTCCTGCGTACCGAATCCAATGACGGACAAACGCATGACCCAGACGCCTTTCCACTTTGCCCCTCCCGCGAACAGCACACCTTCGTCTTGGACGGCCGCAATCGTCTGAAGTGTCAGTTGGTCGCCACGTTCACTCGTTTCGTTGACGCCGAATCTGACTGCGACCTGGTTCAATACCACGTCGTTCATGACTGCGATTCCGGGTTCGCCCGCCACGGCTTCGGCTATGGTACGAGCGAGGCGGCAATGACGCTCGACCATGTCGGCAATCCCCGTTCTGCCAAGGTGCTTGAGCATCGCCCAAGTCGAGAATCCGCGCGCACGGCGTGACAGCTCCGGCACGTAGTGCGACGGATCCCGCTCGCCATCAGAAACCGAGGGCAGGTAGCTCGCTGCGATCGTCATGGCCCGTCGGTGCGCGTCCGGATCGCGCACGATGGCGTAGCCGCAGTCGTAGGGGGTTTGCAGCCACTTGTGACCGTCCGTCGCCCAAGAATCGGCGCCCTCCAGTCCCTCCGCAAGCGAGCTGCGATCAGGGCACGCACGAGCCCAGAGTCCAAATGCGCCATCAATATGGAGCCAGCAGTTGCGGTGGGTTCGGGACGACGCCACGATCGCAGGAAACGGGTCGAACGCGCCGGTGTTGATCTGGCCCGCTTGAGCGATCGCTATCACAACTTCGTCGGATTGGGCATCGGCGATCGCTGCTGCGAAGGCATCGGCAAGTATGGCGCCGTTCGAGTCGGTCGGCACGCGAGTTACCCGGTCCTGGCCGAGACCGAGATATTGAAGAGCAGAGAACACGGTGGAGTGAGCGTCTTCGCCAAGGATCACCCTGATTGGCGGAGCCCCGAAAAGTCCGTTCCGTTCGACATCCCACCCAACACGCCGCAATACTTCGCCGCGCGCAGCCGCGAGACACACGAAGTTCGCCATCGTGCATCCGGTCACGAGCCCGATCGAGGCATCGTCGGGCAATCTCAGGATATCGAGCAGCCACCGAGCCGACACGGCTTCCGCTGCCGACGCGGCTGGCGCCGCCGAGTGGTTGCCAGCATTTTGCCCCCATGCCGAAGTAAGCCAATCGGCCGCCACTCCGACGTCGTGCGAACTGCCGATGACCCAACCGAAGAAACGGCGGCCGGTCATCGCATGAAGGCCCGGCTCGGCTAGCCGAACCAGGCCTTCAACCACGTCAGAACCGCCGCATCCGATCTCGGGAGTTGGCTCATCGAAGGTCGCCAAGGCCTCGCCATAGGTTTGACTCGGGCGTTGCAGGCCAGTATCGATGTCGTGCCTGAAACGAACGGCATGTTCGGTGGCTTGAGTCCAGATTGCTGTAACGTCGTCGGTGCTTTCACCCATAGTGATGACGCCGAGTTTACACTTGTCCCTTCCACTTCTCTAGGCACAGTGGAAGTCGTCTAGGTGATAGTCAGTCCGGTACTTTGCGTCATCCCGCCGGCAGTAGCGGCGATCGTTACAACCGTCGTAGAACTGACCGACTTAGTGTCGATCGAAAAGGTAGCCGAACTGCTTCCTGCCGCGATCTTGACAGTCCTTGGGGCGGTCGCGGAGTTCTTGTTGCTGCTTAGCACGACGACAACCCCGCTGGGCCCGGCAGGACCGTTCAACGCAACGATGCCGGTCGCTTTCGAACCACCCTTAACCGTGGTTGGACTAACAGTAACCGACCTAAGGCTCGGCGGCATCAGCGTAATTTGTGTCGACTTGGTCGTTATGCCGTCCGAAGCAGTCACCGTGACCTTCATCCTCGCATCCACCGGCTTTGAGGTCATCTCGAATGTGGCGTAAGTCTCACCAGAAAGCAAGAACACATCGGCTGGGACAGAAATGAATGAACTCCCGCCGACCAGCGTGATTGCCGAACCAACGGGGCCGGCCGGAGCAACGATCGCGACCGTGCCCTTTAGGCTCTGACCTCCTAGGACCGATGCTGCGTTCAGGCTCACCGCCTTGATACTCGGCGTCAGAATCGTCAACTTGGCAACTTTTGACGAGGGACCGACCGATGCCGTAATTGGAATGACGGTCGGCGTGTACTCCCATGGAGTCCTGACCGTGAAGCTGACTGACTTCTTGCCGGATGGCACTATGATCGTTGATGGAAGCGTGAGTTGAAATCCGGATTCGAGGCCAACGGTTACTCCCCCCGAAGGGGCAGCCTTGCTCAATGTCACCGTACAGGTAGTAGATTTTCCTTGCTGAACCCATGCCGGATTGAGCATGAATCCCGTCAAGACGTCCGAAGTCAAAGGCGGAAGCTGAGCGACCTCAAGACCGGCATCAGGCTTGGAATAGACAACCGACTTGCCATCCTGCGACAGAGCGAAGTACCCATATGCCCCGACACTGTAATAGCCAAGCACTTTGAATTGGGCCGCATCGAATACTTGGATCTCGCCTGGTCCGCCCGAACTCGATACAAAGAGCATTTTGCCGTCAGGCGCGTACGTCACCGAGAAGGCAGCATTGGTGCCGCTTTGCAGTGGTAGGTTGGAGAGCCGCTGCTTGCTCGCGACGCTCCATACTTCCAGTCCAGCGGAAGATAATGAACCTGCCGAATATGCTTCCTGCCCGGCAACGGCTATCTGCTTACCGTCAGGTGAAAAGGCAATGCCATGAACGTAGCTCTCCCCGGTTGCCAAATTGGCTAAGAGGTTTCCGCTGGCGACGTCCCAGAGCTCCACTACTCCGTGCGGCAATTGACCAACCACGTCCGGCTCAAGCGAACCGCCGTCCGCAAGGCTTCTCCCGTCGGCCGAGAATTGAATGCCGGCAAAGCCGACACTAATGGCCGGCGCGAGCTTCTTGACCTGGACGCCAGTTGCCGGATCCCAGATCTCGATAGTGCATGCTCCACTCGCGTCGAACCCCCCAATCGCCAACCGCTTCCCGTCCGGCGAGAAAGCAATCAGTCCTTCCGAAACGACGCCGGTCTTCAACGTTAGGGCCAAACTGTACGACGGAACATTCCAGAGGTCGATAACGCCGTCCGTTCCGTTCACACCGGCAATGGCAAGCGCGTGCCCGTCAGGAGAAAACGAATTGGCAAACGACGTGCTGCCGACCGAAGTGGGGAGGGCCGCAGCCAAAGTGCCCGTGTCGGCGTTCCATACGTTGAAGTACTTTTTGAGAACGCCGGTGGATGTCCCAACCTGGTCGATGCCTCCCCCGGCAACAAGCATCCCGCCCGGCGAGAAGGTCGGCGATCCGCCACTGACCGGTCCCCAAAGGTAGCCCTTTCCTGTAATGTTCGAGGATTGCAGCGATGCGTCCGAAACCCGCCAAATGTCGAAGAACCCAGTCATTGGCTCGTACGACCCATAGGCCCCGCCATAGTAGCCGTAGTTCGAACCGGCAACCTCAAGGCTCACGCCATCGGGCGAGAATTCAACCGAATTCACGGTCCAGCCAACCGTTTCCAACGGAATTACGCTCGGACCGTTCGTAAGATCCCAGAGCTCTACGGCGCCGGAGCTCAGATAGGAGCCTTCATAGGGCGATTGATTTGCTCCCGCAACGACGAGTCGACGCCCGTCGGGTGAGAACGCGACCGAAGACACAACGGATTTGATGCCGGAGTTCAGCACGTCAAGGACAGCACCCGACGCGACCGTCCACATCTGGAGCATGCTTCCGGAAGGGCCGCTACCTCCCCCTGCAAGAGAATTGCCGTCTGGAGAGAATGCCACCGAATTGACCGTCGTTGCCTGACCGACTCCAATGTTTTCGAACAAAGAACCGGCCGGAGCATTCCACACCTCCAAGACGCCGATCGACGCACTCGTTCCGCCAACCGCAAGTTTCTTCCCGTCAGGCGAAAAGGCGACCGAATCCACGATTGAGGCAGTCGTCGCGAGGGAGACAGAACGTACCTCGGTCGACACGTTCCACTCCTCAGCGACTCCGGTAAGTGAATTGGCGTTCAGGTCGCCGGCAGCCCCGCCAACGGCCAGTATCAGTCCATTCGATGAGAAAGCAACCGAATTCACCAAGACCGCATTCGATGCCAAGCTTGCGACCAGATGCCCCGACCTGTAATTCCAAAGTTCGAGAACGCTTCCGCCGTTATACGACCTCCCACCAATCGCAAGCGTGTGTCCATCGGGTGAGAAGGCAACCGAGTTGACGTTGGCGACTCCGGTTGGCAGACCTCGAAACGGTAACCGGGTCGAAGCAGAGTAGAGGCAAAGGCCGTTGTCCCCGCCGACCGCCAGAAGGGTCTCATCGGGCGAGTACGCAACGCTCGAAACGTTTACGATCGGCGAAAACGACCATTGGTTCGGCAACCATGCCTGGGCTTCCGCCAAGTGGGAGCCAATCACTATGCAAAACATCGCGAAAGAAGTCGCCAAGGCCCTGAACCTCCGAGCGTTGCCTATCAGGGCATTGTTGTGCATTCACCGTATTCTACGACGACTCGGGCGGCGCCCGTCGCTCGCCCTAGTTCAACCACGGTTCGAGAGTCGCAAGAAACGGCGGCCAAGCTGAGAGCTGAGAGGCGTTAACGGCTCCCCAGGTGGAACTGAGCGCGCCAACGATCCGCCATTGGTTCATCGTCTGGGCGTCGCTACTGAACGTGCTAGCCGCATTGGCATCGTTCCAAGTGCATGGCCAGACCGAAAACCCGTGGCTCAGGAAGATACCGAGTGAGGGATAAGAGTCTCGATACTCGTAGTGCCAGTCGCACAACAGAATGCCCTTCGGAACTAAATCGATAGCCGGGTCGGTCCCGTTTGCCGACGCCTCCCACTCGCCATAGCCTGTCAACGATGCGTTGAGCAAACGGTCCGACCACATCAGCATCTGAACGCGATGGAGAAGCAGATGGTAGTAAAGGCTCTTCACTTGCTTGGCAAACAGCAAAGCCGGATCGAGGCCATGGCAACGCGTGCAAAATGGCGAGCCGATGATAAACACCTCATCCAACCCGCAATGGAACGACGACGCCTGAAATGCATCGACCAACTCATCGATCAGCGGGTAGACGATCGTGGGCAGATCCGGGTGTAACGGGCACCAGCTTCGACAGTATATGCCCTGGTTATTAGGATACTGTCCTGGCGTCTCATCGAGTTCGGGATGCCTCGTCAAAAGCGCCCCGGTGGCGCTTGCCCAACTCTGGTGCCCCAGGCAGTCGATCTCCGGAATGACGTTGACTCCGACTCGCCGGCATGTCGCCGAGAACCTACGGGCCCCTGCAAGCGTTACGCCCGACGGGTCGAACATCTCCGGCCGACGACGGAACTGGTAGTTGTAGTCGACCTCGACGACAATCGTATTCAGTCCTTTGGCTGCGAGCACCGGGATTTGGGCCCTTAGTGCTTCTAGGTCCTTCTCTCCGCCGATCAGCATGTGGGCGCCTCGAAGGACTTTGCCTTTATGCCGGCCCATCGGCTCGTTCTTAGTCAGGCCCTGTTGCCCACGCCTCGCTGCGGCCGTCGCCGCCTGGCACAAACCCAGACCAAGGACGCAGATCGCCGTTCCTGCGATGATCGTATTCCGCAAGCTCGAATCCACCATCGTGTCGAGATGATATCACCTAGCGCGCTGAGCCACTGAGAGACGGCCCACCAAGGAGTGAACCGCGTCCTATTGCTCGTAGTTCTACGGTGTGTCGATGAGCGAGGTCCGGCGATGCTCGAGGAGTTCGATCATCGCTCCAAAGCGGGCGCGGCCGTCGAAATAGGCGTACTGCCCTTCCCCCATGTCGCCTCTCTGGATCATTGGAACCGATTGCATCTCAAGAGCATCCTTGTCCGCCCTCATGTTCTCGGTCCAAAACGCCAGATGGTGGACAGTCTCGCCCCCTTCTCGGAGCCCTTCCGCCCATGCCGAGTCGTCCCCGATCGGCTGAATCAACTCCAGTTGGACCCCACCAAGATCGAAGAATGCCAACAATGCTCGGGCGTTACTGGGTGCGCCACGGTAGGTCATTGCCACTTCGCTTCCTGGCTCGGTCTCGATGATGTTGGGCCTGGGTTGGCCCAGAAGGGCGGAGTAGTGTTCGATAGCGCGTTCGATATCCTGAACCGCGATGGCAACTTGGGCGATCTTGTGATTACTCAGGGGCGGCACGGTCACTTCGTTCGTTGAAGCATCCACGATCAAAATTCTACCTACCAGCCCGGTCGGACGCCGGGCCTCAACATACATCGCACGGTGGTCGATGCTGCAAAGATCCTGGGCGGGCTCTCGTTCCTCGTTGCCCCGGCGACCCACTATTACTTCGGCTCGAAAGCCGAGTAACTGTGCTGGATGCCGGTAAGCCATACCGAACCTTTGGCTACCCGTCAAAATGGCCAGTTCTCCGACAGCTGATTCGACAAGGCACCAGTCCCGCTAAAAATAGCAGGGACGATCAAAAGTCGGCACCAGAAACCGCCGTATCATAACCGCGTGATGGAGACGAGCCGGACGGAAGGGGAGTACTTAGCAGCGATTTGCAGCGTGCTAGCGTATGTCCAGATTCATCTGGACGACGACTTGACCCCCCATCGGTTGGCTCAAGTGGCATCGTTTTCGGAGCACCACTTCCATCGGATCTTTCGGGCGGTCGTGGGCGAATCGGTCATGGATCATGTCCGTCGGCTACGCCTTGAACGAGCTGCTTTCCATCTCAAGACAAGCCGGAGATCGGTGGCAAGCATCGCGCTCGACGCCGGCTATGGTGCACAGGAAGCGTTTACCCGCACGTTTCAGGCCTACTTTGGCGTGTCACCTCGAACCTACCGGCAAGCGCACGCCGCTCATCAACTTCCATCGTCCTCGGGAGTGCACTTCTCTCCCAAGGGCTTTACGCCGTTACGACGATCGGTCGATCCAGAAGCTATGGACACAGACCTTCTGTGTGCGGCCCATCGAAACTGGCCGGCTGAATTCGAGCACCGATGGGAGGAGTTCCTGAGCTTCGTCACCGGATTCGCCACTCTCGTTTACCCACCCCGTATGAACGGAACGCATGACCCAGAAATGGAGGAACGTATGACTGATTCACTCTCCGATGCCGACAAGGAGATCGACGCACTCGAAAACGAAGTCGAACTCGCGAAGCAGCGTCTCGTCGATGCCCGAAAGCGCCGGCCGAAGGAGCCCATCCAAGACTATGTCTTCACGGACTTCGACGGAAAGCAGGTTTGCCTCTCCGATCTGTTCGGCGACAAGGACGACCTGATTCTGGTTCACAACATGGGCACCGGTTGTAGCCATTGCACGATGTGGGCAGACGGCTTCACGGGCCTCCTGCCTCATCTGCAAGACCGCGCCGCGTTCGTGGTGTGCTCGCCGGACAAGCCGGAAGTCCAAAAGCGGTTCGCCACCAAGCGGAACTGGAACTTCCGGATGGTCTCCGGGCACGACAACTCGTTCATTCGAGACATGGGTTTCTGGGCAGATGCCGGCCCCTATCCCGGACCATGGCCGGGCGTATCGACATTCCATCGCGACCGTGACGGCAGTATCCATCGCGTCGCCAAGACTCACTTCAGCCCCAGCGACGACTTTTGCCCCGTATGGGCATTCCTCGATCTGCTCCCCGAGGGACAGAACGGCTGGGAGCCCAAATACAGCTATACCCAGGATTGACCATGAACCACGCGCTTTACCTTCGTCCCATGGCGCCGATTCGGATCGGACCAATGCTCATGCTCCTGATCGCTTTCTGGCTTGCCAGCGCGGTCAGCTTCGCACCTACGTTTGGCCGGGCGGCCACCGTTCCGCGCCACTCCGACTACTGCCACTGTCCGCATTGTTCGGGCGGTCCCACATGCTGCTGCCGCTTCGCCGGCAAATGTCCTACCCCCTAGCACTGGCGTCCCACCTGTGCCCAAAAACTGACAGAAAGGAGAAATAAAATGACATCGATTGCACCTCTAAACCACACCGTCGTCTCTCAAGCCGAGTGGCTTGAAGCAGGAAGAGCACTCCTCCAGAAGGAGAAGGAGTTCACGAGAGCCCGCGATGCGATGAGCGCCGCTCGCAGAGAACTACCCTGGATGAAGGTGGAAACCGACTACGTCTTCGAGGGTCCCGATGGACCTGTCAGCCTTTCCGACCTCTTCGACGGACGTAGCCACTTGATCGTTTACCACTACATGTACGGACCGGGCTGGGCAGACGGATGTCCAGGTTGTTCTTTCGTTTGCGACCACGTCGATTCAGCCCGGCAGCACTTCGAGCACCACGACGTCGCCTACGTTGTGGTCTCCCGCGCACCCGTCGCCGATTTTCAGGCATTCAAAGAGCGGATGGGATGGACATTCCGCTGGGTGTCTTCGAGCCAGAACAGCTTCAACTACGACTTCGGAGTGTCCTATCGACGTGAGGACCTGGACGCCGGCCCAGTCCTGCACAATTTCGTTCCTCAGAAGCTGAACAGTGAGGAGCAGCCAGGACTCAGCGTGTTTTTGAAGGATGCGGACGGCAGCATCTACCGCACCTACTCAACCTACGAGCGCGGGCTAGATCTCTTGATTGGAGCCTACAACTACCTCGACCTGATGCCCCTCGGTCGGAACGAAGAGGGCCCCATGAACTGGGTGCAATTTCACGACAAGTACGAAGACTAAGGCGGGCTCTGTCATCGTGAGAGTTCGCCTGTGACCTCAGAAATAGGGACACTGTAACTGCTGCTCGATCGGCTATATTGGCTCGGATCGTTGATGCCGGGGGCATTTCCCCGGCTCCGCGCGGTGTTCTGGTTCGTGCATTCGCATTGCACTCGACCGGCGTATCGTGCTTTTGCAATAGAGAGCTATTATGTTGCTTGTTTCCCTCCTAGCGTTTGCCGCATTGCAATCAAACCAACCCGATGCGGTTACTGAATTGTTCGTTCGCACGACGCCGTCAACTCGGATCGAGTCGTTAGCCTCCGCCGTAGCGCCCTTCGGACGCATCGATTGTCGGGCCCGTATGAGCCACGACTATCTGGTCCAGCTGAAGCCCTGCGTCGATCGAGAATCCGCCAAACGCGCACTGGACCGTGTTCCAGGAGCGAAAGTCCTTTCGCCTGGCGAAGAGCCTGTCGACTTTAGATCGCTGCCCTCGATGGAGCGCAAACTCCGCCACCTCAGGCAGGACGGGCAAGAGCCGGATGGCAAAGCCGAATCCGGAGCTGACTACCTTGAGTCGTACTACTGGTTCTGCCGAAAGAGGGCAAAAGCGGACGGTACGATGGACTGGCGATACCTCGGAGACGGTCGGGTGCATGCCATGGCGATGCCTGCGATGCACATCCGACAGCCGGCAGATGGGTCTCCGCTCCCGCTTGCCTCTCAGTCATGGCGCTTTGTCGGACCAACCAACCTCACGGCCATCGATCCGAATGCGGCATATTTCGGTCTCGGCGCCGCTAATGGAAGAGTCAACACGGTCGCCTTTGACCCCAAGGTGAGTTCCACGATCTACGCGGGAGCGGCCCATGGCGGACTGTGGAAGAGCGTCGATTCGGGAACGACGTGGACTTGGCTCTCCCATCTGAACGTACCGTTCCTGGTAACCCACTTCTCAGTCAATGCGTCTGCCGCACCACAGATCGTCGCAACTTGCGGAAGCAGTGTGGTGAACGCAGGCATCCACATCGATCCGTTCATGATCACGGAGATGGCCCTAAACCCGTCTTCCGTCCAGGGGGGCGCTACATCGGCCGGATCCGTGACATTGAATGCAAAACCGGGCGACAAACTCGGTGCGATCACGGTTGCTTTGAGTTCAGACAATCCGGCGGTTACCGTTCCTGCAACGGTTTCGGTCACGCCGCACACATCAACGGCGGCGTTCTTGGCTTCGTCGAGTGTCGTTAGCACCCAGGCGACCGCAACCCTGACCGCCACGCTAGGGTCGAGTTCCAAGTCCACGCAGCTTACGGTCACTGCAGCGGGATTGGCGAATTTCACGATCACGCCGTCAACGGTAAAAGTGTCGTCGGGAAGTCCGGTGACCGGGACCGTCACCCTAGGTTCGCCGGCGCCCGCAGGCGGAGCGCTGATCGTCTTGTCGAGTTCGCTGCCGCCCTTGGCAACGGTCCCCCTTTCCGTGACGATTCCCCAAGGCCAAACGACCGCCAACTTCGCGGTTAGTTATGCGTCCACGACAACCATCCAAGCTAACGTGACGATAACGGCAGGATACGCGGGCCAGCAACTCACCGCTACCCTCACCCTCAAGCCCTAGCGGGCTTGGGGGCGGTGCCTATCTTGGGCAACTCGGCCGAGTCGCAGGCGGCGAAGAATCGTTCGGGTAGCCCGGAGATAGCTTAGTCCGGAACCGTCACGTCATAGATGTCCACGAAACATCCTCAGCCCGTGTTTTCTGGCTCCTCGTCGAAGACGTGGCGCCACCGCTTTAGCCAGCCAGCGACCAAGTCGCGCTCCCCCCGGAGGTTCGACGGAGGCGATTACCGTGACTCGCTTCATTGCCTTCCATATTTGCACCGCCATGTCTCACTGTGCTTCGCCAATCTCCAATGAAACGGGCCTCAACCGCCTGGAGATCGTGCCATCGAACGTTTGCTGCCCGATCGATTGGCTGAAAACTGAAGAGCTACTTGACTACGGTCCAAGCGAGGGATGCGCCGTTCTTACGACTAAATTCCGCGCCCGGAGCGTCGGCGCGAATCGAGCCGTCGGGCACTGCGCGGAGGTACCGATGACTCCGGACAGACAGCAACAGAAGATCGCCGCGCGGCGCTTCAGTCCATTGGAAAACCTGATCGCCTCCGAGCTGCCGCACGTCGAGGAGGACGACGCCCTCCTTGCCCAGTCCCGAAACGTTCACAAATCGGCCGTCGCATACCTTGATTGCTATCCGGCCCTTCTTGCGATTCAAAACAGTGAAGAGCGACGCCGGGGAGTTCGCCAATGGGTCCGATGACGGAACCCATTCGAGCCGATCGCCTTTGACCGCAAGGACGCCGCCACCGTCCATGTTCGAGAACCGCACTTGCTTCCCGTAGGGGATCGGTCGAGTCAGCGCAGACGGATGGCGTTCATAGACCTCGAAATGCCTGAAATCGGCATGTCCACCACCCGGACCATAGGCAAACAAGCCATACCGGATGCCTTGGAACGTACGCAACTGGAAGATCATCGTGAACTCATCTACCAATTCGTGAAAGCTCTTCCCATCCAAGCTATAGCCGAACGTCGCCTTCTCAGTCAGGAAGTCGCACGCGACCCTAAGCCACACGTGGTCGGAGTTGAGAGGGACCGTAGTCGCGTGCCCGGTCGATTGATCGAACCGGACGACTTCCAGCCCTCCACCGGTACGTCTCACGCCGATCCATGCAAAGGGGTAGTTAAGCAGGGCCAGCCCGGCGACATCGCCATCCTTGAGTCCCCTTGCGTCGAGTTCGACTGACGGCCTCGACTCAGGGCCGATTGCCCGCTGAGTTAACGTGTTGCGAGCCCACCAAAGATCGGATGCAGGAAGTGAATGCAGCCTCAGGTAACCCCGTCGTTCAGTAAGCGACCAGGCGCTATCGACCGGCGCGTGGTTCCACTGCCAGACGTTGGCCAGGCGCGGCCCCTTGAACTCGTCGTTCCGAGTATAGGGAGACAACGGTTTCGAGTCATGGCCGGTGTCCGGCTTGATCCAGGTTCGTGGCGTTCGGCCGAGGTTGCCCGGCAATCCGAAGTACGGCCAGCCATCTTGCCACGTGACCGGGGATAGACACGTGAGCCGCCCGACGGAATTTGAATCCATCATCGAGAAGCCCCACCAGTCCCCCTTCTGGGTCTGCACAATTCCGCCTTGGTGCATCGCCATCCCCTCGGGGCCGCCGGACGGATTGAGCGGCCACGTCTCGAACGACCCGTCCCGATCGTTGCGGAGCCGATAGCCGACGGTGAGCCCGAACGCTTCGTCGGCGCTTACCTCTGGGTTCAACTCATAGGGCCCGAAAACATAATTTGATCTTGCGCATGCCATCCGCATTCGACCGGCGAACCAAGCGCTCGTGATCACGTACTTACCGTCGATCTTGTAGAAGTGGCTACCCTCCCCGATCAGCGAATCAGGTCCAAAGGGCGCTTGCTCGGTGCCCGGCACGATGTCGTCGAGGTTGTCGTTGAGTTGGGCGATGCGAAGGTCTCGATAGCCCCAGACCACGTAAGCCTTGCCGTCGTCGTCAAAGAGTACGGACAAGTCGTGGAATCCTCGCTTCATCTCGCGATGAGTCCATGGACCGGAGGCGTTCTTGGCAGTGAAGACCTGGGTGCTGCGTCCGTTCACGTTGCTGAAGATGTAGAACGTGCCGGCGTGATAGCGAAGGCATGGCGCCCAGATGCCTTGGCCGTAAATGCTCTTTCCGTGCTCCAAGCGATACTCCGGTCCGTAATCGAGCCGATCAAAGGCGTAGCCCAGGAGTTCCCAGTTGACCAGATCCTTGGAATGGAGAACCGGTAGGCCCGGCATCGTATGCATGGTCGTCCCCGTCAGATAGAAATCGTCGCCCACCCGGATCAAATCTGGATCAGAGAATTCGTCGAAGAAGAGTGGGTTGCTAAACGTCCCGTTCCCGTTATCTGCGGTCCAAGTGCGAGAGGCGATCGGCGTGCTTGCCAGATACGGCAACGGGTTGGATGCATCGTCTGGCGGAAAGGCAGCGGACACTAGTGAAAGAAGCATTATCAACTCGGTTTGCCGCCTTTGAGCGTACACCCATTGGAATTCTAGCTTCGATACCGTTCGGAATGGCAGGACGGTCAAGCCATGCTGGGTTGATCGAGTCAATGTCGTGCAACCATCTCGCGGCATCCGGGCAAGAACTTTTTTGCCAACTCGCGGCCTCCATAACCGGATATATTGCCCTTGCAGGGCAAGTTGCAGCGCAAGTTCCAACAAAGCCGTGCGGCCTCGGAACCACATAAAGGGACTTTCTCCAAGATGATCACAATCTGCTCGCTCCTGTTGGCTTTGTCAGCGGTGGGTCGGACCCCGCCGTTTGCCCAAGTTGGGGTTACTCCACCGACACGTACTCAACCTGGGTTGCGCGCACTCGCCAAGCGTCATCACCTGAACATCGGTTCGGCGATGCCGGTCGCGTCCTTGCGCAACGACATCGACAGTGGCCAATACTCGGCAGCCGCCATCTACACGTTCAATATGCTGGAGCCTGAAAATGACTTCAAGCCACCTGCCGTCTGGACCGGCCCACGCGAATACCGCTTCACGGAAGGCGACTTCCTGCTCGGAGAACCCGGAAAGACGGGTTGGGCGCAGGCCCACGGGTTCAAAGTGCGAGGGCACGTATTGGTCTACGCCCAGGATTTCGGCTACACGTTGCCCCAATGGCTGAGAAAGAGCGAGTCAAGTCTGTCGAAGGAGGATGCGTCTGCGCTGCTTCATGACTACATATTTGCTTTGGCAGGGCGCTACCGGGGCAAGGTCGCGATGTGGGACGTCGCGAATGAGGCGATCGACGATCGACCGAACCAGAATCCATACAACCTAAGGAACAGCTTCTGGTTTCGCAAGCTCGGGCCTGAGTTTCTCGTGCTCGCGTTCAAGTGGGCGCATGAAGCCGACCCCAGGGCCGAACTCTACTACAACGAGTACGGCATCGAAGGTGGCGGCCAGAAGGCCCAACATCTTCTAGATCTGGTTAAGTGGCTCAAGGAGCAGGGCGCCCCAATCAAGGGTGTCGGGCTTCAGTACCACATCGATTGCCATACGTCGATCAGCCCTGGCGACGGTCATTACAAACTGATCGATGACCTGCAACGGTTGCGCCTCGCCTATATGATCACGGAGTTGGACGTCGCGGTCAGATTGCGCCTCCCGTCCGCCAACACGAACCGTGACCAACTGCCCAACGACCCGAACGACATCGACGCCCAAGCAAGAGTTTACGCCTCGGTTTTCCAGATGGCGCTGTCGTCGCGGAACTGTCACGGCGTGCAAATCTGGGGGCTGAATGACCGATATTCGTGGATTCCCGGTGTGAGTCAGGGCAGAAATGGCCTGGCCACGATTCTCGACCGGGACTACAAACCGAAACCGGCCTACGCCGCTATCGAGGATCTACTGAGGAAGTAGATTCACCTGGCATTAGGCGTGTAAGGTGAGAACGGAGCCTCTACGCGTTTGGAGTCTCAGCCCGCATGACTTGCAGTAGGCTCCTTCCGGTCCCTTCGCCTGGCCGATTGTCCCGTATCCCACTAAGGGCGTGCCAGGAGACGTGGGATCACTCTGCGACAACTGGAGTTCAGAGCTGCAGCCGTCAATTCAAGACCACTCAGCAGCATTTTTCTGAAACTACCTAAACCGACAGGTGCGAAGCCACTTTGCGAAGTAGTCCCGTTTGCTGATCACATCGTTATGCTCCAGGGTCGTCGTCAGAACGATGAGGGGACCACGCTTGGCGACCTCTTCGTCGGTCAGATCCTCCTCGAAGAGCACACGCGGCTGGACGTGGCGCTTCAAAAGTAGGGCGATCAGGCGTGCGTTTTCGTGGCCGAGGTGCTCGGTGCAGATCGAGATCAGGCGGTGATTTTTGTCGGCTGCGCAGTAGTCTGCGAACGCAGGAAGGCCACCATAGGTGGCGTCAAACAGGATCACGTCTGTGATTTTGTCAGCGAGTTCCTTGCGGTCGACGATGTAGGTCGTCACCAAATAGCCACCGCTGTGAGCGGTCAAGGCGACGTGCCCCAAGGTTGACTTGGGCGGGACACGCCCCTCTTTCACAAGGAACCCAATCGCCTCGCTCAGTAGCGCAGTCAGCGAACCCTTGTCATACTGCAGCTTTCCATCCGTCGAGTCCGGCGCGTCCCGCGGACCTTGCGGCACCAACAGGACCGCATTCAGGCCGGTCATCTCCATCTGGCGGGCGAGATCGTATTGCTCAAAGACCTGCTCGACATGATTGTTCCAACCATGGAAATGAACCACGAAGTTAACGCTCTTCGTCGGCTTGAAGTTCTTTGGCACGAAGACTCCCACCGTTGAGTCCGAATAGTGGGGGTCGCGCGCATAGAACGTCGCCCCCGACTGGAATCCGTTGTCCCGACTGGAGTGAGGAAACGGCGCACTTTGGAATGGCACGAGCGCGAGGTCGCCGTCCTTCGAAGTCTTCCAAACCGTCGCTTGAAACGCGAGCGCCGCTAGTCCGATCATGCAGAGCCAGTTCATGAGTATTTCAGGACCTTACCAGGATAGAGCCTAGCGTCCGCCTAAGTAGGTAGGAGCCCGACTATCTTCTCCGGCACGAAGGTGAGCTGTCATGTTGGAGTTCCCATGTGATCTGAGTCAGGATCGCGAACCATGCGGCTACTCAGGCAAAGACGACCAAGTCACGAAATCACCTTTCAGACTCGCACACGAAGGACCACCCTTCGCATCGGTGCAACGAACCCTTGCCATCAACCGATTGGAGTCGATGTCTTCCCAATTCAGGCCCGAGAGTGAGATCTTGGCGCGCCGAAAGCCGGCCCACAGACCAAAGTGCCGACGTCCCCAGCACAGATAAAGGAATCGATCTTGCGCGGATCCCTGGGCATACGGCCCCAGGAAGTTCGGCCGACCGTGTGCTGGGTCCCCATCCACTCGTAACTCAGCCTCAAAGACGACGTCTTGGGTGGGAAGCTTTACCTCCTGAACCACTTCCTTTCCACACTGAATCCCGAGCCAAATCTCGGTATGTCCTCCCCAGTCGTGGGGCGGGAGGTCGAAACACTCGATTCTGAGTTTGATGACGCGCTGCTCGATGCTTGCCATGACTGGGTTATCCCTCTCTTTAGTTGGAGTGAATCAACGTACCACGGACGGCAGGGAAACCAAAAAGAAAAGTGGCCCGAACAACAAAGTCCAGGCCACCCTCACCTACCGCACACTGATGTTTACTTCACCGCGTACATCGTCTTGTCGTTCGATCCGAAGTACACCGTACCGTCCGATCCGATGACGGGAGTCGTCACAACCTCCGCGCCGGTGCCATAACTCCACTTCTTGCTTCCATCCGCGCCGTTCACTGCGTAGACATTGTGGTCCGCACATCCGAAGATGACAGTCCCGTCGTTGGCCAAGGCGGCGCCACTAGAGACATAGGAGTTGATCGTGAAAAACCACTTGAGCTTGCCCTTGGAGTCGAGGGCACAGAAGCTCCCGTCCCAACTGCCGAAATACACCGAACCGTCGGCGCAAACGGTAGGAGACGCGTTCACTATGCTGTTGGTCGTGCATTTCCACTTTACGGCGCCAGCAGACCCGTCAACCGCATAGAAGTTGCTGTCATCGGCTCCGAAATAGACGGTTCCATCCGGACCGATCGCCACGTAGGCGTTCACCTTGCGCAACCACGACCGTTGCCTCGGATTTTCCTCCGGGAATCGTAAGCGTGGTAGGAATCGTAGTGAGTCCGCTCGTAACGACGAGGTTCACGGTGAGGCCCGTGCCGGTAGCCTTTGCCGTCAGCGCCACTGTGCCGACGACCTTGTCCCCGCCTGTAACCGACGACGAGGAGAGCGTAACGGAGGCTATTTTCTGCCCAAAGCAAAAGGCGGCCAAAAACGTGAGCAGCAGAACCGCGATAGGCCGTATTGGGCGAGATCCAAACCCACTTCCTCTAGAATCTCCCTTTCAATTTATAAACCTTCGCATCGATGAGCTCCAGGCAACGCCCTACCTGGCCATTGAGTCCTAACCTGGAGATTGTCGGTCGGCGCGCGTCAGCTGCTCGTCATCAGAGATGACAAGCAGACGAATCGTTCCCCCAAAGTCATGGCGAGGATCGGCCGATACCAGCGGTAAGTGCGATTCCAAACCGGGTGTATGGGCGACGGTCAGTCCGCGTAGTTGAACGGCAAGCCCGGCGGGACTTGGGCCCCGTCTTCGCTCCAAGCTCGCTGCCTCTCGGTCGCTAGCCGGAAGTAGCTCGATGCCTTCAACGCTGGTTCGCCCATGATTCCTACGTCGGTAAGGGCTTTGTCGAAGGCTGCCAAACACGCCTCGTCGAGTTCGATGTGTACTCCGTTACAGGCGTGAAGCTGCTGGACATACGATTCGTCACCGTAGCCCGCTGAGTAGAGCTTCGGTCCGCCGAACGCCTCCGCCAAATAGGCCGAGAGCCGCTCGTCGTGATAGGGATGCAGATCATGCTCGAACGGGTGAGCCGCCTCGGGATCCTGAAGACAAAGCTCGTGCCACCGTCGAGTGAGGACGAGGATCCGATCAAAACCACCCAAGGCTTCGTAGAGCGAGGACATAATCGCCACTCTACCTTGCCTGGCGAAACACAGTTCCACGGGATCGAGATGCGGGATCGGTCTCGCAAGATTGATGCTTATCCCGCGCCGCCGCTCCCCGCACCCCGCTATTGCGTAATCAGTTGAGTGCTGATCGCACCTTGATCCTCGTTCCCGAAGGCGATGCTGCCCCCCAAGCCTAGACCGCTTTGCACGAGACTTCCGGTGACCGTGTTGATGGTCGTTCCGTTTTGAGCCTCGGTAAGCTGAATGCCCCCACCGGAGTCCATGGTGCCGGTGACGTTGGCAAACCCCATTGAGTTGTTCACGTTGACCTCAACAGTTCCACTCAAATTCCCCTTTGAATCGATGGCGAACGCAATAGGTACGAGCGACTTCTTGGTCGTGTCCGACTGGTAACCCATATAGCCTGCCGTGCTCGACGATGGACTCACGAGCAGAATGACGTAGACCGTCGAATGGGTCGTTGAGTTTGTCATCTTGGCGTAGATTGTGGTGCCCGTTGGAGCGCTGAATGACCCTGTCAGAGTGCCCCCTTGTGTGATTAGTGTCGCGGTTCCGTTTCGTCTGAAGGTTCCGCTGACCGTGAAGCCGATGCTCGAACCGGTGACAGTGCCGTCGGGTGCGACCGTAATGTTGATGGACTGGAGGCCACCTGATCGGTCGTCGATTTCACCCGTGAACGTTCTTGCGAAGGCGCCTGAACCGCTTGCGACGCCGGTGACGTTTCCGCCGCAGCCGGCAAGAACAGGGACGAGCGATACGAGCGGAAGCGCGATCGCAACTGGGAATATGTGTTTGACTCTCATTTCTGTTACACCTGATTTCAGGGTTGAGTCTGTATGCCGATCGTCACATAAGCGTGACAGCACCGTAACATTTCCAGGTCCGGGGATTTCGACCTACCGACCATGACTCTATGAGCTCTCGAAGACGGCTAAGCCCCTCGATTTGAGGGGCTTAGCGTTATTCGGCATATTGGGGACTGCAGGCGATGCTCGCGGCGTCAGCCGCCGATCTTGAACAGTAGGGGTCGGCACACTTCGTTTCCGCGCAGCCGCAGTTCAGTCACTTTGACGTTTTGAGGAACCTGCAAGATAACGCGTACCGTGTAGTCTTGACCACCATCAAGCTGCATATCGACACCCTCGTTCCGCGCGGTCTTGAAGATGTCCGGATGGGCCCAACCGGTCTTTTCGCCGTCGTCAGTTTTGATGCTGGAAGGGATCGAGAACCCGTTGAGAACCCAATTGTGAAGGCCGCTGTTGTGAACAATCACCTTGGCGACAAAGAAGCGGTTTCCGGTCTGAGGCTTAACTACGCCGATCGTGTCCTCATAGTCGGAGGAGTCGAGCTTAACATCGAAGAATGGGCTCAATGCACCGGATTCCCCAGGGGCAACCAAAATCTCTTTACGAACAGTAGCTCCAAGCGGATCGGCTGGATCGGCAAGGGTGGGAGCTAGCGGTTTGATTTCGCCCTTCTTGAAATAGAGCCGGAGCACCTTGGCCCCTTCTCCACGCTGGATGATCAGTTTGGGAATAGACACGTCGGAAGGAATCTTGATCGCACTGACGTACGCCAGTTTCTGACCGGGCTTGATGTTGATCTGGTCAGTCTTTTGCGTGCCTTCCTTTTGGAACGTCGCCAGACCGTCGTGATTGACGTCACCTGAGTCGATCGCCGTCCACTTCAGTGTCCAAAAGTTGGCGGTGAGATTTGTCGGATTCGGATTCTGCAAGGTGTAGTGAAGGACGAGGAACTTCTCCGTGTTCTGTGGCCAAACGATGTCGTTGCCGTCAAGTATGCGCGCAGTGCTGTATTCGGCGGAGAGCAAAGTGAAGTTGATGGCCCAGGCACCCTTTCCAATGGTGTAGGTTACGCCGACCTTGCCATTGTCTCCCGCAATTTGGGGAGTTCCCTTGACGTACTGCTTCTGA
>JARLGV010000134.1 GCA_031292555.1 Fimbriimonas sp.
CTTGGTCTCCGTCGCCTTCGGCATGATTTGTGCGACCTTTGCGTGGATTGCGTAGCGCTTGCCGCACGCGGAGGGCGGCGGCGAGACCTGGACGACGCAACTGGTCCTCCGATAGGCGCCCCGTGCCAAGCGATTAAGCGAGAAGGCGAAGAGCCGAGAATGCGATAGAGCCTCCCGGCAGTTCCTTCTGTCCCATCGACCGCGTGTCTTGTCAGCTACAGGCCGGCGAACCAGTCGTAGCCTTGTTCGGCCCAGAAGTCGTTGGGTTGGTGGTCGGTATATGTGATCGAGCCAATTCGCTTGATGTTCTTCACGCCGTACTTCACTGGGATGACGAGGCGAATGGGGGCGCCGTGCTCGATCGTGAGCGGTTCGCCGTTCATTTCATAGCACAAGAGCGTCTGGGGGTGGAGAGCGCTGGCCATGTCTAATCCAACGTAGTAGCCGCCATCCGGGGTCGCCATACCGACATAACGGACGAGGTCCGATGGGTTGCCGACAACGTCGGGCTTATCCCCGGCTCTTGGCGAAGGCGGGTAGACCTTGGCGAATTCGACCATCGGGACGCCCTTCCACTCCACCTTCATGCTCCAGCCCTCGATGCAGCAGAACTCGGTGATCTGAGTGGCGGTTGGGAGCTTCTTGATGTCGTCGAGGGTCAACTGAACCGGAGCGTCCTTGCCGAACACGTTGTTTACGGTCAAAGTCCACTGGCTCGGGTCGAAGTCGTCGTCTTTCATCCCCTCGTCGCCGTTTGTGCGCGGCGGCTTCGTGATCTCAGATGCCTTGAACGTCGGGGCGAGTCTTTGCGGGCCGAAGTAGTCACCGGCGAGGCTGCCGTTAAAGTCGAGCACGCGCCGGAACGGCCAGGGTGCGCCTTGATCTTCAGTACGAGATGCGAGCCAGCCGATTCCTTTGTAGGTGGCCAATGCAGCGATCCCAGCCCAAATGAAGCTGCGCCTGGAGATTCTCGACATCTTCCGCCGCGTTTCCGCGTTTTCGGCGGCGAAGCTGGGCTTTGATTCATTCGGAGAGGGAATGGAATCGCTCATCTCTTCTCCCCTTCCACGATCTCGTATCCGGTCACCATGGACCGAAAGTTGTTCCAGCCGGTCCGGATCACTTGGAAGACGTGAACCGTGAAGAACAGTACGAACAGCATCATCAACCAGAAGTGAAAGAACCGTGCGACCTCGTAGCCGCCGAGGAGTTGGGTGAACCGACTTGCCTGAATCGGCTTGTAGATGGCGATTCCGGTCACCAACGATCCGATACCCATCAGGACGACGCCGGTGTAAGCGAACTGCTGGGCGCCGTTGAACTTCCTTCGAGGCGGCGGGTCCTTTCGCAGGTGGAGGTCGTGCAGTACGACGTGAAGGGCCTCTGAGAACGACGAGCGTCTCGGCAGGATGTGACGCCATTCGCCGGAGATGGCGGTGTAGAGCACGTAGAGCACCCCGTTGATGGTGAAGATCCACGTGAAGAGGAAGTGCCACGACATCCCTTCCGCAAGACGCTGGCTCAAAGTGTAGATCCCGGGGATGTTCTTCTCCTCGTTTGCTCCGGGCGCGTAGAATCCGCTCGGGAAGAACCTGAAGAACTCGTGCCCGAACAGCGTAATCGTGTAGAGGCCCTTGTCCGGGGCGGCCGCCCAATAAATCAGGATTCCGCTCCAGACCATCACGAGCATGACCGGGAAGTTGATCCAGTGAAACCAACGAATCGCAAGCGGGTGCTTGTTCTCGATTTGGATCGGCGCCTGATCTTTCTGGGACAGTCGGCGCATTTTACGCTGCTTGAGGACTTGGATCATGGTTGAGGTGCTCAGACTTCGCCTAATAGCGTCCTACGTATTGCACGTTCGTCAAATGCGGGACTAGCGTTCATGGTTCCACAAATTCGCCGCTGCTCCAAACATCGCGAACGGTAGTATCTGGGAGATTCGATGAAACCGCTTGTCGCGCTACGTAACCTTTTGATTGGCCTCGCCCTCGTGGCGCTATCGGGATGTGGGGGGGGAGGCGGCGGAACGCCGACTCCTCCGACGCACGGCGCGTGGACCCTGATGGTTTTCCTGAATGCCGCGAACGACCTCGACGCGTACAGCACGCTAAACGTCTTGCAGATGCAGCAGGCAGCGACGAACCCGGACGTTCGGATCGTCGTTCAGTGGAAGCAATCGAAGAAGGTAAGTGTCAACGCCACCTTTAACGGCACCCGGCGCTACCTGATCAAGCAGAGCAATGGACCAAACGTCGTTAGCCAATTGGTCGAAAATATGGGGACCGGCGTCGATATGGGCGTGCCGCAAACGGTCAACCGTTTCGTCGCGTGGAGCAAAGCCCGATATCCGGCTGACCACTATGCGCTTGTCATGTGGGACCACGGAAGCGGTTGGCAGCGAATGGCGATCAAGGCCAGACAAAAGCCCAAGCCGTTGGCGGTGAGCCTAGACAGCGAGACCGGGCATTCGATCGAGACCTGGCAGTTGAACCAGGCGCTTCAGAACGAGCACGTCGATATCCTCGCCTTCGACGCGAGCCTGATGCAGATGGCCGAGGTCGCCTACCAACTTGTGGGTTCGGCAGATTACGTTGCCGGCAGCGAGGAGAGTCCTCCGGGAGACGGCTATCCGTATCAGAACGCCTTCGCGACTTTCGCGAACAACCCGACGGGGACGCCGGCATCGCTCTCCAAGGCATTCGTCGACGCGATGACGCAGTATCCGCAATACGCTACTGACAAGATTGAGGAGAGCGTCATCGACACGTCGCAGATGGCGGGAGTCGCATCGGCGGCTTCGGCGTTGAGCGCGGCTATGATTGCGAACGCGGGAGCGATCGACGGGATTATTCCGCAGGCACGCTCGAACACCCAGGCCTATCTGCCTTCGAGCACCCAGTATTACTATGATGTGGTCGATCTCTGCCATCAGATTTCGGCCCTGACTGCCAACGCGCCGGTCCAAACGGCTTGCGCGAACCTCGCGACCGCCGTAGGCACGGCGGTGATCTGGGAGGGACACAACAGCCACTCTGCAGGTTCCCACGGCTTGTCGATCGACTTCTCGCCAAGCAGCTACTTCAAGGGCGTGAGCTCTGACTACACGCAACTGGCTTGGAGTACGCCTTCCGCTTGGGGGCAGTGGCTCGCCGTTGCCCCTTGATTCGAGCCGGATAGCACGCGTTTCGGCACCAATGGAACGATTTCGGACTATCCGTCGCCCTAATGGGTGGGAAGCCAAGCCTAAGCCCACTGGCCTCTGAACCCCGGTCCTAGAAGGCGCCGGCCGCTTCCCTCCCTTAGCAGCGGCACGACCGCCTTTTCACAACGTCGGAGCATCGCGAAATCTCTCTTCATCCTTGCCGATGCCAAGTTGAGGATAATGATAACGTCGCTTTCCGGGGTTCTGCAAATGCATGTTTCTACTCGTTTTGTTGGCTATCGCTTGCTCGTCGCGTTGGGAGCGTTGATCGCGACGTCAGGGGCGTTTGGCCAGAGCCCTCTGCCGATTCAGTGGTGCAATAGACTGATTGGAGCACCCCAGTGCTTGGCCGTGTCGCCCAATGGCTCGGTGATAGCGGTTGGGGGTGGGTCGAGCATCCAGATACTGGATGCGGTGACCGGCTCTGTCGTCCGCTGCATCCCGACGGTAGCGAACCAGGGAGTCTACTGCCTTGCCTTCTCGCCCGATGGAAAGATGATCGCCGACGGGTGCCTCTCCGTGGACCCGGCTAACAATTTGAACAACGGCGTCATCGAGGTGTGGACGGTTTCGGACGCGCAGCCGGTCGCCACGCTCAAGTCAGTTCCTCATCAGTGGATCTGGGGTGTTGCCTTCTCGCCGGATGGAAAGAGCCTCGCCGACGTCGGGGAGATCGATGGCGCGACCTATAGCTCGTTTGTCGAGATCTGGGATATCGCCTCAGCCAACCTAGCTGCCAATTTCAACTCGAGAGCTCAGAACCTGTACTCCGTGGCGTTCTCACCGGACGGAACGCTCCTGCTTGACGGAGGTCGAACGATGAATGCGTCGAACCAGTACGTCGGCGTCCTTGAGACCTGGAATGTTGCGTCGAAGTCGTCGGCACAACAGTTTGCGACTACGGCAGCGCTCGGGGTCTACTCGGCGGCATTTTCGCCGGATGGACGTTCCATCGTGTCTGGAGGTCAGGGAACCGGTTCGACGACCGGGGTCTTGGAGTTATGGGACACCCCTTCGGGCGCCCTGCTCAAGTCCCTTCCGACCGGCATCTCCGGCACATCCAACAGTGGAATCTGGTCGGTTGCGTTTTCTCCCGATGGGACGACTATCGTCGATGGTGGCAACACCTTGCCCGGTACCTATAAGGGCTCCATTGAACTTTGGAATGCCGCGAGCGGAACCCGTCTCACCACTCTTCCTACGGTAGCGGATCGGCAAGTCGGAGGCGTCGGTTTTTCAAAGGACGGCGGAACACTTTACGATTGCGGCCAAGCGAACCCGAGCGGCTCAGTTGTCGAGGGCTGGAATATCGGCACCTATGGGCTAAAGTTCGGCGGCGCCCTCACGCAATTTGTGGACGCTCTGGGCATTGCTTTCTCTCCGGATGGGCAGACATTAGCGGTGGCTGGCGGGACCTATGACTCGATTCTTGGACACTACATCGGCGGAGCCGTCGATCTTCGCGACGCGCACACCGGCGCATCGATCGCCTCGCTCAAAAGTGCGGCGACGCGTTTGATCTCTGTCGCGATGTCACCCGACAACACGACGCTCGCGTGTGGCGGAGTCTTTACGGACTCGTCGGGAACAAGCACAGGCGTTCTGGAAATCTGGAACACATCCACTCAGACACGGATTGCGACCCTTGCCACGGCGGCGACGAACGTCCTCGCTTTGGCGTTTTCTCCCGATGGCAACACCCTCGCCGTCGGAGGCGGAGACCCGACATTCTTTCTCGGGACCGTGGAACTCTGGAGTCTGCAGACAGGCAAACGCATCGCAAGCCTGCCCACCACCAACAATAAGTGGGTTAACACGCTGGCGTTCACGCCCGACGGTGGCGCTTTGGTCGAGGGCGGATACGGCTACAACACGGGAACGGGGAAGTCGCCACGATTGATTGAGATGTGGGACGTGGCCTCCGGCACTCTCACCCGATCCCTTTCCACGAATGCCGATACAGTCACTGCACTCGCCATATCATCCGACGGAAGTTCCATGATCGATGTCGGCACGACATCCAACCAACCTAAGGGAGTGGTTGAGATTTGGAACCTGACGACGTATACAACGACGTCCAGCAGTGTCGGCGGATCTCCCGTTAACGCGGTCGCGTACTCGCCTCAAGGGAACGTCTGTTTCTACGGGATTGATCGATTCCTATTTGCGGTAGATCCTGAAACCGGGAATCAGCTTGGGACCTACAAGTGGCCCTGCCAGAGCCTGGTCTGTTCGCCCGATGGAAGCCAGGTCGGGTTCCTGTCTTGGAGCGGGGAAATGATGGCAGAGAACCCGTTCTTTCTCGATCCGATTGCCAGCGTGTCGTTCCCATCGGGAACCGTTCAAGGTGGGAGCAGTCTGACGGGAACGGTCACCGTGCAGCAGCCAGCGCCATCCTCCGGCACGGTCGTGAGTCTGACAAGCGATAGCAGCAACGCGTCGGTTCCAAGCACCGTGACCGTCACAGGCGGAGCCACGAGTGCGACGTTTACTCTAGCGACATCTGCCGTCTCGGGCGACACGACCGTGCACATCAAGGCGACGAACGCAACCGGTTCGCAGTCGGCGACCCTCACCATTTCGGCGGCCACACTGGCTGCACTAAGCCTAAGCCCGAACGAGAGTGTCGGTGGCAACCCGTCGACTGGCGTGGTTACTTTGTCCGGCCCTACTGGGCCGAAGGGCACCGTCGTGACACTTTCTAGCAGCGATCCGGCGGCGTCGGTTCCCACTTCGGTCACGGTCGCGGCGGGGCAGACATCGGCCACTTTTGGAGTAACTACCGGTGCAGTCGGCCAGGACACCACGGTCGTGATCAGCGCGACCTTGGGCGGCAAGAGCGAAACCGCAAACCTGACGCTTCATCCGGCCGGGCTTGCCTCGATCATGGTGGGACCGTCCTCAGGAAACGGCGTCGCTATCGGAACCGTCCAGCTCAGCGGAAAGGCAAAGGCTGGAGGATTCGCCCTCACGTTGTCGAGCAGCAACGCCACCGCTGCCAAGGTGCCCGGCGTTCTCACGATTCCTGCCGGCAAGAGCACAGGATCGTTCAATGTGACCGAGTCGGCGGTTTCGAAATCGATCACCGTCACGATCACCGCCAAGGCAGGCAATACTTCCAGGTCGACGACGCTCACGATGAGCCCTCCGGTCCTGGACGGCCTTACCCTCAATCCAAATTCCGTGATTGGAGGTTCGCCTTCGACAGGCACGTTGACTTTGTCAGGGCCGACCCCTTCAGGCGGAATGATCGTCAGCTTGGCGAGCAAGAACTCGGCCGTCAAGATTCCGGCGACGGTTATGGTCGCCGCCGGCAAGAGTTCCGCGACTTTTGCCGTCACTACTCAGCCGGTCGCCTCTCAGAAGCCGGTCACGATCCAGGCCACCCTATTTGGTACGACGAAGACGGCGACCTTAACCGTGAATGCTCCGACACTTGTATTGGTCAGCCTGACTCCGGCATCGGTTATCGGCGGCCACGGAGCAACGGGAGCGATTTCGTTCAGCGGACCTGCTCCAGCAGGCGGGCTAAATGTCAAGGTGTCGAGCAGTTCAACTGCCGCGACGACGCCGGCTTCTGTATCGGTCGCGGCCGGCAAGAGTTCGGCGACGTTCGATGTCTCGACGGTACCGGTCGGAAGCGATGTGAAGGCGACGATCTCCGCTCAATCTGGATCGGTCACGAAGACGGTATCGCTTACGGTTCAGGCACCCAGCCTAAAGGCCCTCACACTCAGTCCTAGCCAGGTGACGGGTGGCAAGTCGAGCACGGCGACGCTGAGCATCACCTCCGCCGCCCCGAGCGGCGGCCTCAAGGTCTCGATGTCGAGCAGCCTGGCGGCGGCAAACGTGCCCTCCTCGGTCACGATCCCGGCGGGAAAAACGATCGCCACCTTCAGCATACAGACGAAGAAGGTCACCGGCAAGTCCGAGGCTACGATCGGAGCAACGCTGGGGAGCCAAACCAAGTCGGCAGTGTTGACGATCTCTTAACCCGTCGCGCCTGGGGCCGTTTCGGAGGGTTCGTCAAGGGCTCTCTGGGGGCACTACAGCACCAACCGAACGTCGCAGCAGCCAACGATCGCACAGACCGTGGATTCTGACGTCGTCTCGTCCGATGTGCCGAAACCCGACCTTTTCGAGCACTCTTCGCGAAGCCGCGTTGCCGATCGCACTCTGCGCAAACACCTCAACCACCGTTGGGCATTCGAAAGCTGCTTTCACCAAGAGGCGGACCGCGTCGGTCGCCACTCCTTTGCTCCGATAGGACTCCGCGACCTCATATCCAAGCTCCACCCGTCCGTTGCATGGCGAATCGTGAAACCCTCCTGAACCCACTGCCCTTCGTTCGTGCTCCTCTACGAAAAGGTAGAGCGAATGCCAGACAGGGCTGAGCCCCTGTTTCACCTTGTCGATGGCGAAATCGACAGTATCTCGCTCTGAGAAGGTTCCCGGGGTGACGAAATAGCCATCCACCTGGCTCGAGCCCGCTCGCAGCGACTTCAGTTGTTCCAGTTGAAGGAGGTGGAGCTTGATGGGCATTTCACATCTCCGATTGCCTTCCACGGATCGAGAGGTTGAAGACGCTGAGCATTACGCGATGGGCGGAGAGGAGGTCGGGCCGGACCCACTCCAAGGTATAGGCGTCCAAACGGGAAACACCTTCCATGAGGGCAGGTAGGTCGGCCTCCTCCGCCGTCCGAAACTGGGCGCGCATGGTCACTAGTCCGGATACGACGAAAGGAGCGATTTTTGTTGCCGCTGAAACCGCTCGGATTGCCGCTGCCTCGATTCCGGGACCGGTTTCCGAAGGGTGCTTAGCCCAGCCCATGTATCGTCCGAAGCCTGTCTTGGTCGAGTAGGTTTCGATTCCGGCGACACACGCTGTCGCCTCGGCGCATGTCTCATCGTCACCGGTCACGAGAACGGTAGGAACGCCGTACGCACCGGCAACCGCACTGCTGATCGCGATCTCGCCTACCTCGGTTCCGTTGAGCCAGAATCGATGAAGGCCCCCAACGAGGGCATGATCCATCATGGCGTGCAGCGCTCCCGCCATCCCGTGGTAGCCGATCAGCATGGCGGCGCCGAAGGTCGCGTCGATGCCGTCCATCATCCCGTCCTTGCCCGCCCCGGTGCCGGAGATCAGCTCGGTACCTGTCTCCAGTTCGTCGCCGAGAAGGTTCTTGCAGTTGGCATGGGAGTCCTTGACCACGACTCGCTTGGCTCCGGCCGCGCGCGCTCCCCGGATCGCGGCATTCACGTCGGCGGTGAGCATTCGGCGGGCAAATGGAAAATCGTAATGGTCGCTACTTGGTCGTCCGCACTGGGAGAACGATGTAACACCGGTCGCCCCCTCGATATCGACCGAGATGTAGACGTTCATTGCGACTATTGTATAGGGCGCCGACACTCGAAATCGAATCATTATGTGCATTAGCTGCATTTGTTCTTGTATTTGGGTCTTCCGCTTCAATTTCGCGCGAAACCTGCTTACGATTGCCGCGTAGAATCATCTCAATGTGGAGTGGTGGCAGTAAGGGACCGAGCAAGCCGATAACGAAGGCGAGTGTCGGCAGAGTCGTCAGTCTCTTCGCGCCCTACAAGATGCGCGTCGGGTGGATTGCCGTGCTCGTGCTCATTTCGGCGGGAATGGGGCTTCTCTCGCCGTTCTTCCTCAAGATTATCGTCAACGACGGACTCCTGAAGCATCAACTCGGGATCGTGACCTCTTTCAGCATCTACACGTTGCTGGCCACTCTGGGGTCTGCCGCCCTTGGGCTCGGGTTCGCCTACTTGAGTGTTTTGGTAGGCCAGAAGATCATGCAGGATCTTCGAAACGACCTTTACGCGCACCTTCAGGGGATGTCGTTGAAGTTCTTCACCGGTACGCGTACCGGCGAGATCCAGTCCCGTCTTGCGAACGACGTCGGCGGCGTGCAGTCGGTCGTCAGCGATACGGCGGCGAATGTGCTGTCCAACGTGACTACGGTCGTCTCAACGCTGATCGCGATGATCGTGATGGATTGGCGACTGACGCTCCTTTCCGTCGGCATCCTCCCTATATTCGCCATTCTCTCGGCCAAGGTAGGCGATGGGCTGCGAAAGCAGCGCACCCTTATTCAGTCGCAGTTGGCCGACTTGAACTCGACGATGAACGAGACGCTCTCGGTTTCCGGCGTACTCCTCACCAAGACGAGCGGCCGTCAGACGCTCGCCCTTCAGAAGTTTCGCGAGGAGAACCTGAAGATGACGAACACGAGCGTGAAGATGACGATGATCATGCGCGTGTTCTTCAACATGATCGGTCTGACATTCTCGATCACTCCGGTGTTGGTCTATTGGTTGGCGGGGTATCTCGTCATCGGCAAAGGGGACGCCTCGCTCACGATTGGCACGATCGTCGCCTTCACCTCGTTGCAGGCTCGCCTCTTCTTCCCCTTGACAAGTTTGCTCAACGTCCAAGTTGAGGTCACGAGCGCATTGGCGCTGTTCGACCGGATCTTCGAGTATATGGACATGCCGCAGGACATCAAGGATGCCCCCGATGCAGTTGGTCTGTCGCCTCACGACGTACGGGGGGACGTGCGATTCGAGAACGTCTCATTCCGATATGCGGCAACTCAGGAGGTCCCCACGCTGGATGGGATCGATCTCGAAGCTCGATCGGGGCAGCTTGTCGCGCTGGTCGGAGCGTCTGGATCGGGCAAAACGACCCTTACCTACCTGATACCGCGCCTCTACGACGCGGAGGGTGGGAGTGTCAAGATTGACGGCCACGACGTTCGCAAGATCAAACTGGAGTCGCTTGGCCGAGCTATCGCGGTTGTTACCCAAGAGACCTATCTCGTTCACGACACGATCCGGGAGAACCTCCGCTATGGGAAGCCCGACGCTACCGACGACGAACTCGAGGCCGCAGCCAAGGCCGCAGCGATTCACGACCACATATCTAGCCTTCCTGAAAAGTACGACACGATCGTCGGCGAACGTGGCTACAAGCTGTCGGGTGGAGAGAAACAACGCGTCGCGATTGCCCGGGCGATCCTAAAAGACCCGCGCATTCTCATCCTCGACGAGGCTACAAGCGCGCTGGACACAAGTTCGGAGCGATTGATCCAGGCGGCTCTCGTTCCGTTGATGAAGGGACGCACGACCTTTGCGGTCGCCCACCGGCTGTCGACGATTCAGGCCGCCGATCAGATCCTCGTCCTTCAGCATGGCAAGATCGTCGAGCAGGGCACCCATAGCCAGTTGCTCGCACTGAACGGCGAATACGCGCGCCTCTATCACATCCAGTTCGAGGATCAGTCGGAAGCATTCGTGCCAAGCTAGCGGTATGCAAATGCGCGAACTAGGAAAGACGGGAGTCATGGTCTCGGAGATCAGTCTGGGCTGCTGGACGATGGGCGGGCTGAACTGGGTCAACGGCAATCCGAACGGCTGGGCCAATGTGGATGAGGACGAGATCGTCCAGGCGATCAAGGCAGGCGTCGACTCAGGCGTCAATCACTTCGACAATGCCGACGTGTACGGCAATGGGCGAGCCGAGCGGATGCTCAAGCGCGCTTTCGGCAAACTTGGACTGAAGACCAACGATTTCGTCGTGGCGACGAAGATCGGCCACTTTCCCGGAACCGCCGGTAATGCCTATGAACCGGCTCACATCCGCCACCAATGCGAGCAGTCGCTGATTAACCTGGGCCGGGATTACATCGACGTCTATTACTTCCACCATGGCAGTTTCGGCGAGTCGGACATGTATCTCGACGGCGCTGCGGAGACGATGGATCGGCTGGTGGAAGAGGGGAAGGTGCGCATCAAAGGACAATCGGCTTACTCCTCCGATGACTTTCTGCGCGTGACGCCCAAGGTCCGCCCGTCGGTGTTCCAGAGTTGGGCGCACGCCCTCGATGATCAGTTTATTCGGGAGGGTTCGCCGGTCAGCGAGTTGATGGGACGCGAGGGCATCACGTTCGTCGCGTTCAGCCCGTTGGCGCAAGCCCGCCTTCTCGACAAATACGATCCGGCGAACCCGCCTCAGTTCGAACCGGGAGACCATCGGGAGCATTCGAAGGCATTTGGCGCAGAAGCGATCGCCGAATTGAAACCGAAGCTGGAGAAGCTGAAGGCCCGATTCGGCGGTTCGATCGAGGATTTGGCGTCGGTCGCATTGAATTACGTGCTTGCCCATCCGCACGTGGCCTGCGTCATTCCCGGGTTCCGAAACGAGCGTCAGGTGAAAGTCAACCTCGGCGCCGAGGGAAGAGTGTTGTCGGCCGATGACGTTGCCTTCGTTCGCGATGCTTTGGCTTAGCCATCCCACCGCGATAGGTCGGGCCAGACGTACCATTTGCTGGGGACGCCCTTCCAAATGGCGATTGGCCCTTCCTGTCCGCCGATCTTCGCGTAAAAAGCGCAGCCGATCCGGTTTTGAGCCAACGTATGGATTGCCATCGACCGGCAGCCCTGAGCCTTGAACCGGGCTACCATCGCATCCACGAGTTTGGCGCCGATGCCGGATCGGCTAGCCTCCGGATCGACATAGAGCGAGCCGATCTCGGCGTCATAGCCTTCTAACGAACAGGGGCGGCACTCGGTGACGAAGCCGACCACCTGGCCGTCCTCCGATAGCGCCACAAACCGAGCCACCGGTCTCTCACGAATTGCGGTTCGGAACCGCTCTTCGCACAGGATGGGCTCGATCACCGAGTCAATGAACTCCTGTGGGAGGATGCCGGCATAGGCGAACCGCCATGCGTTTCCCGCCACCCGCGACATAGCCGTCGCGTCGCCGATCGTCGCTTCTCGTATCCGGATGCCAGAGTCCGTAGTGGCTAGATGATACGCGGTGATGGGGTCTATAGGTCCTATACGACTTATCGGCCTTCAATTTCGCAAAGCTGGGTCCGCCGGCGGCTCCGGCGGAAGACGATGCGGTACTTTGAATCTCCCTGATGAACGAAGCTCAGCAAGTCTTGCGGAAGGTGTTTGGGTACGAGTCGTTTAGGGCTCCGCAGCAGGAGATTATCGAGGCGGTTTTGTCGAATCGGGACTGCTTCGTGTTGATGCCGACTGGAGCTGGGAAGTCGATTTGCTATCAAATTCCGGCGCTGATTCGGCCGGGGATCGCTATCATCGTGTCGCCGCTCATTTCGCTGATGAAGGATCAGGTCGATGCGCTTCGCTTGAACGGCGTCGCCGCCGAATGCTACAACTCGTCGCTTAGTCAGACCGAGGCACGGCGCGTGTTGAAAGGCCTGGACGAGGGCAACGTCGATCTCCTTTACGTGGCGCCCGAGCGGTTGATGATGACCGAGTTCCAGGACAGACTGCGGCATCTTCCCATCGCATTGTTCGCCATCGACGAGGCGCATTGCGTCTCGCAGTGGGGGCACGACTTCCGGCCCGAATACGTGCAGTTGGGGCGGCTGCGCCCCCTGTTCAAAGAGGTCCCATTCATCGCATTGACGGCGACGGCTGACAAGCAGACGCGGGAGGACGTCCTGTTGCGGCTCAACCTCCAAGATCCTGCTGTCTTCGTCTCAGGCTTCGACCGCCCCAACATTCGCTACACCGTCGTTGAGAAGGCGCAACCCCTCTCGCAACTGGAGGTCTTTCTTCGCGAACGTCCGGATGAGCCGGGAATCGTCTACTGCCTGAGCCGGAAGCGGGTAGACGCGGTGGCCGACCATCTGCGTCGACGGGGGATCTCGGCGCAAGCCTATCATGCCGGGTACGGGGCCGACGAACGAACGCGCGTTCAGGATGCGTTCCAACGGGACGACGTACAGGTCGTGGTGGCGACCGTCGCCTTTGGGATGGGGATCGACAAGCCGAACGTACGGTTCGTCGTCCACTACGACCTTCCTAAAAACATGGAAGGTTACTACCAGGAGACGGGGCGCGCCGGCCGAGACGGACTTCCCGCGGAGGCGCTTCTCTTGTTTGGAGCAGGGGACATCATGACCGCGCGCCGTCTGATCGAAGCGAGCGACAACCCGACTCAGAAGGCGATCGAACTCAAGAAGCTGACCGCGATGGTCGAGTACGCGGAAGCCCAGACTTGCCGGCGTCGAATCATCCTCCGGTACTTCGGCGAGCATACGACCAAGCCATGCATGAATTGCGATATTTGCCTGGTCGCGCCGGACTCGTACGATGCTACCGACGACGTAAAGAAGGCGCTCATGGCGGTCTATGAGCTGAAGCAGCGATTCGGCCTCGGATACGTCGTGGACATGTTACGCGGATCGAAGTCGGCGCGGATCATGGAGTCCTATCACGACTCGCTCTCGAGCTATGGGTCGGGCAAGCATCTTTCGGGGGACGAGTGGGCAAGCATCATTCGCCAGTTGATCCAGCGGGGGCTATTGATCCAGGACGCCGAGAACTACGGAATCCTCAAACTCACTCCCGAAACCAAACCGGTCCTTCGAGACGGTGTGCAAGTCTTCCTTGCCAAACCGCGCGTGAAGGTTGAAACGCCCAAGACGAAGAAGGGCAAGAAGTCGAAGGCCAAAGGAGACCTCTCTGATCGGGACGATGCGCTGTTTCAGGAGCTTCGCGCCCTGCGCCGCCAGATCGCCGATCGCGAAAAGGTCCCTGCCTACGTCGTGTTCTCCGACGAAACGCTGCGGCAAATGGCCATCCTCAAGCCTCGGACTCGAGCCGAACTGCTCAAAGTCTCTGGGGTGGGCGAAAAGAAGGCGGACCGATACGGAAGCGAGTTCTTGCTAGGTATCCAGCAGTCTTAGCGTGGCCGACTATGCGCCGATCTGTCCGAGCCCGATACCGACCACGTAGGTTACGATTCCTTCCAATGCGCCGACGATCGTCATTTCGATGCCACTGCTCCACCACGGCCGGACGGTGACGAGGCACTTGGCCGCTCCCACCGCGAAGTGAGCGACAAGCGAGATGAAGGCGGCTGCGATGACTGCGCGCATTCCGCTCATGAAAAAGAAGGGAATGATCGGGATGAACGCCCCGATGGCGGTCGAAATTGCACCGGATACCGCTGACGTGATCGGATTCGACAAGGCGTCTTCCGTCAGATTGAGCTTCTCGGCTGCCATCGTCCTGAGAAACTGATCGGGGTCGGCGGAGAGGAATTCTACGATCTTCGTGGCGTCTTCATGCGGCACGCCCTTGAGTTGATAGAAAATCCCCAGTTCTTCTTGAGCGGCCTTCGGGTTCTCGGTCAGAAGCTTCTTCTCTCGGAGCAATTCGGCTTCGAATATCTCCTTCTCACTCTTTGCGGCAAGATACGCGCCTGAGCCCATGGAAAGTGCGCTGGCAACCATGCCGGCGATTCCGGCGAGCAAGACGAACCGGCTGTTTCCCAGGGTTGCGCCAGATACGCCGCTGACGATGCCGAAGATCGCACCCAAGCCGTCGTTGATGCCGTAGATCGCGTCTCCGATCCAGCTGCCGGTGCCCTGTCGTTGCCGGTGGAGGAGGTAGTCGAGCGCCGACCGATCACCGCTCTGCGCGTCGAGCCTGGTCAGAACGTGGGCATGAGCAAATTCGTCCAGCACGACTTGCCGCAAGATGGACTTGGTCGGCTCGTCGCTTACCTCCGACATCTGGGTCAGGTAGCGCGCGACGTCGCGTCGCTCTTCCGCTTCGATTTCGAGGATGATCTCCTGCATTCCGGCATGGGTTTCCGCCGCTTTAATCGAGTGCCCTTTACCGGAATGGTCGGGCGGCACGGCAGCACCCAACTCTATGAGACGCTTGGCCCACATCTCGGCATGCTTCCGCTCTAGGTCGCTCAGCTTTTGAAAAAGCTGCTTGCGCTCGGAGATCGTTTGAACCTGGGCAAGCGCGGCGTACATCTCGACGCCGTCCATCTCCAGCGACCAATTACCCTCGATCATCGTGATCAGGGACGCTTGGGAACCGGAGGCGGAATTTGTCTCGGACATGACGGTGGTTGGACGGCTAACGTCTTTCGAAGTTCGACATTCAATTCTATTCCGAAACGGACGTTCGGTGCTCCGAACGCATGCGATCTGGGCGGCACGGCCATGGCCTCATCGGCTAAACTTCCGGCCGTGAATAGGTTGCTGGAAGGGAAAGTCGCGATCGTCACAGGCGGTGCCCGAGGAATTGGGGCGGACATTTGCCGGGTGCTATCCGAGCGGGGTTGCTCGGTTGCCGTGAACTACGGAAGTTCGGTCGAATTGGCCGAAAAGGTGGCGGAAGAGGTCCGATCGAATGGCGTCAATGGACTCGCCGTAAAGGCCGACGTCCGTAGCCGAGAACAAGTCGAGGCGATGATCGCAACGGTCCACGCCAAGTTTGGACGTATCGACGGACTGGTCAACAATGCGATCGCGGGCCGACAGCACGGACGATTCGAGGATCTGGAGGACAAAGATTTCCAGAACATGCTCGACTTCAACGCGTTTGCAGTGGTAAATACGGTCCGCGCCGTTCGTCCGATCATGAAGGCGGCTGGTGGCGGCCGCATCGTCAACGTCGTCACCGAACTCTGGAACATGGGTTCAGGCGAATGGTCGGCATATCTCGGCGGTAAGGGCGCGATGGTCGGCATATCGCGTGCGCTTGCCAATGAACTGGGACCGGAGGCAATCACTGTCAACATGGTTGCGCCGGGATGGATGGCGACCGAGAACGTCGACGTAACTTCGGACGGTTCGGTTCAGTTCGGCAACTCCCTTCCCCTTCGCCGCCACGGGTCGGCGAGGGAGATCGGTAACGGTTGCGCCTTTTTTCTCAGTGATCTCGCCGGCTATGTCACCGGCGCTTATCTGCCCGTCACCGGCGGGCGCGTGACTCAAATAGGAGCCTAACTGGAATGTCGAATCAGCCTTTGGGGATGGGTGTCGTCGGCGCGGGAAGCATCGGTATCCGCGCGGCTTTAGTGCATTTTTCGTGTGAAGACGTACAAGATCGCGTCTTTTTGGCATCGGTCTGCGACCCGGTGCCTGGCCGGGCGGAGGCGGCCGCCGCCAAATACGGGGTTCGTAGCCATCACGAGTCGTTTGAGGCGCTTCTTGCCGATCCCAAGGTGGATCTGGTCACGATCTGTTCGCCGATCAGCCTCCACTACGAGCAAGGACTCCTCGCGATCGAAGCCGGCAAGCACATTCACTTCAACAAGACGATGACGGTGACCGCCGACGAGTCCCTCGATCTGATCGCAAGGGCCGAGAAGGCAGGAGTGAAGATTGTGGCATCGCCTGGTCAGTTGACCAAACCGGCACTGCGCGAAGCGCGCCGACGCATCCAGAACGGCGACTTGGGCCAGTTGGCTTGGGCGGTGACGGGAGCGGCGTTCGGAAGCTACCACGAGCAAGAAGGGGTTCGGAAGGGAACCGACGTGCTCTCGAACATCAACCCGGCCTGGTACTGGCGAAAGCCAGGCGGCGGACCGCTCTACGATATGACGGTGTACGGCCTTCATTCCTTGACCGGCATTCTAGGCCCGGCAAAGCGGGTAACCGGCATGTCGGCAAACGCCGTGAAGGAACGCGAGTTCCGGGGCGACATGTACCCTTGCGATGCGGAAGACAACACGCTTATGGTGCTGGATTTCGGCGGAAATGTCTTCGCTTTCGTCTACGGGACGTTTACCGGCAACCTGAAGGAGGGTTGGGGGCCAACTTTCTACGGAACCAAAGGCTTGATTGCGGGAGAGACCCACAACGGCGAGCCGATCGTCGTGGCTGGCGCGGGACACCCTGCCGGTCCTCACGTCGTCGGGGTCCACGACGGGATGGGAGAGGAGCACGTATTCGAGGACATGATGCAGTTGGTCGATTGGATTCACGACGACCGGGTCAAGCCGATCGCAACTGCCGCCCATGCCACTCACGTCATCGAGATCATCGAGGCTGGACTTCGAGCATCCGACACAGGAATCACTCAGGAGCTAAAGACCACGTTCGACTTGGTCTGAGGTCCCCTATAATGTCGTCGTGGACAAACTGACATCAAAGCAGATCGCCTTTTTCGACACGTTCGGGTACCTGGTCTTTCCTGGCCTTTTGGCCGACGAAATTGATTGGGTCATTCACGAGTTTGAGGCGGTCTTCACGGACAAGGGGCTTGTCCACGACTTTTGGCAGCGGACCTGCGTGGTGCCGTTCATCGACTCGCGGGAAAGGCTCTCGGCCCTGCTGGACAACCCAAAGATCGAAGGCATCGCAGCGAGTTTGCTAGGCGACGATTTCAACTATGTGGGTAGCGACGGCAACTACTATACGGGCGACACAGGTTGGCATAGCGACGGATTTCACACGGTCGGAAAGTTTATCAAGATCGCTCTCTATCTGGATCCCGTCAAGCGAGACACCGGGGCTTTGCGCGTCATACCGGGATCTCATCAAGTGCATCTCCTCGATGCCTGGAAGGGGCGCGACGCCCGTCGTTCCGAGGAGAATTGGGGGATCGAGCAGCGAGACGTACCGGCGATCTCCCTCGACTCAAACCCAGGCGACGTCGTGGCGTTCAACCACAACTTGATGCACGCCGCGTTCGGAGGCAGCAACCAACGCCGTATGTTCACGCTGAACTGCTGCCGACGCTGTCGAACTCCAGATGAGATCGCCGATCTGGAGTCGTACATCGGCGGCCACGATCGCTTTCTGAACGACCATATGCATTCGGACCAGATGAAGGCGACCGCGTCGGCTTCCCGGATGGTCCACCTCGAACAGGTGATCCAACACGAGGGTCACCTGGCCACTCTAGCTGCCAAAGCCCGCGAGACGATGAAGGAACCGGCTCGAGGCTAGCGCAACAGAACTATGGATGGATCGCCGGGGCGGAGAATGAAGGCGATGGTCCTAAGGGGAGCCGGTATTCCCCTTGAGATGTCGGACCCCCTAATCCCCGTTCCATCGTCAGACCAGGTGCTGATCCGGGTAAGGGCGTGTGCCGTTTGCCGGACCGATCTGCACATCGTCGACGGCGAATTGACGGACCCGAAATTGCCGCTTATTCCTGGGCATGAGATTGTCGGGACAGTGGTCGAGACGGGCTCCGGCGTCGATCGTTTCAAAGCGGGGGATCGAGTCGGGGTTCCTTGGCTAGGGTGGACATGCGGTGTCTGCGAGTATTGTCGCACGGGTCGCGAAAACCTCTGCGATGGGGCGAAGTTCACCGGCTACACCCTTGACGGTGGGTTCGCGGAATTCACGGTGGCCGATCACCGGTATTGTTTCCCGATACCTGAATCCTATTCGGATGTCGAAGCGGCCCCGCTACTTTGCGCGGGACTCATTGGGTATCGCGCACTCCGAATGGCCGGCGATGCCAAGCGGATTGGTCTCTACGGGTTCGGGGCGGCTGCCCATATCGTGTGCCAACTCGCGGTATCTCAGGGGCGCACGGTGTACGGATTTACTCGACCAGGCGACCATGCCGGCATGGCGTTTGCGGGGAAAATGGGGGCAACTTGGGCAGGAGGATCGAACGAATGGCCACCAGATCCGCTTGACGCTGCCCTCATTTTTGCGCCCGTCGGTTCGCTCGTGCCTCAAGCTCTGCGGATGGTTGCGAAAGGTGGCGTAGTTGTTTGCGCGGGGATTCACATGAGCGATATCCCGAGCTTTCCCTATGCCGACCTATGGGAAGAGAGGGTGGTTCGTTCGGTCGCCAACCTGACGAGGAAGGATGGCGAGGACTTCATGCAACTCGCCGGACGCACGAGGATTCGCACCCTAACGACGGCATTCCCCCTAGCTGACGCTAATCGCGCTTTGGACGACCTTCGGAGCGGACGCCTGGAGGGCGCGGCGGTATTGGTCGTCGAATAGTGCCCTTCGGGCCAGAATAGAGTCCGTTGCCTTCCCGCCAAAAAAGGCTATCTCCAATGAACCCTCCCTTCGACACCGAATCGCTTGTGGCCCATGCGCGGGGGCTGGATGCAGCGGACCCTCTCCGTTCGTTTCGCGACGCGTTCGTCGTCGACGACCCGGAACTGATCTACTTGGATGGGAATTCTCTGGGAAGGCTTCCCATTCGGACCGACGAACGAGTGCGTCAAGTTGTCTCTGAAGAGTGGGGAACTCGCCTGGTCAACGGTTGGGGCGACGGATGGATCGATTTGCCTCGCCGTTTGGGTGGGAAGATCGCGGGCCTCATTGGAGCCCTGCCAGAGGAAGTGATCGTTTGCGACTCCACGTCGGTAAACCTCTACAAACTGGCGATGGCTGCGCTTGATGGGAGGCCGGGCCGATCGAAGGTCCTGACGGACGCGTCGAACTTCCCGAGTGACGTCTATATCCTGGCAGGGTGTGCGGCCCAAACGGGGCGCGAACTAATCGTCGTAGAGCCCGATGAACTCGCTTCCTCCTTGGATCGCGATACCGCTTTGGTCTCGGCGAGTCATGTTGCGTTCAAGAGCGGTGCGATTGCGGATATGGTCAGCGTGACGGATGCAGCCCATACCGTTGGAGCATTGACCCTTTGGGACCTCAGCCACTCGGTCGGAGCTCTACCGATTAATCTGAACGCTGCCAGCGTCGATCTGGCGATCGGATGCACCTACAAATATCTGAACGGCGGACCGGGCTCGCCGGCGTTTCTGTTTGTTCGAAAGGAGCTTCAGGATGAGCTGGTGAGCCCGATTCGAGGTTGGTTCGGTCAGGCGGATGCCTTTGCCTTCGGCCTCGAATATACGCCGGCGCCCGGGCTGGACCGCTTTCTCGCCGGTACGCCCCCGATCCTATCAATGGCGGCGATCGAAGCTGGAGTCGACCTCGTGATTGAAGTGGGGATCGATCGGCTGCGAGCCAAATCGGTTGCTCAAACCGAGTTCCTAGTCCGACTTTGGCAAGCTCTGTTGGAACCGCTCCAAGTTAGCTTGAATTCGCCCGTTGATCCGGGCCGACGGGGCTCCCACGTCTCGATCGGTCATCCTAACGCGTTTCAGATCGACCAGGCGCTGATCCACGAGAAGAACGTCATTCCTGACTTTCGCTGCCCCGACTCGATCCGATTCGGAGTGACACCGCTTTACACGACATTTGAGCAGTTAGCCAAAGCAATCCTGCGAACCCGATCGGTCATTGAGGACGGGTCATACCGACGCTATTCGCCCGAGCCCAGCCGCGTGACGTAACGTCCGGGGCTCCCATTCTCCTGTTCTCGAATGGCCAGTCGATCGGACTTGCCACCTTCGATAGTTGCTATCTGGTGGACGTGTGCGGGGACAGTCGTGTCCACTAGCCGCGGCTAGCGAAGCGAGATGCAGTTGGACAGGCCCTCTTCGCATGACACGGACTGACTGTTTACCGAATTTGACCGCAAGATACGATCCAGACGCTCGTTCGCGTGTCGATAGATCTCGTAATCCATGGCATTCAGTTGGATCAAGAACTCTCGATCTCGATCGGCAACTTGGGTCTTGCCTTTCGATGCGTTGTAGTCTGGACGCTTGGGCATCCGGAACCCAGGTTTCGTCTCAAAGAGGGCTGAGATCGCAAGGACTGTCTCGTCCATTCGTTCAGTCACTCCGAGAAACGAGTAAGACTCCGACATCCTGACCGCCAGGATCCGGCTGGTGTCGGATTGCTCGAGCCGGTCGAACTCCCAAAGACCGAAGAAGTGACGAGTGAACGGATTGTCGAGCGTCATGCGCAGTTCGGGCACTCGTATGAAGTCGCTGAAACTGAGCGTCTTGGCAAGATTGCAGTGGGGCAGGTCGGCCGTCACGTTGTAGCGCCAAAAGTTGTATGTCGACAGGATCTGAGACACAGGATCGCGTACGACGCTGATCAGTCGACGGGGCCGGATGAGGTTGAAAGCCCTTACCGTGTCAAGGCGCATGTGACCGACAATCACTGTGAAGTCGTCCAGCCTCTCCATCTCGGCAGGATGAGTGTGAGGGTAGTCGGGGCCGCAGTCGATATTCTCGGATGTCGGGCCCAGCAACTCGCACAGGACGCTTGCAAGGTAGGAACCACCTGTCCGAGGGATGTGATCGAACAAATATCGGTAATCGGGTAGCGACGGCGGAGGCGGTTTTCTTGCGATATGTTTCAAGCCAACAATGCTTCTAAAATTCAATAGGAGAATCCCCCGGAAGCAACATTAATCAGTCTTTAATACCCAGGATTAATACGGTGCTCCCGTTCATAGGAAAGAACGATATTGGCGACCGAATGTTCGGTCGTCTAGGACAATTTAGGTCAGAGAACTCTTACCTCTGCGTTTCCGACGTGGCCAGTAAGGGCGGGTTGCTCAGACCCCTTCAGTGACGCCTTACAGGCGCGTTTGCCGTGGCTTGGCAAGTTGGGAGGCAAAACGTGCAAGATAGAGGCGATGCGAAGAAGGCTACTTTCCATCGTTGGGATGCAGCAGTTCGGCCTTGTGGTCATTATCGTGGCCCTGGGAGTGATCATGTCCCTGTTCGCGGGGACCCATCTGGATCGCGTGAGCGGCCAGACGGTCAACAACTTCTTGAATCCGAGCACGCTCATCCAGATCGCCACCGACACGAGTTTCTTTGCGATCATGGCAGTCGGTATGACGATGGTGATCATTTCGGCCGGCATCGACCTCTCGATTGGGTCGGTGTACGCCATGTCGGCTGTCCTCATGTCGCTCGCGCTCCAGAAGATGACGAACGCAGCACCAGTCGAGCAGGTTCTCGTCGGAATGGCGCTGAGTTGCGGAATCGGTCTTCTTGCCGGCCTCTTCAACGGAGTCATGGTCTCTCGGCTGGGCGTCCACCCGTTCATCATCACTTTGGGAACGATGTGGGTGTTTCGAGGTATCGCGTTCGTCACGACCAAGGCGATGAGCATCTTGGTGCCCGAGTCGCTAACTCATTTCGCCAAGGCTAACTTGGGCATGCGCCGGGACTTATTTCCGGTGCCGATGGTAGTCATGCTGGTCGTTACCGTTATCGGGGCGCTGTTCCTCCAATACACAACGTGGGGAAGACGGATCTTCGCGGCAGGAGGCAACATTGAGGCAGCGAAGTACTCGGGCCTCAACATCAATCGGATATTGTCTAGCGTTTATGTGATCGCGGGCCTGTCCGCTGGTATCGCAGCGTTCGTTGGAACCGGATTCTACGGAGCTTCAAGTTCAGGTGACGCGCAAGGGTATGAGCTATACGTCATTGCGAGCGCCGTCGTTGGAGGGGCAAGCCTGAACGGCGGCAAGGGCAGCGCCATCGGCGCGATGCTCGGGGCCCTACTGATCGTGATGATCCGCCAGGCGATCCGCACCTTGAATTTGGATCAGAACTACGAGTGGATCATTATCGGATTCGCGATCGTGATCTCGGTGGTTCTCGATCGCTGGAATGCGACCCGCACCCAGCGCCGCCTGGTTCAGGCAAGACAATAGCGAACCGGAATCGCAACCGGTTCGGAAGACTGTGTAAGCTACAAACACAATTCGGAGGAGTGAGATACGATGAAGTTCAAGCACATTCTATGGGGAGCGGCTGCTCTCGGAATCCTCGCGGCGATCGGCTGCGGCAGTTCAGATAATCCCGCACCGTCCGCGACAACGGACACGGCAGGCGGGACCAAGACGGGGGCAGCGCCCAAGAAGAAGGACTACAAGATCGTTATGATCGCCAAGAGTTCTTCGAATCCGGTGTTTGCCGCCGCTCAAACCGGCGCAAACGACGCCGCCAAGGAACTGGGCGCCAAGAACGGCGTGAATATCACGATCGACTGGCGGACTCCCAACGACGAGGACCCCCATGTTCAAGCTCAGCGCATCGGGCAGGCCGTTAACGATGGCGCCGACGCGGTTCTCGTGTCCTGCTCCAACGCCGAGATCCTGACCGGCGCGATCAACGACGCGGTCGACAAGGGAGTGCCTGTCATGACGTTTGACAGCGATGCGCCGAAGTCCAAGCGATTCGCGTTCTACGGTGCGGATGACATCGCATGCGGCACCCAGGTTATGAGCGAACTGTCCAAGATTATCGGCGGTAAGGGCAATGTCGCCATTTTGGCGGGCAGCCAGAACGCTCCGAACCTCCAGAAGCGCGTTCAGGGCGCTCAAGACGAGGCCAAGAAGTATCCGGGCATCAAGATCGTCGGAGTGTTCAACCACGCGGAGACGGCAGAGGATGCATCGGCTGAGGTCAACAAGGACATGAACTCCCACCCGGAAATCACGGCTTGGGCGATGATCGGCGGCTGGCCATTGTTCGCCACTTCGCTGCTTACACTTGACCCGAACAAGGTCAAGATCGTGTCCGTCGACGCGCTGCCGCAGGAACTCCCCTACATCGAAAAGGGCATCGCGCCCGTGCTGCTTGCTCAGCCGGTTTACGATTGGGGCTATAAGTCGGTCGGCATCATCGTCGACAAGGTCATTCTCGGAAAGGACGTGCCCACTATCAACAAGATGGACCTCGTCAAGGTCTCGAACGACAACCTTGGCGATTGGGCTCAGACCCTGAAGAAGTGGGGCTTCGCCGTCGATGCGAAGTACCTCGCGATGGCCAAGACCAAATAGAGCGGGGAGGGAAGATGGAGTGATGGAGTAGTGGAGTGATCGAGTAGTGGAGTGATGCACTGTCATCCACAGAAAGACTCCGCTACTCCGCTACTCCGCTACTCCATTTCTCTACTCCTCCGCTATTCCTCCACTCCGACCAGCTCCACCCTATCGAACGATGCCGATTCTTTCTGTTCACAACCTCAGCAAGCGATTTCCGGGCGTTCAGGCTCTCAAGGATGTCAGTTTGGACATTCAGGAAGGGGCCTGTCACGCCTTGATGGGGGAGAACGGGGCGGGGAAGAGCACGCTGGGGAAGATTCTCGCCGGCTTATACCAGCTAGATGAAGGAGAGATCCTGTTTCAGGGCAAGCCGGTTCACTTTCATGGTCCGCTGGATGCGGTTTCGGCGGGGATCAGCATGGTTCACCAAGAACTCCTGTTCGCGGAAAACCTGACGGTGGCGGAGAACCTTTGCCTGGGAGACCTTCCGAGAAAGGGACCTTGGCTCGACCGGGCGGAGATGGTGCGTCGTTCGAAGGAGTGGCTCGCGAGTATCGGCGCCCAGATCGATCCTTTGCAGGTGCTGGGGGAACTTCCAATCTCCAAGCAGCAGTTGGTGCAGATTGCGGGCGGTATCGGGCGGGGCGCCAAGGTGCTCATCTTCGACGAGCCGACGAGCAGTCTGTCCCAGGCCGAAGCGCTCAAACTGCTCCAACTAATCAAGGAGCTCAAAAAGAAGGGTGTGACCTGCATCTACGTCTCGCACCGCCTCGAAGAGATCTTCGAGATCTGCGACACGGTGACGGTGCTTCGAGACGGACAATTGGTCGACACGGTTTCCATCCAGGGGTTGAGTCGCGACGATTTGGTCCGAATGATGATCGGTCGCGAGTTGGCGGCCAGTCTAGAAGTCCATGTGACAGCGACGATGGGAGACGAACTCTTGAGAGTCGAGAATCTGGCGAGCGCCGGCAAGTTTCATCCGGTGTCCTTTTCTTTGCGGGCGGGGGAGATCCTGGGGCTTGCCGGCTTGGTTGGTGCGGGACGAACCGAGATCGCAGAGGCGATTTTCGGACTGGATCCGGTCGCGAACGGCGTCGTCTACTTTCGAGGGAAGCGCATCTCATTGAAGGGGCCGATCCATGCGATGAAAACCGGGCTCGGGCTGGTTCCCGAGGATCGAAAGCATCACGGGCTCGTGCTGTCGATGACGGCCAAGGAGAACGTATCGCTTCCAATCCTGGATCGTGTCGCGACCGCTGGTTGGATCGAACCGCAGAAGGAACGGTCGATCGCTCAGAAGTTCTTCGACAAGATGCGCGTCAAGGCGCCGACGATCGACGCGTCCACGGCCGGCCTTTCGGGGGGCAACCAGCAGAAGTTGGTCATTGCCAAGTGGCTGGCATCCGAAACCGAAGTACTGCTCGTGGACGAACCGACTCGCGGCGTCGATGTGGGCGCCAAAGCGGAAATACACAATCTCATTCGAGGCCTTGCCGCCGAAGGAAAGGGCGTCCTCCTGATTTCCAGTGAGCTTCCCGAGCTTCTTTCTCTCGCGACGAGGCTCATCGTCATGCGGGAAGGCAACATGGTGGGTGAGCTTCCGGCTAATCCAACTGAAGAAACAGTGATGCGCTTGATGGCGGGTGTAAGCAACGCGATGGCCGGATAGGCCAAACTTGCAGACATACCAAGGTGGCCTTCGAAGGCCCGGGGGATTACGCTAAAGATGTTCGTTTCCGTTCTTGCGTGCGCAGCCTTATCGTCTCAACAGCTTCGATCGATCCTGTTGCAGGATCTCAACCTCACTTCGATGTCTCAGGACTACGCGACGCCTCAAAGGGGCCGATCGGTCGACGGACACCCGCTAACGGTCGGTGGCAAGGCGTTTTCGACTGGAGTCGGGACGCATGCCCGCAGCGAGATCGCGATCTCGCTATTTGAGAGTGGCAAGCGATTCACGGCCAAGGTAGGTGTCGACGACGAGACGGATGGCCGCGGAACCGTGCGCTTCCTGGTCTATGGCGACAATGCGTTGCTCGCCGATTCCGGAGTGATGAAGGGTCACGACCCGGCGAAAGAGCTTTCGGTCGACCTGAGCAACCGAAGGACGCTTCGCCTTGTAGTCGAGGATGCGGACGATGGCATCGACTACGATCATGCCGACTGGGGGGAGGCCACGATCACCTACTCGGGTGCGAAGAAGCCCGATCCTCAAGGAGCGCCCAAGCCGGAGCCGGCGATGAAGATCTTCCACAACACGTCTTCGAAACCGGAGATCAACGGTGCGAGAGTGGTCGGAGGGACGCCGGGGGATGATTTCCTCTTCAAAATCCCGGTAACGGGAAAAGGTCCGTTCACTTTCATTTCGCGCGGATTGCCGTCGGGCTTGGGCCTTGATCCGAAGACTGGCATCATCAGCGGACAACTCAAGGCGGCGGGCCGCTATGTTGTTCAGGTCATCGTTTTCGGAAAATCAGGCAGGGACTCGCGGGATATCACGATCGTGAGCGGCGAGCACAAGCTGGCGATGACACCGCCGATGGGCTGGAACTCTTGGAACGTCTGGGGCACCAGCGTGAATGCCGACCGAGTCCGTGCCGCGGCCGATTCCTTCATCAAGGAGGGGCTCGCGAACTCCGGGTACACGTTCGTAAACATCGACGACGCGTGGGAAGGCGGCCGTGACGAGTCAGGCGAGATCCAGACGAATAAAAAGTTCGGCGACATGGGCGCCCTCGCTTCGTACGTGCATAGCCTTGGATTGAAGCTCGGCATCTATTCATCGCCCGGGCCGACAACTTGCGCAGGTTACACGGCGACGTACCAGCACGAGGAGCAGGACGCCAAGACCTACGCGAAGTGGGGCGTCGATTACTTGAAGTACGACTGGTGTTCCTACGGCGGCATCGAACCCCATCCCGACCTGGCGGGCTTCCAGAAACCGTATGCGGTGATGCGGAAGGCGCTGGACGATTGCGGGAGGGACATCGTCTTCTCGTTCTGCCAGTACGGCATGGGTGACGTGTTCAAGTGGGGCAAGGCACTCGGTGGCAACCTCTGGAGAACAACTGGCGACATCACCGATACCTGGAACTCAATGTCCGGCATTGGTTTCTCGCATAGTCCCAAGGCGGTTGGCGCAGGACCAGGAGGCTGGAACGATCCAGACATGCTGGTCGTGGGCAAGCTGGGATGGGGCGATCATCCTCGTCCGACCCGCCTGACCGCAAATGAGCAGATCACCCATATCTCGCTCTGGTCAATGCTGGGAGCTCCACTGATCATCGGCTGCGATCTGACTCAGCTCGACGACTTCACCAAGGACTTGCTGACCAATCATGACGTGGTCGAGATCGATCAAGACCCGCTCGGAAAGGTGGCGACGCTCCGCAAGAAAGATGGACTCAGCGAGATTTGGGCTCGACCTCTCTTCGATGGAACAACCGCGATCGGTCTGTTCAATCGTGGGCGAGAGAAGACGAAAATCGTCGTTCGCTGGTCGGACGTCGGGCTATCCGGACTTCAGCCGGTGCGCGATCTATGGATGCGCCGCGACTTGCGACCTGGAAAGGTGGGCTACAGCTTCGACGTTCCCGGTCACGGTGCGGTGCTGATCAAAGTCGGCAAGCCGAACCCGGCCGCGTTTACCGAGTCGAGTAATCAGTAAGCAAGGTCAGTTGCCGAGCCGCCCGTAGTTCTTGTAGTAGATGGCAAGGTCGCCCTGGTCGACCTTGCCATCGCCGTTTAGGTCGGCAGCAGGGTTCCAGTTAGGATCTCCCGGTATGGAGCCGAAGGCGGAAACTAGTATGCGCAGGTCGGCAACGTCGATACGGTTGTTTCCGTCTGCGTCGCCGTTAATGAGGGCGAAGCCCGCATTTAACACATCGCTTTCGGAGAGATCGACTGACAGAGTCGTACGCAACCAGGAGCCGGTTTGGATGGAGACCGAACAAGGGGCTTCGGGCACATTTCGCGCGACGAAGTTGCCCTCGCCGTCAAGTTCTACGTTCATTGTTGCGAACGGGATCGTGGCTCCTGGATGGCGAAACGCGAGCCCGACGGTCGGAGGTTTCGGACCGTTGTAGTCGCCAAAGGCGACGATGCCGGCAAGCGTCGGGACCGTAACCTGCAGGGACTGATCGAGCGTGACTCCTAGAGCAGTCGCAGTGATGACGGCGGTCGCAGGCTCTCGTATGGCAGTTGATGTCGTGACGACAAAAGAAGCCGTCGTTGCACCTTCGGGCACAGTCACTGAGGCCGGAATACTCGCCGGACCTGGGTCGGACGATGAAAGCCCGACGAGAAACCCGTCAGCGGGGGCATGGGTGGTCAACCCGACCGTTCCCATCACGGAGTGGCCCCGCCTGACGCTCGTTGAGTCGAGTGTCAGGCTGGATATCGCAAGGGGCGGAACAGGCACGTAGATGCGCCACACTCCTCGCCCATAGGTTCCGGCATTCAAGTATCGGGTACCCGGCACCGCGACCAAAGTCGTTACGATGACGTTCGGCAAGCCGAGCGGGGCTCCGGCATTGGACCAGCTATTACCTGAATCTGTCGTTTGGTAGACGCCGACATCAGTGCCCACATACCAGGTCGTAGCGGGACTATCGAAGTCTCGCGCAATCGTATTGAGCGAAATGTCCGGCAGCCCAGAGATTCCATTGGAAGACACGTTTGCGAAGGTCAAAGTGGCAGCCGACGTGTTCAGGCATCGCCAGAGGTGCGCCGATCCGCTCCCGGAATATCCAATCAAGATATCGCTTGGGTTGGAGGGATTGACGCTAATCGCCTCGATTGCCAAATTGGGGAGTACCGTCCTTCCCAAATTCAGCCTTTTCCATGATGTTCCGGCATTCGCAGTCATCCACAATTGCCCGTCTGTCGAACCGGTGTAGATTCGATTGGCGTCGCCAGGAGCCACCGCGATGGTCTGGATAAGCGGCTTGCTCTTGCTGGTCGGAGGACCGGCTAGACGCGTCTTCCCAAGATGGACCGACCACTTCTGGGTCGACTCGTTCCATAGGTAAAGGTAGTTCGTCCCAGTGTAGAGCTTGGTCTGATCGGAAGGGGCAAGCGTCATCGGAGCGACGAACGGCTTGGGATCGGAGCCCGTAGGCGGTGAAAACGACTTGATCGCCCAATTCCACCCGTCCGTGGTCCGATAGAAGATGAAATTCTCCACCGAGGCGTACTGGATCGCCGGATTTGTCTGGTTGATCGCGCAACCCCCTCCGTCGCCGCCGCCAACATTTCTCCAGTTCGCCAGATTGCCCATGGATGCGGGGGTCGCGTTGTCTTGCGTTCCGCCAAGCAGGGTGTCCGGATCGGTTGGATGAGCCGAGAGCGAGTAGAACGTTGTGGCGCCTAGGTTCTTGTTCAGCGAAACGATCGAGTGCGCTTTCGTCGCGGGATCGTAGGTTTCGGTGTAGATCCCGCCGTCATTCGCGAATACCGCCTTGTTCGTGTCGACCGGGTTGACAGCGAGGGCATGCTGGTCGTTGTGGCTCGCAGCGATCGAGGTGTACGTCGGCCCGCCAAGCGTTTGCCATGAGCCGCCGTTGTCTGTCGACTCGAACAGGTCGATCTCTCCCATATAGAGCACGTCGGTTGTCGACGAACCCGACGTGCGGCTCCCACATTCGAGGTGATAGTCGTAGAAGCTCTGAGAAAAGTTATAGCGGGCCGCTATGGAATTGCCTTGGGGCAGGTTGGCGCTGATGTTTTTCCAAGTGGCGCCTTGGTTTGTGCTTGCGTAAAGGCGGGCCGCCTCGGAGTCCAAAAGGTATACGTTGCCTGGCTGGGTCGGCGACGCTGCCACCGCGTAGGCCCAGTGGGTGACTCCGCCCGTCTTTGCCGGACTGACCAGTAGCTGCCAAGTGGCGCCATGGTCGTCCGATTTGTACACCCGCGATACCGGCGTGCCGCCCTTCTCGGCGATTCCCGCGGCGACCGCATAGAATCGCGTTTTCGATCCGACGGGCACGCTTGCCGCAAGAGCGGGCCAGTACGCCGATGCGAGGCTGTTGACGATCGCCCAGTTCTTGCCTCCGTCGAGCGATCGATACAGTTTGCCGTATCCGTTGACATCGCCGGTTCCCGCGACAATCGTCATATGGCTGGTTGGATCGATCAGCAGCCGGGGAACACCGATCTTGCCCATCGCTCCGGTGCCGATTTCGGTCCAGGTCGATCCGCCGTCCGTCGACTTCATGATCCCGACGCTGCCGCCGATGTAGCCGTGGTAGTCGCCAAGACCGACGTAGAGCGTGTTTCCATCGGTTGGGTCGACCGCGATGCAGTTGACGCCGAGACGGGGCCAAGTGGATGAGAGCCAAGTCCACGTCGATCCGCCATCGGTCGTCTTGAACAGCCCGCCCTGAGCGGCTCCGGCATAGATCACCTGGGAGTTGTTGGGATCGTAGGCGACTGCATTGAATCGTCCATTCACCGGCATCCGACCGAAGTACTGGGTGTAGGGTACGCCCAAGTTGGTGGGACCGACGAAACTCCATTGCTGACCAAGTGTCGTGGGCTGCTGGAGCTTAGCGGAGCCGAGTGCGTTGGCTCTCCTCATTCGCCCGGCTTGAATCGCGGCGCGATCGTAGGCGCCCCAGTCGACGGTGTCGTTCGGATACGCACGCGCTCCGACAAAGTACTCATACGATCTCAAGTAGTCGACGAGGTCTCTTTCACGTTTGGCAGCGTCTTCGTTCCCCTCGCGTTCTTCATCGCGTTCGTCGCGAGACAGGTCGGCAACTTTGATGCCGATCGACCGGAGAGAACGCATGTCGATCGGGTCGTCAATCGGTTCGACAACCGTCAAACCCCGGCATTTGCGGACGCGTTCCCGGGCTTCGTCGACGTTGCTGCCAGGCTGTGCAGCGACCAAATACGTCGAACTGCCGCGAACTCGGGACTCGATCTTTGCCCAGGGCCAAACCGACCTTGCCATCTGCTCGACCGACGTTCCGGGCTCGGCCCTCGCGTAGAACTCAGCGGAGCCTGCATCAGGGCGCCATAGCATCGAAAAGGCGGCAAACAAGATCGTCATATCAGGCAACTCCGGCTAAAGTACGGAACCGATAACCTAGGAAGCATATAGCGATTCCACATCCAGTTCGACGTCGATAACTTGGCCTTCATCGGTCGCTATCTGGATGCCTTGGGCCGTTCGTCCGATTTGAACGACGGTTCGAGCGTTCGCACCGCATGGCGCCACGCCCATAATCGTGTTGACGACAAGCGGCTGGTCGGGAGATAGATCGAAAAACGTGCGATACCCGGCGATGCTTCCGTCGTTCTCGGCGACCGAACCAGCGAGCCCATAGTGCATGTAGGACGTCACTTCTTCGAGACCCAAGACGCCTCGATGACGGCTGCTCCAAGGTGCATAGTGCCGCCCGCCGTTGCTATGCCAGAGAATCGTGCCGGACAAGACACGTGGGTCTTTGAGCGTGAACCATATGTATCCCTCGCTCGGGAAGGTAACCGCCGTCCAGGCGAAGTCGCTGCCCTTCAGCGCATAGACCATGACTAGGTCTTCGAATCCCTCTCGGGCCGGGTAGACCGAAAGATCGGACGTGGTTCCATCGTTCGAAGGCACTTCCTTCAGGTTGGAAAAGCGAGCGCCGGCCTTGAGCGAACTGTATCCGCCTTCCACGGGATTCTCGAATTGACCTGGGAAGACCTGCCCGAAGTCGAACGGCGAGAGGGAGATGTTTCCCTCGGTGCGGAATTTCACCATCGCGTGGTGTCCGAGGCACATCGGTCCGGTCATTCCGGCGATCGTGTGTCGCTGATAGAGCGCGGTCTGCCCCTCGACCGTCCATACCTGCTTCCTCACCGTTCCAGGGCGGATGGTCGTGTTCAACGACATCTCGACTGAGTTCTCGTTCCCCGAGACGAATTGCCAGTCGCGATTGGCGGTTTCGCCGTGAATCGGATGCTGCTCGGGTCCGTAAGGAGCGTCGTTGCCTCCGAAGGGCGCGCAGAAGAAGTCACCGCGAAGAACCTGCAGGATCGGTGCGATCTCGTGCGTCTCCTCAAACCACGGCGCGATCGAGAGCGGTTCGACCGCGCGGTCACCGATCTTGAAAGTGACCGGCGCCACATGGCCCCCGGTTTCGGTTATCCAAGCGGTGACCCTGTCGGACGAGATTCCGAACGACTTTCGCCCATAAACGGTTTCGGATTTCATGGATTCTATTTTCGCCCTTTTGGCGCCGGGCCGGTGCAACTTGGCCCGATGAACGGGAGGGAAACTTGCGCGGTCATGGAATACTTCTAAGTCCGATTTGTCCGCACGGTCGCGGCGAATCGTCTGCTGTCGAATATGTCAGATCTAAAGCGATTTTCCCGGACCCCTCGCCATGTCGGCCTTATCCCAGACGGCAACCGTCGTTGGGCAAAGGCGCGTGGGCTTCATCCTGCCCAAGGATATGCGGCGGGAATGGAGCGCGGATTGGAGATGCTCGACCAGTGCATCGATCTGGGCATCGAAGAAGTGAGCGTTTATGGGTTTACGATGGACAATACAAAGCGCCCCCGAGAGCAGCGTATTGCTTTCGCAGAGGCGTGCGTCATGTTTATCGGCAGCGCCATGGAACGAGACATCTCCCTCCGTGTCATCGGAGACGTCACATCTTCCATGTTTCCCGATGAGCTCCGAACGTATGCCATCGAGCGTCAGGGAATTGGAAAGCTCAAGGTCAACATGCTGGTGAACTACGGTTGGAATTGGGATATTCAAACCGCGATTTGCGCGTGCGGTCAGGGCGGGGGAAAGCAAGGCTTTACCGAATTGCTTGCCTCTGCCGACGTCTCGAGGATCGACCTCGTAGTCCGTTGGGGTGGTATGCGGCGGCTAAGCGGCTTCTTGCCGATACAGTGCGTGTACAGCGATTTCTTTGTTGTGGAGGAGTTTTGGCCGGACTATCAACCGGAGCAGTTCCATGAAGCCCTGCGTTGGTATGCAAAGCAAGATGTCACACTCGGTGGCTAGACCTTGAGCCGGCCGAAACCGGACGATTTACGATTGACACATGAAGTGCAGGAGAAACGATTGAGTTCAAACGATCTGGAGATCATCAAGGAACTAGAGGACCAAAGACCGAGAATCCCGGTCGGTTTGCTAAGCCGCGACGAGAAGGACCGTCTGATCGAACGTGGCTTTTTGGGCCTCTATCGCTGGTATGTCGCCAAGTCCCAGGCGAGCCGCAACTGGAACCCGGATAAGGATTTCGACTGGAGGAAGTTCCGAAAGGACCACTCTCCCGAGTTGAATCGGATCTTGGAGGGCTTCTTTGCGGTGGAGCAGTATGTTCCCGATTACGTGACGAAGCTGCTGCTCGTCATCCGCAAGAGCCACGGGCGGAGCCATTTCCACATCCGCTGGGGTTCGGAGGAAGAGAAGCACGCCGACCTTTGGTACAACACGGTGCTCTTTTCCCAACATCGCTCGCCGGATTGGCTTAGGGAGTACATGGGCCAGCTTCGGGGACAGGAGTGGCACCTTCCGTGGGAGGATCCCATGCACATGATCTTCTATACGGTGTTCCAGGAACGCGCCACCCAGGTGAACTATCTGAATACGGCCGTGATTGCCAGGGGGAACAGCGAGAACCCAATCTACGCGAACGATGCCGATCCGGTGCTCGTCCAGGTTTGCGGGAAGATCGCCGCCGACGAGGCCGCCCACTACAACTTCTTCTTGGAGGGCGCGCGACTGTTCCTGTACTACTATCCGGTGGAATCGCTTCAGGCGATGTCGGATGTGATCCGGCATTTCGCGATGCCGGCCGGGGATGTCATCCCGAACTACGACGAATTTGCGGAAATCGTCCATCGGGCAAGCATCTATGGCCCCCGCGAACATGCCCGAGACGTGGTGCAGGCTGCCCTGGCAAATCTGGGCGTCGCCGGGCGCAAGGCGCTCGAGGCGGGAATACGCCGGTCGCGCCTGGTGCCCGACGAGAACGGCAATCTACGCGAGACCGCTACGTTTGACGGCATCGACTTCCCGGCAATCATGGATAAGGTCAAGCGGATCTATCGGGTGATCGAAGGGCACGAGAAGGAGATCGGGACCTTCGATATCGATCCCACGATCTTCGTGCCGAACTACGCCTAGCCGATCAACGGGATCTCAATCGTGCAGCGGCTTGGGACCCTCGCCATACGGCGGGGCGTCTACAAGCCGCGCGTTCTTGATCTTGGGCGGATCGAGGGGCCGGTCTTCTTTGCCTACCGGAACGGCGGCGATTTTCCGGATCACGTCGGCCCCGCGAACTGCCTGGCCAAACGCCGCGTAGTGGTGATCCAGGTGCTTCGTGCCGGCGCGGCTGAGGCAGACGAAGAATTGGCCGCCGTTCGTGTTCGGATCGGTCGATCGGGCGATCGAGATGACTCCGAAGTCGTGAGAAAGCCGACTGTCTTCGAGGGGGTAGCTGAATCCCGGTCCGCCGCTGCCGGTGCCGGTCGGGTCTCCGCCCTGAATGACGAACGGGGTCCCGTCCTTGCGCTTGGCCACGACGCGATGGAAGATCGTGTCCCTATACAGGCCGCCCCTCACCAACTCCATCAATGTCCAAGCGGTGTTCGGCGCGGCATCGGGGCGCAGTTGGAACTCCATGTTGCCCATCGAGGTCTCGATGACGATGTGTTTGTCCACGTAAGCGCGAATTCCGTTGTACATCGGACCGTCCTCATCTGGCACGAACTCCACTGTTTGGCCGTCCGCCTTGAGCCGGGAAACCGGTGGATTCAGCATCGGCTGGAGGACTATAGCGGGCCCAACTTTGCGGTCTTCTACCACCAACTGGGCATATAGCAGTCCCGGGTTCTTTCGTGTCCAGAGATCCGGAAACAGCTTGGCGAGGTCCTGGTCTCCGCCAGCTATGGGCTTCGAGTCGACGACCTCCGCGGTGACCGGGGCAAGCAACTGGATGGTGCAAGAGCCCCGAGCTCCGACCGGTACGTGGATATGGGCTCGCAAGGGGCGACCAATTCCGTTATACGCCGAGACCGGCTGAATCTGGGACAAGCTGGAGGCTGCAAGGCCGAAAATGGCAAGGGTCAGGCAACAGAGGCGATTCCACACCCATCCATCATAGTCGCAATTGCCGACTTGGAGATTCGATTCATGTACTCTTATGTCTCTATGGATTCGCTTGAGCTTCTACGTGCCCTGATCGCGATTCCGGCGCCTCCCGGGCAAGAGAGAGACCTCGCTCGTTACTTGGGTGGGCTGGTTCAGGGCATGAATCGGGAGTCGCATGTCGACGCCAAAGGGAACTTGCTCGTCCCGCTCGGCGACGGGCCGTTCCGCATCGTAGTCACCGCTCATATGGATGAGATCGCCCTGCTCGTTCGCCGAGTGGAGCCGGACGGGACACTGAAGGTCACGAGCCTTGGGGGGCTCTATCCATGGAAACTTGGTGAGGGTCCGGTCGACGTTCTCGCGCCGAGCGGGACGATTCCGGGCGTGCTGGGATTCGGGTCGATCCACACGAACGATCCTGCCTCCCGGGTGCAACATGCCCGTGAGAAGCCACTCGAGTGGGCGTCGGCGAGCGTTTTTACCGGCCTGACTGCCGAAACTCTGGGTGAAATCGGCGTCAGGCCAGGAACCCGAGTCGTTGTGGGCGGGAGCCGTAGAGGATTGGTTTCCCTTGGAGATTTCGTCGCCGGGCATTTTCTAGACGATCGGGCAGATCTCGTCGCGTGGGTCGAGGCGATCCAGACGTTGGGACGCTGCGACGGCGTACTGTTTGCCGCCACGGCGGCGGAAGAGGTCGGCGGCGAGGGCGCCCAGTGGCTGCTTCACGAAACACACCCCGAGATTTGCATTGCGCTGGAATTGAGTCCGATGGTTCCCGATGCGCCGTCGACGCTCAATGCCTCGCCTTCGATATGGGCGCACGATGGATACGCCGCTCCCGCCGTTGCCGATTTGGATCTGGTGGCGGACGTCGCGAGATCGATCGAGATGCCGATCCAGTTCCAGGCGTTTTCGCGGGGCGGCAGCGATGCCTCATGCGCGGCATCGAAGGGGCTTTGCGCCCGGCCGTTCACCCTCGGCTTGCCGATGGAAAACAGCCACGGATTCGAGATCATGCACCGGGATGCGATGGCGAATCTGGCGAAACTCACCGTCTTCCTGGTGCAACGGCTTCTGGGCTGATGTCGCGATGGGAAGGGCGGGACCTTCGGCCCGATTCGATTGCGGACGATCGCTGAATTTCGGCGAGGCGTCTCGCGCGCGACCTTGGCCCGCGTGCTAATCTATCCGAATGGCAATCGAGGGTAGGGCAGCGATGTTGCTGGAGCCGGGTGCTCCGGTCGTGATTGAAGAGATCGTGGTCGATCCGCCCGGACCGGGCGAGGTCCTTGTGCGCCTTGCCGCCAGCGGAGTTTGCCACACCGACCTCCACGTGAAGAACATGAACGGAATGGGGATGTCCTTCCCGATTCTGCTTGGTCACGAGGGCGCCGGCTACGTCGAAGCGGTTGGAGAGGGCGTGAATACCCTCAAGCCGGGCGACCCGGTGGTGATCGCCTATCGCGCTCCTTGCGGCGAGTGTCCGGCATGCCTTCGCGGCGACCCTCGAAGGTGCTGGATGGCCCTGCGCGCCAAACAGCGCGTTCACCGCAAGAACGGTGGCGACCTGCTGACCCAAGTGCTCCGATGCGGGACGTTCTCGACCCACACCGTCGTGCATCACAAGGCGGCGATCAAGATGCCCGACGAGATGCCTTTGGACAAGGCGTGCCTCATCGCCTGCGGCGTGATTACCGGCGTCGGCGCGACCATCAATACCGCCCCGATATGGCCGGGCGCGAGGGTTGCCGTCATCGGCTGCGGCGGAGTCGGTCTGAGTGTCATCCAAGGTGCTCGGATCGCCCATGCAAGGCAGATCATCGCCGTCGACTTGAGTCCGACCAAGCTGGAATGGGCGCGCAAGTTCGGCGCTACGGATATCGTCGACGGCAGGGCGGGGGACCCGGTCGCCAAAGTAAGGGAACTGAGCGGGGAGGGCGTCGACTTCGCTTACGAGGCGGTCGGGTTGCCGATCTGCATCGAGCAGGCGGTCAAGATGCTTGCCTACGCGGGAACCGCCACTCACATCGGCCTTCCTGACTCAAAGGCTAGCGTCACCCTCAATTTGGGCGACATGGACACCGGAGTCTATTGGAACAAGGCGAAGCTGTGCGTCTGCCACTGCGGCGACGCCCTGCCGTCGAACGACTTCCCGCTCATGGCGCAGCTTTACCTGCAGGGCAAGCTGGACTTGGACGGCATGGTAACCCGCACGATCCAACTCGAAGAGGTGGAAGACGCCTTCCAAATGATGGAAACCGGCGACGTCATCCGCTCGGTCATCCTGTTCGAGTAGCCCTCCTTCCGGCTCGTATAGTGGCGCTCACGAGAGCTGCCACGGCATCTCCCCCCTCCGATGGGGGAGATGCCGCAGGCAGAGAGGGGGCAAGTTCGAAACTGAAGAAGTCCCTATTGCCTTCGGCATTACTGGAGAAGTGGACTTTTGGCGTGTCACGGACTGGCCCCCTTTCTGTCGCTTCGCGACATCTTCCCCTCGGTGGGGGAAGAATGGGTGCTCGGAATGCCGAATCCGTGGCGCACCGATAAGCTCGTATGGTGGCGCTCACGAGGACAGCTACAGCGCCCATTCTCCCCTTCCGAGGGGGAGATGCAATACGCAGAAATGGGGCAAGTTCGAAACTGAAGAAGTCCCTATTGCCTTCGGCATTACTGGAGAAGTGGACTTTTGGCGTCCCACTGATTGGCCCCCTTTCTGTCGCTTCGCGACATCTTCCCCTCGGTGGGGGAAGAATGGGTGCTCGGAATGCCGAATCCGTGGCGCACCGATAAGCTCGTATGGTGGCGCTCACGAGGACAGCTA
>JARLGV010000016.1 GCA_031292555.1 Fimbriimonas sp.
GGAAGGTTTTGGCCTCGGGCTCTGGTGACAACACCGTCAAGCTGTGGGATGCGGCCAGCGGTCGTCTGATCCGGACGCTGGAGGGCCATCAGGACTGGGTCCGTTCCTGCGCGTATTCGCCGGACGGGAAGGTTTTGGCCTCGGGCTCCGATGACAAGACGGTCAAGCTGTGGGATGCGGCCAGCGGTCGTCTGATCCGGACGCTGGAGGGCCATCAGAGCAGGGTCACCTCCTGCGCGTTTTCGCCGGACGGGAAGGTTTTGGCCTCGGGCTCCAATGACAAGACGGTCAAGCTGTGGGATGCGGCCAGCGGTCGTCTGACGCGGACGATCCTGCCATACGGTGCAGACCAGTGGGCTTCGATCGACGAGCAGACCGGCCAGGTCACCGCGATGGGCGAACAAGCCTGGCGCGCCGTCCACTACGTGATTCACGACCAAGCCACGGGTCGCGCCATCCCCGTCCCGCCGCAGCATTTCTTGACTTGAGGCTCCCTCCTGGCTTTCAGAGAAATCGGCCCAGGTTAGCGCAGCCATCGCTCGATTCGAACTACCCGCTTCCCGAGTAGTCGACGGACTGGAGGTCCAAGGATGAGTCGCCGTCCGGCGCATAGGCGTATGCGCCCAGCATCACGCCGGTAAAGCCTCCACCAACTTCCGTCGACAAGTACTTCGATTCGATCGAACCCAGCGTAACGCTCGATGTTCCGTCGTCATAGGCGAATTCATAGTGTTCGTCCCTTGTTCTCACGACCAGTTTTCCCGCGTTCTTGTGAACCGGGACCCGCTTCGTGACGACCGAAAGCGGCCCGATGGTGAGCCTCAAGCAGACATTCTCACCCTGGAAGAATAGCTCCGCTCGGTGACGCTCGTTCTGAAAGACGCTCAGTCCGGCCTCGCCATCGGCAGCGGTGCTCGCCGTGCAATTGACGACAAACTCCGAATCGAACCAACATTGCGGGCAGCCAATCCACGTGGGGCTGTCGATGTCGGCCAGAGAAACGTGCGTGCCCTTCAGCCTCAAGAAGTCCTCGTGAGGTTCATACGATTGCGGACGGGGGTTTCGGAGATAGCTCCAATCCACTGGAACGCCACCCGATCCAAAGACGATGTATTGCGGTTGCACCGCACTCCTTTGGACCGGCAAGTCCAGTGCGAGCGGCACCCTTCCGCTGTCCCCCAGCACGGGCCACCCATCGTCGCCCCACTTCACCGGAACCAAAAAAGTCTCCCGCCCCAGGCAATGGGTTTCGGGGTAACCCTTGGGTCGGATACCGAGGCATACGGCCCACCAGTTGCCCTTCCCATCGTCGAAGAAGTCGGCATGCCCGATGGCTTGAAACGGCGAAACGAGGCTCCGGTGGGTCAGGATCGGATTGTGAGGGCAAGGCTGGAACGGCCCCATCGGCTTGGCGCTTCGGGCGAGAGTCTGCATGTGCCCGAACTCGGTTCCGCCTTCGGCAACCGTCAGGTAGTACATACCGTTGCGCTTGAAGAGGTGCGGCCCTTCCGGATACCTACCGCCCGTTCCGGTCCAGATCGGTTGGAGTTCGGAGAGGAGTTTGCCGGTCGAAGGGTCAATCACCGCTTGACGAATGCTCGCTCCGTTCACCGTGAGGTAACAAGTGCCGTCGTCGTCCCAGAACAGCGATGGATCGATCGAATCGACATGGATCCACACCGGCTCGGACCACGGCCCTCGGATATCGGTCGCCGTAACGAGGAAGTTCCCTCCTCCGGCCACGTTCGTTGTGATCATGTAGAACTTACCGGCGTGGTATCGCAACGTCGGCGCGTAGATGCCGCAAGCGATCGGAATCTTGACGAGCGGCAGTTGACTCGGTCGGGTGAGGCAATGCCCGATCAACTCCCAATCGGATAGGTTGCGCGAATGCCGGATCGGCACGCCCGGAAAGTAGGCAAATGAGCTGTTGACGAGATAGAAGTCGTCGTTGACTCGGCAGACGCTCGGGTCGGGAGAGAACCCCCGAACAATCGGATTTTGGAGATTGCTCATGGTCGTAGTCAGGTGCAGAAGCAGGAAGAGCGAAAGCGTTGCGATCATCGTGGCTCAACTCATTCTGAACCAAAAATCGGCGGGTTCTGAGGCATGCATCGCACCGTCTGGCCTCGCATCACTGGTCATCTCGTTCGATATCTAGCTCTCGTTCGAGATCGAAGGGTCAAGTCAGAGAGCCCTGAACGCATCGCATGGATTGTGCGTACCGTGCGAGAGCCACTTTCGGCTTCCGGCGAATCCTCTGGGCCAGTGCCCCCGCCGCAAGATGCGGCGGCACTTTCGCGGCCGAGGTTCAGTCGCGAAGCACGATCATCTTTGCATCATCATTGTCGGATAAGATGCCATCAGGTCGATGAAGATACTGATCGTCGAGGATGATCCTGAGATTGCGATGGCAGTTCGCGAAGGGCTGGACGACGCGGGCTACACCACGCAGGTCGTACGGGACGGCGAGCGAGCCCTGCGCGTCGCAGAGTCAGGCGCGTTCTCGCTGATCGTTCTGGACCTGATGCTTCCTTCGATGGACGGACTGGAGATCTGCCGCAAACTGCGGCGAGCACGCCAAACTGTGCCGATCCTCATGGTGACCGCACGCGACACCGTTCCCGAACGGGTAACCGGGCTGGAGGCGGGAGCAGACGACTACCTGGTGAAGCCGTTCTCGTTCGACGAGTTGTTGGCGCGAATTCGCGCGTTGCTTCGCCGGGAAAACACCGTAAAAGCGAGTCTTATCGAGATCGCCGATTTGATCGTCGACACGCAGGCGAAAACCGCCGTGCGGGATGGCCGGGAGATACCACTAACCGGACGGGAATACACGCTGCTGGAGGCGCTCGCCGCCCATACCGGCCAGATACTGTCGCGCGACGCGATCCAAGAACGAGTCTGGTCGGACGATATCAGCGTCTCGAACACTGTCGACGTCTGCGTTAAGAACCTCCGCCGGAAGGTCGACGACCCATTTGAACAGAAGCTGATCCACACCGTTTACGGCTTAGGCTACGTTCTTCGCGAGGAACCGCCCCGTTGATTCGCACGCGTCTGGCCGCGTGGAACATGGCGGTGCTTACTGCCGTGCTCATCACCGTCGGCGGAATCGCTTTTGTTTCCACTCGGGCCAGCCTTTACGGCGCGGTCGACGCAGAGCTGAATCGCCGCGGGGACTTCCTGTTGGCGAACTTCCGGAATCTGCCGGACAAGCCACCAAAAGGAGCCCGCCTGCCCGACCAAGGGATGCCTGGAGTCGACCCTGCCCAATTCCGGCGGATAGAATTCGAATACTACATCACCCGTCCTAGGTTCCAGTTCTCGTGGGACAGAGCCACGCCCGCCGATAATCTGCCCTGGAGCGCCGCGGCGGCGGCTCGCTCCCTTGGAGGCAGCCGAGAGCTCCTTGACTCTAGGATTGAGGGGCGAAGGGTACGAGTGTTGTCTCTACCACTCGTCCAGCGCGGCAAAATCGTGGGATCAGCCCAGCTAGCAGCCAGTCTTGAGAACGCCGACGCGGGCGCCGCGACCTTGGGACGCGTCCTGATACTGATGCTGCCGGTCGCTCTGGTACTCACCGGAGCCTGCGGCGTCTGGCTCACGCGGCGAGCCCTGCGACCGGTCGCCGACTTCGCGGAAGCGGCCGGCCGGATCGAGGCCACCAACCTATCCGACCGCATGCCGTCGGCCGGGCGGGACGAGTTTGCCCACCTTGGGTCCGTGTTCAATTCGATGCTGGACCGTCTCGAGGGCTCGTTCCGAGATCTGGAGGAGGCGAACGCAGTTCAGCGAAGGTTTGTCGCGGACGCTTCGCACGAGCTCAAAACTCCTTTGACTGCGATCAGGATGCGGCTTGACATTGCTGCCCAGAAGGTTCAGACGCCAGAGAAGTATGCAGAGCACCTTGCGTCCTTGAGCCGGTCGACGGACCGGATGTCCGCAATCGTAAGCGACCTGCTCCTCCTTGCCCGAGCCGACGACGGACGTCTGGTAACCGCAAAGCGCACCGTTCCCCTTGAGTCGCTTGCCGAAGAGGCCGTATCGATCGTCGAGGACGCACGCGGCCGCCATATCGAAGTGGAGATCGAGCGCGGCCTGACCCTTATCGCCGACGAGGCAGGACTCTCCCGCGCGATCACGAACCTCCTCGACAACGCCTGTCGGCATACGCCAGACCACGGCACGGTGGCCCTGAAGGCTCGGAGAGAAGCCAGTCGAGTACTGATCCAGGTCGTCGACACCGGCACTGGGATCGCCACAAGGGACCTGCCCCACATCTTCGATCGATTCTATCGCGCCGGATCGGCTCGCGAGCGCGACACCGGCGGCACCGGCCTCGGCCTTGCCGTCGTGCAGTCCATCGTCACCGCCCACCAAGGGTTGGTGAGCATCGAGAGCGAGGTGGGCCACGGTACGACCGTGACCATCGACCTGCCCGGCAACCACTAGCGTTTCCTCATTTTTGGCTCATTCGTGAACCTCACACTTGCGGGTGAAGGAGGAAACGAAGCTTGAAAGTGAGAAGAAACCAACTAACCGTCTTGGCATTCGGTATGGCGTATGCAGTCGGTGCGGTGGCGCAAAACCCGCCGGCAAACGTTCGCCGCATCACCCTGAAAGAGGCTGTCGCCACTGCGCTCAAGCAGCAGCCTGACCTCTCAGTAGCACGAGCCCAGGCACTCGCCGCCGACCAGCAGCATCGGCAGACGCTAGCGGCCTACTTGCCGTCACTGACGTTTGGCTGGACGACAAGCGATACCTATGCCTCGAGCCCCCAAACTGCGGGCACCGGAGGATCGGTCGCGAATTCCACATCCTATGCCGACCTGACTATCTCGTACACGGTCCTCGACTCTGGCAAGCGGCTTGCAACCGAGCAATCGGCAAAGGCGGTCAGTCGAGCGGCAGGGTTTGCCCTGGAAAGCCAAAGGCAGATCGTTATCGCGAATGCGACGACTTACTATTACGAACTACTCAGGCGAATTGCCCTTGTCGCCGTGCAAAGGGCGAGCGTCGAGCACGCCCAATCGACCTTGGATCTGACCCAAGCACAGGTTCAGCAAGGAACCCAGGCGACCAAGGATGTCTACCAGATCCGCGCCGATCTGGAAACCGCCAAAGTCGAGTTGCTCAACGCCCAAAACAACCTGGCAGTCGCGCAGGCTCAACTCAAACAAGCGCTGGGAATGACTGACGACGCAGACCTCGATCCGGTCGATATCCGAACCGACGAAAGGGTGTCTGCCGAAGCCAACGATAGTCTCGATGCGCTCCTCAATATCGCATTCAAGTCGCGGCCAGACGTGCTTCAGGCGCAGCAAAACTTGGAGCGGGAGAAGGCAAACGTCCGGCTTTCCAGGGCAAGCAATGGAATGACGCTTTCGTTGACCGCCGGTTTGTCGTCCGTCATGGTTGAGAACCAGAGCAATGAGCGGACGGTGAACCTCACCGCGTCCTTCCCGTTGTTCGACGGCGGCGCCAGCAGGGCGGCGATCAGGCAAGCGGAGGCCATCGCCGATCAGTACGCCGCCCAACTCGCGTCTACCAAATTAGCGGCGAAGGTTGACGTCGAAACCGCGTTTCGAACCCTTCAAACGGCTCGTGCCTCGGTTCCGGCCGCGCTGACCGCCCAACAAGCCGCTCAAGTGAGCTTCGATGCCGCCTCCGAAGCAAGAAAGGAAGGCGTGGGCACAGTGGTGGACGTTATCACCGCCCAAAGTCAACTTGTACAAGCGCAAACCAATTACGTGCAAGCTCTGTACACGCTCTATACCGCCGATGTGGCGCTGGAACGCGCCATCGGCCACGCCGACGCCATCCTCGGAGGTATGTCATGAGGCCCGTTCCGATTGCTCTTACTCTCGTCGTTGCCGGACTCTGCACTGTCGGATTCCTCAAGTTGACTGCGCCGAAAGCCAAGGCCAAGACCCAGTTCACACTCTCGACGGCCGTCATGGGAGCGGTTCGAAAGACCGTCTCGGCCACCGGCACCCTTGAACCTTGGAGCACCGTTGACGTGAAGTCCAAGGCCGGAGGACGAGTCGATCTATTGGCTGTCGACGTTGGGTCGCGCGTCAAGAAGGGAGACATCATCGCCCGAATCGACCCGACGGACTCGCTCCTGACGTACAACCAGGCCAGGGCAAGCACCCAATCTGCCGAGGCAAAGGAGGTCCAAAGCACCGAGACGTACGGAATGACCGTGTCGCAGGACTCGATTGCGGTCCAACAGGCCCGCGCCAATCTCGACGCATCCAAGTCGTCTCTGGCGCAGGCGAGGGCACGACTCGACACCGCTCAGAGCGAAAACGAGGCGCAGCCCGCGTTAACGCAAGCCGCGATCGGCCAGGCAAAGGCCGGCTTTGACGCGGCTACTCAGGCAAGAAACAAACTGACCGCGACCCAAACGCAGGACAGGGCGGCCGCACAGTCCGCGTACGACCAAGCCATCGCGAACGACAAGAACGCCCAAGTGAACCTGGTCCGCCAACGCACCTTGCTCGCCAAAGGGTTCGTTTCGCAATCAACCGTGGACTCGGCCGACGCAAATGCAGGCGTCACGAAAGCGACCGTCAACGCCTCGGAATCGAAGCTCAACACCCTCGATGCACAGCAAAGGGCGGAACGAGATTCCGCAGACGCCAATGTCGCTCAAGCGCTCGCGGGATACCGCTCGGCGCAGGCGAATTCGATCGCGATTGCGACCAAGCAGCATAGCTTGGCTGAGTACCGGGGGGCGTACCTCCAGGCGGTGGCAGCCGTCGATACAGCTCAGGCTCAGTTGGCAAACGCGATCGCCTCCCAACGCAACGGCCCGATCCGCAAGCAGGACATCGCCAGTTCCGCTGCCGATGTCGCCAGCGCGAGAGCGTTGCTTGCCAATGCCAAGGCGACCCTCGACCAGACGGTCGTGACGGCGCCGAGCGAAGGCGTGGTGCTCACGAAGTATGTGGAGCAGGGCACTATCATTACCTCCGGGCTCTCGCTGAACTCGACGGGAACCTCAATCGTGACCGTCGGCGACGTGTCGCGGATGTACGTCGACGTCCCGGTGGACGAGACGGATATTGCGGCGATCCACCTAGGCGAGAAGGTTGACATCGCCTTCGACGCCTTCTCGGACCGAAACTTCAAGGGAACCGTAACCAAAGTGAACCCGCAAGGAGTGGTGGAATCGAACGTGACGACCGTTCACGTACGCGTGGAAGTGGACAACCACGAACCGGGCTTCTCGGACTTGAAGCCGCAGATGAATGCCACATGCGAGTTCATCGAGAAGGAGGCAACCAACGTTGTGACAGTGCCCAGCGAGGCCATTCGGTCCGGCGACGGCGGTTCGTATGTGGAGATCGGGCATGGCGGAACTCCGGTCGGCGCCTCATCAAGCCAACCCGCTCCCCCGGCCGGTTCGGGGCCACCTGCGACCGGCGGCGGCAAATTCGTGGATATCAAGCTCGAACATAGGCCGATCAAGGTGGGAATCGTCGGTAGCGAAACGACCTCGGTCGTAGCCGGTCTGAGTGCGGGAGAGATCGTGGTGGTTAGTTCAAGCACTCCAGCCGCTGAGGACGACGCCCCTAAGGCCGCCTTTGCAACGGGCCCGGGCGGACCGCCCCCAGGAGGAAAGAAATGAGCGCAACGACTTCGACCGCAAGAACCGACAACGCACTCAAGACTACAACTCAAGACTCGGCCAACCGGAGCGCCTTGCAGCCTCCGGCAGTCTGGGACCTCGTTGCCATCGGCGTGAGCGTCATGATGGCGATGCGCGGAGTCAACGCCAACAAGTTGCGCGCGTTTCTGACGACCCTGGGCATCGTGATCGGAGTCGGGGCCGTCATCGTCGCCATCGGCATTGGCGAAGGATCCAAGCAAGCGGTGGCGGCCAGTCTGAAGAACCTTGGAACCAATACCCTCACCGTTATGCCCGGCCAGCAGAAAAACGGAGCCATCTCGATGGGCTTTGGAACCAAGAGCACCCTCAAGCTGACCGACGCAGAAGCGATTCTGAAACGGTGCAAAGACGTGTTGAACGTATCGCCTCAGGTGAGTCAAGGCGCCCAAGTGAAGGCTGGGGACAAGAACGACAACGTGACCGTCAACGGCGTGGGAGTGAATTACCCGACGATCGAGAACCACATCGTAGAGCACGGCCGGTTCTTTACCGAAGACGAAAACCGGAAGCGCCGGCGGGTTGCTGTGCTTGGCGCCACCACCGCATCGGACATTTTCGGCGGCGCCGATCCGATTAACCGGACCATCCGGGTTGCCGGCCAGAGCTTCCAGGTCATTGGAGTGCTCAAGAAGAAGGGCGGCGTGGGGCCGAGGAATCCCGACACGGGCGTATATGTCCCGTTGATGACGGCGATGAAGCGCCTATTCGGGCTGGAATACGTTCAGACCATCACTTGCCAGGCCCGAACCTCGGCGGTGATGGACGATGCCCAAAACGAGATCACCGCCCTTCTCCGGCAAAGGCACCGACTCCTAACATCCACCAACGACTTTATCCTATTCAACCAAGCGGACCTTATGGAAGCCCAAAGCCAGCAGCAAGGGACATTTACAACGCTGATCACGTGCCTGGCGATCGTGTCGCTGGGCGTCGGCGGCATTGGGATCATGAACATCATGCTCGTCTCGGTGACCGAACGGACGCGGGAGATCGGCGTCCGCAAGGCGATCGGCGCGCGTCGGCGAGACGTACTGGCGCAGTTCGTCGTGGAGGCCCTGTTCCTGTCGTCACTCGGAGGAATTCTGGGCGTAGCCGGAGGCTACGCAGGAGCAGCCATCGTGGCAAAGACCAACGGATGGTCGGTAAGCATCGCGCCAGGAACCGTTATCTTGGCGTTCGGGTTCAGCGCCGTGGTCGGAGTCTTCTTCGGCTTCTATCCGGCATTCAAGGCATCCAGGCTGCGGCCTATCGAGGCATTGCGATATGAATAATGAGCTGATTCGAGTGAGAGGTCTTGGAAAGACCTATTCGTCGGGAACGAATCGAGTGGTGGCGTTACAGGACGTGGACCTGACGGTAAACCATGGCGACCTCGTAGCGATCATGGGACCATCGGGGTCTGGCAAGTCGACGTTCATGAATGTGATCGGATGCCTGGACACGCCATCGGAGGGTTCCTACCAGTTGGACGGCCTAGAGGTCAGCGACCTGACCGACGACGAACTGGCGATGCTGCGGTGCACGAGAATCGGGTTTGTCTTTCAAAACTTCAACCTGATCCCACGCACCAGCGCACTAGCGAACATCGAGATGCCCAGGTTCTACAACTTCCGGGGACTGAAGGGGCGGCTCCAAGCCGCGCGCCGGCGCCTGGAAGAGGTCGGCCTCGGCGATCGGAGCCATCATACGCCAAGCGAGATGTCCGGCGGCCAGCAACAGAGGGTGGCGATCGCCCGCGCTCTCGTGAACGACCCCGCGCTCATCCTCGCTGACGAGCCCACCGGTGCGCTCGACTCGCGAACGTCCGAGGAGATCATGGCGATATTCCAACAATTGAACCGTGATGGTCGAACCGTCGTGCTGGTCACCCACGAACCGGATGTCGCCGAGCACTGCCGCCGAATCGTCCGGTTCAAAGACGGCCACATCGTTTCAGATGAACCCGTAAAGCAGCCGATCGACGCTCGAGAGGTTCTCGGGGGCGCCCGCGTCGCCCAAATTGCATGAAGGGTCAGTTGAGTTCGCGTACTTCGGCGACGGCCAGGACACTTAAGGGACTATGGGGTGGGCGCCATCGAGCAATCTAAATGCATGGACGGCCTCATCCCGGGTTGCCTGCGATTGAACGAGTTCGCGTGGGAGATGGAACTCCGCCTTACTGGGAACGGAGCCTTCCTGACTCGCATGTCTGCAGTGCACATGTCGAGAGTCTTGGTTTGCGAGCCATTGTGCCTGCCGCCAGGCAGGGAAGTAAGTTGAGATCCGAGGAAGCGAGTCTAGGCGAACATGCTCCGCCCTACTCCTTCCGCAGACCCGCCGCCCCCCGCTCGTCGCCGGTCAAGCGTCGCACCAAGAACTCCTGATAGGCCTTCATGTCCTTCCAGGCGGTGGCTACCGACATGGGCTTGGCGTCCGGGTCGATGACGGTGAGTCCGGTGTCCGTCACTCGAATCTTCAAGCGCTCCATCTCACACAAGTTGTGCTGGATCGCGAGGTACACGGCTACGGTGTCGAAGAGGGTCGTGGACTGGTGCTCCGCGTCCGCATTGCCTTGCTTGGCCCAGATGCGGTAGTTATCGAGGACCGTTTCGGCGACCGGGTCGTGGCTGTTCACGAAGCGCTGGTAAAGCTCGCCCCCGAGCGACACGATCCCACAGGTGTCCAACGGCGTGATCGTCACCGACTTCCATGGCGCCGAAAACACTCGCTGAGCCGCCTTGACATCGGCTTTGACGTTCCACTCCTCCGAGATCGCCTTGCTCCCGCCATAGCCAAGGCGAACGCTCCCGGCCATGCTGACCAGATTTACCCGGCGAGCGATTCCAGACTCCCTCTCAAGGGCGGCGGCGAGATTGGGCATCGGTGCGAGGCAAATCACGGTCACCGGGCCGCGCGAATGCATAACCGTGTCGATGAGCGCCTGAATGCCGTCTTGGTAAACGTGGCCCGGGTATTGCTCCAGGCGATAGTCCTTCACCCAACCGGCAATCTGTCCCTCTCCTTCCACGCTGGTTTTCAACCCAACACCGACCCCCACGTCGGTTCGTCCGCATTTCTCCAGGAACTTCGCCAACAGCTTCGCCCGATATTCGGTCCGGCCATAGTCCCCCACCACCAATTTCAAGTCGAGTTCGGGCGACTTCAGCAGCAGCCCCAGCGCCCACGAGTCGTCGATGTCGTCTCCGATGTCCGTATCGAGAATGACGGGAATTCTCCTGCTCGCGGCAGACGGCGCCGCGACCGCCCGACCCACCAGGCACACAACCATGAGCGCAGTTAAGAGCCGCGAAACAGTAACGCAAGGGCAAGTGATCTTCATATCGGAACGGCCTGAGCGTATCCTACTCGGCACGTTGCATGTACAGGATGGAACAGCCAAATTCGTATCCAGAACCGGATGCGCCGAAATACCGGCAATCGATCGATCGCTACCGACGGGACCGAAAACCGTTGACTTTCGCTTTAATGTAACGATACATTAATCTATAGCGATGGTGATTCGATAGACCCATGAGCACGACCTTGCGCGATGTGGCGAACGCGGCCGGTGTCTCCGTGATGTCGGCTTGCGCGGTCTTGACCGGCGGCGGACGCAATGTCAAGGTGAGCGAGGAGAAGGCCAAGCTCATTCGTGAGAAGGCGCAGGAGCTACGTTACGAACCCAACCTGGCAGGGCGCAGTTTGCGGACCCGCAAGACCGACACCATCGGCGTCGTCTTCCAGCATCTGACGACGTTTGGCGAGGAGCCCTACTACTACCAGCAACTCCTCGACGGGATCATGGCCGCGCTCTTTCCTCGCGGATACACGCTTGCGCTGTCGCCCCAGCTCATCAAGGGCGAGGGCACGATCCAGGTTTCCAACGGCCGATTCGATGGCGTCCTATGGTGCTGCCCGGACTTGGTCGAAACCTCCATCGAATCCGCCAAGAGTCTACGGCTGCCCGTCGTGATGATCCATGCGCCAAAGGAGGTCACGGCAGGACTGCCGACCTTTGCGGCGGACAATGAGCGGGCGATGGAGAGGATCGTCAACCACCTCGTCGGCTTGGGCCACGAGCGCATCGGCTTTGTCGTGAAACCTCACGTGGCGAGGACCTCAGAAGGGAAAGCGAGGATCAATGGGTTCCTAAAAGCCGCGGAGAGTTTGCACGTCAAGGGTGAGGTTCTCTTGTGGGAATATGCGGTCGAAGAGTTGTCCAACTATGTACCAGACGCTGCACCCCACACGGCGTTGGCGGCGTACAACGACGTTCACGCCGGACACATCCTGTCGCGGGCAAAGGATCTGGCCATCCGCGTGCCCGAGGATCTGTCCGTCGTAGGATTCGATTCGTCGAACTTCTGCGAGCGGACCCAGCCTCGCCTTACCTCCGTTCATCAACCCATCGAGCGCATGGCGCGCGAGGCAACCGAATGCCTGCTACGACTCATTGACGCCGGCCGGGAGAACCTCTCGGAGACTCGGCTCGACACGAAACTATACGACTGCCAGCTCGACATCCGGGAATCGACAGCCGCACCCAGTCCTCACCGGAGGGGAACTTAAAATGGAACACATACTACTGGCACTAATTCTTCTGGGCTCGCCGTCCCAGTCCGCGACCACCCAAGCAACCCATTTGGGAACCGCCTCCAAACGCGTGGTGGTGTGGGACGGCGAAACCCACGACAAGGGTGGAAGCTGGGTGAACCCGACCACTTCGACTTTCCTCAGGACGCACAGCGACGCCCATAGCGGGAACACTTCCCTTGAACTGAAGTTCCACGACAAGCAGATCTGGATCGGCTGTGGGTTCGATTGGTTCGAATGGAAGACCGGACGCACGCTCGGCACCGATACGAGCAAGATGACGAATCTGAACTTCTGGATCAAGTCAACCGGCTTGACCGAGGACCTTCAGGTCCAACTGCTCTGCAATGGCGACGTGGTCGACACGCCCGAGCATCACGCACCGAAAATGAGCATCGCGAAATACTGCCCTGTCTTCCGCGACGGAAAGTGGCACGAGGTCGTGATCCCCCTTCGCGATATGGACTATCCCAAGGGCTACGATCCCAAGGTAGTGACCATGATCGACTTCGGATTCAACGCCGAAGGAGAGGCGAACGGATCAATCCTCCTCGACGACATCGGATTCGACAACCGGCAGGTGGGTAACAAGAGCTCGAAGTAAAGCGTGTGCAAGTCTCCGCCACTCGAGTTCTCAGGATTGAGAACTGATTGCATTTCAAGGTCCTAGGCCGATTCGAATCTTGGGTCGTCGCGTTCGTAATCTTGTCCCGGCACAAGATCGAAACGCATGTACTCGTCAGAGTCGGCGATCGATCGTTCCTCGTCGTCGAACTCGTAGTTATAGTTGTGCTCGTGGGGGAAGTCGATCCTGACTTCCCCCTCCGAGTAGCCCAGGCTATCGAGCAAGCCGCAGAACTCTTCCAGGTCCCCGTATAGGTAGATCGTTTCGTGCCGGTCGTAGACGATCAACGAGTTGTCGCCGCACTTGATCCAAAGGTGGTGACGCCCGTCGCCCTCCAAGTACGCCCGGTATGTCTCAAGATAGGCGACGAGGGCCACCCGGTCGAGCCATTCCTTCAGCTGGTAACGCCCAGGTTGCGTCCTTCGAGGGACAACCAACACATACAGGATGCCGAACGGCCCGGAGCTCTGATCGGTTAGCTTGAGAATCAAATCGATCCCGCTATCGGCGATGGCCGCTACAACCGAGTCCCGGTTCTTTAGCCGGACACGCTCGTAAACTGGCTTCCAGCGGTGAGGCACTGGAGCAGGATCGGCGTCACGGGATATTTCACAAAACTTCGGGCGCATGGTTCAGCCTCGGCATCGAACAACCATACCTCCAATGCTTGGACAGGATCCTTCGGCGCTTGCCAAAGGCTTACGGCATACCTGCTGGAATGCTGGCTACCAAAAGCGAGAATCGCTGCATTTCAGGGGAATGGCGCTACGATAACAAGTCGTACGTGACCTGCCGTTTTGCCAGAGACGGCTTGCGTACCAGACGTCTGTTCCAATCGGCCCATGCGACTGGGCGAACATCCTCGGGCATCATCAGAGGGATCAGAAAACGCACGCTCATCGACCGTTCGCTGACCGTCCTCCTAGGCCAATAATGACGCTCATAATAACCGCTCCCAAGATCGTCGACGGAATCTGGATGACAAGTATCGGCTGCATTTGCGGGTCCATATACCCGTTGTTCATCAAGTCCAGAACCACGAAAAGGCCCCGGGTCAAGCCGGCTTGGAGCACGAAGAAGATGATCGAGAGAGCGATGTCGGCCCGTCTACAGACGGCAACCAACACGGCGGCGCCGACCAGCGACCCGATTGGGAACGACCAATACCACAACGGCCAAAGGAACGCCGCACGGTCAAAAAGACCGGCACATTCCATGGCAAAAGCAACCACAACCATGGTCAGAAACGATGCCACTGCCGCCACCAAGGCAACCGCTTTCCGAACCTTCGTGGTCACGTAGAAGGCACCGAGCCCAATGAGATCTGCGCCATGCCTGTCTATCTTGACACCGTTGACATTGCACCCAACGAATGGTCGCTGCCCTTTGCAGGCCGGCGCCATGGAGGCAAGGGGCTCGAACACGACCTCCCTCAAGCGCAAAGACCGCCGAAGGCTCGCCGCCAACTCGCCCTAATTGGTGCTGCCTCATCCGGTCTCGGGAACGAATCACGGCCCTATGACCGGTAATGTGCTCTATGTTCGGACTGATCGCCGTCCTTGCTCACGTCGAGCCAACCGTCATCGATCCTAAGATAGATGGAGTCGCTCGGGAGGCCCTGGTCGCCGCCCCTTCTGCGAAAACAGCCGAACCGCCGCCAGTGGTCTTCATGTTCCACGGCCACGGCGGCTCCGCCAGGCGATGCGTCAGCCGCTTCCACGTCGAAAAGCAGTGGCCCGAGGCGGTCGTGGTCTACCCGGACGGTCTGCCGATCGATCAACTCGCGCCGGGGCTTCCGGTCACCCGCGGGCAAGGCTGGGCGCTGGCATGCACGGAAGCCAACCGTGACGTCAAGTTCTATGACGCTTTGCGCCGGCGGATCCTGCGCGATTACCACGCCGACCCCAAGCGCGTGTACGCGATAGGTTTCTCGAACGGTGGCATGTTCGTGTACACCCTTTGGACCCTTCGTGCCAAGGAGTTTGCCGGTTTCTGCCCATCGGGAGCAGCTCTGGCATCTCCCGACATGAAGCTCACTGTTCCCTTGCCGTGTTTTGCCACACTAAGCCGAAACGATCCCAACGTCCCGTCGACGTACCAGCAGCAAGGCTTCGACGCGATCCGCGCCGTCGATCACAGCAACATAGAGGGTGCACCCTACGGCGAGCATGGAACCGCCTTCGGCGGCGCCCGACCCGTGGTCCTATGGACTTACGACGGCGGACACGAGTTCCCCTTCGAAGCCTTCCCAAGCCTGATAAAGTTCTTCAAGTCGGCCAAGCCGGACTGAAACCCTCGTTGACAGCGTCAGGTGCCGGTCGGCGTAAGTTCCCAGCGGTTGTTCTCGGCATAGCCGCAGACCCAGTTAAGGGCGAGGTGGCGCTCGATCGTGATCGAACGAACATCACGCCATTCCGCATCCGTGAGGTCACGGTACGCCTTTCCGCGCGCGGCGAAATCCTCGTGGATCGTCGGCTTCGACGGGGTCTCCTCACCGAGTTTGCGGGCCACTAACCGGACGATCCCGTCGAGCGAATCGTAGGGCTGGTCACTGAACATCGGATGGTCGGCAGTGAAGGTTCCGCTCGCGATCAGTTCGCGCGTGCGGCTCCGCCAGTGCCATAGCTCCGCTTCCTCTCGGGCAGCGTCTATCGCCGATGCCGAACGTAGCTTGCCATCTGAGAAGATCTTCGCGACATCGAACGACGGCGTCCGCAAGATTGCGTCATTCGCGCGCGTGTCATATGGCGGAATCGATTCGATCATGCCGAGACACCACATCAAAGCTTGGGCTGACTCGATCCTCCAGAACGCATCGGTGAGCTGCCGCTCGGTCACCTTTTCGACCGGCGTAACCATGAACTCACGTTCGTCAAGCGACAGGTCTCCCCAGAGAGGTTCTTCACGCATGGGATCCCACCGCTTATCGAAATACCCCTGCGCCACGCCGAGGATCTCCAGGAACTCCGCCGCCGGTTTGCTCGTCCTCAGCCCTTCGACGACATCCGCCGGCGGCACGAAGTAACCAGCGGCGTAAACGGACTGCAGGATGACGAGACGGCGAACAACCTGCTCAGTACTCGGACGAACGCGATCAGCCATGGGTGCCTGTGTTTGTACCCGGAGAGGTGCGTCTGGTCCATCCGATACGTAGTGGCTCGATCAAATCCGTTCGTGCTCAACAGCCTGTACGCCCCCGCATTCCGGACCCCGAAGCGGGTCCTGTGCCCGGCGTACGCCCAGGGTTTCGGTTCCGTGCCGCTACCCTGGGTTCCGATGCCCACGGCCTCATCGAGGACCCCGAAGCGGGTCCCGCACCTTAGCCGAGGGTTGCGGTTCCGTGCCGTTACCCTGGGTTCCGATGCCCACGGCCGCATCGAGGACCCCGAAGCGGGTCCTGTGCCATAGCCCAGGGTTTCGGTTCCGTGCCGTTACCCTGGGTTCCGATGCCCACGGCCGCATCGAGGACCCCGAAGCGGGTCCTGTACCATAGCCCAGGGTTTCGGTTCCGTGCCGTTACCCTGGGTTCCGATGCCATTTCCTCGATCATTTCGTAACGCCTTTCGAACTCCTCCCGCCTGTTCGAAAGACGGGGCCCACTTCCGATGGCCGCATTCCGGAAGGAACTCACCGCACGGGCAATTCGTAGATGCTCACGCTCCATTTGGGCAGCGAGACGTGCTCCGGAGTGGAATCGATCGGAGATGACATGACCTTCACCTCCTCGTGCCCCAAGGTGGTGATGGCGTCGAGAGAGTTCGGGGCAAGTCTCCAAAGGGTGCCCTTGCCGGTCAGCCCGGCCTTGGCGATCCTCAGATCAATCTTCTGCTCGGAATCTGTCGGATTCAATACCGCCACGCAAAGGGTCCTCCGATCGGCGGTCCATGCGGCGACGACGTCCAGTGGGAATGTATCGCTACCCGCGTTCACGGCAGGCTGCTCACCACCAGGAGGATCGGTGGGATTGGGTTGGGGGGAGTTGCCGGCGACCGTCACCGGGATCGTGCCGAAGTGGTCACGATAGAGCTTGAACATGATCCCGACAGGGTTCAGGACCGCTTGACCTTGGTCCGCGCTGTAGGTCGCGGTTGCGAACGTCAAACAGGCCATCTGATAGAGGCTGGAGTGACGGAACATCTCTTGAAACGCCCATGCGTAAGCGGGAACCACGCGATAGGAGTTTGGCGGACCTCCTGCATACGCCCACTCGTCAAGACAGATCGGTACAGGATGCGTTTTCAGAGCGGGAATCAGCTGCTCGTATGCCTCATACTCCTCGACCTTGATCTTGATGTGGTTGGCTGGGCGGCGCATCCACTCTACCAGTGGCTCACCCGGCTCGTTCGAGATCTGCCTGGCTTGGGCAAGGCTGAAGTGGGTCGAGCCGTAGTTGTAGAAATGCTCGCTGATCAGGTCCAGGCTATCCAAACAGTGGGCAAACAAACCACCGGTCCAGTCAGCCGGACCGAGCGGCTTGGGAATCAGCGAGTCGCCCAAGTTCAGAGCCTCTTTCGAGCCGGTCATGGTATCGGCCATCGCGCCGCTCCCGATCAGCTTGATCGTCGGATCCACGCTGCGCATCGCTTCAGCAAAGTCGTTATGCTTGGCCTCGAACTGGGCCAGCTTCATCGCGCCGAACTGATAGCTGTAGCCCCAGGCCTCGTTTCCGATGCCCCAGAACTTCACGCCATAGGGGTCCCGATGACCGTTTTGCGCTCGAAGCCTGCCCATTGAGGTGCCGGGATCGCCGTTGCAATACTCCACATAGTCCCGCGCCGACCATGCGTCGCCGAAGCCCGCGTTCACCGTGATGTACGGCTCGACGCCCACGAGCCGACAGAACTTCATGAACTCGTCAGTTCCAACATCATTTGACTGGATCGCGTGCCAGACGGGGTCGAAACTGGGCGGCCGCCGGTCAATGTCCCCGATCGCATTCCTCCACTCGTGAGCGGAAACGAAGTTCCCTCCGGGGAATCGGTACAGCCCGGATCGAAGCTGCTTGAGAACGCCGATCACTTCGGGCCGGAATCCGTCCACATTATCGGCGGGCATCAGAGAAACTGCGCTGATCTCGAACTCCCCTGTTCCCTTTGCCACGATCTGGAGGCGCGCGCTATCCGTGCCGACAGGCGCGATGAATCGAAACGCTTTCTTCGTCCACTTGTCGCGAAGGCCAGAGAGCCGAACGGTTTGGCGGCCGGTCCCCCAGAGCAGCGAGACCTGAACCTGCGCCTTGGGAGTTCCGCGAAGAACGGCACGGCCGACGTACGCGTAGCCCCGCACGAGGCTGAGACCGGCCTGTTCGATTCCTCGCGGCTCGGATCCACCCAGTGAAACTCGCGGCGCGTGCTTTCCTGCGTAGGGGTGTTCGGCATCCATACCGACGCAGGATGCCGGTCCCACGACCGTCCAAGGGCGGAGCCGTGTCCGGCCGAAAGATGGACGACCTGTCTGCACTGACGTCGACGTCGGGATGGAATTGTAGAACTTCCGGTCGTCCAGCATCTCGGCCCAGATACTGCCGGTGATCAGATTCCCGATGTGCTCCAGAAACATGCCGTAGATGTAGGGGGAGATCGGCGCCGCGGTATGGTCTGCATCGATCGTGGCCACAATTTGCCCAGCAAGATGACCCACGGCCGGGCTGCCGGTTCCGATCCCGGCCGACGCGATGGGTCTCGCACTATTCACCAAAAACGCAAAGGCGAGCGGCAGAATCATTGGCCCGCCTTGAGAGTGAGGCGGACGGAGCTAGCGACCTTTCCCGAATAGGGACCGATCTCAAACGTGTACGTATCGGGCCGGACCTCGTATCGATGCGCAGTCTCGTTCCAACTGCGCAACGCCCAATTTGTCACCGGGACGCTGACTTCCTTGGTCTCGCTCGGGCCAAGTTTGACACGCGTGAAACCGACGAGTTTTCGGACGGGATCGGTGCCGTCCGGGTGGCCATAGCGAGCATAGACTTCGACGACTTCCTCTCCGGTGGCCGGGCTCAGGTTCGCCACCGAAACCTTCACCGAATATCCGTCCGAGCCGGATTCGAGCGTCGCCTTGCCGTAATTGAACCGGGCGTAGCTCAGTCCATAGCCAAACGGATACAGAGGGCGCCCCCTAAAGTAACGATAGGTGCGCCCGGCGAGGTGGTAGTCGTCGAACGGCGGCAGGTCGCGTTCCGACCGATAGAACGTCACCGGGAGTCTTCCGGAGGGGTTTGAGTCTCCGACGAGGGCATTCGCCACCGCGTTTCCACCCTGTTCGCCCGAATACCACTGAAGCAAGATGCCATTGGCCAACTTGGGATCGAAGCTAAGTGCGCTCCCGCCGGTCAACACAACGACGACCGGCTTGCCGGTGGCGGCTACCCTGCGCCAAAGCTCCATTTGGGGCTTCGGGAGCATGATGCTGGTACGGTCCCCACCCGCAAAGCCCTCGTATCGCACCGGCATCTCCTCGCCCTCCAATTGGGGGGTAATGCCAAGAGTCAGGATGACAAGATCCGAGCGGCGAGCAAGCTCTTCAGCCGGAGAGTAGTCGTATGGGGTCTGGACGGGGCTGCTGCCCAGTTGGATCGCAGCCGCTCCCTGACCGTGCGAATACTCAAGGCTGACCTCGACCGGAACACCCTTCTTGAACGAACATTCGACGCGGAAAGTACCGCTCTTACGGTTGTCCCAGCGGTCGATCAACGTCTTTTCCCCTAGGCGGAGCCGCACGCCTCCATCGGTGGCGACGCCCATCGAAACCGTCTCGTCGCTTGGCCAAACCAGCACGCCGGACCACCGAACGGAGCAGTGCTCATTCGGTAGACCCTTCATCGGCTGAGCCGCCGACCAGTGCAAGTTCAGGAATCGGTCGGTCCGCGTACCAACCGGCTTGCCGTCCAGGTTCGGGTTATCGAAGATCTCGGCACGCAGACCAGAAGTCTGTTGGAATCTGTCCGTAAAGGTCGAACGGAAGGGCAAGAACCCTAAGCCGTTTCCAAAGTTGAAGAGCCGACTACCTTCAAGATATTCGACCGAAGTTCCCTGAGCTTCCAGCTTACGTTTGATGCCGTCCAAAAGCGTAACCGGGCGCTTGGGCGTGCCGTTGTAGTTGCCGGTTAGTACTCGTTCGTCCTTCGCAACCGGTCCCATGACCGCAACATGCGCGTATTTCTTGGCGCCCAGAGGCAAGATGCCGTCGTTTTTGAGAAGGACGAGGCTCTCTTCAGCGGCTTTGAGGGCCAATCGTTCATGCTCGGGCGTGTCGATGACGTCCGGCGTGATCGCATTGTATGCGCATAGACTGGCCGAGTCGAACATCCCAAGCCGAAATCGAAGCGTGAACAGCCGGGTTGCGGCACGATCAATGTCAGCCTCGGTGATCAGGCCCCGGGCAAGGGCGGGCTTAAGCGCCCGGTAGGTAGTACCGCTGCACTCGTCGTTGCCGGCTTTGATTGCCATCGCGCTTGCTTCCGCTTGATCCGCAACCGCGTGGTGCCCCGAGAAGATATCGCCAACCGAATCGACGTCGCTAACAACCGCGCCGTTGAATCCCCACTCGCCCCGCAACAGGGTGGTGAGCAACCACGGATTGCCAGTATCCGGCACGCCGTTGAAACCGCTGTACGCGCTCATGACGCTCGCGGCGTGCCCCTCGCGGACGCACGCCTCAAACTGCGGCAGATAGAACTCGCGGAGTTCCTTTTCGGTCACTTTGGCATCGAATCCGTGCCGGAGGGGTTCGGGGCCGCTATGCACGGCAAAGTGCTTGGGTGTAGAGACTGCTCGCAGATACTTTGGGTCGTCTCCTTGGATTCCGGTGACGAACGCGACCCCCATGCGGCTGGTGAGGAATGGGTCCTCGCCGTACGTCTCTTGTCCTCGACCCCAACGCGGATCGCGGAAGAGGTTCACGTTGGGTGACCAGAGGGTGATGCCCTTGAAGATCGAGCGATCGTTGCGGGACAGGGCGAGCGCGTATTTCCCACGGGCCTCCGTGCTCGTGACGGTGGCGACCGAGTGCATCAATTCGGGATCCCATGTGGAGGCAAGCGCGATCGCCTGCGGGAAGACGGTGGCGTAGCCATCGTTGGCGATGCCGTGGAGAGCTTCGCTCCAATAGTGGTACTTGGGAACGCCGAGGCGCGGGATGGCGGGGGCGTCCATCATGCACTGCGCAATCTTCTCGTCGACCGTCATCCGGGAGACAAGGTCTTTGGCACGTTCGACGGCGGGGAAGGACGGGTCCTGATAGGGGACGATCTGGAGGGCCAGAGCGAGGAGGAGGGTCATCACTTGAACACGTCCTGAAGGAAGTAGTAGAGGTTGTTGCGCCAATGCGTCGGGTCGTGAGCGTGACCGTCGACGTTCCAGATGTGGCGAACGCCGTGAGTCTTCAGATACCGATGGACTCCCTGGCTGATGGAGATCAGGCCGTCCTTGTTCCCTGCCGATATGTAGAGCAGCTTCAACTCGCGGGAAATCGAGGCCGGGTCCGGCGCAAGTTCGGGAGGCTGCTTCGTGTTAGGGGCTGCCGAAAACGAGCCGATCCAGGCAAACTTGTCGAGGTGCGCCAGGCCGAAGTTGAGGGACTGGCCGGCCCCCATCGACAATCCGGCAATCGCCCGGTGACTCCGATCGGCCCGCACCGAGTAGCGAGACTCGATGGCCGGGATCACGTCGTTCAGCAGATCGCCCTCAAATACCGCGAAAGCGGGGGCCGATGCCATCACGTTTCCGGTTGCGCGATCGTCCTTCTGAGCCCGTCCGTTGGGCATCACGATGATCATGGGCGTCGCTTTGCGCAGAGCGATCAGGTTATCTTCGAGCAGGTTCGGCTGGGCAAAGCGTTCCCACTCCGTCTCATCTCCGCCGATACCATGGAGGAGGTACAGGACCGGGTACTTCTTGCGCGGGGTGTAGCCGGGCGGGGTGTACACGTTCATGTGTCGGGTCGAGCCGACCGTCTTGGACTCGTATTCGATCATCTCCAGCTTGCCATGAGGCACGTCGGGCTTGTTGGCGCTGATATCGTCGGCCGGTTCGGGGTTTACCTGGACGTCGTCGGGTCCGAGAACGATGGGACCGCCAAAGCCGACGGGACCTCGCCGAGGCTCGGAGGTGTTCCCCGCTTTGGCGGTTTGGAAGAGCAGCGGCGCGAACACGTGGAGGCTCCGGCGCCAAGTAAGCCACTCGTGCGACGTGCCCGGCGACTCGTAGAAGTGGACGTGAATGCCGGCTTGGGTCAGCGCGTCGTGGTAACCGCGAACGCTGCTCTGCATCATCGCGGGCTCCTCAGTGCCGATGCTCATAAACAGGACGTGGACTCGCCGGTTGAAAGCATCCGCGTCGGCCATGATGCCGCCGTTCGCGGTCTTCAGGTCGATCGGCGTTCCTCCGAACCCTCCGCCCGCTCCGCTGAATCCGCCGATGGAGCCGAACTGGTCCAGGTGGGCGAGACCGATGCTGAAGGCTTGGAATCCGCCCATCGACAGGCCGGCGATGGCGCGATGGTCGCGATCGGCAAACGTGCGGAAACTCGCGTCAACGTACGGGATCAGGTCCTTTGAGACCACCTCGTCGAACGCCTTGAACATCCGGCTGAAGTCGGGCGGGGAGCCTGGCCGCGGCGGGCCGCCTGGTCCAGCGCTATCTCCCGGCTTGGTGGCGTATCCCTTCTCCATCACCACCAGCATCGGCGTCGCCTTTCGTTCGGCGATCAGATTATCCATGATGAACGCCATGTGCCCCTGGTTGGACCAACCGCGCTCATCCTCCCCCGCGCCGTGCTGGAGGTAAAGCACCGGATATCGACGGTTGACATCCGCGTCGTAGTCGGGCGGCGTGTAGACGTAGACTCTTCGCCAAGCCTGGGTGGTGGAACTCTTGTACCACCGTTCGCGGACCTCTCCGTGGGGCACGTGTTTGGGCAGGTAGTAGTCCACATCCTTCTCTGGAACTTCGACTCCGCTGGTCTGCTTGCCGGTGCCATAGAACGTCTCGCTGCCCGGATCGTTGACCTGAACGCCGTCGATCACGAGCCAATAGTAGTGGAAGCCGGGCGGCTGGGGGTCGGAAGTAGCCGTCCAATAGCCGTTCGCGTCTTTGATCGCGGCGTACCGCTTGCCGAGTTGAAACCCCACCGTTTGAGCGTTCGGCGCCCTCACGCAGAAGGTCACCCGGTTATCGGTCGTTACGCGCGGATACGGCTGACCTTCGATGTTGGTCGGAGCCGCGATCGTATCCGGAGGAGGAGGCGGAGGAGGCAGTTGCGAATGGGGCTGGGCCTGCGCGAAAGCGGTCAGACCGATGGCGGCGAGAAGGACAACTGTGATGTTCATGAGCACTCTGCCTCGAATGTAGGATGCCAGTGTTATCGTCAACATTACCACGATGTGGGGTCATTCATACTGAGGGTGAGATGCATGTTCGCCCGACAATCCGCGACGTGGCCGCCAAGGCGGGGGTCACGGACATGACGGTATCTCGCGTCGTCAATCGATCGGGGCCGGTTTCGGATGCGGTCCGAGCGCGCGTCGAACGAGCGATCGAGGAACTTGGCTATGTGCCGAGCCGAATCGCGCGAGGCCTAAGGTCCCGTCGAACTCACACTCTGGCGCTTATCGTCTCAGACATCACCAACCCATTCTTCACGACGTTGGCGCGAGGCGTGGAGGATGCGGCAAGCGACCGCGAACATCTCGTGATGGTCTGCAACACCGACGAATCGGAGGAGGAGGAGATCCGCTACCTGGAGATGCTCTCTGGGCAGAACGTGGACGGTGTGCTCCTGGTTCCGGCCAAGGGCGCCGAGCAGGCCCGGGCACTTGCCAAGCGTCGCCAACTCCCGCTCGTCATTTTGGAACGTCGAATACCGGAAAGCGAGCACAGCATCGTTCACTGCGACACCAGGGCGGGAGCCCGTAGCATGATGCAGTACTTACTCGGCCTGGGCCATCGGGAGATCGCGATCTTGGCCAGCCCCATCGGCATAGCGACTTCGGACGACCGCGTACAAGGCGCCCTGGAGGCGCTGGAAGGCTCCGACGCAAACGCAACCGTGTTTCACGAACTCCTAAGCCGCGATACAGCCGCCAAGGGAGTTGAACGGTGTTTGGGGATGGTCCCCCGGCCCACCGCAATCTTCGCTCTGAACAACCTTCTCACTATTGGTGCGCTTCGGGCGTTGCGCATGCATGGCGCTCGCGTGCCGGAAGACATTTCGCTTGGGGGGTTCGACGATCTGCCCGAACCCTTGCTTGAGCGGCCGTTTCTGACCGTGGTTGCCCAGCCGGCGTACGAGATGGGACGTGCTGGAGTCGAACTCCTTATCGCCGAGATATCGAAACCGACGTCAGCCCCAACAGAGATAGTGCTTCCACTCGAACTGGTCATCCGCGGTTCGATCGGACCGCCTCCGAACTCTGCCCCGGAGGGCTAGTGGCGTGTCAACCGACTGGTCCACACCCGGCTGGACATTTCGAAGGTTCCGTCGACGACCGTTTCCTTTAGCACTGCCGACAAAGCTCTGAACTGGTCCTCGGTCCTCCACGTACCCTTGCCAGTGGCTCACATGTTCGATGGACTTGGGGCCGAGCCACTCTTGCGCGAGGATATGTCGTATATGACCTATAGATCTCACTCTGCGCGATTTCGTTGGCTCGTCGGGATTTGCTCGCCGGCGGTGAGTTCGAGGGTTGTGCGGATCTCGAATGTACATGCCGGTACGGCCGAAACGAGCCAATGCGGGCCGTCGATCGTACCGCGATGGACTCCTGCGCAGATGGTAGCCGACAGGTAAATCCACGTAGAGCGCTTCCCCGCCGCCCGTGGAAGGCAGCGAACGCAAGATCTCCCTCCGGGCTTCACTTGGCCGAGCGTCAAACCCGATATTCGAGCAACCCTAGCTCTTTCCAGAATGGTGTGAAATCGAAATCCACTTGCCGGAATTCCTTTGGAGCATGGGCGTGCGAGTTTTCGATAAGCTTCAGCCAATTGGCAACCTTTTCCCGACCGGCCTTGGATCGAACGAGTTCTCGCGGGGATGCTCCCAGCATCGGTACGACCTCGTCGATCGTTCGCATAAACTTCTCGAACATCGTCTTGTGCAAGTGCGCGGCGAGCGCTTGACGCTGCACCGGATCGAGCGTCTCCATTAGGTCCGGTCCGGGCGGGGGAGCCACCTTCGAGGCTTGTTCAAGCGAGGTCTCCAACTTGATCGGGGTACCGATCAAGTTGCCCAATAGTCCCGAGAGCCGCTCTGTCAATCGGGTGCCGCGATTGACAGAGTTGGTTTCGGCCAGTAGTCGGTCACCCTCGATTCGAAGCATCCCGTGAACGATCGACTCATCCTTTATGTCGATCAGCCACGACCATGAGAGGTCGCCGGAGACCGAGAAGTCCGTGGACTCCCCAAGGACGGTCGCAATTTCGGCGGCAGATGCCTTCATCGGGAAAGCGAGCGATATCATCTCGATCTCATCGCCGTCCTTGTTCACGAGTTGCGGTCGCTCGTCCGGACGAGGTGTGGCCGCGACAAGCCATGAGGCGAGAGCGTACCAACTCAAGGAATGGGCGGCTTCGTCACGAACTTCGGCCAGACGGTGCTCGTTTTCACGGTCACGTTGGGGCAGTTTTCGGGTCAGAGCTTTGATTTGGCGACCGATCTCGGAGGTAAGGAATGGCCATGATTCCCGGGGAAGGATCATCGTCCCGCCTGAGATCTGAGTGACGCCTTTGACCGTAACTACGCGCGTCAAGAGGATGTCCCATTTGGTCAGGTTCTCGGATGCGGATCGCTCCGTGACCTGAACAGGACTGCCGTCGCGGATCGTGTCTCTTAGCACGATGTGGGAGCCGGCAACCGACTCGAGGACCTCGTAGAGAGACGGTGTCGATCGCCAGATTTCGCGGAGGTAGGCAAGCTGGCCCTGACTAAGATCGATGTAGCCGCTCTGGCGGAATTTCTTCAGGATTTCTCCGGTTGGGTCGGATGCAAGGTAACTCTCCAGGAACACCGTGGTTAGGGACCCAAGGTAATCCTTGTCCAGTCGCTGCAGGCTATCCACAAAGGACCTCTTCGTCAAGTCATCAAAGAAGTCGGAGAATTCGCCCTCATAGTCAAGGTAGCCGTCCAGCCACTCTGATCCGTGAATCCACTCGCCAAACGCCACCAGAGCATCGCCATTAGACATAGTATTTCCAGATTATGGGCCAGTCGTCAGCGCATAGGCCACGAGTGACTACTCTCGCGGCGCCCGAATTCCATCGGTATTGGAATGGCAACGTCCGATTCCCAAGAGTCGTGTTTGACGACGAGCTCAGGTTGCGCCGAGAAGGCCACTTGATTAGTTCCACTGTCGACCGAACCGAATGCACTGATACGAGCAAGACAAGCTCCTTGCCGACGCCATCAGTCCCGGTCGAAGTCGATGAGTCTTGGCGGAGGCGCACCAGGGCCAGAATAAGCGTTGACCCAGCACGAGAGGGCGTACCAGGTCATCTCCTCAGCCAGCTATAGATCAACGATCGAATACGCCTCGACGTAGCATTCGCCGCGAGCCCCATAGTAGGAGACGGTTCGGTTTTGGAAGTTGACGTCATAGCTAACAACACCGGCCCGCCAGCTTGCGGCAAGAAACTCAGGGAAGGTGGTGAGTCCGGCCTGATCGGCTCTCAGTGCCCCAATCAAGGCGGCCTCGTCATACGGCGGAATGTCGGCAAAACCGGAGACCAAGGGTTGGCCCTGCATCGCAACGTCTCCCTGCTGAGTGACAAAGAGACTCTCGCAGGCAGGTAGATGCCACAGGTCTCGCGTTACTCCGGCTTGCCGTAGGCATTCAGCAGAGTAAAGGCTCGTACTGGTAAGCCCCAAGACTGAGTCATCGGACTGCTCCAAAGGAGCCCGATGCGAACATTAGCGACGCCTTCAATGGTCACATCGAATGAGTGAAACGGGAGCAATCCCTGTCGCGCTGTGCTTCCGGTAACCTCACAAATGTCGGGCCACCGCCCTTCAACCGGGGAAGAACTGCGTTTGCCGGTCAGCACTCGATTCCCGCAGCCGCGAGAAGAACCGTCAGGGCGCCTCAGTCATATGCAAGGGCATGGATACATCCGAAAGATATCTGAATCTGATTGAAGAAGCAGAGGTTGCTCTCGCATCCGGCCGTCTTGATGAGGCCCAGCAACTCGCCAAAGACGCGGCCCTTCTCTATCCTGCGGGTCTCGAGGCGCTTGTTGTTCTGGGAGTGATTTCGGTTCGGAAAAACGAGTGCGAGGCTGCGTTGCAGTTCCTTCTGAGAGCAGCGGATATGGATCCGCAATGCATGGAACCTCCCCACTGGCTTTCGGTTGCCTATCGGCGACTAGGGTGGGCTTCAGAAGCCACTGCTCAAGCGAGACGCTCCACCGAGCTTTCTGGCGGCAACCCGAACTCGTGGAACCAACTAGGACTCTGTCTTTTGGATCTGGGCGAAAGCACAGAGGCAGCAAGTTGCTTTCAACGGGCTATTGACCTTGCGCCTCGCATCGCGCCCTTCTGGGAGAACCTGGGGAAGGCCCTCCTAGTGCAACTGGATGCTGCTCCGGCAGCGGCAGCATTTAGGGAGGTCTTGGCAATTGATCCTCGACGCCTGAATGCGCTCTTGCTGTTGGGTGAGGCCCTTCTACAGGTCCGGGACTTTGGCGCAACCATTGTCTGCGCCCACCGCATACTATTAATGGACCCCAATTCGTCCGCCGCGAACCATTTGTTAGCTCGCGCATATCTGGACGACCAGTGGCCTGCAAAGGCAATCGAACATGCCAAGCGAGCACTGGACATTGAACCGGAAAACGCTTCCCTGATGGCCCATCTTGGTTTTTCACTACACGCGGTGGGCCGGGTCGACGAAGCAATCGCGCAGGTACGTCGATCCCTGGTCGTTGAGCCGCGACAAGGTTACGCGTACTTCCTGTTGGTTCAGCACGGAGCAGATGATGGGGAGCGAGGAAGGCTGATTTGCCAGATGGAAGACGTCTGTCGTGATGAGACTCTGGGCTTGGAGCAGCAATCGATGCTTCAGTATGCAATTGGCAGGGCCGAGGAGGACACAGGGGATTTCGAAAGTGCGATGTACCACTATGATGAGGCCAACAGACTTGCTCGAAAGCGAAGCTACGGAGATCGCCCATTCGTTCGAGAATCCTATGCGATGCGTCTCGAAACCATCCGCGACAGATTCAACCAGAGGTTACTGTCCGAACATTCACACGTTGGCGTACCGAATGATCAGCCCGTCTTCGTAATCGGTTCCATTCGATCGGGGACGACGCTAGTCGAACAAATCCTCTCGTGCCATTCCTGCGTCGGGGCCGCTGGTGAGCAGAGCTTCTGGCTCGACTTCCAAGAGCGGGGCCTGAATCGCCAGTTTTCCGACACGTTTCTTTCCGAAATCGAGCCCGCCTCCCGGGCGTATTTGGAGCTATTACGCAGATTCGGGGCGGCTAAAGCCAGGGTAATCGACAAGATGCCGACCAATTACCAAGCTCTTGGACTCATCCGCCTCGCATTACCAGATGCGAAATTCATCCATATTCATCGTCACCCGGTGGACACCTGCCTGTCAATCTGGGCAACACCAAATGCCATCAGGACCGATTGGGCGAACGTGAAGGAGAACGTCGTGTTCGCGTATAGGGAATACCTACACATGATGGAGCATTGGCGCAACGCCATTCCGCGAGACAAGTTGCTGGAGATCGAGTATGAGGATCTCGTCTCCGAACCAGAGCGGATGACAAGGAACTTGGTCTCGTTTTGCGGTCTCGAGTGGGAGAGCACATGCTTGAGACCTGAAGAGAATCAGCGGGCGATCTTGACCCCAAGCTTATGGCAGGCCCGTCGGCCAGTGTATGCGACCTCGACGAAAAGGTGGCGAAAGTTCGAGCACCGCCTTGGACCATTCGGTGAATTCCTTACGGCAGATGAACTGAAGTAGATCCTTCACCGGGCCAAGAACGTACGCCCTGAAACACGTGTGCAAAGCGCACTCAAGACTTCTTGTAAATGGTCGGTGGCGCCTTGGTAACGAAGGTCGGGCGGAGTTCTAGAATCTGGCCTTGACTACTAAGCTTCATTAGGAGCCTGTGCCTCGTGCCGCTTTCACCCCATTCAACTGAGAACATGATCGCCTCTGCCGTAGCCGACCAACGACCGGATAGATCCGCTACTCGTCTGGCAGACGTTGATCGTCCAGTCTGTTCCATTCGGTCAATGTGAAGTTTGAACTTCCCATCACCGCTAAAGGTGTAGGTTTCGCCCTGACTCTTCCACGTCCCGATTAACCTCGCATCAACCTTGCCCTTGGCAAGATCGATGACGGCTGGAACCGGCTCTGGTACCGTCGGCTCAGCATTCTCTCCGCAGCCGATTATGCAGGCAACGGAGAGAATTACTGACAGCAGGTGCTTAACCTCCACGTGGCATTTGCCCTGTCTGGCGTCGTTGCCGATTGGCCTCAGCGGCTTTCTGAAGGGCATCTTGGTCATTCTGGATTCGCGTCCGTTGCTCCGGGGGTAGTTTATCCAACTGCTCCTTGCTCAACACGGGAACTCCGCTCGCGCCTTTGCCGGCGGGAGCATTTGCGGTGGGAGTATCGCCACTACCAAAGCAGCCAGCTGCGACATAGGCGGCCAGGATCAGAGTTAGCCTCAGGATTGGCTTCATTGAACTACTGATAGTTGGTCTCATTTCCGCACTTACTTCCAGGGCTGAAGACGGTTGCTATGTCCGTGGATCCTTGGTAGTCGTGACCGATCTCTGGCAACACCAAGTACTGGCAAAGGATCGGAGTGCCCTTCTTTACCGACTTACAGTGACCGTCCGCAAAGGCGAAGTTGGCGGTGCCGTTGTATCGGTACCTCGGGGTGACGTTGTCATACCAGCCGTTGTTTGCCCATGTTGCGTCCGCATCGCCGCCTGGGAAGTCCGGATTTCCGTTGGCATCGTTGTAAGCCCAAGTCGAGTCGACAATGCCGTTGCCCGAGGGGTCTCCCGTATATTTGCCTTTCACGTTGTCGAGGACGATTCCTTGAGTAGTTAAGAGCATTGTTTGCGCAGGGTGACGGAGGATCGTTTGCGAGTAGGTCGCGATCTTGCCAGAACCTGAAACCCAGTTCCATCCCCAGAGGTCGGGAACCTGGATAAGCGTGCCGTGTGCCTCATACCCTCGACCGTATTGAGGCGCCGCCGGTGTTGCATAGATTCCACCCCACTCATAGGCCGTGCCACTTGCACGCCCTGCATCGGTTCCCGAGCCTTGGCCATTTTTGATGTAAGGATAGGTGGTCTCGCGCCACGTCATGAACTGAGCGTCAGCACACCATCCTGATGCGCCCGGCTGGACGCAAGTTCCGCCCATCGTGAAATGGTCGTCATAGTCGGCAGGATACATGAGCAGCGCGAGCGATAGGTTCTTGAGATTGGATACGTCGTTCGCCTTTTTGGCTGCCATTTTGGCCTGGGCGAACACTGGAAACAGGATTGCCGCTAAGATCGCAATGATAGCGATGACGACAAGTAGCTCAATAAGCGTGAATGCATGGGTTTTGCGGTTCATTTGAAGGATTCCTCCGTTGGATTACCTCTAGGGTTTGTTGTACGAATTAAGTCGTGTTGCCTCTTTGAAAGGCGATTGGGAGGACGGTGGACATTGGTGCCCCCTTTCCTGCGATGAGGTCAATCAGGATCTCAACCGCCTTTGACGATGCCTCGCTCCAAGGTGCCTTGATCGTCGTCAGTTGGTATTTCGGCAAATGCGGATAGGCAAGGCCGTTGAATCCGACGACGGCAACTTGTCCTGGTATCTCGACGCCAATGGCATCCAGCGTGCCGCACACTTGTTCTGCAACGTCGTCGGTCCAAGCCGCAACCGCCGTGGCGCGGTCATCGCCTTCGGTTAGCAGCCGGATATCGTCATAGTCCAGTCCGGCGCCATCATAGAACGTCTCCAGCCGCTCGGTAACTCGGATTCCAAGCAAGTTGGCTGTCCGTTTGAAACTCTCCATCCGCTCCACCGACGATGCCGGCGGGTACGGTGTCTGCTTTGTCAGGACGTGACGGTGCCCCCTTGCGCCGAGATGCTTTGCGAGGAGGGCTCCTCCCGCCCGATCGTCGACCGAGACGCATGGAAGATCGGAGATCTTGTCTGCCACAGCCACGGCAGGAATCCTCAGTTCGCCGATGAGGGGAAGGATCGGGTCGTTGTTGCCGGGATGGACGATAAGTCCGTCGAGAGACCGAGAGGAGAGAAGTTCGAGTAGGTAGTGCTCTCCTGATCCCGAAGTGTGGATCATGGAATTGAGGCCGAATCTCTGGGCCGCGTCAAAGACCCCTCCGAGAAACTCGGCGTAGAATCCGTTTCGCGAGTCGAGGACGGATCTTCCGGAGTAGATGCCTATGACATTTGTGCGACCGGTGACGAGGGCGCGGGCAATCATGCTTGGCCGGTAGCCCAGTTTTTCGGCGGCTTCTAGAACTCGCCGCTTAGTCGAATCTGACACCCGCGTCCCTGACTTTGCCCCGTTCATTACAACTGAGGCAGCAGATTCACTGACACCCGAGAGGCGCGCCACGTCTTTCAATGTCACGTGGGTTTGCTTATCCCAGATATGCATCCGTACGTTGTCAGGCACAAACGAAGCGTACATGAACAATCGCTAATTCACGAGTGAATAATGCTTAATTCATAATCCTATCCTATTAGTTATCATTGCAAAAAGATTCATGCCTGGCTCAGTATGGGGGATGACGGCCCACCATAGGCGCCACAAAGGGGGCGCCCACGTTCGCTTGACTTCCGGAGTGTGAATACGCGCTTTATCCTCTGATCTTGCCTCCTGCATCCTGGTGGTTCATTCCAGGAATCGCCTTAGGAGTCGCGCCACCTCCGGCCGATGGAAGTCTTAGCACAAGTTCTTGAGTTCTTGAACCCACACTGCCCAACAAGAACCTCTCGTTCCAAAGGCGGCATTATCGATCCGCTTCAATTCACCCTTCAGGTTTTGGATATGTCGATTGGTATTGCGCTCAAACTCGGCAGGGGCGATGCGAAGGAACTCCCGTGCGGCCAATAAAGACTCAACCCATTGATGGAGGCTTGAGTTCAGAATCAGTCCCGACGGGTTCTTTTGATCCACGAGCCAAATCGCTCCATCCTTCGGTCGAATGGACACATAGCTCTGGATGCCAAAGAATGGCCGATAGTCGACATAGGCCAACAGTCGAAGAGAGGAAGCTGGATACAGCGATAGGATCGACCGGCCTCCGGTTACGGATTCCGCTGGACCCGGTACTGGGACATAGGGTAGCGGCTTGATCTGGTCCGTCAACCCGGGTATCTCCGCGCCGGCTGGCAGCCCGATTAGTGCGAGGAATTCTGCATCGGAATCCCTTAGCTCGACGGCGGTAAGCAAGTCCACCGGCACTCGAATTAACTCGCTACGCCCCCAGGTATCGGCGAATGTATCCCCGCTCACTCAAATCTCCTACGACTTTCCTACCAAGTATGAGTGCCCCCACGGAGTTCGGCCTCTTCCGTCGCACGCAGACGCAAGAAACGCGCGTGCACTTCCCGAACAGGGAGAGGATTCCTGCATCGTCTCTCGAAGCGACCCCCGAAACGGCGAGCGTCCTATATGTCTTATAGGGCCTATATTCCCTATCCCAGCGGGCCATAGAAGCCGTCGATCTCCCTCTGGGCGATTTCGGTGGCTCGTCGGGCTTTGGCAAGATTGCCGTGCATCGTATACACGTCGCGCACCACGAACTCCAGGGGGATTAGCTTGCCGGCGGTGAGTTCGAGGGTTGTGCGGAGCTCGGACGCCCACGCCTCTTCGTCGAGGACCACATCCACCCCCAACAAGTTCGGGTTAGGCTTGCGGGAGTAGACGATTCCCTTTCCCGCGAGCGCCTCGGCCATATAGGCTTGATCGGCCCATCGCGATATGGAGATCGCTTTGAGGTTCGGAATGTGCTGGAGCGATGCCTCCCAGAATGGGTCAGCCGGCTCGCAGCAACCCCAATACACAAGGCCGAACATCTCGGCGAGGTCTCGATAGTACGGGAACACGAACTCGTGGAATAGCTTCGGCGAGACGCCAACCGTCTCCTGAGAGTCCATCACGCCCCACATGTCGGACAGCCGGACCTTTCCCGGTTCGACCTCGCCTTTCGGCAGCAAGGTAGTGAAGTTGAAGCACGTGCCGCACGTGCATTGGTTACCGTTGTTGAGTTCGAGCAGCCCCTCGCGCTCCGCCCAACCCGACATCGAAATCGCGTTGTCTCTCAAGTAAGCCATAAGCGCATGGAGGGTGTCCGGGCAATCGTACATGGCTATGAAGAAGGTCTCCATGCTCATCAGGCGCACCACTCGCTGCGTCAAGCTGTTGGCGCCGTACGTTCCCGATCGGATGGCGACCGGCATGATGTCGCCGAAAGTCTCTTCGAGAAACGCTTTCTCGGCGGCAGTTCCCTCGCGATCCACACTGAAGGTCGACGGCTTCACAACGTGGTCGAAACCGTCGGAAAGGTCGGTGATCGGGCAATCGACGTGGTATCCGGTCACGATGCCGTCGAAGTCCTTCTCATACGTGACCGGTATCTCGATTCCGAATTCGTCGCACCAAACGTGCCAGCCCATATCGATCACCGAGGGACAGACGTGGTCGTCACCCAGCACCTCGTGGTGACGGATGTTTCGAAGGAAGGCGGATTCAAGAGCTCGGCCGTATGGCGTTTCGCAGCGAAACAGCGACGCCGGCATGAAGTCGCGGTCGAAAGTCCAAGACTCGATGACGAACGGTGGCCGCGCACCGGGAACCGCATCGTTCATTTCGGTCCACATCCGCTCTCGCTGCCGCATGACCGGCATGGCGGAGATCTCAGCTTGCCTGTGTGCCAGGCCGCGCAAGTAACCGCGGTCCTCGGCGGGTAATTCGTATTTCATTTGCTTCTCTGAACGCTAACGGGATTCATCTGGAGGTGAGGGTCAGTGGGTCCTTCATGGCGGCAACCACGTCGGTGACGCTGTTCTTGTTCCAATCGCGCCTAGCCCACGTCACCCAGTAGGCCCACGGTGCTCCATCTGCGAAGCATTGCTGAGCGCTGGGCGGGTTCATGGTTTCGGCGATGGCAACCAACTTCTTTCCACCCGTAAGCCGGACGAGGTCGTCGTAGTCTCGCTTGCCTTGCAGGTAGTCCGTGGCAACGACATCCACGAGGTCGTTGCCGGGATACCAGTCGTCTGGATTGCCTTTGTTCTGGCTGGCCGGATAGACGTTCCACACCCAGGCGATATTGTGAAGGCGATGGACGCCGGTCATGCGATGAAAGATGAGCTTGTAGAGTTCGACGCACGCCTTCGGTCCCTTCGATCCCCACCAGAACCATCCGCCCTGCGCCTCATGGAGCGGGCGAAATAGAACGGGCACATTTGCATCTCGCAGCTTTTGGATTTGGGCGGCAATGTCATCGATGTCCGCGAGCATGGCGGCATAGTCGGACGACTTCCGATTGGCCAAAACTGACGCGAGGTCGAACGTCGTGCTATTCGTGTAGAACCCCTTGTTTCGATCCTTTGCGCCCGTCGGCGAGGACCAGTGCCATTGGTAAGCGACGATCCCGTTTCTCTTCCGCGACCAATCGATCGCGACGCTGGTATTCGAGGTGTCGCCACCCATCGATTTCGGCGTGGACATGAAGTCGAGAGCCAAGATCACGGGCGCTTTCCCGGTTTGCCTCTCCACCCATTCGGCGTCCCCGAGATCGGTTTGGCCGCTGAACATATGATGCCCCGACTCATTTCGCAGCCGCACCAGTAGTTCCCGAACGCAGCGATCCGCATGCCGGTCAGCGGGGAGCCAAGTCGGAGGCAGGTTGGCCTGACACGTCGAAAGTGGTAGGAGCAAGAGGGTAGTGGTGATGGTCTTCATCAAGTTGTATTCCGGACCACGCGAGACTCAAGGCGAAGGCGTTTTCTTTGGCAAGGCAAGGCTACACGAGGCGAACTGCACTCGCGCCAAAGCCTTCCATTTCGACGGGATCGCCGACCCTGGGTTCGTCCATACCCCTGTTTCCGCTATATCGACCTTCGTCGGCATCGGGGCTCTGGTCGTTACTTCAATTCAAAAGTCTGGTGGACGATTGTAGTGAGAGTAGTTGTAGGCGACTCATCTGGCTATGCCGACTTTCGAGCCGGCTAGCTTACGCTTGCCAAATAGCGTCGCAGCGTCTTTCTAGCTCCCATGTCATAGAGGCTTTGGAGCGCCTTATTGACCTGATTAATGAACTCCTTGGAGGTACCAAGTGAGCCGAAGACCTCCTCCATCGCAAAGAGCTTGTCAGCCTTGTGTCCCCCGGCAATTGCCGCGCCCCGTAGTGTCTCGGCACGTGGATCGTCAAGCGAGATCTCATAGCCTTTTTCGTCAGTGCCATTGAGGAACCGGCACCAACTCGCAACCGCGAGAGCCAGGAAATGAGTCTGGCCGGCTCGCGCCAACTGCTCTTCTGCGGTCGGAAATATAAACTTTGGCAGTTTGTTCGAGCCATCCATGCAGATACGCGCCACCTGATCCCCGATATTTGGATTTGCGAATCGTTCGATAAGGGTCGCCTTGTACTGCTCCAGGTCCACTCCCGGTACGGGCATCAAAATGGGGGTTACCTCTTCATCCATGAGTCGCTGAATGTAGGTCTGAAACTCCATGTCCGCCATCACCTCATGAATATAGGTAAAGCCGGCAAGGTACCCAAGGTAAGCCATCGCTGAATGGCTGCCGTTAAGAAGTCGAATCTTCATCGCTTCATACGGATGCACGTTGTGGGTCATCTGTGCGCCAACTCTCTCCCACGAGGGACGACCGTTGCAGAAATTATCCTCGACGACCCACTGGCGGAACGGTTCACACACGACTGGCCATGCGTCGTCGATTCCGAACTCAGTTCGAACCATCTCGCGATCGGCGTCGGTGGTAGCCGGCGTTATGCGATCGACCATGCAGTTTGGAAACGCGACGTTCTGCGAGATCCATTCGGCCAAACCAGGGTTACAGAGCTCGGCAAAGGAGAGGAACATCTTTCGCGCCACATCTCCGTTGTGCTGAATATTGTCGCAAGAAAGAAGCGTGAAGGCCGGCGTGCCGGCATCGCGACGCCTCCGTAACGCCTCAGTGACATACCCGAATACAGTTCGCGGAGTATGCGGATTAGCAAGATCGACTTGCACGTCGGCGTTTGCGCCATCAAATTCCCCGGTCGATTGATTGAGGCAGTAGCCTCCTTCGGTAATCGTCAAAGACACGATTCGGATTTCGGAGGAAGATAGCTTGGCAAGCACCTTCTCAGGATTCTCCAGCGCTAGAAGAAAACTTGTAATGGAGCCGACGACCCGCGCTTCGTTCTTGCCGGCACTCTTTTCGACGAGGGTATAGAGATAGTCCTGGCTTTCAAGCGCCTCCTTCATCCTCTGGTCGTGAGGAAGTAGCCCCACGCCACAGATGGCCCAGTTTTTCTCGTCGGTTGTGCTGAAAACATCGTCGGTGTACACCGCCTCGTGGGCGCGATGGAACCCGCCGACGCCAATGTGCACGATCCCTTCCGTGAGGGACGAACGATCGTAGGACGGTGTACGGAGTCCTTTGCTCGGCGCTTGCCACCCAGCCATTTGGCGCCAGTATAGCCCCGTGGCTCAGTATCTGCGTTTACACCGCCCAGGTCGACTGCCTTGGCAGCCTGCCATGATCGTCACATGCCAGGCTTTGAGCAAAAAGAGAAGGCCTTCTACGTTCATCGAAGCCGGTGAACGGACCATCTCGGCCCCAATCCCGAGAGCCTGGGAGGTTCCCAGCAAATCGTGAGCGTATTCCGGACTCGCTCGGGTATTCGATTCTCACAGTCGATACCGAGTGCCACTCTTCGCGGCACGTTCCCTTGGCCGTATGGCAAAAACGCCGACCCCTCCGATGGAAGGGCCGGCGTCGATCGTTCGAGACGCCTACTTATCTCCAGACGCTATGTTGGGATTGTTCGGATGACCGTGGGCCTTATCGATCTTCGTCTGCCATTCGGGAACTTGTCCCTTCGGCAGGGGGGAGTTGTCGGGCCCCGCGCCACAACCGGCTAAGGAAGCGGCTAGAGGAAGCAGTAGGAGAATGGATAGCAGTTCGAAGGATTTCTTCATAGATAAGTAAAGGCGGCCTTCGAGATTCGAGAGCCGCCCATCACACAATTTAGCCGGTGAAGGAGCAGTCCCCCGAGTTGCCTCCATTGGCGGTGGCCTGGGCGCCGGTTGCGCACGGGGTAATGATGTTATCGTTCACCCACTTAGCCGCATCCTTGCAAATGTAGGTAGGATTTGCGGAGTCGAAATTGCTGGCTTGTCCCGCGGTGTTTTGGATCACGGCATTGGGATCAGAGCAGTAAGAACCATAGTAGGCGGGATTGGCAGGAATGATGAAGTGCTCCCAAGCCTCATTCCAGACTCCGCCTCGCATCTTGATCGACTTGGCATGGCCATCGATGAATCCGTAGTTGAACATGCCGCCGTATCGGAGCGAACTGTTGGAAGTTCCGTAGAACGTGTCGCCGGCAAAACCGATCGCGATGGTGGCGCGGGGCGTGTCGTACGTGTCGCCAAACACGAACGTGTTGGCCGGTTCGACCACGGCGGTGCCGCTGACACCGAGGTTGTTGCTGTGACTGCCATTGGTTGGTGGTACCAAAAGGCCGCCAAGGTTCCAAGCATATGGGCCCCAGTTGTATCCATAGGCCGAGAGTTCATACATGCCGGCAGCGTTGCGGGCGGCATTGGTGTCCTTGTCGGTCCTCTCGCTGCTCAAGAGGATCCCAATGGTCTTGAAGTAAGGGAGGATCGGTCCCCACCAGTCGAGAGAAGTGGAGGGCTCTTGCTCCGTCGTATCGTCGTTGTCGGTCATATACATGTTCATGGCAAGCGACAACTGCTTGGTGTTGCTGAGGGAAACCGTCTTCTTCGCGGCAAGCTTGGCTTGCGCAAAGACGGGGAAAAGAATCGCAGCAAGAATTGCAATAATTGCAATAACAACGAGTAGTTCGATAAGCGTGAAGGCAGTTTTTGATCGATACATAGAATCTCCAGATTTGGACACGGGAGATTTATCCATAGAGATGTCAAGAGAACGTCAACGATTTGTTAAGATAATGATATATATCATTAATACTGAAAGAGGTCGGAATTCGCCTGTTTCCCTCGGGTCGCGATTCCGACCTTCTTGTGTTCCGATGCTTCCTTTCATCGACCAAGAAATGAAGCATGTCAAAATCGTTTCGAAACCAAGGAAGCCAGGAAGCCCGTGCCAGTTCGGCCCCTTGGTCGGTTCCGATTATGCCTGGCGTCGCGCTGCGGGCACTTCAATCTTCCGCCTCTTCGGGGCGTCCGGGCGGACGGCCGCGCAGGTTTCAAAACGCGTCCTTGTCGCAGCGGCGCCAGCCTCACATTTGATGGGATATGGATGGTTAATTCGACCCGGGCGAGCCGGACGGCATTTTCGCGTCGAGCGCACGAACGTGATAAGTTTGGGTGGCCTACTTCCTTGGGGCCAGCCCTGACTTACTATAATATCAAAGCCTTTCTTCGTTTTTGTTTCAATAGATTGGGCAGCCTCAGTGAGTATTAAAATTGAAATGGACACTGTGAATCGTTTGAGTGCGAGTATAGGAGGACAGAATGGAAAAACAGGAGAATTCGATTTTGCAGGACCTGCCTGAAGAGATCAGCGGCGAGCGTTTGCTGCTGCGCCCCTATCGGGCAGGAGATGGGAAGGCACTCCTGGAAGCCGTCGAAGAGAGTCGGGAGAAACTCCAACCCTGGAGACCCTACGAACATAGCCAGGTTCCTCCCAACGAAGACGAAACGGAGGCTTATGTGTGTAACGAGCTGACGAAGTGGATGCAGAGAGAATATCTCTCGATGAGCATCTGGGAGAAGGAGACAGGCCAATATCTGGGAGGAGTAGGACTGTACGGCATCCGTTGGGACGTGCCTTCATTCCAGATTGGTTACTGGCTGCGATCATCCGCGGAGGGGAAAGGCTACATGACCGAAGCCGCCCGACTCCTCTGTGACTTTTCGTTTCAGACGCTCAAAGCAAAACGCGTCGAAATCCGATGCGACACGCGCAATGTGCGCAGTGCCGGCGTCCCTCGCCGACTGGGATTTGTTCAGGAAGAAACACTGCTAAGCGCATCGCTCACTCCTCAGGGAGAACCCATCGGTGACTTCGTCTTCTCGATGACTCTGGATAGATACATTGCGAGTAACGCTGCAGCCCTCGACTAGGACTGAAACTCGTGGGTTTCACTTCGCTAATATTTGCGCCAGATAAATCGCAAAGTGACACGCGCTATTTTCAAGCTACAGTTACTAGAGTGTCGCGGCTCGCGATCTAGCGCCCGAAGTATTGGATGTCGCTGACGTTCTCCATCCAGTCGACGCTCTTTCGTTCGAACTATCCAGCGATCACAATGTGTGTCGTCGAAGTTGTCGCAGTGGCTCCGTGCCAATGTTCCTCACCGGGTTTTGCCGCCGCCTCTTGTCGTGTAAACAGCTTGGCCAAGAGGTTCTCGCCAGTGTTGTCGAGGTCGCCGACTTGCTCGCCGGTGAGGTCGAAGAGGATCGGTGCCGGGAAGGCCCGAGCCCCTACGCGATGCACCGGGTGGGAGAGGCGCTCCGTCCGCGCCTCACCGACGATACACGACGGCGGAAATGACCGGGCATCAAGGAATCGTCCTTGGCTGCTCGAATTCGCGTCGACGACGCGCTAGCCGATTCCATCGGCATCTCACGGGGCTCGCTGAAGAAGATCCGCACCAAGGTACCTCCGCAAGGAGAGGAGCGAAGCGATATCCTGCTATTCAGGTCCACAGAGAAAGGAAAGCGATGTTACAATATGCGAAAGCAAGTTGCATGCGGGGCACTGCGGCGCGTGCACCGAAGGATCGACAATGGATAGCAGTCCAATTCCACCCGACGACTCAGCAGAACCGCCCACTACAGGCAAAGAGTCAGAGTCTGAGAATCAAGATGCGACATCTGGACCAGCCAGCGTCGCAAAGGCAACTGGAGCAGAGCAACGCAAAAAGAAGAGGGGCCGGACCGCGAACGCAACTGGAGCCAAACCGCCCCATAGCCAAGATGACGCCAATCCGGGAGCTCGTCTCGTCCAGGTGCTGGGGCGGAAACTGGTAGTCATCCTGTCCGTGGGATCGGTAATTCTCGCGGTGGCCCTATGCCTGCTCTTGGGTCTGTTTCCATCCATTCAAGCGGCAGAAGCCTCAAGGTTTTTTCTCCTGTTACTGATCAGCTTTTTGTTTGGGGTCTTTGCATTCACGCTATATCCGAGCAATTACAGATTGGACTTAAGCCGAGGCTATCAAATTCCGATTGTTCTTGTTGGCCCCGCGGCGCTTTGGATTGGCCTTTTCATCTTTTTCCTGAACATCTTCCCGAAGGATAAACGCATCGGAGTCGTTTTTAAGCCGGACGCCAATTCGCGCCCGATCCGGTCGGGTTCGACCTTGTTACTAGGATGGGATCAACAACCCCCTGCCTATTACATGATTCAGAATCCGAAGATTGGTGACGTACTCTCTTCAGGATTGATCGATGGCTTTTACATACAATTCGACCCAAGTGTCAAAGCCTACACCCTCAATATCGGCATCGGAGCATCGGCCACCAATATTGACACCAGGTGCAAGATAGTCTTTAGGGCTGGTGCAACCAGCTATAGCATTGAAGGAACCAATTGACATGAAGCGTTCAGAAATGGCTTGCCTTGCGATCCTGTTAGCCGTTCCAATTACGGCGCAGGATCAAACTCGAATGGACCTAACTAAGCACGGAAGGGTCATAACTGGGCAGGTACTAGAACGAATCAAGCAGGCGTGCTCAGACTACACATGGTCAGTACAGCACAACCAGCCAAGGCCAAAGGGCTCGCTAAAACTAACCGACGACGTGAGGGAGAAGTTGGCAAACGGTCAGCTATGGGCGATCTTGGTGCCTGATCACAAGATTGGCGGCGAGAACTTGGTATCTGCCGTTGGCGCGTCATCGGCACCGGCCGATTTCACGGTGCTAGACGATGAGTACCAACTCTTGCAGGCGTATGCAAGCGTCGTGACTGATCATGCATCGGCGACCCATGCGAGCTACAAGAAGCATAAGGCTGCGGGCGACAACGCAGCGGCGAAACAAGATATCGTTGCTTTTGAACAGACTGTCGGGTCATCGCAAGCCGATCCCACGACTAACGGACTAGTTGGCTCGATTCTCTCGGATGTCGACAAGGCGGATCTCGCTGGCTACTCAATGGATTGCGTTAACCAGTTCCGGTCTGACCTGCTTAAGTCGTACACGTCAGCGGGAATAGATTTATCTGCGGTCAAGACTCCTCGCCAGCTAAACTCCTTTGCGGACGTAAGCCCGATGGGTTCGGAGCTACTTAGCACGGATCTGTCCAGGTGGTTTGGCTCGTCTTCAGAGATAACAAAGGTAGCCCCCGGCAAAGATGGCTCGTCGGTATATGGCATTTGGAACGGCACCTCCCTGATGTTGGTGCCCTACAGCGGAGGAACCAGCGCGGGGGAGCCATCGGCCAGCCAGCTTGAGCAATACGTCAAAGGTAAATTTGGAGTGACGGATCTGAGTTCGAATACCGATCTGACACGCTTTCAATGGCCCGGCCTGGAGTCGTATTCGTCGATCAGCCCGCTGTTTACTGGCGACGGTACTAGCCCATCATTCTATCCTCACAGGTTCGATTGGGGTGGACTGTCAACGATTACAGCGCATGCCCCTCAGTTATACGTTCCGCCTGGCAACGAATATGTTAGCAAGTGGTATGGCGCCCAGTCGTACCCAGGCACCTTGAACAATCTGTGGGGCAACGGCTACGTCAACTCGCCGTTTTATACTGCCGCAGGGGTCCCCGAACCGGTAGTGTCATTCAGCCGCGGTTGGACCGAGAAGTCGACATATCCTCAAGGCGAGTCTGTCGCAGCGCTTGCGGTTAGCATCCTTTACACGGGTCCCACACCAAGCTTGGAGTCTGTTTCGCGACTTGCCTTCGGCGTTTCATCCGACACGGGAGGGCCCCCTGCTCAGGATTGGACACCCGCTTCGCTGTCGCCTCATTCGCTAGATACGGGACAGACAATGGATATTGTCGTGGGTATCTATGCAGGAGCCGCCAATGCTACTGCTCTCATCGGTGATTCAACGGCTCTTCAGACTGCCCTAAAGTCCGGCTGGAGCATCATCGGCAAACTACCGATTGGACATGACAATGGCAGCTTAAGCGACGCGATCAATAAGTACCTTGCCTCCACGGATGGGTTTCTGGGATCTATCTGTGTGAGTGTGGAGCGAAATGAGTTCACTGGATACAACTGCAAACTCACACCCTTCAGCAACGCCAATGTAGTAAAGCCGAAGGCGGGGAGCGGATCCTGGTACCGCTTTACGACCCCGTCCGGGGCGTCTCATTGGGTTCAAATCACGGTGCCATAAGGTGTAACCAATGTGTCCGGAATGGACCCTTCAAACTTGGCGGCCTCGGAGGGACTCGAACCCCCGACGCCCTCCTTAGGACAGTCGGGGATTTAGGTTCAAATTGGGGCGGATTTGGCGGCCGTGGTGTAGTCCGTGTGGTAGTTCTTAATCGATCCTACTCTGTTTGGGACGGCCGTGCTGGCATGAAACTAATTGAAAGCACTCGACTCTGGAGCACAAATGCCGTGCGAGCGAACCCTAAGCCTGGATTGATCGCAAACCAGACTCTAATATAATGCGGTTGTGCGAAAAGCGTTTCTCAGCCACTCGACTATCGACAAGGAATATGTTCGGGTTATTGCAAACCGCCTTGGTCGAAGCAAGCTCGTTTTTGATGAGAAGACATTTGCTCCGGGAGTCGACTTCCGCGAATCAATACTGAGCGGCCTTGATGAGACAGCTTTGTTTGTTTTCTTTGCATCTAGCGCTTCACTTGCATCAACTTGGTGTACTTATGAGTTCAATGAAGCCCAAATTCGAATTATCAAGCAAAAGATCGCAAAGCACTTAGTAATCATCATCGATCGAATTATTACCCCTGCTGACTTGCCCGCGTGGATGCAACAAGCAAAGATAGTAGTCCAGCCTAGACCTGCACAGGCCGCAAGAGACGTGCTTCACGGTCTGCTTTCCGCCCTGGACCTCTCTTCAGCACGACCATTCGTTGGTCGTTCGCAGGCAACGCAGCACTTGGTTAATCAATTTGCCGAAGTGAGTCCGCCGCACATCCTGGTCTTCTCCGGCTTAGATGGCATCGGACGCAGATCGATCCTCGAAAACTTCGCGCCTCAGAACCTTGGGCTCCCAGCTGGTCCAGCCGCCATTCTCGGCGAATCAGCCAGTTTGCAAGATTTGTACCTTTGGTTGTTAAGCGAGACGGGCGATGTGGAATCGCGGAAGGACATGGCAGCCCAAATCGCAGCTTTCGCAAAACTATCCGCTGGAAATCAGGTAACTGAATGTGCGCAGCGAATTGCGATCTTGTGCGACGACGGCAACCTACCAATGATCATTGATCAAGGAAGCATGCTTGCCGATGACGGAACTTACCTTAAAGAGTATAGCGACTTCCTGAAAGCATTCAATTCGATTCCTGGAGATCGATATCTTGCGCTCATACACCGTCGGGCTCCGTATTTAACGCCACTATCACTTGCGACTGATGTGTACTCCGAACGCGTGCCTCCGCTGGATAAAAATGAGTCCCGACTATTGGTTATTCAACTCTTGAAAAGGGTTGGCGCAAATGCGAGCAACGAACAGTTAAGTGAGCTTGTTGAAGCGGTCGACGGGTTCCCTCCGGCAGCATATTTTCTTGCATCCTCCGTGGAGCATTACGGCCTTTCGGCCGTAATCTCCGACAAGTCGCTCCTAAGTGACTTCAAAGCGCGAAGCTTTTCAAATTTTTTAAAATCCATACCTCTTACAAGTGACCACTGGCTACTGTTGAGGTACCTATCTGGCGAGATTGCAGCTCCATTGTCGAGCCTAGCAATTGCTTGCAACCTTGGCCAAGAAGTGCTGGCACCGACGTTACGTTATTTGGTGGACCACAGTCTCATCGTGGTCTTGGATGACCGTTACATGATTGCCGCACCAATTCGCGACGCAGTCGGACGTGTGGGCGGCTTCCTTGGCCAACAGGACTATCTGGCCATTGCGGACAGGTTGACTGGAGCATTTTGGCAGCCTGACTCCGTAGCGCCCGTTATAGAGGTTGTAGACGCTACCCTCCATGCGATTGCTCGAGGTACCGGGCAGCTTGATAGCTTTCGGGACCTAGTCCGCCCGTCCTTACTCCACAGATTCTCAGTCGAAGCTTACCGGAAGAAGGAGTGGCAGCTTGCCCTCCAATATGGACAACGTGCTCAGGAGATGGGTCTGACTCGTCCAGACCTAGCAGCCGTTGTGTTTAAATCACTTGTTCAACTTCAAAAGTGGGACGAGGCAGCGCATTTGTTGGAGCAGATAAAGAATAGGGGTGACCGTCAGGCTCCATATTTATTGGCATTTATGCTTCGAAAGCAGCATCGTCATGTTGAAGCTGCCAAGGCCTTGCGCGATGCCATCGAATCCGGTGATACAAGCTTTTCCACATACCGCGATTATGCCGACAGTCTATATCGTTCAGGAGATTTGAAACAGGCTCTCAACTATATTCAGAAAGTTCGGGATCGTGACCCTGAGAATGTTTGGGTTCTGGATCTTTATATTTCAATTTCGATGGATCTCGGGCGGCACGATGTCACAGAAGCGTTGCTCCGTGACATGGAGCGTTATGATTTGGATAAGAGGTTCATCCACCACCGCCGCGCGACTTATTACGCAAGTCAAAGGAACTTTGACCTTGCTTTAAGTGAGGCAGAAGCAGCTTGTAATGCTGGCACGGCTCAATTAGCTGCGTTTGCGACTAAGGCAGACGTTCTTGTCGAACTCGGACGTTTTGCTGAAGCTCGTAACGTTCTTGAAGAAATCCATCAGCATTTTGGTTCGCAAGCAAGGGACGTACAGCAGGGGTTAAGATGTAAGCTACTTCTCCGTGAAGGTAATTGGGCAGCAGCTAAGAGCGCCTGGGACCGAATGGAGGACCGATCCAATAGAACTGCTCAGGCTCTACTACTTCGAATCTATGAAGCAAAATCTAAGGACAATTCTCTATCGCTGACTGCCCGTGAAGACGCGCGGAAATCTGCTGATCAATTAGCGGCCGGCCTACCAGGCGGAATTGATCCTTTGGTCGTGCCACCTGACTCAATGAATGCACCAGAGTAGATTCTCATGATACAGAAGCGTCCCTCAAAAGGAACTCGCGAAATCGATCATTATCGTCGCCATGTTGTACGTATTGTACGCGTGAAGCGCGTACAATACGTACAACATGGCGAGGTCCTTTCGCAGATTCTTAGCTGATCACCCAGTCTTCACTTCCGAGGACTATCAGCGTGCGGAGCCGACGGCTTCGCATAGAGCTATTCAAGATCGGATAGGCCGCGCGATTAAACGCGGCGAAGTGATCCGTGTTCAAAACGATCTGTTCGCCTCGGTGCCTCCTGCTTGCGAGGCGCATCAATTCATGCCCGATCGATTTCACATCATGGCCGCGCTGCGTCCAGATGCTGTGTTCTGCGGACACACCGCGCTAGAGCAGTTAGGGGTCGCGTACTCAATGTGGAATGAATGCTGGGCGTACACGAGTGGTAGACGAGAGGTGTTCACGTTCCAAAGGATGCGCTATCGACCTGCAGCACCTCCTCCAATTCTCGTAAAGCAAGGGCTTCACTCACTTGGGCTCGTAAGGCACGATCGGGTGGGCGTGATCATCACCTCGCTCGGACCCGAACGTGCTCTCGTCGAGGGATTTCGTAACCTGAACCAATATGGAGGGCTCGGAGAGTTTCTCGAGTCGGTGGACGCGCTTCAGCGAATCAACGCGAACCTTCTGCTGAGACTTCTGGAAGCTTATGGCGAGGGCAGGCTGTACTCTGCCAGTGGTTGGTTCTTAGAATCGGGCTGGACGATGATAGAGCCAAATGCGGAACTGATAACTTCCCTATTTGACCGTCGATCGAAAGGTCCGGTCTATCTGGATCGGTCAATGGGCGAAGTTAAGAAGAACCGTCGCTGGAACCTCTTGATTCCTGAGCGCCTGCTGCATTGGCGCGACGGCTCTGATTACGAGTATTAGGAGCCATCGTTGATTCCGTTGCGACTCGGTTCCAAGTCTCGGGTCCTTGCCCTCTGCAGAGCGCGTCTACGCGATGTTTTGCTGCCTTCGACGAGGATGCTCGAGAAATCACGTTTGAGCGACTGCATCCGACTTTCCCGTCACTAGCCCGAGGGGACCCACTTCTTTACGAATTACTCTGCCTTGTCGACGCACTTCGCGGGAATGGTGTAGCACGAGAACGCGGGCTAACGGCAAAAGAGTTTCGTTCCAGGTTCCATCGTTCATGCGACCCTCCAAGCGCAAAAGCAAGTATACTGCCGTCAGGGCTCCGGCTCGTGAGCAGGCACTGAGCTTTGCTCGTTCAACGAGCCTTTTCGGCCGCGGTGATAGCAGGTCGACAAACTCCACTATTAGCGAGTCGTCTCAGTAATTGATATTTCCGAGCACAGATCCGGACAAAAAGCCTTTCTACTTTACAGAGCGTCTTCTATGTGACCGACCCCTGCTATCGCAACTCACAGTTTAGATATGCACAATTCAAGCCCAGCGCTAATTCCCGTTAATACCGCTCATGACCAATAGAGTTCCGTCCACCTAGATGGTCATATGCAAATCTGCCCTTTCTTCAGACCAAAATGACGAATCGAAAACTTCAGGTATTTATCTCATCGCCGTACCGCGACCTAATCCCGGAAAGGCAGGCAATAGTTGAAGCAGTTCTTTCTGCTGGACACATTCCAACCGGCATGGAGCTATTTGTCGCGGGTAGTGATAGCCCCCTTGAACTCATAAAAAAATGGATCAGTTCCTCAGATGTTTTTCTCTTGTTGCTAGGAGGCAGATATGGAAGCTTAGAACCGACAAGTGGCAAGTCTTACACTCAACTTGAATACGAACATGCCCTACAACTCGGAAAGCCATTTTTTTCGTTAGTGATGGACGAAGAGCTGCTCTTAACTAAGGCTAGGTCTGATCCCTCTGCATTTCTAGAACTCGAACATCGTACGCCATACCTGGCTTTCAAAGAACTTGTATGCACACGCCACGTCCGCTTCTTTAAGAATCTTGATGACCTCAAATACCGCACAGTGGGCGCTTTAAGAGAGATTAATTCAAGTCCGAATCTCGTGGGCTGGATTAGAGAGGATACCGCCGACTCAAAAACGCAATTACGATCCACTCTAGGTAGATCATTTGAAGTCGGAAGTGGCTTGCTTCGAGACATCGAGGAGCATCACAACTATTCAATCGTAATGAAAAGCGTCATTGATGAGCCCGGTGGATGCCTGAGAATTGGATCTCCCTTCTTGCGCTACTGGTTTGATGTGCATGACGACAATCGAATGGCGCGGCTCCTTAGAGGCACAAAGAACTTTAGAGTTAGCGTTCTTTTTTTTAGTAATAAAGGGTTGCCAGACTACGATGCCAAACACTCAACCCTTATTCGAAAACAGCTAGAGAGAACCGTTGAGACATTCCCGGACCGCTTTGAATTCAAGCACCTTTTGCGTTGCAGTGATCTGAGCTACATTGTTTACGAATTTCACAGTGAACAAAAAGTGAAACAATCGAGATGTCTAGTTGGCTACCAGAACACTCGCTATATCGATAGACCATTTATTGAGTTTGTTTCTAACCCCGATTCTTTATCTCCGTTCGTCCAATCGATTCTTTGGGGACATGATCAGGCATTCGAAGTTAGATAGTAGGCCCTTTTTGAAATACCAATGAATATTCTGCTCGTAGAATTGTGCGGTAATCGACCGGAGTTCAATGAACCTCTTGGATTAGGATGCCTGTCGTCTGCATTAACGCGCGATAAGCGATTAGTGATTACAGATATGTCTTTTCACTGGAACTTAGAGCACGGCCCATACCCTCCAAGCGACAAGATAAGGGAAGCTCATATCATAGGGGTGTCGATACAGATTCGAGCTTTTCCGAATTTTCGTGAGCTGTACGAGCACATCCGTAAGATCAACTCGAAAGCTCTGATTGTTGTAGGAAATGTCGTTCCAACATTTGGCTATGAGCAGATCTTGCAGGAGTTTCCCGAAGTTGTCTGCGTACGGAGCGAAGGAGAGCTCGCCATCTGTGAACTTGCCTTCATTCATCAAAGCAGGCAGATAGCTCCGAACGCACTGCACCAGGTCGCAGGTATAGCTTTTCAGAACGGCGATAGCGCTCAGGTAAATCCGATCAAACTGTCAAACCTGAAGGAGTATTCACATCCCGACCGTCCATTTCTCTCGTTCATTCGCGAGAAAGGCGGGATTGCTCGGATTGAGGGAAGTCGTGGTTGCCATTGGGGTCGCTGCGAGTTCTGTTCCGTCGCAGAGCGGTTTGGTTTCTCTAATTGGCGACAGTTTGAAGTAGCGCACATAGTAGAGGAACTGCGTATTCTAAGTAGCAATGGCATTCGGAGCCCATACTTCACAGACGAGGACTTTTTCGGGCGAAACTACGAGAGAGCCATTTCGCTAGCGCATGCCATCATCGCAGCCAAGAAACTTGGAGAGATTCATGCAGACATGAACTTTTTCATTTCATCGCTTGCAGCCGACATTAAAGATGATCGAGGTTACGAAGCCGTTCGCCACCTTAGAGCTGCGGGATTGCGCGAAGTATTCGTCGGGATAGAGTCTGGCGTAAAGGATCAACTCAAACGATTCCAAAAGAAAGCCACTGCAGACACGAATACACTTGCACTGGAGAGACTTTCTGCAATCGGCTTGCAGGTTGATATCGGGTATATCATGTTCGATCCCTTTACGAAGTTCGAAGATTTGTCAATTCATATTGATTATCTTCGAAAGCTTACACTTGACGGGTGCCATTCTCGTGTGATTAAGGGACTAAGGATTCAACCTGGTCTGCCCCCCGTAAATGAAGACGCGTAAATTAGAGTTCTCCCCGATAATCTAAATCGAGGAGCACTGTGAAGAAATCGAGATTTACTGAAGAGCAGATCGTTCGGATATTGAACGAGGTGAGTGCCGGCAAGTCGGTTCGCGAGGTGTGCGCAGCACACGGCGTGAGCGATGCGACCTTTTACACTTGGAAGCGTAAGTACGCTGGCATGGAGACCCAGGATGTCGGCCGCTTGCGGGAGCTTGAGAAAGAGAACGACGACCTGAAGCGGCTTTTGGCCGAGCGGGACTTAGAGGTGTCCGCGGTAAGGAAGCTGTTCCGAAAAAACGGATGGTCGCTCCCCAGCGAGCTGCGGGAGCGAAGTTTCTGATGTCGGAGGGATTGAGCGTTCGACGGGCTTGTTGGATTGCCTGCGTTTCGACGGCCGAGCCGTACCGTGAGCCGGCGCCGGACAAGGACGCAGAACTGCGAGACAAGCTGCGATCGACTTGGCGCCCGAACATGGGCTACCGGATGGCGCACGCGCTTGTCAGGGATGCATTCGCTCCTCTGAACGTCAAGCGCGTCCATCGGATCTGGAAGGAGGAAAAGCTGGGGCGTATGAAGCGCTACCGCAAGAAGCGCACTGGTCAGAGCGTACCGGTGAAGGCCGAATACCCAAACCATGTGTGGTGTGTCGATTTCTGTTTCGACACCTGCATGAACGGAACGAAACTCAAGATCCTAGCGATCAAGGACGAGTTCACCAGGGAGTGTTTGGCTCTGGAGGTCGGCACACGCCTTAGGTCCCGCGATGTGCAGCGTGTGCTCAGGGACTGCTTTGAGATCTACGGTGCCCCGGAGTTCCTTCGCTCGGACAACGGTAGCGAGTTCATTGCACGGACGCTCGCGGTGTTCCTCAGCCAGTCGGGAACACGGACGCATTTCATCAAGCCAGGCAGTCCCTGGCAAAACGGATTCATCGAGAGCTTCAACTCGCGCCTGAGAGCCGAATGTCTCGACGTCGAGGTGTTCTACAACCTGGCCGACGCTCAAATGAAACTGGCGATCTATCGCCGGTACTACAATGAGGAACGGCCCCATTCGTCACTTGGCTATCGCCCCCCGGCGGTCGCCGCGCGATTGTTGGACTCCGGTCGGGCTACGCCCTCCCTACATCCAACAATCTCCATGACCCAATCATCGGAGAACTCTAGTTAAGATGTCTTCACGAAAGGGGGCAGACCAGGGTCCCGCCCTCCATCCGATTACCACCATCATGCCATACCCGATCAGGTTTCCCAGTGAGCAGATAGTAGCAGCTATCCGTTTCTTATTCATTTGATTCCCATTTGGGTAGTTCAGCAGTCCAAGTGGATGGGTGGGGGCTTGGGCACATTTTCCATGCAGGCTCTTTCACATGCTATTTGATGTTGGCCTTTCTCTCTTCGCATCATAGATCGAGAAGTCTACGAATTTCATGAACCCTGTCAGCGTAAACTCAAGGCTAATATGCGGCTCTGATACATGCGCCGACTGCTTTACTCTCAATTCATTCCCGTCCGATTCAAAGTGAAGTCGTCGCTTGGTCAGCGCTGCAAGGATGTCTGTCCGATTAAGATTCATTTTGTCTGGAGACCAAAAA
>JARLGV010000017.1 GCA_031292555.1 Fimbriimonas sp.
CACCGTCGGCATGGAGCACCTCAAACTGTCGGCCGATTTTCTGCGCGCAAAGATGAAGCAGCACGGACTGAAATAACCCATGAAAACCATCGTTCAGATCTCACTCGACCTCACCAGCATCCCCGAAGCGATCGAAACCGCCCGCATGGCTCTTAGGGCCGGTGTCGACTATCTGGAGGCGGGTACGCCCCTCATCATCGCGGAAGGCATGCACGGCGTGCGCGCTCTCCGTGCAGAGTTCGGCCCCGACGTGCCAATCGTCGCCGACCTCAAGACGATGGACGGCGGATGGCTGGAGTGCGAGATCATGGCGAAGGCGGGTGCGACTCACGTCGTCGTGATGGCCCGTTCGCACGAGGAGACGATCAAGGCGATGGTCAAAGGCGGCAAGGACTTTGGGGTCAAGGTCATGGGCGACAACCTCGGTTATCCGGACATGGTTGACGGAGCCAAGCTGCTCGCCGACCTGGGCTGCGACTACGTCATTCATCACATCGGCTACGACGAGAGGCGCGGCATCGCGGCATCCGGACGCAAAGCTCCGACCCCCCTCGACCAGCTGCGTGAGATCGTCGCCGCCGTCCACGTGCCGGTTCAAGCCGTCGGCGGCCTCTCGATCGAGCAGGCCATCAAGTGCCCCGAATACGGCGCCCCCCTCGTGGTCCTCGGCGCCCCCCTCACCATCGACGCCGACAGCCTAAGGCAAGCCGGCGGCGACGTCGAGAGCAAACTGCGCCAGATCTGCGAGCACGTCCACGCCTACGGCGACGTCGGCCCCGCCGCCCCGTAGGCGACGGCACACAACGGGCCGCTCCTAGGCCTTCGCAACCAAGGCATCGATCATCGCCTGGCGGAGCCTTAGGTCCTTGGCGGTGTCCTCTCCAAGTTCCTTCGCGACTCCGTCTACGACTCGGCGGCCGCGTTCGGCGAGCACCTTCCGGATCTCGGAGTCGTGGATCGTCGTTCCGATATCGTTTAGGGCGCGGATGACGCGCAGGCTGACGACCACGTCGCGCGTCGCATAGCTTCGAATCTGCTCGAAGGCGGAGTCGACCAATTTGTCCAGTTCATGCCGAGGAACGGCCACTCTCAGGACTCCCGGCGGGTTGTAGTAACCCTCCTCTAGGGATTGCCGCCCCGCAAAGCAGATCAGAATGCGGCTGAGTTGATCCACGCACGTGATCGCCGTAGTCGGATCGTTGACTGCCGGCGAAATCGCCTTGAGCGCGATGTCGACGATCTGCAGGATGCCGAACTCAACGTCCTGTTGCAGCGTTCGACTCGGTCCAATGTCGAAAGAGGCGCCGAGTTCAGTTGCCAATTCGGGCGTCATCCGCCCTTCTTTGGAGACCACGATGAGAGGCACGCCCTCCGGCACGAAGTGTCCGACCCGCCGCAGAACGTAAATTGCGAATCGGTGCTGCGTGGCCAACTCCACCAATCGAGCCGTATCGACGAATCGGATGTATCCCGAAGCGGGGCACATCACCGCTTCGCCGGTCGAAGGTGGCGAGGGCAGATCCTCCGACGACCACTTATGCCGCCTCACCGGATCAGGCATCAGTTCCATAATCATCGCCACGGTCTCGGAGGCGATCCGATCGACGATGTGATTGACGCTGATCGCCTGCGAGATGTGGTGAATAAAGAAGAGGAGCCAAGCCACGCACATGGTCGCGAGAAGCATGCCTCCCATAACGGTGACGACTGGTTCGAAGCTCTTCGGGTAGTTATGGGCGGCCGGGAGGGCCGCGATGCAGTAAGAAAACGTTCCGAGGAAGATGCCGAGGGTCCATTGTGTCACCCGATCCTGTGCGAAACTTACGATGATTCGCGGCGAAAATTGCATCGAAGCGAGCGTCAGCGTCATCAACAGGATGGCAAAGACGATGGAAACGACCGTCATCACCGATGTCGCAATACTGCTCAAGATGATCTGCGCGACCTGGAAATCGATATGCGAGGGGAAGAGCCATCTGGGCGCCCACCCACTCAACCAGGGCATCGCATTCTCCATTTGAGAAAGCAACCCACCACAAATGCCCAGCGCTAGAGTGATGATCAACGGGCGTACAAGGAATCCCCCGCGCAAGTTGTACAACACATGGCGGTACAGGAGCGGAAGCCTCTTGATCATCTTTCTATTCTGAACGGAAATCGCTTGCTGAGCAATCTTGGGCCCGACGGTGTGCCGACCGCGATCCAAGGCCGCCGCGCCACCGTTCGCATAGACTCATTCATGCAGGGTTCAAACTCAAAGTGGTACATGACGTGAAGGCGTACTTCCCGAACGGAAGGAATCCCGCTTCGATGGCAACTGTAGAGGTAGCGGCTCACGCCGCATCCGACGAGTTATGAAACCGCATGTTGTTCCGCCCGGCACGTTCGAGGGCATCTACCTCGAGCACTCGGATGCGATCTACCGATTCGCATTCCGGCTGTCGGGCAATCGAGAAGATGCGGAAGATCTGACCGCGGAGACGTTTTGCGAAGCGTTTCAGAGTTGGAGCCGATTTCGGTCCGAGAGTAAGCCGAGAACATGGCTGTACCGGATCGCCGTCAACCGGTGGCGGATGTGCCGCCGGAGAAAGCTGGTCAAACAGGTTCCGCTGTCGGCGGCCGATTCGCTGGCCGACCGGATCCAGGGAGATTCGATCCAACTGGATGAGGCTCTGGCCTCGCTGCCCGACAAGTTGCGGGAGGCCTTCCTGCTCGTGAAGAGCGAGGGGCTGACCCATCTGGAGGCGGCGACGGCATTGGGAGTGCCGGTAGGCACGGTCTACACCCGGGTCTTCCGGGCAGTCGCCGCGCTCCGGTGCATGCTCGACGACGAATCCGAAACGCAAAGCGTCGCCGTGACGGCAAGGTGCGATCATGGAATGTAAGAAAGCGCAGTTCTATCTCAGCGGCTATATGAAGGGCGAATTGGGCGTCCGGCTCACTCGCCGAATCGATAGTCACTTGCGGGAGTGTCCCGCTTGCCAAGCCTCTCTTGAGTTTCACTCCCGGTTGGACCACGAGTTGGCCCAATCGGTTGAGACGCCCAAGGAACCGCTCGAACGCGCTATCGCGATGTATATGAACGACTCGTTGCCGCCCAGACCTTGGCTCGCGGAAAAACTAGGAGATGCCAAATTGAGAAGAACCTTTCTATCTACGTCCGGTGCTATCGCCATCGTCGTTGCGGCATTCGCGATGGCCCCCGTCTTCGCCACCGCCGATTCCGCCCATGATACGTTTCGAACGATGAAGCAGGCGATGGCCCACCACAAGCAAGGCGTCACCCTCATCGTGACCGCCACGAAGACCCCCAACGGCGAGACCGAAATCAAGGCATCCGGCCCGGCCGGGTCGAGCCCTAACGGCGTGAACGCCAGGGTCACGGCAACCATGAGCGGCAACAAGCTGACGGCCACCGTCGACATCGACCTCGACGAAAGCCACTACAAGTCGATCGCGTTCGGGTCCAACAAGGACGTGCTGCTTCTCGTGCCCAAGGGAGTAGCCGGCAAGCGGTACGAGGTCGCCGTCGACGACCGCAGCAAGCTTCCGAAGACATGGTCCCGCTTCGCTTGGGACGCATCGTCAAACAAATACCGCCCCGAAGCCACCTACAAATTCGTCGCGAAGTAGGGCGCTAATCGGGCCACGTGGCTGGGAGAAGAATCAAGCCCGTCGCCCGCAGTCGACGGCTTTTCGTCGCGTCGCCATCAGCCCACGGGCCATCGAAGCTCGAAGAAGTTCAACCACCTCACGAGTGCCTGTAGCCGCCTGATGCTCGTCCCGGCGCAAGGAACGCAATGGGCATCGAGCGCCGAAAACAACGTGATGTGATTCTCCGCTTTGCGGGGCCGGCGAGCGGCCTCGGACTCTTGTTGACTAGCTGCCTAACCCCGGATAGGCGAACCGAACGCCAATCCGGGGCTAGCCTATGTAATCCCTGCGGGATACCCGGAAGGGCTTCGTCCCCTTTCCTCGCGGGGTGATGCCGCTTGTTCACGCCGCCTGGAAGCAGTGCACCACGCACGCCTCCTAAGCCCAATATTCCTCACTTGTATTGCAACCTATCCGGACTGATTATAAGGTTGAACCACGCTCTCTCTCACTTATACAGCAAGTACTTGGCGCGGACCGCTTCGAACTTCTTTAGGGCGTCGCGGTAGCTGTCCTGGATGTCCTCCGGGTCCTCGGCGGATTGGATTTGGCGGATGACGTCGTTGCTGCCGATCAGCTTCTTGCCGGCCTCGATGTCAACCTTGCCCGGATACAGGCGCTCAAGGGCAACCGCCACCTCCAGGCCGATCTTTACGGCGTCCATGTTCTCACGGTCCGTGATCACGAAGCGGACGCCCTGGACCGGCTTCCCTTCCAGTTTCGCGGCATTGGGGGTGAACGTCGTCGGATAGGTTCGGATGCCCGGGATGCCGCGGCGGTTCAAGTAGGCGGACAGCTTGGGGCCGTCGATGAACTCGGCGCCGATCTGCTCGAACGGCGAATCGGTGCCCCGGCCGACCGATATGTTCGGCGCATACTCGATAAGGCACAACCCTGGATAGAGGCTGGCCGCATTGAGGCTGCGGATGTTCGGCGACGGATTCACCCATGGCTGATTGGTGGAGTCGAGCCAGTCGCCCCGGTCCCAATCGTGCATCTTCACGACGTGCAGGTCGACGCCGAGGCGCCGTTCCGCGTTGAACAGCCCGGCGAGTTCGCCCACCGTCATGCCGTGCCGGACCGGCATCGCCGCCAAATACCCGACGAACGAGGTGTTCGCCTCGTCCATCGGCGGCCCTTCGACCCGGACCCCGGTGATCGGGTTGGGGCGATCGAGCACGTAGAACGGCAGATGAGCCTTCGCGGCTGCCTCCATCGCGTAGGCCATCGTGGACTCGTACGTGTAGAACCGGACGCCGATGTCCTGGATATCGAACACGAGCGCGTCCAATCCTTCGAGCATCTCCGGAGTCGGACGCAACGTCTTTCCGTACAGGCTCAGTACGGGAATGCCGGTGGCTGCATCGACGGTGTCCGTGATCCCCTCATGGTCAACCGCGCCCGCCCATCCGTGCTCGGGCGAGAACAGCTTCGCGACCTTGACGCCGGCCGCAACCATCAGATCGACGTTCCGCTTGCCATGCCGGTCGAGGCCGGTCTGGTTCGTGATGAGCCCGATCCGCTTGCCCGCGAAAGGCTCAAAGTGCGAGGCTTCAAGCACGTCCAAACCGGTCAGCACGGCGCCTTGGTGCTCCACGACGCGGCGCCGACCCACATAGTCGATCGTGTCGTTGTAGCCGTTCAGGATCACCCGGCGTGAGGTGATTCCCAGGGCGGCGGCGGTGATCGTCGCCACCTTCGATCGAAGGGCCAGCATCGGCGGACGGGGTCCGTTGTGGACGGCGTTGGTCAGCAGAATCACATAGGTCTTGCTCGACGGATCGATCCAGATCGACGTGCCGGTGAAGCCGGTGTGCCCGTATGAGCCGATCGGGAACAGTTCGCCTCGGTTGCCGGAGTACGGCGAATCGATGTCCCAGCCGAGGCCGCGCAGGACTGGCTGATCGATCGGCGTCTGCGGGTCGGTGAACTTCTGGACCGTAAGGGGGCTGAAGAGCCTGGTCGGACCGAGGACGCCCTTGTTGAGCATCATTTGGCAGAACCGCGCCAAGTCGTCTCCGGTTGAAAAAAGGCCGGCGTGGCCGGCGATTCCGCCCATATTACGCGCGGTCGGATCGTGTACCACACCACGCAGGATCTGCCCCGTTTTCGGATCGGCCTCAGTGGGCGCGATGCGCGGGACCAGCGAGACCGGCGGCTGGTACATCGAATCCTTCATTCCCAGCGGAAGAAAGATATGTTCGCGGGCAAAGGCCGCCAATGTCTGTCCGCTGGTTCGGTGAACCAGTTCGCCGAGCAGTTCGAAGTTGATGTCGCTGTAGACGTGCCGGGTGTTCGGAGGCGCCATCGGAGGATCGGTGCAGGCGAGGTGAATGCCCGTGTCGTAGCCGCTCCAATCGGGTTTGAGCGGCACGTCCGGCCGGAGGCCTGAAAAGTGAGTCATCAGGTTACGCAGCGTGATCGGGCTCTGACCGCCCTGAAACTCTGGGATATAGTCGGTGACTTTATCGCCCAGCCGATACTTCCCTTCCTCGAACAGCTTCATCAGGCAGGAAGTCGTCGCCACCACCTTCGTGAGCGATGCGCAATCGAAGATCGTGTCCAGGGTCATCGGCTCGACGGCCGGAACTTCCGACCGGTTGCCGTACGCCTTGCGGTGAACGATATGGCCGTCATGTCCGACGATCAGCACGGCGCCGGGGATGCGCCGTTCACGGATGGCCAATTCGACCGCAGCGTCAAGCGCGGCCGATCCTGAGAAGGAAGGAGTAGTCATGGCGGCAGATACCAGGCACGCAAGTAGGAACATGCCCACGAAGGTTACCTATTTGTCCCCGGAAACCGGGACACCGAGCCCTCACCGGGTTGCGGCTGAATCGACTAAACTGAGTTCGCTATGTTCAGCAGAATTCCGCGTGTAGCGATGACGCTCATGCTGCCGCTTGCCTGTGTATTTATTGGCATGCCGCACTATGTCAGCGCCCAAGACTCAAAGCCGTTCGTCAGCCCAATGTTCTCCGACAATATGGTGCTGCAACGAGGGATGAAGGACCCGGTCTGGGGGTGGGCCGCTCCGGGAACCAAGATCACCGTGAAGGTGAACGACCAGACGGCCTCAACCGTAACCGGCAGGGACGGCAAATGGATGACCCACATCGGCCCCCTTGAAGTAGGCGGACCGTATACGTTGACGATCGACGGCCCGAAGTCGGTGACGTACAGCAACGTCATGGTTGGCGACGTGTGGATCTGCTCCGGTCAGTCGAACATGGAGTTCGGCATCGGCAACCTCAAGAACCCGGATGAGGAAATCGCCGCCGCCAACTTTCCCAATTTGAGGCTGTTCTTCCAACCCAAGGTCGTATCCGCCGGGCCGCTGGATGCGACGGGAGGCAATTGGCTCCCTTGCACGCCCGAGAATCTAAAATCGGACGGAGATTGGGCGGGATTCAGCGCCGTCGCCTACTTCTTCGGCAAGAAGCTGCAAACCGATTTGAACATCCCGATCGGGCTGATACACACCTCCTGGGGCGGCACTCCCGCGCAGGCGTGGACAAGCGCCAAGGACCTCGGCGACAAACTCCCCGAATTCAAGCCGGAACTTGCCCAGCTACAGCAGGCAGTGAAGGAGAAAGCGCAGGCATCCAAGACCCTGGCCCAGCTATTCGATGAGTGGTACAAGAAGTACGACAAGGGTTCGGCGACCGATCCCGGTTGGGGCGCCGCGGACCTGAACGACTCCGACTGGAAATCGATGAAGGTACCGGAGTTCTTCCAGAAGTCCGGTCTCCCTGAATTCGACAACCCGATGAGCGTAGTCTGGTTCCGCAAAGTCGTCGACGTTCCCGCCGAGTCCGCCGCCAAGGAAGCGACCCTTCGCTTCATGGTCGACGACAACGACGCGGCTTGGGTGAACGGTGTGAAGGTCGGCGCGACCGACGGCTACAACGTGCCCCGCAAGTACGTGCTCCCCGCGAACTTGATCAAGCCGGGCAAGAACGTGATCGCGATCCGCGTGACCGACACCAGCGCCCCCGGCGGCATCTGGGGCGACCCTTCGGGGCTCGCACTCGACTTCGCAGGGGCCGATTCGATTCCCCTCGCCGGCGACTGGAAACTCAAGCTCAGCGAAGTGATCACGGATAAGAACCCGCTTCCCGCCACGATTCGCGACAACCCAAACTTCCCGACCGTGCTCTATAACGGAATGATCCAGCCGATCGTGCCGTATGGCGTCAAGGGCGCAATTTGGTACCAGGGCGAGAGCAACGCCGGCCAGGCCTATCAGTACCGGACGCTGTTGCCGGCGATGATCGGCTCATGGCGCCGCAACTTCGGCCAAGGCGACTTCCCGTTCCTGATCGTGCAGCTTGCCGGCTTCGGCGACAAGCCGGCGAAGCCGGGCGACGACGCGTGGGCTGAGCTTCGCGAGGCGCAGTGGATGACCGCCCAGAAGGGCAAGAACATCGGGATCGCCACCGCGATCGATATCGGCGAATCGGCCGACATTCACCCGAAGAACAAGCAGGAAGTCGGTCGAAGACTCGGCTTGGTCGCTGAGGCGCAGACCTACCACATGAAGGTCGAGTTCTCCGGCCCGGTGTACCGCTCGATGAAGGTCGAGGGTGGGGCGATCAAGCTCTCATTCGACCACGCCGAAGGCGGTCTCACCGCCAAGGATGGTCCGCTGATCGGATTCGCGGTCGCCGGTGACGACCACAAATGGTACTGGGCCGACGCCAAGATCGACGGCAGCAGTGTCGTCGTATCCTCGTCCGACGTACCTCACCCGGTCGCGGTTCGGTATTCGTGGGCAACGTTCTACGAGAGCAACCTGTACAACCAGGCCGGCCTCCCCGCGTTCCCCTTCCGAACCGACACCTGGCCCTGCATTACTGGCGGGCCGAAAAAATAGAGATCCGTCCGCGCTCCCCCACCGGGAGCGCGGAATTCATTCCGCCTAATGGAGGTGGACTTCAGTCCGCCTCAATCGGCCGCGCCAGAGTCGCCAAACCCACACGCCTGAATCTCGCGTCATGGCCAAGGAGCACATCGGTCGCGGTCACGGCGATGGATCGGCAAGGGGCTTCAGGATCGGAACGGGCTTAAGCCCGGGACACTTGGGAGGACTGTAGTCCGCGCCCCTTGGGGATGCACACTATGGTTGGCTGGTGGACCACATGTTGGCATTGGGCGACACGTAGGTGGCATCGAACGGCAACGTCTTGACGTGTCCGTCGATGAACGCGAAGGGGTGGCCACCTGGATACCGGGGGTGTTCGGGCGGGAAGTTGCCGTAGTCGTCTCCCGTCGGCAAGTACCATCCGGCTGAAGCGGCGACGCCAGCCGCGGCAGCGGGGATGGTGCAGCAGCGACCCTCGATGCTTTGATATTCAAAGATGCATGCCGGGTCGTTTGGGAACCTCTCGCATGGCGGCGAAGCCAGCCCATTGGCCCAGTAGTAAGTGTCGGTAGGGTTGCTGGCGTAGCTCCACGGATTCAAGCAGACATCGAAGTAATCGCTCGTCCAAAATGGGTTGCCAGGATCGTTTACGGGCAATGGGTTCGGCTCGCACGAGGGGGACCCGCTCCCACCGTTGTTCAAGCACTCGTAGTCCCGCCAGTGCTCGACGTGCAGAGTCATGAACACCGTATTTGAGGGCTGAGTAACCTCCGCCTCAGATCGGGAGACTCCGGTGATCAGTCCGTTGTTCCGCATCGAACCCCACATCGCCGAATCCGATTTGTCCGGGTCAGCAGGGTCCCACCAGACGCTGGAGCGATCGCCGGCTCGGTCCATCGAATCGACGCCGCCCTTTCCATTGCCGATGTAGGCATCGAGCGACTGCTCGTAGTAGCCCGTCGACCACCAACTGATATAGCCGGGCATCCCAGGCGCGTCCGAGGTCTGGGTCCGGGCATAACGCCCGTCGTAGTCTCCGCTGTACATCACCATCGCGGTCGCAATCTGGCGGAAATTGCTCAGGCACATCGTCTTCTTGGCTGCCAGCTTCGCTTGGGCGAAGACGGGAAACAATATCGCCGCCAAGATCGCGACGATAGCGATGACGACCAGGAGTTCGATGAGTGTAAATGCGTGCCTAGCTTTCATGATCTGTTAGGATAACACGATTTGTAACCTAGGCTATATTTCTTATTCTAAGATGCTTTTTATGGCGCGGGATGCATCTGACAAATACCTCAAGGTCAACCGGGCCCGCGGAATTCAATCCGCCAAAGGAAGGTGGACTTGGTCCGCCTCAAGAGACGGCCTCAGGTCTGCCCGAACCGTTCGTCACGATCTCGATCCACGGCCGCATTGCTCTCTCTCGCCACCAAGGAACCCGCCATTTACCAGGCACTGCACGAGTTGACTGTCATCTCGTGATGCCTCACGACACACGCACCACAGGCCGAAGCCGAAATGAGGCCCATGGCTGCGGACGGGGGCGAATGGGATTCCGGAACGGGCTGAAGCCCGGGACACTTGGGCGGACTAAAGTCCGCGCTCCTTGAGGACGGGGATGAAATATACTTTCGACATGATCGGTGTGTTGGCGGCGGTTTGCCTTGCCAGTCCGGCTTCGGGGACGTGGCGACTGAATGACGGTTCGAATGTTTCGGTTTTCCTCGTCCGGCCCGCCCAAGGGGTGGCATGGAGGCCAAACGGAGCTTTGGTACCCGCCCGATCGATCCAGAACGACCTCCCGCACGTCCTCCCGAGGTCATCGATCGGAACGATGCTGGTTGCGGTGATCGAGCCTCCCCGCATCGACGGCTTTGCGCCGACTATCCAGTTCAAACTTCAGCCGAGCCACAAACTAGGGCAGTCTTCGTCGGCCCCAATGGGCCAGTTCTCTTCAATCGGGCAGGACGGCAGGTCGTTCGTTTGCGCCAACTTCTCGCTCGACCCGGAGACCCCCATCCAGCCGATTTCGGTCGGCATTGCGTCCGGCAGTTGGCAGAAGCTGGGTTCGGTGGAGTACGGGACCTCCCAATCCGGTCGCCCAACATGGGGCCGCCATGGAATCCACTTCGATCTGGACGTCCAAGACAATAAGCAGCTACCCACAAGAACCAAGGCAAAACGCCCTGAGACCGTCATGACCATGCAGATCCCCAGGGGGCTTCGTGGCCAGGACGTCCGGTTGGTGGCCATCGACAAATCAGGGCGCACCTACCTTCCGGGGGCAGTTTCGCAGCCCGACCTCTCGCATACTCAGTTCACCTGCGAGGGCGATTGGCGAAACATCGCCCGCGTCGAACTGCAGACCCGCCGCTTCGAATGGGTCGAGATAAAGCAGGCTCACCTCCGTCCCAACTAACGGAACAGGGCGTGCCAGAGCGGTCGTAGCCAGTCGTCGATCAGGAACATCAGCCGATCGAGGAGAAAGCTCATGCGCGTCATGACCGTATTTCCGAAGAATGCGCCGAAACCGATCATCAGCATCCACCGACCGAAGGTTGCGGCGGCAACTGGAATTGGTCCCCGTCGCTTGAAGCTGAAGAAGAAGTAGCTCATCACTCCCACCAGCGTAAGAACAAACACCCAGTTGTCGAAATAGTCGCCGAACGTGAGCTTCGCTTGGGGAACGGGAAGCTCCCACAACTCCGAACGATGCCTTCCCACGACCATCGCGACACCATCGAACGATTGGAGACACACGACCGGTTCGGCGAAAGCCCGATTCCAAAGCTCATCGTTCTTCCGAACCCCCTCGGCGACTCCGTTCCGAAGGGCCACTCCACGTATCAGGTTGCCTTTCGCGATCAAGTCGACGCCGTGGATGTACTGCGGCTGCCGGTAAACGGCCTGGGCTTCCAGAGCCACGGCGGGCGGTTCCGTGGCCGTAGATCGACGGTTCGCGACGATCGCGCCGGACGACGGGTCCAATTCGAGAACGTTCGTTCCAGCCGGCACGTCGATGAACTGACCGCTAACCACGGGCGATCCGCTTGCGGGAGATGGAAGGGTGGTTCGCCACAATTCCACTCCGCCCATGACCTCTTGGGCAACTGCCTGGCGACCGGTCACGAACACCGCGAGTGAGCCGTCAACGAGGGGCGCGAAGTCGGAACCGGCCAGCCGCAATGCCGTTTTCGGCTGCATTCGGACGACCGAGGGAGCAAGTGGCTTGAACGAGTCGAGAAGCTGGGGAAGGTTCTGCCCGAACTGACTCTTAAACGTTAAGCCGGCTCCGATGCCGATGGTGATGCCAATCGCGATCTTGCTGAAGGGCGCGTACTTTCGGCTCAACTGAAGGTAGAACATCGCCCCCAGCACCCCGACGAGGAGCCAAAGAACACCCCAAGGCGATCCCTTGCCGCCAAACAGGGCGTCGAAACCGTCCAACATCGGCAGCCACCACTGTGGGTAGAGCACGTCGCGCCACTGGATGACTGCCTGGTACCCGAGGTTGACGCCGATGAAGATCTGCATCATGACCCGGTATAGGGCGTTGTCCTTGTAGAGGTATGTGTAGACGGCGAGCACGCAGAACGCGCTGATCCATATCGGCCAGTTTGCCGCCCAGTAGCCGCTCACCGGTTATCCTCCGCTGCCTTTTGGCGGCGACGAGCGGCCATGCCGATGTTTCCTGCGACGATGAAGGCGATGATGACCAGGTGACCGAACGCAAGCGGCACTATAAGCTTGTTGCCGCGCAGATCCCGATCGTCGAACCGCTTTCCATAGGTATCACGCAGCAACTCCTCATACTCGGCTGCCCCCCGTGTCCCAACCATCAACCCCTTTAGCTGTCCACTCGAAACATAGGAGTAAAACGTAGGCGAGACGATGCCCGCACAGGCAAACACGACGGGAAGATTGCCGGTGGGATCCAAGAAAACGACCCAGTTCAAGTCCGGCTGGTAGTCGACCGCCCAGAGGCAGTAGAAATCGCGGACGGTCCGGACCTGCTTCATTAGGGGGAGCTTCGCGTAATCCTCGGTCGACGTGTGCTGGAAATCGGTCTGGAAAACCGTCTTGACGCTGCGGCCGATCGCACCCATCGTGAGCGGTGCGCCACGGGTAAGGCCGAGGTTGACCCAGTCTCGTCCGTACACTTTGCCATACCGTTTGGCTTCCCGCTGATTGATGATTTCGGCCATCTGCGGCGCCATAGGGTCGGCATCGACGGCAAAGACGACGAACGGGATGTTGCTAAGCATGCAGTGAGCGACGACCGCCTCGTACTGCGGCCAATTCTCCCCTTGCGAGCCAGATACCCAACTGCTGGAGATCGCGATCACCTTGCCGGGAGGACACTTGGAGGTCACGTCGAACGCGCTTCGCGTCTCCTTCCAAATGTGCAGGGGCAGTCGAATCGGAACGAGAAACGGAATCGCGCATGCCACGAACAGAAACAAGTAGATCGTCCGACGGGGGATGACCTCGAGTCTCGCCAGGGACTTCAACGTTCGATCAGTCACCGGCCATTCTCTCCATGCTGAGCCAGTAACGCAGCGCGGTCGCGAATGCGCCCATCATCACGCCGAAAACGAGTCCCCGAAACACGCCGGTGTTTGGCACCCGTAGGATCCACGCTGCGATATTCGGAAGCCAAAACGAGCTGTACCGTTCACCCATCCAACTCGTGAGATAAGAGCCGAAGGGAGTCTGTCCGATCATCACGATCAGTGCCGAAACCATCATGAGCGCCGCCTCGCCGGTTCGAACGCGAAACACCCGGTAGGCTGCCGTGGCCATGTAGAAGGCAAGCAGACTGAACACGGTCGACGTCACCGAGGCGATGATCTGGACCACCACGAAATCGCTGAACGCGCGAGCCTTCGTTCCCGGGTCGTCGTACTTTCCAATCCCCGCCGCCACCCCAAGGATGACGGCCCCGAAGAAGAACGCGGAAAGATACCAACCGCTCCTCCGTTTGACGAGCGTCTGCCCGTTGACCATCCCGAGGCTGAACAGGCCGATGCCGAAAGCCATCGTCGTGATCACGAGGTTGAACTGAGCGGCGGCGTCCCGATTGTCGGCAAAGTAGGTGTTCGGCCCGATTTGCACGGTGTCGCCGGGGCGAACGCCGTCGAGTTGTATCTCCGTGCCCGCGCCGTATCGCGAGAGCTTCATGACAACGGATTGGCGCCCGAGCTTTAGGGTGGCCCGTCTACCATTCTCGATCAATTCGATCGAACCTGGATCCGTAGTGAGAACCTTCGCGTCCCGTTGCTCGAACTGGAGCGTCTGTCCGGCAGTCGCCGACCGGACCCTTCGACCGGTTGCGGGGTCGTAGAGGGCGAAGCTGCCTGAACCCGGCTCGACCTGGATCGTAGCACCTGACTGAGTCAGGATCGTCGGGCCGTTCACTGCCTTGACCTCGAAAGGCCCCCTTCGCATCGTGACGACGGAACCCGGTCCGATCTGGCGAAGCGTGGTCGGCACGAGCTTGATTTGGCCCATGACGTCGCGCTGAGCGACGAGAATCTGCGGCCTCAAAGGATCGTCTTTGGCCACTAGGTAGGTAGCGGGCCTGTTGGACGGCACTTCGACCGTGAAACTTGCGGGGGACGTCGTAAGTGCGACCCCACGCGTCGAGAGTCCGGGAAGCGTGGGCGGAACGACGAAATCGAGGATAAAGTACAGTCCGGCGACGAATGTGACGGCGATCGTGACTGTCCGGGGGCTCTTCATAATCTAGAAGCTAAAGAGTCTCTCGTAGCCGTTGAAGGGATTTCCGGTGCCGTAGATCGTGGCGAGAACGACGCCGATGCCGAGGAGGGATAGGAGCAGGAGTTTCCCGAAATCTTGACCCGCTACGCTTCCCATCATCACAGGCTCGCGACTGAGATAGGATGAACATGCGAACAACTCCTCGACCATGACTACATAGTCGCACGACGCGATGAAGAATGGAACCTGGTAGTAATCGGCGGTTGCCGCGATCTGCATGCAGCCGGCAATCTTGCCGCCCTCCGATATGAGCAACGAAGTGTAGTCGTACGAACCGAACAGGAAGACGCTTGCCACACGCCGATCCACCATGAGAGCGGAGGCGCCGAGTGCGGCAAGGTCGTTCTGCGTCGAGATAAAGCGCACTTCACTGACATGCATCATGTCAGGCCTGCCCGCCGAATCGAACGCGGAGCGCAGGACGTCCTCGCAGATCGCCACCATGACCGGCTTGCAGGTGGTGACGATAATCGGAGTGCTGAACTGGGCGCATTTCTTGGCGACGTGGCCGAGAACGCCCAGGGCGGCCAAGGTCTGGATGTTCGTGAAGTCCTCGATTCCGGGGTTGAAGAGAATCGGGGTCCCCAGTTCGGCCGCTCGCCCGATCGCCTCATCGATCGCCTTGAGACCGGCGATCGGACGAATATACACCCGATCCGGGTGGCGCTTTGCCACCGAGATCTTCCAAAGCACCAGCCCAGAGAAGGCCAGCATCAGCAGCAAGATCTGTAGATTGGCGGTGTCGATGGCACAGTTTACATGGGCGCGTCGCGGGGTGGGGGATTCGGGGTTCAGGGTTCGGGGTGCGGGGTGCGGGTGCCAGCAGTAGGGTTGAGGGGCGCAGGGAGCAGGTCGGAACGGTGCTGAGTGGATAGGGGGTTCTGAGTTGAATGGGGTTCGAGGCGCTGGCCAATCCGACCTTCTGCTCTCCCGAGGGGCTATCGGGGCGGGGCGTGGAATGCGGTAAACCCCGAACATGGATGCGATCGGACTGATTGTTGTGGCGGCGCTTGCCTCGCAGGCAAAACACCGGATCTTCGCCCCGAACAGCTTTTGGTACCGGCCGATTCCGGTGGACGCGCCGCTTCACCCCAGGTCGGCGGAATTCGTACGAGACTTCCTTCGTCAGAAGAAGGCGTACTACGGCACCGTCTCGATCAACACCGTCGCCTACGCCAGTCCCGTGTACGTCGCGGGACCCCACGCCAAGACGTTCAAGGTCGCGGAGTGGGACGGCCAGAACAAGGGCCACTCCGACCCGGCGCTCCTCGCCCAATGGACGGCCGTTCCGATTCCCGACTACGCCCAGGCGGCGGACGGAACGGACATGGAGATGACGATCTTCCAGCCTTCGACCGACACGATTTGGGAGTTCTGGCTTGCCAAGAAGGTCGATGGAATCTGGCAGGCTTGCTGGGGAGGCCAAATGCAGCACGTATCGAAGAGCAACGGCATATGGCCCCATCCGTACGGTACGACCGCGACCGGCCTTCCATTCCTCGGCGGACAGATCACCGCCGACGAACTTCGGCGCGGCGAGATCGATCACGTGATGGGGATCTCTTTGGTCGATCTGGAGAGTTCCGATGTCGTCTCCTGGCCCGCCAATCGTTCCGACGGATGGAATCCGAACCATGTACCGAACCGGCCCCCCGAAGGGCTGCGCTTCCGGCTCGACCCGCACCTCGACATCGACAAGCTTCACCTCAATCCAGCGGCGCGAACGATCGCCATGGCCGCCCAAAAGTATGGTTTCGTGATCTGGGACAAGTCAGGAGCGATAACCCTCCGCGCCGAGAACCCGAAGTCGTTCACTCTCGCCGGCAAAAAGGACCCGTATCCCGAACTCTTCCACGGATTGCCGGCCTGGCAAGTTCTGGAAGGAATCCCATGGGACCGTCTCCAGTTTCTTCCAATGAACTACGGCAAGCAATCGTTTGACTAGGCGACCCAATTCATTCTGGGTTTAGGAAGGTTGCGTATTCTCGTTCGAACCCTCCCCATGGAGGGGTTTTCTTCGCTAAGATAGCTTGAACATGTCGAGAACGTCGCACCACAAGGCCAGGCAGTACCTCACCGGTTACCTGTTCATCGCTCCCTGGCTCATCGGCTTTCTCGTGTTTACGGTCTGGCCATTTTTCCAGAGCATCTACCTTTCTTTCACGCGGTACAACATCGTGTCGCCCGCCAAGTGGGTTGGCGTCTCCAACTATCGCATGCTCCTCACCCAGGACGAGCTGTTCTGGAAATCGGCGTGGGTGACGATCAAGTTCGCGCTCTTCTCGGTTCCGCTAGGCATCGTTGCCGGTGTCTCGCTGGCACTGCTGCTCAACCTGAACGTCAAGGGGATCACGACGTTCCGAACAATCTTCTATTTGCCTTCGATCGTACCGACCGTCGCCACGTCCGTTCTGTTCATCTGGATTCTGAATCCGACGATCGGTCTTGTCAACCGAGTTTTGATGCTTGCCGGCATTCAAGGCCCGTCCTGGCTAAATACTGCGCCGTGGGCGTTCTATAGCCTGGTGATGATGTCGCTTTGGGGCGTCGGCGGAAGCATGATCATCTACCTGGCCGGTCTCAAGGACATACCCCAGCACCTTTACGAAGCCGCGACGATCGATGGAGCAAACGCCTTCCGAAAGATGCGCCACATCACGCTGCCGATGATGACGCCGGTGATCTTCTTCAACCTCGTGATGGGAATCATCGGAACGTTCCAGTACTTCACCCAGGCCTACGTTATCGCTCCCTCCGGCGGCCCTGGCGACAGCACCTACTTCTACAGCCTCTACCTTTACAACCGGGCCTGGAAGTATCTGGACATGGGCTACGCGAGCGCCATGGCGTGGATGTTGTTCCTCCTGATCATCGTGTTGACCGGGCTCGTTTTCAAGACGCAGAAGAGGTGGGTGCACTATGGAGGCTGAACGCTCCCTGGACACCGGAAAACTAAAGGTCTGGCTTGTATGGATCGCCGTTTTGGTCATCACGGTCGTGGTGTTCGCCTCCGGGCACTCGACGCCGCGCAAATATCCGGAGCGCAAGCTCGTGCGGTTCTGGCACCGATGGCAAGGCGACTGGGAAAAGCAGGTCCAGAAGATCGTCGATGCCTTCAACGCCAGCCAAAACGAGTATGAGGTGGTCCCGGTCAGCGTGCCGAGTTCGGGCGCCGATGCGAAGTTCATCCTCGGCGTCATCGGGGGCGACCCGCCCGACCTGATGTCGATGTTCAGCGGCGGCGTTCCCAACCTGGCCGCAAATGGCTTCCTAACCCCGCTCGACACGTTGATGACCCCGGCAGAGAAGGATGCGTTTATCAACAAGAGCTATCCGTCGATTCGCGACATCGGGATGTACAAGGGGCGTCCTTACGGCATCACGATCGGCGCCGACCTCACCGCCCTCTACGTCAACGTGAAACAGCTTCGCGAGGCCGGCTTGGATCCGGATAAGTTCCCCATGACCCTCGAGGAACTCGAGGAGTGGGGCATGAAGCTGAACAAGTACGACGCCCAGGGCCACCTAACCCGGCTTGGGTTCCTACTCAGCGATGTCGGCTACCTTTCTCACTATTTCGGAGGAGGGTTCTACGTTCATGAAGACGGAAGCTTGGAACTGAACACTCCCCAGAACGTGCGCGCACTCAAGACGATCGTCGACTACCGCAAACGGATAGGTTTCGAGAACGTGCTTCGCTTCCAAGCGGGGCTCAACGACATTGAAGGCGCCGCCTCGTGGGCATTCATGCACGGCGACCTGAGCATCACTTACGACGGCCAGTGGCGCGTCGAAGAGCTTCGTAAGTTCAAGCCCGATCTGGAGTACCGCGTCATCCCGATTCCACCTCCGAAGGAAGGCGGCACGCCGCTGGGCGGGCTGGTCGGCGGAAACTACATGATCATTCCAGTCTCCGCAAAACAGAAACAGGGCGCCTGGGAGTTCTTGAAGTTCTGGAGTGGGCTGGACAACCCCGATCGGGCCGCCAAGTTCTACAACATGGGCGGCTGGCTCCCCTATTCGCCGGCGGTTGCGAATTCGCCGACCTTCCAAAAGTGGCTCAAGGGGGATCAGCAGTTCCAGGCATTCATCGATATCCTCGGCAGCCCGAACTGCAAAGCCCCACCGCCTATCGCCAACCTGCAGTTTCTGAACGACCTCATCACCCGGGCAGAGGATGAGGCGACGCGCGGCGCCCAATCGCCAGAAGACGCGCTCAAGGAATTGGAGACGAAGTTCAAAGAGGAACGGGACAAACGGAGGGCGTTGGGCTATGACGAGTGAACGCCGAACCGGCCTGACACCCATGACCAAAGTGGCAATATACGCCGCCCTGATCATGCTGTCCATCCCGGCGCTCCTTCCGCTCCTTTGGATGGTCTCGACGTCGCTCAAGACGAACACCCAGATCTTCGGGTCGGGCGAATTGACGGTAAAGTCGCTCTTCCCCGCGCCGCTCGACACCCAGAACTATCCGGCGGCACTGCACAACATGCCGTTCCTGCTCTACTTGCGGAACACCCTGCTCCTGTGCATCACCACCGTGATCGGAGCAGTGGTCAGCAGCGCGGTAGTAGCGTACGGATTCTCCAAGATCGAGTTTCCGGGGCGCGGCGCCCTCTTTGGGATCATGATCGCGACGATGGCCCTGCCCGGTCAGGTCACGATGATCCCGGTCTTCAGCCTGTTCCGGTCGCTCGGATGGTACGGATCGTATCTGCCGTTGATCGTGCCGGCGTTCACTGCCTCGGCCTACTACGTCTTCCTCCTGACCCAATTCTTCCGAACGCTCCCGGACGAGATGTCCGAGGCGGCCCGGGTCGACGGCGCGACCGAATGGACGATCTTCTTGCGCCTGGTCCTGCCCCTGAGTAAGCCGGCCTTGGCGACCTGTGCCCTCTTCCAATTCATCGGCACCTGGAACGACTTTCTCGGCCCCCTGCTCTACTTGAACGACCCCGCAAAGTACACGCTGGCTTACGGTCTGCAGCAGTTCGTCTCCCACTACGGCGGCTTCTTCGCGCAGTTAATGGCGGCCTCGACGATCTTCACGATCCCGATCATCATCCTGTTCTTCTTCGCCCAGAAGACGTTCATCCAAGGCATCTCGACGACCGGCAGCAAGTAGCGGGCGACACCCGCAGCCACCGGTCCGATCCACGCCACTCGTTCAGACAGCGCCATCAAGGCCAAGGCAGCCAACTCCCATCCTGTCCCGGCATGATTCCGCCACTCCAATGCTCCAGTACTCCCGCATCCCGCACGTCGCACCCCGAACCTCGCACCATCGTATAATCCTCGTTCATGACACCAATGCAATCCGCGATTTCGAGCATGGAGAGTGCGACCACCAACTACGGTAAAGACCTGGAAGCGATGTCGGAGGAACAGTTGCTGACGTCCGCCGGTGGCGCGGCCCGCATTCCGGTCGATTTCACCTACGAGGTGGCCCTGATCAATCGCCGAATCGCAGCTCGTTTGAGCGGCAACGAACCTCCTGCGATGCCGGACGGAGACGAGTGGATCGTTGCCCCCGTCGAGTTCCGAAACAAAGAGGCGATCTCCGCGTACATGAGTTCGGCGTGCCAGGAGTTGCTCGACGCTGGCAAGTCCCTGTCCGAGGAGGATTCCAGTAAGATGGTCGGCCCGAAGGCAGCCAGCGCCCTGCCTTCGCGATGGTCCAATTCGCCGCGATGCACACGATGTATCACGACGCCCAACTGAATTTCATCCAATCCTTGGCGGGCGATCTTGCGGTCCACTGGAGCTGAGTCGAGGGGAGCGGGTCGGGAAGGGTTCAGCCATGCCAATTCTGAACCCCAAAGTGGATAGTGCCGCTTCCGACCCTCTACCCGCGCCCCTCGATCCTCACCCCTCACTCAGTACCGATACGTGTCGGCTTTATACGGCCCTTCGACCGGGACTCCGATGTATTCGGCTTGCTCGGGGCGTAGTGTGGACAGCTTTGCGTTCAGCTTCTTGAGCTGCAGGCGGGCGACCTTCTCGTCGAGGATTTTGGGCAGGACATAGACGCCGGGGGCATATTCGCCTCGCTTCGTCCAGAGTTCGATCTGCGCCATCACTTGGTTGGCGAAGCTCGACGACATGACGAACGAGGGATGCCCCGTGCCGCAGCCCAGGTTCACCAATCGGCCCTTAGCCAGCAGGATGATCCTTCTGCCGTCGGGGAAGATCACGTGATCGACCTGCGGCTTGATCTCCTCCCATTGGTAGCCGGAGAGCGAGGCGACGTCGATCTCGCTGTCGAAGTGGCCGATATTGCAGACGATCGCCTGGTCCTTCATGCGGGTCAGGATCGAATGGGTGATGACATGGACGTTGCCGGTGCACGTCACGAAGATGTCGGCTTGGTCGGCGACCTCGTCGAGCGTGACCACTCTATACCCCTCCATCGCTGCCTGAAGGGCGCAGATCGGGTCGACCTCGGTGACCCAAACCTGGGCGCTTAGGGCGCGCAGGGCCTGGGCGCATCCCTTGCCCACGTCGCCATAGCCGCAGACGATCGCGACCTTGCCCGCGATCATGACGTCGGTCGCACGCTTGATGCCGTCGACCAAGCTCTCCCGACAACCGTAAAGATTGTCGAATTTCGACTTGGTGACGCTGTCGTTCACATTGAACGCCGGGAATGGGAGTCGGCCCTCCTTCTGCAGCTGATACAGCCGGTGAACGCCGGTCGTCGTCTCCTCGCTCACCCCGAGGATGCTCTTCTGGATGTTCGAATAAAACCCAGGCTTCTGGGCCAATCTTCTACGAATCGTCGCGAAGAGGGCACGCTCTTCATCGTTCGTTGGGTTCTCCACCACCGCAGGGTTGGATTCGGCTTGGGTTCCGAGAAGGACGAGCAACGTCGCGTCGCCGCCGTCGTCGAGGATCAGGTTCGGGGACCCGCCATCGCTCCACTCGAAGATCCGGTGGGTGAACTCCCAGTACTCTTCAAGGCTCTCGCCCTTGAAGGCGAAGACGGGCGTACCGCCCTCGGCGATTGCAGCGGCCGCATGGTCCTGGGTGCTGAAGATGTTGCAGCTGGCCCACCGAACGTCGGCGCCCAACTCCTTGAGCGTCTCGATCAGTACGGCAGTCTGAATCGTCATGTGCAGCGAACCGGCGATGCGGGCGCCCGTCAAGGGCTTGGCGGCGGCGAACTCCTCCCGGGTGGCCATCAGACCGGGCATCTCGGTTTCGGCGATGCGGATCTCCTTTCGGCCCCATTCGGCAAGCGAGAGATCGGCGACAAAGTAGTCGGTTTGGGTTTGGTTTTCTACAGCGTTCACGGTGTTTTCTCCTCAAAATGAGGCCCGAAACGTGAAAAAGCGCTCGCGAGCCCCAGTTTGCTCACGAGCGCCGTTGTCCTACGCGCATCGCGCGTTTCGTCGAGCCTGGTTCCCAACCTGGAATCGCAGCGCTCCTCGACGACCCGTCTATTATGACACGTCCTTTTCCTACTTCCCCTTTCAAAGGAGGTGTGGTAGGTTGTTCACCTAACGTAGAGGAGTCCCACTTTATGAAACCAGTCATCTCATTCGTTTTGCTCGGAATCGCCTCCCTTGCCGTCGCCCAAGGCGGCCACGACTCGAAGGCGGCCGACGCCTTGAAGAAGCTCTCCGTTCTGGAAGGCGATTGGAAAGGCAAGCAGAATTTCAACAACCCGGGCGGCCCGGCGATGGTCGGCGATATCACGTTGCACGCTCACGCGGTTATCGGCGGACGATACTTCGAGGAGTTGCTCTCAACCAGCTTGCCGGGTCGAAAGCCGACCGACTCGCGCCACTACATCGGCTTCGACTCCGCCGCCGGCAAGTTCAAAGCGTGGTGGTTCAACGACACGAGCAACATCCCGATGCAGTTGGAAGGCACGTTGGACGGCAACAAGCTCGTGCTGATGACATCCCCCGGCCCCGATGGAACCATCGCCGGCCCCACGTTCCGCGCCACCTATGACTTCGCATCCGATCACGCCCTCAACTACGTTCTGGAACTGAAGACCGGCGAAGACTGGCGAGCGCTGTTCCATTCGAACTATACGAAATAGCGGGTTGAGGGCAGTGGGTCGGGGTCCGGAGCGGATTTGCTTCGATGCTCCGCCCTCCGGTCCGACCCTCAACGCTCGCCCCACGACCCACGACCATCCGTTTCTGTTCGTGACCCGCTAAACTACAAGTCACCGCTATGAAACGTGTTCCGTTGACCCTTATTGCCCTTGCCGGGCTCATCGTTTGTTCGACCAACCTCGCCTTCGCCCGACAGGACCCGAATGCGGGGGAGACCAAGGCGCACCGCGATGCCCGGATGCATTGGTGGCGAGAGGCCCGCTTCGGGATGTTCATCCATTGGGGCCTCTACGCGGAACCGGCCGGCGAGTACAACGGCAAGCGAACCGACAGCATCGGCGAATGGATCATGCACGACCTGAAGATCCCGGTCGCCGATTACGCCGAACTGGCGAAGAAATTCGACCCGGAGCAGTTCAACGCTGACCAATGGGTGAGCATCGCCAAGTCAGCAGGCATGAAGTACATCGTCATGACCGCCAAGCACCACGAGGGGTTCGCGATGTTCCACACCAAGGTCGACGGCTACAACATCTACGATGCGACACCGTTCAAGCGAGATCCGATCGCAGAGATGGCAGCCGCTTGCCGCAAACAGGGGATCAAGTTCGGCGTGTATTACTCGCAGGCACAGGACTGGCATCACGCAGGCGGGGCCGCGTACGGAGGACACTGGGACACCGCCCAGGACGGCGACCTTCACGAGTATGTGAAGAAGATTGCCGCTCCCCAGGTTGACGAATTGCTTTCCAAGTATCATCCGGCCGTTCTGTGGTGGGATACCTCGGTCGGCATGTCGCCCGAGGACATCAAGGAACTGACGGCCTCGTTCAGCAAGGATCCCGGCCTGATCGCCAACAACCGCCTCGGGAACGGAGTGCCGGGCGACACGGAAACGCCCGAGCAGTACATCCCGCCGAAGGGCTATCCCGGCAAGGACTGGGAGACCTGCATGACGATCAACGACACATGGGGCTACAAGTCGTTCGACAAAAACTTCAAGTCGACCGAGACGCTCCTGCGCAATTTGATCGATATCGCATCGAAGGGCGGCAACTATCTCCTCAACGTGGGACCCGAGCCGACCGGCCTGATTCCCGCGCCTGAAGTCGAGCGGCTGAAGGACGTTGGCAAATGGCTCAAGACGAACGGCGCCAGTATCTACGCCACGTCCCCCAGTCCCTACCAGCGCCTGAGCTTCGACGGTCGAGCCACCGTCAAGGGCAAATCGCTCTATTTGAACGTCTTCAACTGGCCGGAAGGGGGCCTCGTTCTCAACGGACTTCAGACGCCGGTGTTGAGCGCAAAGTCGGTCGCAACCGGACAAAAGCTGTCCGTTCAGAAGGGGCCGGACGGCGCCCTAACCATCGAGAAACCCACCCAGGTAGACCCGATCTCGACCGCGATCGTGCTGAATCTCTCGGGGCCACCGGTGGTAGTCGAACCCGAGTTCCAGCTCACCCCCATGGCAAACGGCGACATTCAACTCAAAGCCACTGACGCGAAGACGGAAGGCTCGTCGATCCAAGTCGAAGGAGAGAATGTGGGCTATTGGACCAATGAAGCCGATTCGGTTTCATGGAAGGTGACGGTTCCCGAGGCGAACGCGGGTAAGTACAATGCGCACCTGAACTACTCATGCGAGCCCGGGACCGAGGGCGCGACGTACGTCCTAGACGTCGACGGCGTCGCATCGGACGTCACCGGGAAAGTGGCCAAGACGGGCAGTTGGGGCGACTACGCCTCGATCGACCTCGAAGGCGTCCTCACCCTCCCGACCGGTAGTCATGTCGTCAAGGTCCACGTCCTAGCCAAACCCGGGTTCGCAGTGATGAACCTCAAGAACATCCTGCTGACACCGGTGAAGTAGCCGCTGGCCGTTCGGAGCGGGCTGACACCGGAGGCGTCGCGGGAACGCGAGCCTGGCGTCAGCCCCAAAAGAAGGCAAATATATCTGTCGCAGATATATCAATCGCGGATATAATAGAGGGCGACGATGACAGTTGCCACTTCGACCCCTGAGCCGCTGACTCCGGCGGTGCTCCATATCTTAATGGCGCTCGCCGATGGCGAGCGCCATGGGTACGGGATTATGCAGGCGGTAGCGATTCAGAGCGACAACACAGTACGGATGGGACCGGGGACGTTGTACGGCACGATCAAGCGGATGCTGGCTTCCGGCTTTATCGAGGAAGCTGAAGAGCGCATCGACCCCAACCACGCCGACGAACGCCGCCGCTACTACCGCCTGACCGGTTTGGGACGCGACGTGTTCAAGAATGAAATCAAGCGACTTGAACGGCTTCTGCAGGTGCCGGCCGCAAAGAACGTCCTTGTAAAGGAGAACACATGAACCTACTTGTCCGCGCATACAGCCTTTGCCTCCTCGCATACCCCCGCTCGTACCGGGACGCGTATGGGCAAGAGATGAAGATTGTGTTTGCGGACATGCTCCGCGATTCCTCGTCGTCGCGTGGACGGTTGGGAGTCTTGGCGATGGCCATCGGAGTCTATGTGGACGTCATTGCCCAGGCACTCAAGGAGAGATTCGTCCAGGCTAGTCCCCGCCAGTGGGCACTATGGATACTGGCCATGACTGGCATAGTGACGCTCATCTGCGTCAACCAGAACGCGTCTCAAGGCCAGGCGCCGGCTTTAGTGCTCATTTCTTCCACCGTGCTGCTTTGCGCATACGACCCGAAGCACATATGGCGGTGGGGTTCCCTTTTCGGCGTATCCATCCCCATCTTTCACCTGATGCTCGCCGGCTTCCACCGTGACCTGCCGTCGAACAAAGTATGGAGCGAGTTCGGAATCATGTGGTTTGCCATGGCCTTCGCGGGAGTGGGGGTCTTTGCGCGTTCGGTTCTGGAGTCAATCGGGAGGACTCAACGGAAGCCGACCCGATCTAGCCGATTCCTGATTGGCCTGAAGGCGCTTCTGCTTGGCATGATCTTCGGCGCCTGCGACTTCACCCTCATAACCCCCGTGTTCGTCTTGACGGGACTGATCACATGCGGCGTGCTGCTTGGATCCTTCCTAGAGGAGCCAGTCGTGCCCGCGGCTTGGGTTGGACTAGGCGTCCCGGTCGCGATCGTCTTCGAAATGGCGACGAGACAGCACCCCGCACGGCACCATTACATCTTCCTGGACGCCGGCGCCATTCTCTGGTGCGTTGCAGCGGCGACTATCGCCCACCAAACAAAGCGTCGGATGCAGCCGGACCACGCGCAGGTTCCTGGCCGGTAAACACGAAACCGGGCAGAAAATCATCCAATTTCGGCACGAGTCGGCGCGCCGGAAATTGACAGACGGAGTCCTCTTATCGCGGCATGCTTGACACCGGAAACGCGGATGGAGCAGAATCGCTTCAGCAATCCTCTTGGGAGTTCGCGCCCCGATGAGCAGGCGACGGGGGAAATTGCCGAAACTTATCGGTTTTCTGGCGAAAATCCCCTTCCATTTCCTTGTCACCGGGGCTTGCGTACTCTACACTGAATGCCGTATCCGATCGCGGCTGGGTTTGCTCAAGTATCGGTGCGGACACTGCAGTTCCACTTATGCACGACAACCGATCGACTTGGCTTCGTACACTCTCTGCTGGCCTCCTATTTGGCTTGGTGCTCTTGCCGGTATCCGCACTTGCCCAAGTCACGCACCTCATCTTTAGATGCTGGGACGGCGACGACAATATGCCCGCCATCTTCGCGGCAGCCCGGTCGTTCGAGAAGGCGTATCCGAACATCAAGGTCAAGGTCGAATCGGTCACCGACGAGTACCAGGAGAAGCTGCTCAGCGAAGTCGCCGCCGGCATCGCGCCGGACGTCGCGATGATGGATCCCACCAACATCGAGAAGCTCTCGGTCCGTCACGCCCTACTGCCGCTTGACGACTTCATCGCTAAGTCGCACTACGATATCGGCGCGTACTATCCCAACCTCGTTCAGGCCCACCGGTTTGGCGGGAAGCTTTACGTTCTCCCTCGCGACATCGCGCCGATTAGCCCGATCTACTACAACAAGCGGCTGTTCGACGAAGCGGGCATTCCCTATCCCGATGGGAAGTGGACGTGGGACTATAAGGAGCGGCCCGAGCTGAGGGAGCACGATTTCCTGTGGGTCATCCACCACCTTACGAAAGAGAAGAACGGCCAGGTCGTCCTGTGGGGTTACGCTCCATCTTGGCAGGATCTGCTCTGGCAGCAGTTCGCCCTATCGACCGGCGGGCGCTGGGCGGACGACTACATGCACCCGATGAAGATGACGTACGACGACCCTCGGGTCATGCGCGCCATCCAGTTCACTGCCGACCTCACCCTCAAATACCACTGGATCCCCTCGGCGACGGCGATCTCCACCGTCATGCAGTCGAGCGCCAAGCAGGCATTCGCCGAGCAAAAGATCGCGATGTTTCAGAGCGGCATTTGGGAGGTTCCGTTCCTTCGGAAGGAACTCTTGAAGGGAAAGCCGGGCTACTTCGACTGGGACATCGCGATGCCTCCTGCCTACAAGGACGGGACGCTCCACTTTCCTACCGGCGGGTCAGGCTATGCGATCATGAGCGGAACCACGCACCCGTGGGAGGCATGGCTCCTTACGAAGTGGATGGCAGGCGCCCCTGGACTAAAGGAGCTGGCCCGGACCGGACTCGCCCAACCGGCCATCCGAAAAATGTCGCAGAGCCCGCCTTGGGTTCCCGGCCCCGAGACCCCCGCTGAAGAGCGTACGCCCGCCAACCGGATCATGATGGACACAAGCGCCCCCTTGGTCGTGTTCGGTCCGTACGGCTCGGAATGGGGCGAGGCGAGCGACTTCGCCACCCGCGTCTTCACCAAGATCTGGGACGGATCGGCCAAGGCACAAGATGTGATTCCTGAGGCCAACGCCGAAGGTCAGGCTCGGCTCGATTACCTCCGTCGCTCGGTCCATCGGCCGCCATTCAACTGGACGATCGGCGGTCTGGTTTCGCTTGCCCTATTCGGCGTGCTCGCGTTTTGGGTGTATTGGCCGGAACGCAAGATCAAGCGCACCCACCGCCAGAAGTTGGAGAACCGGGTCGCGTACTTCTTCGTGATGCCCTGGGTTTTGGGATTGATCCTGTTCACAGCCGGACCGATGCTCCTTTCGCTCCTGATGAGCTTTGCCGACTGGGACATTATCCAACCGGCCAAATGGCGTGGCGTCGAGAACTTCCGCGAGGCGTTCTTCGTCGACCCACGGTTCTGGATCTCCCTAAAGGTCACCCTCCTCTACACGATTGTTTCGGTGCCGCTCGGAGTTGCCTCCTCGCTTGCGCTGGCATTGCTCTTGAACGTGAAAGTTCGCGCGATCCCGCTGTGGCGCACCTGCTATTACTTGCCGAGCGTCGCAAGCGGTGTCGCATCGAGCCTTATCTGGCGGCGGATCTTTCAGCCGGACGGAGGGCTGCTTAACGCAATCATCTACGGGCCGGACGGACATCGGAACCTACTGGGGATCGCCTCGATGCTCAAGCCGTTCGCCGAGTCGAGCGGACAAGTGAACTGGCTCAACAACGAGCACCTTGCGCTGCCCGCCCTGATCATCATGTCGCTATGGGGCGCGGGAGGCGGAATGATCATCCTGCTCGCCGGTCTGCAGGGCGTGCCGAACCATTATTACGAAGCCGCGACGCTGGATGGAGCGAACGCTTGGTACCGGTTCCGTCACATCACGGTTCCGATGATCTCGCCCACCCTTTTCTTCTGCCTTCTCACCGGCTTCATCGGGACGTTCCAGTCGTTCACCCAGGCACTGCTGATGACGAACGGCGGGCCGGACGACTCCACCATGTTCTTCGCGCTTCATCTTTGGCAAAGCGGATTTCTCGGGCTAAGGATGGGATACGCCTCGGCCCTGGGCTGGGTGCTTTTCGCCGTCGTCATGGTTTTCACCGTGGTCCAGTTGAGGCTCAGCAAATGGGTCTATTACGAGGGAGGATAATGTGAACAAAGCAACACTGGCCGATCGATTCTCCCGTTGGTTCGTCCTGCTGATTCTTTTTGTCGGCGCCATCACGTTTATGGTGCCGTACTACATTACAGTGGCGATGTCGCTCAAGAGCCAGTCTGAGTTGGCGACGACCTCGATGTGGGCCTGGCCGCACGACATTACGTTCGAAAACTACCGGATCGTCCTCAGCAACCCGCTCGTCAGCTTTGCGCTCCTGCTGAAGAACACGGCGATCATCACGTTCGCGTCAACGTTCGGCACGCTCTTCGGATGTACGGTGGTCGCCTACGCCTTCGCGCGCCTCAACTTCGCAGGCAAAGACCGCCTCTTCATGGTGCTCCTTGCGACGATGATGCTGCCCGGGATCCTCACGATGATCCCCAGCTACGTGATGTACGCAAAGATCCACTGGGTCAACACGATGTACCCGCTGATCGTCCCCGCCTTCTTCGGCGGCGGCGCGTTCAACATCTTCCTGTTACGTCAGTTCTACCGTGGCCTTCCCAGGGAGCTTGACGAGGCGGCCCTCATCGACGGGGCTTCTCACTGGACGATCTTCCGGAAGGTCATCTTGCCGCTCAGCGGTCCGGCCGTCGCCACCGTCGGCATCTTCTCGTTCATGGGCAGTTGGCGCGACTTCACCGGCCCGCTGATCTATCTGAACGACGTCGACAAGCAGACGCTCGAACTCGGCCTACGCACCTATCAGAGCCTTAACGGCACCAAATGGCACCTGATCATGGCCAGCACCGTCCTGGTCAGCATCCCCCTGATCATCCTCTTCTTCATCGGCCAACGCTACTTCGTAAAGGGCATCGTGATGACGGGGCTGAAATAGCGGGGCGAGAGGCGAGGGGAGCGGGTCCGGAAGGGGCGCGGAGAGTATTGGAGTATTGCCCCGAGTGGGTCTGCCATCACTCCACTACTCCCCTACTCCACTTCTCGTAAGCCGACTACGCCTTGCGGTTTCCGCCTAACGTGAATGGAACCGTCATCTTCAGGATGAGGCTGGTGTGGAAGGTTAAGGCGTTGGGGTCGCCTAGGATCATGTAGTATTCGGTGCCCAAGTTGCCGCTAAGACGGTAGGCGAGGTAGCCGTTCAGATCGTTGCCTTGTTTGGTCAGGCGGCCGTTGATCGCCCTGTTCTTGCCGAGGTCGTAGTTCAGATCCAGAATCGCTTGGTCGCTGTATCCCTGGTAGCGCACCATCTGATACCGACCAATAACTTGTAGCCGATTGTAGAATCGGCGGTTCCACGAGACGGTCTTGCTGTCGTAGTGATAGCCGGCTTCCTCGCCCCAGGCGTAGGTGCTTGAGACGTTATCGTATTGGTTAGTTCGGGGATAGGTGGCAGTTAGGTAGGTCGTATGATCGTTCGACCCTTCGAACTGAGCCATGTCCTCGTCGAGGTTTAGTTGGAATCCATTCCGCAGAGTCCCGAATACCGCGTAATTGGCGTCCCGGCGGTAATCCTGCCCATCCATATGACTGTAGTTGGTGAAGTTAACGGATCCGCCGGCGTCGTTGAACGCACCGTGATTCCATGGTTTGTCGTAGTAGATGCCTCCGTCCGGCCCTTTGTAATCAACCTCCTGAAAAAAGCCCAGGCGTGGCATGAAATTCGGTGAAACCTGCGTGTACTCGCCGAACACCGAAAGTCCGTTCGCAAAGTAGTTCACGGCCCCGTTCATGTTGTCTCCCCGACCGACGCGCGTGTCCTGACTGCCCATGTCCCTAAGGAAAAGGCCGTAGGGTCCCCATGTCTTCCAGTAGCGAGCGAGATAAGCCGAGTTGCCCAAGCCGGGTTCGTCCAGGTTCGTTACCCCCAATCGAATGCTCGAACTGGGGTCCGGATTGTGAGTGACGCTCGCGACGAGGTCGTTCTGATGCCCGAACTGCACTGTATTGAGAAACCCGAAACTGGTCTTGTCAGTGATCTTGCCGTAACTGTTCACACCGGTGTCGAAGGCAGGAATGAGTTGGCTTGCGAACAGTTGGGAGCCGATGTACTGCGAACCCTCCAAGAAGAAGGGCCGCGTTTCGTCTGCTATACGGGCGAAGCGGCTGAAATCCAGCGATAATATCTGATTCTCGATGTTCCGGAAGTCCGGATTGACCGAGCCCACCAATTGCACTTGATCGGTCAAAGATGTCTTCAAGTCCAGGCCGGAATTGAATATTTTGCCGTCACCGCGGTCATAGCCGGCATAGAAGTAAGGAAGCAACTTGATCGAGCGATCAAAATCCGATCGCGGCACCTGCACGCCCCTCCAGATTGGAGCCTTGCCGGGTCCGTCGTTGATGTATACGTTCGCGAACAGGCGCTGAGACCGCGCCACCGACCGCTCAAAGTTGACGCGCATGTCCCGCGTACCTGCCGACGGCAGGGCCAAAGCTTGCCATGGAATGCGCATCTCCGCTTCCCAGCCGGTCTGAGTGATTCTCGCCGCAGCTTGAAACTCTCCCGCCCATTCCCTCTTGGCGGCACGTCCGCCGGCGAGGTTGATATTCGTGGCGCCCCTGGGATTCACTTGAAAGAAGCTATAGTCGGTAGCGGAACCTGATACGTCGAGGTCGAACTGGAAGTAATCGTCACCGGCCAAGCTGACATTCGTGAGGTACTGCGCCGCCCGGATGAGACTCGGCTGAGGGTCCTCCATGCGGGCGGCGACGTAGACGAACTTGTCGTCGTATCCGATCCAAAAAGCACCGCTCTCCGACGCCGATTCGCCCGATTGTTCGTCGAAAAGCCCCTTAACGCTCGGAACGCCCTTCCACTCCGCGTCTTCATGGATGGCGCCGTCGATCACCGGTGGGACCGCCATTCGGTAAGCCTGGATCTCGGGAGCGGCGGCAAAGCACCGAACCGACAGCATAAGCACAACAAAAGAAAAGTATGGCAACCGCATAAGCCTGGGGGAAGCTACCCGAAGCGAATGCTCACCGGTTCCCATTGACGCTAGAATATCAAATACCCACCGAGATCGATGATGATGAGCAACATCCCAACTATCGGCATACCGCCCCTTGCGGGCCTCGCAACCTATGAAGAGGCGGCCAAGGCAGGCTACGGCGTGGACCAGAACGTCGAGTTGATGCGGCGCTACAACTACATAGAGTCCCAGCTCTACCGAACGAGCGCCGCCTTCCTGAACCCCACGCCCGAGTGGGAGATCAAGGGCGCCTTGAGTCTGCACCTCTACCTGGATTCCGAGCACAGCCAATCGCTTCGGCAGCGAGTCGCCGAACTGAGGAAGCCACCGCTCTACCTCGATCAGTGCCCGGATCCCAAGCTCGAAACCCTCTGTGAGGAGGCGCTGCGCGCGGAGAACACGATCGAACTGATGGTGGGCCTGTTTCGCGTCATCCGGCCCTCGCTCGTTACCGCCTATCGGCAACACCTTGCCGACATCAACCCAGTGTTCGATCATCCGACGTTTCGCGTCATTCGAACAATCCTCCAAGAGGAAGAGCAGATGCTGGACTGGGGACTCCAGGCACTAGCCGCCATCCTCAAGACCGATGAGGATGCTGCGACCGCCGACTCGTGGGAGGCCCATCTCCGGCCCTATCTCGCCGACGCCGGTGGCGTGAATGGCAGGGAGTCTATTCCCACCGACGCAACGCTCCCCGCATCCAGAGTGACCGGCGAATTCGTTGCCGATGTCGATCCCAAGCGGGACTGGCGCTCCGGCGAGATCTATAACTTCCACTACCGCGCCAACGACGTGTATCTGGACGACGAAGCCGACTACGACGAGCGAGTCCTCGCCCTCATGTATAAGCGATTCCACGAGATGGACGTGCCGGAGATGATGGCCAGCATCGTGCTCCAGACTCCCGGAAAGCCGTGGGAATACTACCGAGACATGGGGCGCCAACTATGGGACGAGGCCAGGCACTCGATGATGGGCGAGGTCTGGTTCGCCAAGCACGGCTGGGATTGGAGCCGCTATCCGAACCATGTCGGGTGGGCGATGCATCTCAACTTGGATCGCAAGCCGCTGGAGCGCCACATCATCCTGTACTTCATCGAGCAGAACTTGATGGACGGGAAGACCGGCAAACGGCTCGAGTGGCAGATCGCCCAGTCGGCGAAGGACGAGCTCGCGACCTACTTCCAGGACTACGATTGGGCGGACGAGGTCTTGCACGCCCAGATCGGAAGACGGTGGCTGAAGCCGGCGGTAGGCGACGTGAAAGTCATCATCGAGCGGGCAAAAGAGATCGCAGCGATGGACAAGCCGACGATCGACGCAAGGGCGCAACTGACCCCGCAGACGGACTGGTGGCCCGACTTCGTGCGAGACGCGCTCGGAAAGGAGAGCACGTCTCACGCGGGCGATGAAAACCGCCTCATCCCGAAGTTCACGTACGCCTCGTCCGGCTAACGCTTGCCCTGGGAATCGACCCCCATTGGGCCAATCGGGCTGAGGATGTCGATGAAGACGGCATCCTCAAGCACGTCGACCGAGTGAGCCACGTTTGAAGGAAGCACGATGATCTCACCGCCGGTCGTTGTTACTTCTCGGCGGTCAGGACTTCCATCGTCCCCGATTCGCCAGATAGCCCGGCCCGACACCATCACTGAGATCTGCTCGCTCTCATGGCGATGGCACTTGACGTGACAGCCCTTCTCAAGGGCGACCCGAGCCACCATCATCCGCTCGCCCTTGACCGTTTTGCGGGTGAGCAACTCGATCGGACTATCTTCGGGCAGGTCAGCCCACGCGCACGTGTATGCGTCCATCATTCATCCCTCCGATTGAAGACGGTCGGGCAAGCCCGACCGCGAATCGGCTAGAACTTTCGACCGACCGTAATGAACAACGGAGGTGTCGACGGACCAAGAATCAGGCCCGCCTCTACAAAGGAGCTGTCCGGCAGGTTGAGTCCGCCTAGCAGCTTTACGCCGAAACCGCTCTTATGGGCGCCTTGGTCGTCGGTGAAATAGAACGAGGGACCGATGCCCACATAGCCCAGCATCATGTTCTGGACTCCGAGCAACGAAACGGCGTTGCCCCGCCGATCCGAGCCGAAGCCGATCGAACTACCCCACACCTCGGCGTCAACCCGCAAGGTCGGCAACGGCAGCAGAGGGACGCTGAAGTTGGCGTTTATGCCGGCGTTGTACACGAACTGGTTCCAGTTGCCACCGCCCACTCGAATCCCGAATGTCGGCACAAAGGGCGCCGACGGCGCAAGTTTGGCGGTGGATACGTCAGTTGGCATCACCGAGATCGAATCGGATGCCCCGAATGCCGATGCGGTTGCCAAGCCCGCGATGAGAAAGCTGGTTACTCGTTTCATGACTGTAAATCCTCCACGTATGGCCGTCGTTACGGCGACGACCGACTATTTGTTCCAGACGGTCTCGAATATCGTACCGATATCCCCTCGTCCTGCGAAAGGCCCATTCTTGCGGAGGACCCTTGCGTATTTCAGGTCGATTCGTCGCGTTCACCCGGCGAGAAGTGCGAAGCGTGTTGCCCCGAAGAGTATCGTAAAGGGGCCGACGAGCTACTTCGACCATGCCATCGCCAACGGTTTCGATAGTCATCCCAAGCTATAACCATGCCCGCTACCTGCCGGCGTGCCTGGGATCGATCTTGTCCCAGACCTTTCGGGACTGGGAGCTGTTCCTTATCGATGACGGCAGCCGTGACGATAGCGTGGAGATCGCGCGCTCGTACGCTAAGAAGGACGCCCGCATCCAAGTCGAGACCAACGACAAGAACCTTGGCACTTACGGCACGCAGAAGCGGGGCCTCGAAAGGTCCTCCGGCTCCTATGTCGCAATCATGAACTCAGACGACCTATGGAAACCGACAAAGCTCGAACGGCAGGTGGCACTTCTTGAATCCGACCCTGCTGCGGCGTATAGCTACGTTTTGGGCGCGATGATTGACGACAACGGGTTCGAACTAGACGGCGACGTACATGCCGACTGGCCGCGAAGCGATCCGCAACGTCCGCTGCCCTATCTATTATCTGACAACCGAATCTTGGCATCTGGGGTCCTCTTTCGACGCCGAACCCTCCGATTCGACGCAAGTTGCCGTTACTCGGGGGATTGGGTCGCGCTCTTGGAGCAATCCCGTCTGGGACACACGCGTTGCGTCGCCGAACCTCTGACGTGCTGGCGACAGCACGAATCGAACAGCTTTCGGCGTTCAATACCGCAGACTGCCGAGGAGATACGCGTGCGTCGGGCCATCCACGATTCGGCAAAGGCGTGGTTGGGCGTCGGCTCGCTCGAATCGGAAATCCTCGCCGGAATGGGTACGAATGCTCTACACTTGGTCCCGCTTCTTGTTCTGGCAAACGATCTGAAGCAGGCAAAGGCATTCGCCTCGTACGCTCTCCGACACGCACCCAACCGCACGGCTGCCGTCAAACGCGCCGTCGGCTTGCAGCTAGGGATAAGGGCGGCTCGGTCCCGCTTCTGGAGTTCGGACGAGATTCAGCTTTCCGAGCAAGGCGGTCTTCGTGACCTGGTACAGGCGTCGCAGAGCCTAGAATTCAAAACTGCTGACGTCGGTCGGCAAGCCCATTCCCAGGTGTGAATGTTTGCGCGTCAGCGCACATTAGCGGGCATTGATGGAACCCTTTCGCCTGAGGCCTGTATAGTTCATATATGCTACTTTTAACGAGCATTTGTGTCTTGCTTCTAAGGCATCAGGGAGCCGTCGCGCAAGATGCGATCACCCTGAAGTTCCAACCGACGATCGGCAAGGCTTACCCGTTCAAGATGACCATGGATATGACCATGAATCAGCCCTCGGGAGGCGATCCGATCACCACCAAAACCGAAGTAAACGTGGACATGAAGGCACTTTCGCGAACGGGCGACGTGACGACCATGGAAACGAAGAACTCAAACGCCAAGGTCACCATCCCTCCTGACAGTCCAATGGCCGCCATGAAGGAAACGATGGAAAAGAGCATGTCCGATATGGTGGTCGAGAGCAAGATCGACACTCTCTATCGTATCCAAAGCGTAAAAGGCACCGGAGGCGCCGGCAATGCAGGCATGATGAGCAACTTCCAAAGCATGGCCTTTCCCGACCACCCCGTGAAGGTGGGTGACACCTGGAAGTCCGAACTCGACCTCGGCAAGATCATGAACTCGATGCTGGGCGATAACGCTCAGGGAATGACGATGGACGGCAAGATCCCTCTCAAGTTCGAGCTCAAAAGCCTCAGCCAGAAGTACGGACTGTCTATAGCCGAAGTCGGAATCGTCATGGGCGGCGACGCAACGATGTCGGTTGCCGGACAGAACATAACCATGCATATGAAAGGGATGGGAAGCTACTTCATCGACATTGCATCCGGCATGACGATGAGCATGAAGGTGGCTTCCGAGAACGAGATGGAAGTCGGCGGAATGAACATCAGCCAGAAGATGACTCAGCTGATGGAGCCGCGACAGCCCTGATCGAGCCTTATTTGGGAATCGAGTCGGTCAGCACGATCGGTCCGGTTTCTGTAACAAGGACGTTGTCCTCGATTCGAATCCCACTGCCGCCGATCCATGGCTCGACGGCAGCCCAGTTCACCTGATTGGCAAACCGTTCCCGCCTCTTGGCATCGTTCAGCAAAGCGGGAACGAAATAAAGGCCTGGCTCGATTGTGACAACGTAGCCAGCTTCGAGCGGCAGGTCCATCCGAATACGTGCCCCGCCGACTTCGCGAATGACGTTTCGATTGGGCAGCGGTCCGCCGGCGTCGCGAACGCCTAGTCCAACCATGTGACCGATCCCGTGCGGGAAAAACAGGCCGATCGCTCCTGAGGTCAGCGCTTCCTCGGGCGAGCACTTCAAAATGCCGGCATCCCGAAGTCCGGAGCCCATGACTCTTGCAGCAACCGCGTGCACGTCAAGCCACTCGGCCCCAACCAGGCATGCAGCGGTCGCCTGATCGAGAGACTCACGAACGATGCCGTATAGCCAAGCTTGGTCACTTGAAAACGATCCGCCCCCCGGGAACGTTCTCGTAACGTCCGTAACGTATCCGTCCACTTCAGCGCCCGCATCGACGAGGACAAGTTCGCCGTCCGCGACCTGCCGACTGCCCGGTGTGAAATGAAACACCGCCGAGTTTGGACCGGCGCCGACGATCGTGGCATAGCCAGGTCCGTCAGCACCTGCCCGAGCGATGGCGGCCTCGAACTCGACTTGAATCTGCCGCTCAGAACGGCCCGGCCGAATGTACTCCGCAATCGCAGCATAACCGGCTGCCGTCGCCGCTGCAGATCGACGAAGCAGGTCCACCTCCAACGCGTCTTTGGGCCGCCGGGCATGGTCCAATTCGATGTGAAGCCGCAAGCTCAACTCCTGGTCGGTGGCGTACAGGCCATCGTTGGCTCCCAACGCAGCCAAAGGACGCCCCTTGCGCGCGGCCAACCATCCATCGAGTTCCTCAAGCGACCGCCCAACCGGAGGATCGCCCCCACCCCAAATCAATTCCTGCTCGGCCAGAGCAGGTTCGAACAGCGTCCACCCATCTTGCGGATCGAAAGCCAAAACGCCACCCTCTCGCTTCCGATCGGTCAGCCATCGGTACTGGGGGTGCGGTTTGTAGGGAAAAGTCTGATCGGCGCCGCCGGGAATGCCGATAGGATATCCCGCGCAAATCAGAACTAGCTCGCTATCAAGAGACCATGACCTTGCGGCTTTGGCTCGGCGCACATCGACTTCAGAGGTACTCATCGGGATCGGAATCAAGCGGGTCGTCATTGTTCGTTCAGGTCAGGACGCAGAGCAGCCGTCAACCAGGCACGCACAAAAACGCATGCCGAGAATACCGGCTTGTGCAGTCACGCCGCCTGAAGGACCTAGGTACAAAGTCTAGCGGTTGGAAAGCTAGGTTCCACCCACGCTCTCGCTGTGAAATGGCTGCCGGGCTCGAACGGGAATGTTGTTGCCGACGGTCGTGTGGCGAATTCTCAGAACCAGATCCAGTTCGTAGTTGCCGAAACCCCGGCCAAAGATAGTGAAGCCGCCTTGGTGAACCGAGTCCGGCTTGACTCCAAGGCGAATCTTGGTTGCCTGCCATGGCTGAATGTTCAGTTGATCGACCGTCACCGACGAGAGATGCACCCCGTCGATCGAACTGCCGCCTAGATCGATCTGCCAGACCTTTAGGAGTCCATGCTGGTTCATGTTGTCCGGCCACCAGTGGGGGTTCAGTCGTCCCCTCGTGCCACCGAAGTCGCCGGGCGACGTCCAGGTCCCGATCTCGATATCGTTCACCCACAGAGTCAGGTCAGACGGATAGTTGTTGTCGTAGCCCGGCGCCTCCGAACAGACCTCCATCGCGAAGTCGATAGCGGTGACCGCAGCTTGAAGCGGGATCGTGTTGGCGAATGCATACTCGATGAATCCGCCTGCCGACCAGAGGATCTCGGCCTTGGCGCGCTCCGGCATGAAGAATGAAAGTGGGTTGTCTATCAGGCCGATGAACTTCTCGCGGATTGCCAATCCACACGTGGGAAATGCTTCCACGTTCGTATACATGCCGATCGGGACCTCGATCTCAGCGACGCAGTCGGTCGTGTCGGATCTGGGCGCCATATCCACGATGAGTCGCTCGTGAACGCGCCGGCATCTTTTCTGCATGCCCTGCGGGCCGGCGAGGTAATCGCTGACGACGAGGCCCGCCTCTTCGAGAATCCGGACGTGCTTCGTCACGCTTGGCTGAGCCAGACCCAGGGCGATACTCAGCTCATTGATGTTCCGATCTCCTTCCGCCAGCAATTCGATAATGCGTGCGCGGGATTCCGAAGCCAGCGCCCTAAAGACTGCGACACTGTCAGAAGCGGAGATTTCCTTTATATGATGGGGCATCGATATCTGCCAAGCCGCGCGATCGCGGCATATTAAGTGTGGCTCATCTACGCCGCGATCACAACGCTTTGGCGATCGACCTATTCGGTTGTTACCGCGAAAAACTCTTCAAAGAACGCTAAAGCGTCGACCGTCTTGGCTACCCGATCTGGGCCAGGGCCGATCTCGAGTCGTGTGTGTCCGCAGTGATCTAGATCCGGCGTAATTGAGGAAACAACTTGTCCGGACTCATACTCACAAAGCTCGGGCTTGAAGATGAGCGCGGCTGCCAGAGGATCGTGAAAAGTCGCATCGTTTGCCTGTCGGAACCAGCTTTCGGCAAACGTGGTCACGGTAGAAAGAGGTTCGCCCACAAACCGCCGTCTGACCTCAGAGGCGCTCAAACGACACCTTTCGGTGACGTCTAATCCCACCGAAAGGTGGTCCTCTTTTGGTGAGCAATAGACCATCGACGTTGCGGTAGGATCGACAAGGGCATTCCACTCCCGTCGATCGCCGGCAAAGAATACTCCCGCCATCGAAACCACCGACTTCACAAGAAACGGAATCTCGGGATCGATGGCAAACAGGAGCGCGATGTTCGAGAATGGTCCGATCGAAAGCAGCGTGATCTCCTTGGGTCGAGACCGAATCGTCTCCCGCAGAAATTCCACTGCCGTGTTTTCCGGCCGATCAAGCCGGTGAGCCTGGTTGGCCACTGCTTCGTATTGAGGAACCCGAGGCTGACCGACTCCGTGAGTCAACACGCTGCGCCGGCCACAGTGAATCGGGACCTCCGGCTTCCCGGCGGCACGGCAAAGCACCTCAGCCAAGGCGGCGCGTTCCTGAACGTTGCCGGAAACAGTGGTGATCCCAAGCAATTCGCAGCGGGGTTGTTTCAGCAGGTAGGCGAGCGCCATTGCGTCGTCGATATCGCTTCCGATGTCGGTATCGAGCAAGACCGGGATGTGATCCACACCTGCATTATGCAGGCTGAAAGTAGCGTCGAGCCCTCCACGCCGGGGTCCACGGAAAACGAACGTAAGGACACCCTGCAGAGTCAATATGGCAGGAACCCAGTGTCGATAAATGCTAGGCTAGGAGGGGGAAAGAATGGCAAAAACTAGAAGCGGTCCGTCAACAATTGCGGTCGTTGGCATCGTTCTGTTGGCAGTCGTGTCGGTTGGCCGGATGTGGAAAGCGAATCAACCTACACCGCCGCCGACACCAAAGGTAGCGACCAAACCGGTCGTTCACAACTATCGGGTGGATTTGCTTGCCCAAGAGTCATGTTCCGAGGGACAGGTGCTTCACCTGACCGATAAGTCGAATCGGTCGGTAGATTTTCCATGCGGCCCAGACGATGCGGCAATCGCCGCGCTCGACGTCAAAGAGGTCACGGCGACTGGCGTCAAGCCAACCGTATACGGCATTGGACATATCACGGTACAAGACACTAAGGACCAACACGGAAACAAGATCTACACGGATTCCCGTGAATTCAAGGGGCTGTACTTTGTGACGATCGCAAAAGGATTTGCTCACGCTCCTTCCAAGGTCTCGACCGTTGCCGAGTTTCACGTGATGGACTCTAAAATCGAGGCCAAGTCAACGCCCTGCCCCATCGTATTCACGAAAATCGCTCCAGCCAAGCGAGTTCTGACTCCGCCATCCAAGGAGAAGCAAGCCGAACTGGAGAAGGTGGCAATTGCCGAATACCTCGAAGACCTGAAGTTCCACTTCATCAAGGTCGCTACCCCGAAGTCGCCCGACGACTACTTGATTCCGACGATCACGGCCGCGTCGTATTCTTCTGAACAGAGCGCGGCCAGTTCCGACGAACTTCGTTCGAGGAGCCTCTCGTACGCGAATGACATCGATTGCGTGAAAGTGCGCCTGGATCATTACCACCGGACATACACGGAAGCAGTGCTAACCTACAGGAACGCTGAGATCGTCGACGTCAAGGGCGTTCGGTATCTGTGGTTCCCGTCGACGGAAGATGTGGGCTCGATGAGCGGCTACTCGGCAATCGTCCCCCGGCACACATTGGAAGCGCTTGACGCCTTGCACATCAAGAAGCCATCCGGCGATATCAGCGTCTCATTGAAACCCGGAAAGACCGCACAGCGAGTGGAATCGATCAAGTGCATCGCGGTATCTCCCACCGTCGAGGAGATGGGATTGGATTGGCTGCGCGTGTCGATCGGCAGTTACGGATACTCCTCGTTATTCAAAAGCACGCGACCTAACTCAGGTCAGCAACTGAGACAGATCCCTCTCCTGACGATGCGCTTCCGCATCCAGGCGGACGTCAAAGTCTCATCCGAGATGGTTGTATTGCCTGTGCATCGAGTCAAATCGGATCCAAGCTACCGAAATTCTCCTAAGGTCGGAAACGGCACCGGAGGTCCCGGGATTGCCCTCGGTCAATCGACTTCGCGAGCACCAATGGCGCGGGGACCGAGTGCACCGTCAGGCGGTGGAGGGAGGACCAAGATGCCTGGCCAGCCGGGCGGAGGGTAGAAGGCGCCGATCAGTCAAAGAGAGATGCGGCGAACTCGTCGGGTTTGAAATCCTTGAGATCGTCCATCTTCTCGCCGGTACCGACGAGTTTGATGGGGATCTTGAGGCGGTCATAGACGCCGATCATGGCGCCTCCCCGGGCCGTGCCGTCAATCTTGGTCAGCACCAAGCCGGTGACTCCCGACGCTTTCTTGAACTCCTCGGCTTGGCGAATCGCGTTCTGACCGGTGTTTGCGTCGAGGACGAGCAGGACCTCGTCGGGCTTGCGCCCAAGCGCCTTCTCCGTCACGCGCAGGACCTTGCCAAGCTCGCTCATCAAGTTGTCCTTGCTGTGCTGCCTTCCGGCCGTATCGGCAAGGACAAACTGGGCGCCGCGCGCCTTGGCCGCTTGGATCGCGTCGAAAATCACCGAACTGGAATCGGCGCCTGGCTGGCTCCTGACGATCTCGGCGCCGGTCCGACTTGCCCAAACTTCCAGTTGCTCGATCGCGGCCGCTCGAAACGTATCGCCGGCCGCCATGATTACCTTGAATCCGCGTTTGGTCAGAAGTCGGGCGACCTTGGCAATCGTGGTTGTTTTGCCGACGCCGTTTACGCCAACAAAGACGAAAACGGTCGGGTCCTCGTCGTTGACTTCGAGCCCGGCCGGTCCCTGCTGACGGAATCGGTCGGCGATCGCCTTTTTCAGCCGCTCCTTCATCGCGATCGGCTCGATGATCTTCTCTTCGCGCACCGCCTTGCGCAATTCGGCGAGGATCTCGGTAGCAGTCACGATGTGAGTGTCGGCTTGAAGAAGCGCTTCCTCCAGTTCCTCGTAGAACTCCTCGTCGATCACGCCTCGACCGAGCATTCGGTCGACGCGTTCCATCAGGCGCTTGAACATATGCCTAAAGCGTAGCATGGCGGCCGCAGGCGTTGCCCCGAATGCCGCCGTTCCTAACAGTTAGCGGATGGAGGTTAGCGCGAGGAGTTCGCCGGCAGGGCGTTCAACGCATCCGATTCCGCCCGATTCAACGACTGGAGCCACCGCCCCCATGAAGGCGACGACTTCACCTTCTGAGCAATGAGCGGAGGGTGGTTCGGTTCGGCGAACAATCGATGGGTTTGAAAACGCATCCGCTCCGATTTCGCCAATGCGATCCGCTGAAATTGAACCGTCTGCCATGCCTCGTACAAAAGGAGAACATGCCAGATGTTCTGACTCGGATATTGCCGGGCTATTCGCTTCTTGAGACGCTGATCCTCCAGGTCCAGAGGGAGGATTTCCTCCCCGCGAGAGTCGCTAAAGCGATTCATCCGTTGTAGCCGTGTCGTGTAGGTGTGATAGAACGGGATCTCCAATACCGGGCCGTCGAAAGTGCGATTGACCAGGTAGTTGGTGGAATCGTGATCGAGATGCCCTTGCTCAAACGCTCCGCAGCAAACCCGATCCGGTCGGACCGTCTCGATAAGTCCCTTGAACTTCGGGAGAAGCTCGGCAATCTCGTCGCAAACAGATCCGTCGGTGGCATGAAAGAACGTGAGGTTCTGGTCGGGCACTCCGAGGATCCGGGCGGCCTCGCGGGCCTCGCGTTCGCGCACCGGATTGCTGTGGGTCCAACTCAGGAACACCGGGTTGCCGGCCCGAACCAGACGGCTGATCCAGACGCAGATCGAGATTTCGTCGTCCGGATGGGTGAGACAAAAGAGCCAACGAAGATCGGGATCAGTTGAGAAGACCTTCAATCTGCGGCAAGCCTCTGAATGACACGGGTCGACGACCTGCCTTCTAGCAACGGAACGATGACGACTTCTCCCCCATATCCCAATACGATCTTCGACTCGGGAAGGCTCTCAACCGTGTAATCGCCCCCCTTTACGTGAATATTCGGCCTAAGCACGGCAATCAACGCTTCAGGAGTGTCCTCTTCGAACGAAACCACCGCGTCCACGCATCGCAGAGCGGACAAGACCTCGATGCGATCCTCGAGGGGATTGATAGGCCGATTGGGTCCCTTTCCCAAACGGCGAACGCTTTCGTCCGAGTTCATGCCCACGATAAGCAATTCGCCAAGGCTGCGGGCATGCTGCAAGTATCGAACATGTCCGGCATGGAGGATATCGAATACCCCGTTCGTAAACACTAGCCTCCGTCCTTCGCGCAAACGGCATGCGTCTTCAATCGTCACGAAAGCACCTCCCTTATCGTATTCAGCACCTCGTCGGGCCGGATCGCCCCGAGCCCCTCAGGGCGATAGTGGCATCGGCCGATTTGACCATAGGGGCACGACCGCTCCGGACGAGTGATCGAATAGAGTCCGACCGCTGGGCGATCCATGGCGGCAGCCAAATGGGTACTGCCGGTGTCGCCTCCCAAATGGCCGGAACACAGCCCAATCAGGGCCACCAACTCCCTGACACTCGTTTCCCCAAGCAAGTTGGCGGGCTTCGACTTGCAGCCGGCGATGACCGCCTCGGCAACCGAGTGATCCGACCCTGCCTTGCCTCCGATGAGGACGACAGGAAGCCCTTCGTTGACAATTCCGTCGATCACAGCAGAAAATGACACCGGAGCCCAACGCTTGGACGCCCACCCGGCGCCGGCGTTGACGACCCAAAACCGATCGTGGATTCCGCGTTCGGTGAGCTTCGAACGGACCGACGCCAAGTCTTCATCCTTGGGCGCCAAAGCGAATTTTGCACGGTCCATCACTCCTCCGACCGCCCGGGCAACGTCCACGTACTGGTCCACCACGTGCAAGGAACTCGGATCGGGAATGATTTTGCCGCTAAAGAGCCAGGAACCCTCACGCTGCCAGTGATAGCCAACTTTCGACTTGGCTTTGGCACGAGCGATACACAACGCACTCTTGAGCAAACCCTGTAAATCGAGCGCGGCCTCGAACGGCTCATCGTAAACGGGGATCGACTTGAACGAAGGCTTGACGGCCAGCACCTCGTCAACGGCTTGGCAACACTCGACGATTCCGGCAAAGCGTGGATCGACCACCCAAGTGATGTGGCAGCCCGGAAAACCGCTCTTCAAAGCCACAGCCGCCGGGAGGGAGCAAACAGTGTCGCCCAGGGACGACAGTCGGCTGATGAGAAACCTAACCAAATCGCGGGCTCCTCGGTAAAGACAGGGAGTTCGTACGGTTAACGTTCATACCGCTTCGCATTCGTTGCCTGAGTCTACAGGAGGTTTCGCTTTCGTGCGCTCTTCCATCGATCGTGAAGCCAAAGCCATTGCTCGGGATACTGTCGGATCACCGACTCGAGCACAAGGTTCAGATGCGAGGTGATCTCCTCGACGCTCTCCATCTTGTTATCGATGTCGACCGGTTCCTTGACGATGACTTTGTATTTCCCGGGACCAACCCGCACGCAGTACGACGGTAGGAGAACCGCGCCGGTGCGCTGGTGCAGGACAGCCGGACCCAGCACGGTTCCGGCCGGCTTGCCAAAGAACGGCTCGAACGATTCCTCGGAGTTCTGATCGGGCAAGATTCCCACGATCTCCTTGCGCTTGAGCATGGAAAGGATTGGTCGGACGGAGTCGCCCCGCGATAGAACGGTCATTCCCGTCATGTTCCTAATCTGGGAAACGCGATCCTGAACACTGCCCTGGTTCGCATCGCGTGCAACTACCGCAATCGGCCTGCCCGTCGTTACAAGCCAATGCCCGAACCGCTCCCAGTTTCCAAGGTGTGCGGTTATGGCGAGGATGCCCTTGTCATGAGCAACCGCCGTTTCATAGTGCTCCATGCCCTCGATCTCCATGTTGTCGAGGAGTTCCTCCGCCGTTCGCAAGGGTGTTCGCATGAAGTCAGCCGTGACAACGCCAAAATGGCGAAAGACCTTGCGAGTCGTGGCTAGCCTCTGTTCGGGAGTCCATTCTGGAAACGCCAACTCCAGGTTTGAGATCGCGCGGTTTCTGCGACTCTTGAATAACCGAAATGCAACGTCACCAAGCATCTGCCCCCGCCTTTCGGCGACGGTCACATCCTTTTTGAGGAATACCTTCTGTCCAAGCCCAAAGGCATAGAGACCCAATCGGTCGGCCAACGGTTTCTGTCCTTTACTCATCGAGCCTGTTCTTTAACCACACCTTGAACTCTGCCTCCGGTTCCACGCGCACCTTTCGTAAAGCGATCAGGAATCGAGGTTTCGCGACGTCTTCTCGACTTCGAAGCTTGACCCAATCTTTGGCAGTGACCACGATCGGCAGATGCTGAGGAAAAGTATCCAGAAGGGTACCTCCCGTGAGTGGGTCGTGGTCAGGAAGCAACCGCACGACTCCACCGTTTTTGGAGTTGGGAAAGGCGGCTTCGAGCGCTGTCAGGAACCGATCAGGTTGGCCCAGGGCGCAAAGAACCGAATAGGAGGTCGGCGTTTGTTCGTTACCGTCGGGATCGATCAACCGCATCGGTTCAGGAACGCACGCGAAGTCCGAGGGAAGCACGAGATCGGCCCGTCTTCGGTTCTTCCTCGGCTCGCGATACGGACCGGCAGGCAGGCACCTGGCATTAACGGGTCGGGCGTCGTCTAGAACGATGCTGACCTGCTTCCTTAGGGGCAAATGCTGGAAACCGTCGTCCATCAGAAGTACGGCATCGGGAAAAGCGCGATGAACTGCCTCGGCAGCCAACACCCTGCGGCGGCCGACGACCAAAGGGACGTGTGGAAGCAACCACCGCACCATCGCCGGTTCGTCTCCCCACTCTCTTGCATCTAGTGGGCCCTCCGGAGCGATCGAGGCGGCTTCTGCTCTCGGCGATCCGTACCCGCTGCATCCGACGACGACCTCTTTGTCCATTCCGGCGAGCAATTCGGCAAAGTAAAGTGTCAGAGGGCTCTTGCCGGTTCCGCCCACCACGAGATTGCCGATACAGATGATCGGCCGATGCGGCTCAGAAGCCTTCTTGATCCCGGACCGGTAGAGGGCAAGATATCCTTGCCAGCCGGCGGCATAGAGCCACGACAATGGGGTCAGGAATCCTCTCAGCACCGTCGCCTTGAAGCTGCGCCCCTCCCATATGTCGACCGGATGCATCGGTCGATTGTAGCGCGTGACGACCGCCGTATCGCCGAGTGGAGTAAGCGGAGAACCAAGGAATCGTTACCGGGTTCGCAGCATCGGACCTAGTGGGTGCCACCCAACCCGGTGGTCACCCCGTACTATAGAGTCATGCGACCAGGACTCCGGCCCCGAATCGTTCGGCAAATCTTCGCGCCGGTACCGGCGGCACGCTCCAGGTGCCTTTCGAGCTTCATCGCACTCAGCCGGCAAGACCTGCCGATCGGCCTTCGCTACGAGCCAAGTCACGTTCTGGCGGGCGTGAGCCTCCTTTCATTGATTGTCGGATTCAGCATCGAGCCCTTGACGCGCATGGGCGGCACCCTCGTTTTTCTGGGCTGGTGGGCGGCCGGCTTCGCGGTGCTCGCCTTGGTTGTGCAGGACAAGATCATCTACGGGACAGGGCGGCCAAGGCTCCTGCGGCAACTTGACGAGGTGCGCCGAACCGTAGGACTAGACGAAGCGCTGCTGCCAGAGACGCTCGAATTCCTCGAATCGACCGCGCTTCAGTGGGAACGCATCGAGCACGCGTTAGGCTCAACCCCATGGCTCAATCAACTCGAGTTGCGATCGCGGATCAGTTCCGCCGCACACCGAGCGCTGGAAGACATCGTGGTCCTCGAATGCGGTTCGATCGACGAGGCCGGGCATAGTGATGGCGATGCCGAAGCCAGGATCGCTGAGACCGCCTCCGGCCTTCGTGAACTCGCAGATGCCGTCGATGCCGCCGAATCCGCGACTTTGGCCTACACCGTGAGATCCCACGATGCGGATCGGGAACCGGCGAACGACTTGGAGGCCGGGGTCATAGCCCTTGAGGGGGCAGTCACGCGACTGGAGATCCTAACGGCGCCAAGAATCTCGCCAAGCTAGTCGATAGATCCACGCGTGTCAAAATGTCGCCTAAGGATTCTCCTTGACGATCGACAGGGCCGACTTGAACTCGGGGTGTGCAGCGGAGCCCAGCCATTCATAGGCGACCGACTCGGTATGGGCAGGCACGATACCGGCGTCCCGAATCCTCTCCATGCCCAGCTTGTGCCGCTCCAACGACCGGGCCGACACGCCATCGGGGCAAACAACGACTTGGTAGCCGAGACGCTGCAAATCGTGCGCAGTTTGGCTGACGCAGATGTGGGTTTCAATACCCACAAGTACGACCTGCTTTCGGCCAGTGAGTGCCAGGGCATCGAGGAACTCGGAGGAGCCGGCCGCGCTGAAAGCCATCTTCGAGAAGATCAGTTCTGATCGGACCAGCAAACTCAGCGAAGGCTCGAGCTGACCCATTCGAAATGGGTTTTGCTCGGTCGCCAATACCGGTATATCCAACAGGTTCGCCATCTTGATGAGGAATGCCGAACGAGAAAGAACTCTATCGGCCTCAAAGATAGTCTTGTTTAGTACGGGTTGAATGTCTATGATCAACAGGGCAGATTGACCGGGATCTAACTTTACGCAAGGCATTTTATGCATTATGCTCCCGCGTTTAGCTGGACAATGTCGCCGCTTCGGGTTACAATGAAGCTGCTCATGGAACGAGCGAACGCTCGGCCCGGATTTCAGGAGGATTGAAAATGAGGAGAACACTTACGGCGGCGGCTATAATCGCCACTCTCGGCGTCTGCGGCGTTGCGAACGCTCAAACGAACAACCTGGATACAAGCCCGAATAACATAACGATTCGAGGCGGCGTTGCGCTCCCGGCGGACACTTCGCTGAACAACGTGTCCAACTCGTTCATCGACCTCGGCATCGATTACCAATTCGGTAACTCGCTGTTCAAGGGCGGCGAAACTTATCTGTCGGTTGACGCGTTTTTTAACGATCTCAAGAACGTCATCGCTTGGCCGGCTGCCATCAATCAGCGATTCTATATGGGTCAGAACGCACAGGGCCACCGGAATTACTTCTTCCTTGGCATCGGCATGACCTGGGTTAACGTAACGACTTCGGGTAGCGGAGTCTCCGCTCGTGGTGGTCTTGGAACCGAACTCGGACCGAACATCATCGCCGAATTGACCGGCTACATCGCCGATCAGACGAAGGGCGTCCGCGCCAATGCGGTCACCTTCGACATCGGATATCGCTTCTAGTCGAAAGTTCCTTCGTGAACGGAAAAGGGTCCTCAGCCTTTGGGTTGGGGACCCTTTCTTTTGCTTTCCTTCCTGAGCCGGACGCTTAGGCTGACAGGATGGAGTTGACGGCACGCTGCAACTCGTCGACTGGAAGTTCACGATTGCCCGATTTGTCTAGCACCCGCGTCACCGGCAGCGTCTTGCTGAATCCGCCCGTTGCCGAATCGAGGTCGGCGGCAATGTCGAGCATCTGCAATCCGTCTAGCAGGACCTCCTCCAGAGGACGCGTTTCGAAGCGGCCCTTGATCCGCGACACGTACTCAAACACGCCTCGGATTCGCTCCGATCCAGAGCCCGCGCATGCGTAGGAGCCGTTCTGGAATCGCGCTCCGGCGCCATCGAAGAAGTAGACGCCGAAGTCGTCTCGCTTCTTGTCGTAGGCGGCCACGATCGGCAAGAACAGGCCAATTCCCTGCATCGCCATCGGTGCGTTCCCGGCAAGGGCACGGGAGATCTCCGTCAATTTGCCCTCAAGGGACATCTCCTGGAGCACCGTGCGGCGGTAATACTTGAACGAGTGCTTGAGGAAGCGGCATACCTCGACCGAACGAGCGAACGCGCCAGAAATCGCCACGACCGTCGAATCGTCGAGCGCCATGATCTTCTCTGCCTGATCGTACATGATCAGGTTTCCGGCGGTAGCTCTGCGGTCAGCCAACGTAAGCACGCCCTCGTCGTATCGGAGACACAGCACGGTGGTGCCGTGCGTCTCGAATGCGGGGTCGGCACTTATGGCCCCAAGGCCTTCGAACATCTTCCCAAAACCCGTAAGCTCGGCAAAGTCGCGCGCGCCTTCGAGGATCATTGTCCCGATCGCTGGCGATACTTCTTCGCCTGGTCCGGATCGACCTTCTTCATCCGCCTGAGCAGTTCGTTTCCGCCATCCGGCTTGCGGATATCGGGCACGCCCGGCCCTCCGTCTTCTCCCAGCTTTTTGCCCGGCTCCCTGGTCAAGGGACGCGTGAGCCTGTCTCCATCCGTCATCGAATACCTCTCAGTTGTGTGATAAACGTTTCTACGTCATTTGCCTCCGCCAATTGCGGCGGATATTCGGCATCTGGGTCCAAGTCGATCTCAATCGGCGACTCGCCGACGTTGAAGGACAGTGTGCGCCATGATGCCCCCTTAAGGAAGGGCTTGAACCGAGAAACCGCCAAACTTCGGGCAAAGGCGCGGGTGGGCTCGTTGACGCCTTCGAGATATGCAAGCAGTTCAGCAGGCTCGGGATCGGGATCTACCTCACCCATCTCAACGAGCGCGGCATGGAGTCCCTCTTCTGGATCGACGTTGTGATACTCAAGATCGTACGAGGGCAGGCGGGGATCGTCCCACTTCATCGCTTCCGACTCCACGAACTCGGCGAGGATCGTGCGCTTGGCCGCCCAGTCGACTTCGCGGCGGAACTGCCCAAAGTCGGAATGTAGGCTGTCAAGAAGCCGACGTGAGCTGTCGATCACCCAGCGCATCTCGTCGTCAAGTTCTACAAAGCGCTCACAGGCAGAGAAATAGGATTCGAAGATCTCGCGCGCGGTTGTCCAGCTTCGTCCTTCCAACTCAACCCGGAATTCGTACGACTCGTCCCGACTGATCGCCTGAAATGCCCGCACAGGGTCCTTAACGCGCCAAATCGGGGATTGACCGGCCTCGCACAAAGCGATGGCCAACTTCATCAGGCCGACCTTTCGCGCCGTCGCGGTTGGGATCATGTTCGCGTCTCCACAAATAACGTGCAGCCTCGTCCATTGCCGCGGTTCCGCGTGGGGTTCGTCACGCGTGTTGAAGATGGGACGGCGGTAGAGCGTCTCGGCGTTGGCGGGCTCGACCATGAAATCGGCGCGTTGACTGAGTTGGAAGCCGTTGAACCGCCCCTGGGGAGATCCGACACATCCGGCCCCTGCAAGTACTTGACGAACCAGCATCATCGGCAGCAGGCCGGCGAACAGACGCTCGAAGCCAATGTCTCGGGGCACGAGATACCCCTCATGGGTTCCGTAGGATGCCCCATGAAAGTCGGTGTTGTTCTTGTAGATCCGGACCGCAGACTCGATTTTTGCCTCGAAGGCACGTGCCGCGCGGAGGACCGCTATCTGGCCGGCACAGTCGTGGTTCGCCAGTTCGAAAATCGACCAGCACTCGGGCGTCGCATACTCGGGGTGACCGTGATCGTTGTAGAATCGCGCACCGTTCGGGAGGACGCGGTCAGAACGAATCTCCAGGGCATCCTGATAGACGCGACCAGCGTCGAACTTGGCGTCCTCGGGGTCCTGGGCAAGGTGGTCAAGCCGAAATCCTCTTAGGTCGGCGCGAGGAGACTCGGATCGGTAATCCCAACCTAAATGGCACTCGTCCGGATAACTCCGGACGAGTGCCATCGCATCGTCTACCTGTTCCTTCGCTCCGTGTCCTTCCACCATGAGACCGTATTCGGTCTCAATTCCGGCAAGGATCCTTCGCACTAGATTCGGAAGACGTAGAACGAACCAGTGCTACCCTTCGCCATCGACGCCGGAGGCTGAGGATAGGCGGTCGCTGCTGGGACGCTCGTAACTGTGTAGGTGCCGCTTCGAACCAAGTCGGGAGCTGCCGTCGTGCCGCCGCCTGCCGAGTACATCGCTCCGATAGTGCCGCTGACGCCGTTTGCGTTACCGCTTCCGTCGACCGTCGTACCGGAGACCAAGTTGATCGCAGGATAGAGTGTGAAGGTCAGAGCGTCCAGATCGGCAAAGCCGAAGTAGATCGTCTGAATGTTGTTGTTGGCATCCTGAGTGAAGGCCACCATCTCCTGCATATTGTCGTCGTTGCTGCTCGGGAACGTAACCACGTTCAGCTTGGAGGACGACAGGTTCTTCATGACCGTGCTGTGCTCGCGCCAGATGCCTTGACCGGCAACGATCTTCATCTGCTGAGTGATATCCGTCGGATTCACTGCGAGAAGCGAATAGGTGCCAGCGTGAGGAAGCGTGCCGCCAGGGCCGGCCAGCGTTCCGGCGCCGCCGAGGTTGCCGTTCACCTGAAGCGAAGGGTTCAGGGTCAGCGCTGCGATGTTTGAGCCGCTGGTATGGCCGTTCGTGACCGCATAGACGTCGCCGCTGAAGAAGATCCGGTCGGCTTGTCCCACGAAGCCGGCTGCCGTTCCGATGACCGCCTTGTCGCTGGCCGACATGCCGTTCAGGTTGAACGAAACGTAGTCGCTCAGGAATCCCTTAATCGGGCTGGCCGCCGTAGCGCCGTTCGAGAGTTGGAACTGCGACTCGTTGTAGTTGATCGCAGGGCCGGACGGATTGGTCGCGTCGATCGTGAACATCGAGTCATCGATATAGATCGGCAAACTGGTCACGCGGCCAGGAAAGACTCGCATGCTTGCTGGGTAGATCTTCGGAAAAGGTCCACCCTCAGCTGCACTCGAAGGAGTTGTGAACGTGATATTGGAGCCCGGAATGCTCGTCTCCTCCAGGAAGTCGTAGAAGTTCATGTTGAACGACGTGAACTGCCGCGACGGCACTCCCGGCGCTTGAGTCGCAAAATCGACATCCAAGTGCACGATGTTGTTCTGGAAGCCGGTAAGCGGACAGTCGGTAATAGGCGCCAGCACGTTAGTGACTTGACCAAAGTTATCCGCAAAAACGAGAGTCTTGACTTCCGCGATCAGGTCGCCGGCAGCCCGTCCTTGCCCGGTGAGATACGCGACTTCAATTGCTCCCGGGGGCTCTGTCGACTTGCTCGTGAGCACCACGCCGATGCCCTTGTTCGTCGTGCCACCACCAGGGTTACCTGGAGCAGCTTTCGTACCGCCTGTACCACCACAGCCCACCAACGCAACGGCAGCGGCAACTAAAATAAAGGCCCATTTCCTCAAAATCGATTCACCTCGTGGACATGCCAGACGTACCTAGCCAAGCTTGCTGTCCAACAGTATAGCAATTATAGCCAACCTTGTGTGGGACGCACTCAACTTGGCAAAAAGGTCTGTTCTTTGCTTCCCTCGTGCACTTTTTGTGGCAGATCCCGCAGAGAATATCCTCGTGCGGGAACGAGGTGGCCCTATTGCGTTACTCTGGCGTTGGCATTGGCTGTCGAACGTCCGCGCAGAGGGCAAATTCCGTTAGCCACTCGAGACATGGGTACAATCCGCGCTACATCATGAAAAGGGACGATCTGCTCGACCTGAATGATGTGCTGCAACACCCGGGCCGCGAGTTGGCGGTGGATATCTCCACCGAACTGCCCGAGGAAGCGGACGTCGAACTGCTTAAGCCGCTTGAGGGTTATCTCGAAGCGGTCAGTACTGGCAATATCCTGTTGTTGACCGGCTCGTTTTCGACGCGGATTACCCTCGAATGCGCGCGTTGCAGCGCACCTTTGGAGGTCGATCTCGACTTCGAGGTCGATGAGCAGTTCCCCGTCGAAGGAACGCCAAGTTCTCTGAACCCACAGGACTACGCCCGTGTCGTGCCCGATGAGCCCTTCACGCTGTTCGACGGCAACTCGTTGATCGTCGAGCAGTTACTCAGACAGGCCCTTCTTCTCTCCTTGCCGATGCAGAGTCTATGCGAGTTCGGATGGGAAGGGGATTGCCCGATTGCGGCAGCGAGAGCCGTCCAACCTCTTTCCACCGATGCAGTTCGACCCGAATTCGGCAACCTCTCGCGATTACTGCGTCCAGAGGAATCGGACAGTTGACGATCGCCCTGGATGTGATGGGCGGAGACCACGCGCCCCAAGCGATCGTTGTCGGCGCGTTGGAGGCGGCTCCGCTACTAAAATCCCGCCTTCTCCTCGTCGGCGACGAAGCGAAATTCAAGCAGTTCCTTCCCAATCACCTTCCCCCAAATGTTGAGTTGCGCCATGCGTCCCAGAGCGTGGATATGGAGGAAAAGCCGCTGCATGCCTATCGCATGAAGAAGGATTCGAGCTTGATGGTCGCCGCACGCTTGGTCAAGGACGGCGAGGCGGAAGCCCTTGTATCCGCGGGAAATACCGGCGCCGCATCCGCAACCTCACTCCTTCAATGGCGTCAGATACACGGGATCCATCGTCCGGCGATTGCCAGTCAGTTCCCGAGCAAGCACGGAGGATTTGTCCTTTTGGATGCTGGCGCGAGCCCAGACGTCGACCCCGAACACTTGGTGGAGTTCGCAATCATGGGTCGCTCGTATGTCCAGAAGCTAATGGGTCGCGATAATCCACAAGTCCACCTCTTGAATATCGGCGAGGAGGATGGCAAGGGGAACGCATTCGCCAAGCAAGCCCACCAACTCTTGCGGCGACATGCATGGTTTGCCGGCAACATCGAAGGTAAAGACATGTTTGCCAAGCAAGTTGATGTGATCGTGTGCGATGCATTCGTCGGCAACATCGTTCTCAAGACATGCGAAGGCGTTGCCGAATTCATCGTAGATACGATCCGGAGTCAAGTGCCCACCCATCCGGCCTCACGGTTGCTCTACTGGCCGGTCCGGAAGGTCACGCGCCCCCTTAGAAAGCAGATGGATTACGCGGAAATCGGCGGTTCGCCCCTCTTGGGACTCAACGGACTCTGCATGATCTGCCACGGGCGAAGCAACCCAAAGGCGATCCGAAATGCGTTGCTCACAACCGAAAAAGCACTCGAACGCGAGTTGGTGGAAACCATCCGGAAATCTGTTTTCAGCGAGTTAGGACCTGTAAATGAGTAGAAAAGCGGTGATTCAATCCATTGGCCATGCCTTGCCCAGCAAACTGCTGACCAATACCGACCTCGAGAAGATTGTCGCCACGTCCGACGACTGGATCGTCCAGCGCACCGGCATCAAGGAGCGGCGCATCTGCGACGGTCCGAACGAAGGCACCGGTTGGCTGGCTGTTGGCGCGGCCACCGAAGCGATGGAAAGGTCGGGGATGGACCCTAACGACCTTGGCCTCGTGCTGTGCGGAACGGTGTCCGGGGACTATATTTGGCCCTCCACCGCGTGCATGGTGCAGGACAAGATCGGAGCGCACAATGCGGGTGCGTTCGATGTCAGCGCAGCGTGCGCCGGCTTTATCTACGCTCTGTCGAACGCGGCGGCGATGATCGAATCCGGGCAGGTCGATTCCGCGCTCGTGATCGGTGTAGATTCCTTGACTAAGCAGGTCGATTGGACCGATCGGTCCACCTGCATTCTCTTCGGCGACGGAGCGGGAGCGGTCGTTGTCAAGGCCGAGGAGAATACGGATCGAGGTCTGCTTGGCACCGTGCTGAAATCGGATGGCAGCGGCGGCAAGTTCATCTGCATCGACGTCGGCGGTTCGCGATACCCCTGGGGCAGCCCCCAAGCTGAAGGCAAGAAGGCGCACATCACGATGATGGGTTCCGAAGTGTATCGGTTCGCGATCCAAGCGATGGGTGACGCGTGCTGCAAGGTGCTCGAGAAGGTCGGCATGAGTTCAGACGATATCGATCTTTTCGTTCCTCATCAAGCCAATCTGAGGATTATCGAGGCGGCCGCAAAAAGGCTGAGCCTCCCCCACGACAAGGTCTTCCTGAACGTCCACAAGTATGGCAACACGAGTGGAGGATCGATTCCGCTTGGCCTCTACGAGGCCGAGGCCGAGGGCCGCCTCAAGAAGGGGATGACCGTTATGACCGTGGGGTTCGGCGCCGGCTTGGTTTGGGGCGCCAACATCATCCGTTGGTAGGCCGATCGTAAGTAAAAAGGGCCTGCGGCGGATTGCCGCAGGCCAGCCAAATCGTAGATCGTCTCTTAGACGAGGCTGAATGGGAAGGTGGTGCGAAGTTCGTCGATTGCCAGTTCCACGAGTGCTCTGGAGGCGGCTTCGTTACCTTCCAGTCGTCGTTCCTGCAACCATCGGAGGGACTCTCGATCGCCGATCTTGGCTTGATCGAGAGCCCATTGAATCGCTCCTTCCGATATGTTTATTTCCATTAATTGTGTTTCTCTCATATTAGGCTAACCCTTTTGTCCAGTGAGACAGTTGTGTCTCGATCGTGGTCGTTGCCGACAAGGTCAGTCAGATGAACTCGGGCTACTTCCGGCCGCCGCTCGACAGTGCGCAGGCAGGCACAGAGCTCACCCGTTGCGTCGACAGTCCAATAAACGCCGACGTCGTTAAAGCTCCGATTTGTTTCGTAATCCATTGTTCTCATCTTTCGCGTCCCTTCAGTTAATCATTAGGTCTATCGTTCCAGAGAGCCGGCGGGTTCCATTGTTAGAAAAATTTATCGAATCTCTCGATAATTCTCCCAAAACAAAAGCCGGCTGCGAAAAAACTCCGCAACCGGCTGTTTCAGATTAGAATTCTTTAACTAGCTAATCTGAGCCAGAACGTCCTTCAGCGATTGAGCCGATTTGTGCAGACCTTCCCTCTCCTTATCGTTGACCACCGGTTCCAGCACCTCGACCACTCCCTTTCTTCCGACCTTCGTCGGGAGCGAGAGCGAGATGTCGGAGATTCCGAGAGTCCCTTTCTGCCAAGAACTGACGGGTAATACCTTGTCAGAGTTCAGTGCAATTGCTTCAACGACTTCCTTTATTGAAACTCCGACCGCTCGGCCCGCACCACCCTTCAGACGGATGACCTCAGCGCCCGATTTGCGCGTGAATTCGAACACTTCGTCGATCTCCGCTTCGTAGTTCGGAAGCGACGACATGGGAACTCCGCCGATCGTCGCGGAGGAAAGAATCGGAACCATCGAGTCGCCGTGCTCACCAAGGATCAGCGCCTTGACATCGGTGGCATTCACTTTGAAGTGATCCGCCAAGAGTGATCGGAAGCGGCAGGTGTCGAGTACCGTCCCGAGGCCCAGCACCTGGGTCTGGGGAACAAGCTCGGCCTGAGCGGCAAGATGAGTGAGGATGTCGACTGGATTGCTGACGACCACGATCGTGGCGCCATCATTGAACTTGCAGCCCTTTAAGTTCGCGAGAATTCCCTTGAAGAGCGAGACATTGCGGCTTACGAGTTCCAACCGGGTCTCGTCCGGCTTTCTTCGAAGGCCGGCAGTAATCACGACGCAATCGCTTCCATCGACGATCGAGTAGCCGTCCGAACTTGTGAACGTCTGATTCGAAGTCAGGGATGCGCCGTGCCGAAGGTCAAGAGCCTCTCCGGCGGCCATCTCGCCGTTCATGTCGACGAGGGCGATTTCGCGTACGATTCCACCGAACTGTAAAGCGTAGGCCGCATCAGACCCGACGCGTCCACCACCGCCGATAATGCTTACTTTCATGTCTATTGAGTATGGCACTCAACGATATCGAGTTGCTGTCAGCGGATACGACCTCATAGCGGTCCACGCAATCCCGCATCCGAGCAGTACAGCCAAAGGAGGGCGACTCACGATATGACGCGCGAGCCGTCCTCTTGCGGGAGTCCAGCCTTTGTACCGAAGGGCTATCTCTGCTTCTTAGGCGCGTGCTTCTTGTCAGACTTGGGGTGCACGTAAACCACCTTGATGTTGTCGCCAACGACCCTTACGTGGTCGCCATCGATGTACACGGTAGTGACTCGGTCAGACACTGGCTTGGTGACGATCGAATACAACTCGCCCTTTCGAAGGGAAGGAGTCAGTTGGATGTTGGCATCCACTTGGTCACTGAGCACCTCGAATCGATCGTTGTGCTGCGCATTCGTGTAGGGAAGAGCCGCCGCGGCGCGAGATTTGTCCCTAATCACCATCTGGCGCTTCATGTCGGTCCATGCCCCGGGCCTAGTGGGGTCCGGCGTCAACGTTCCATAGAGGGTTATCGAGTGTTTGGCGTCATCCTGAGACACGAACGCGATCGTGTCCTTGCCGGATAATCGCGTCAAGCCAGAAGCAGTCGGCGCTTTGTCACCTTGGATCAGAATTGTGTCTGCCTGAACGGCAGGATTAACGGTGACCACGGATATCCTGCTTTGCGTGTCGTCCGCTCTTCCAACCCGGACGACGGCCGGTGGCGCCGCCGCGATCGACGTGACGGTTGACGCAATCGCCGCTGCCGGAGCAGCCACAGCCGGCGCCGGAGCAGCGGGGGCCGGGGCAGCGACTACATCGGAAGCAGTTGGCGGGGTAGCAGGCACAGGCGCGAGTTGCGCAGCATTGCCTCTATCAACCATCGTCACTGTAACTTCCTGAGTTCGTCCGACCCTATCGGCGTGCCTAGCCGGCACGGGTTGGAGTCGAAGCCGGAGCGGAGTCGCCGGCGCAGCAGGAGCAGGCGAAACCGGTTGGACCACGTCCACGGCGGAGTACTCCACAACGGTCGGGGCCGGCGATGCCGACTTCACGACGTATGCAACTTGGTCCCTGGAAGGCTTCGTTTGGGCGTGCTTCCGCAGGTGATTCGAGATGGTCACGGCCTTCGTGTTCGCGTTGTAGTGCGTGTAGATGTCAAGAGTGTCGGTGGGATTGGGCGGATACGGTGCAGCCTCAAGGTGGGTGCCGGCGATCATTGCCGTGCCGGCGGCGAGGGTGATGCCCATCAAGGCCAGATAGCGAGTATTCATAGTGGTTGTCAGTCTCCGGTGGGGGTCGAGCAGGCCTTTAACCCGCTCTTCGAGTCTCCATGGACGAGTCAGTAGTCCGATCGTCTGGGGAATAGGTGGGTGCCGGGAAATACCCAAGGCAACCATGAGCAGCGTGTCGGCATAGTGTGGGGCCGTCGAACTATGTAGGGCGACGTTGTCGCAAACCTCTTCACGTGCCCGAACCAGGTCGAGATTAAGCAAGTGGACGAGAGGATGTGGCCAATAGCCGGCTTCCACCAGCCTTTGAATTAAGCCGATCAGAGGATCTCGTTGTCGAACGTGCGCCAACTCGTGTGCCAAAACGCATCGAAGCTGACGATCGTCGAGCCGATCCAGAAGTTTCTCAGGCAGGATGATCGTCGGGTTCACCGAACCGACCACAACCGGGCTGTGAACCCGAGGGGAGAATCGAACCGGTGTATTCGGAAATCGCTCCTCGGCAATGAGGCTTTGAAGGGCGGCGTCTAGGCGTTCGTGCGAGCCCTGGCGTGCGGTTTCGCGAAGCCTGCGGACCTTTCGTGCGCCACCGGCCAGCCGAACAAGCATCCAACCGGTTCCTACCAGCCAGATGAGGATCACCCCACTCGCGACCCCACGGGCGCGATCCAGCGTCCAAAACGGGCTTGGTGTGTTCATCGGCTCAACCAGTGGTGTGGCATAGGGTTGGCTGCCGACGATCGCGACTGGCGGTTTGGGCTGCTCAAGCGAAATCTGGAAGGTTCGCCAACCGGCCTTCTCTAGCACGAGGGTCGTCAATGGAGCCAACACAACGCACATCAGGGCGCAAACGCACACGCCGTGCCTGATCGCCGGATTCCGGCGTGCAGCGATTCTGGTGAACAGCAACGCCACCACTGTCACAAGCGTGATCTCAGTGAGAACTCGGATGAGGAACGATGCCCATGCATCGCCCGGATAGATCTGCTGCAAGAAGCTCATCTCCGGTCCCTCTGGGCCTTGTCGATCAATGCTCGAATGCGTTCGACTTCGTCCCCGTCGAGTTCCTGGCTATCGAGCAGCGCCATTACAAGTCCTTCGGCTGAGCCATTGAACGCGGTGTCGACGAACCTACCCACCACATGCTTCATAGTTGGCTGCTTCGGTACGGCGGCCCGATAGTGGAAGATCTTTCCCTCTGCGCGATAGGAGACCCATCCCTTCTCCACGAGTCTGGTCAAGAGCGTTTGGACTGTGTTCTTGGCCATCGTACGCTTTGCCTGGAGCTCGCGCCAGATCTCGCCGAGGGTCGTCTCCGATTGCTCCCAAATTATGTTCATGATCTCCAATTGGGCCTCGGATAGCCCTGGCATGTCTTGCGGATCGGTCATCGTTTCACCTACAGATGTAGGTGTATTCTATACCAACAAGTGTAGGTGTGCAAGGGCTTCGACAAAAAAGCCCAGGTTTCGATTGCGTCGAAACCTGGGCACAATGGCTAGGTGGCTATTTTAGTTTCCGCCCTTGCCCTTGTCTTTGTTCTTGTCCGAATGCGAATTTCCGTTCGACTTGGACCGAGAGTCGCTGTTTCCTCGCTGACCGCCCGAATTACCGGATCGGCTATACCGCGAGCCCGAGTCGCCGCTGTTTCGATTGCCCAGAGTGCCGTTGCCCGTTCCAGCTCGCGATCCTGAGCCGACGCCCGAATCGCCGGTTCCGCGTCGGTTACCCGAGCCTACGCCCGAGTCTCCGGCGCCGCGATTGTTACCGGACCCGACGCCCGAATCGCCGGTTCCGCGTCTGGTACCCGAGCCGACGCCGGTATCGCCAGATCCGCGTCGGTTACCCGAGCCTACGCCCGAGTCGCCGGCGCCGCGATTGTTACCGGACCCAACGCCCGTATCGCCAGATCCGCGTCGGTTACCCGAGCCTACGCCTGAGTCGCCGGCGCCACGTCGGTTACCTGTGCCGACGCCCGTATCGCCGGTGCCGCGTCGGTTACCTGTGCCGACGCCTGAGCCGTTTCCGTCTCGATTGCGATACCGAGAGCCGCCCGAGGTCGAAGAGCCGGTTCCGCCAGTCGTTCCGCCACGGTTGCCGCTGCCATAGCGGGAGCCGGAATTCGTGTTCGAATCGCCGGTTCGATTGCCGGACTGGCCGCCTCGACCGTATCTGGAGCCGGATGACCACGTTCGGTTGCCCCCAGACCGGTTCGAACCGGTGCCCAAACGGTTGTTGTTCGGAAATGTGCCGCTGCTTCGATGAAAGTCGGAACTCCTGATAATCCCACGCTGGACCTGAATGCGCGAATGCTGTTCGAGCACCAGTCTCTCCCGCGCGGTGATCATCGGAGGACGTCCTCCCACCCAGCCGCGTCGGCTGAGAATGACTTCACGTCGAATCGGCGCGTAGACGGTGATCGAATTGCCGCCGAAACACAGCCCGAAGAACACCGGGGAACCCGATTCGATCCAGGTGCGGTGATAGTTCACGACGACCACTCCATAAGTGGAGTAAGCGTAGGTGCGGCCCCATGACCAACCAAAGGGGCACGGTCCGACATACCGAGGATAGGGCTGGTAAAAGATAACGTTGACGAACACTCCAGAAGGAGCCGTGTCGATACCCATCACTCGGTACGGGCCATCCTGGTCGACGACCAACTCGGGGTGCCTGTCTCTTACCCAATCGCACTGAGAATACATCTTGCCCAGTTCATCGTCCCGGGCGTCCGCTGCCTTGGCCAAGTCCTCTTCGAGGTTCTGCTGCACGGCATCGCGATCGTTTTGGTGAATCTGGTTGTCGTCCTGTGCCTCTTCGTTGTGGATGGAATCCATGTCGCGGTCGTACTGCGTTTGTGCCTGTTGCACCGCGTCGGCATAGTCCTCTTCGATCTGTTGGCGTGCCGAAGCACGCGGATCAGGAAACAGTTCGAACTTGTAGACGTGCCTCAAGCCGACCAGATAGTAGTGCCGTCCCGCTTCAGCGCGGGCGGATAACCCGATAAGGACTGCGATGAGCAGTGATAAAACGCCGATCTTCAATCTATTCCCCTTGTCGGCCTTGCGAATTCGAAGTACCGAACCATATTCGACATGCTAGCTAATGTTACGCCAGCGCCGGTTCGATCATGACGAGCGGAGCGTCTCGTGATTCCTTAGAAAACGGTAAGGAACCTCTTACCCTGGACGCATCGAGTCGGTCGCCATCCAGCCGATGAGCCCCCCGATATAGACGACATTACCTCCCCAAAGGAGGGCCTGAATAGGCAGAACGCGCGAGGGGATGCAGGCGACGGCAAGTAGGATCGTGACCGCCGATACTCCTAGCATCAACCGAGTCGTCGAGTAATTGAACGCCTTGAGGCCAAGGGCGATCAGCACATACAGAATCGCCGACACCCAGAAATTCACCATCGCGACCATTCCCAGGACCATCGTGGGCCCCGCGCGTCCCGAACTGCTGCTCGTCATGTATTCGAACCGGTCGAGCCAGTTGCCGACGGCAAGCGCGGCGCCGATCGCGACACCCGACAGAAATAGGCACGCCAGAAGGCCCATTGACCAACTGGAAACCAAAGCGATGTGCCCGAATACCGGCGCCTCTGAGTTGAACGCCACGTAGATGCCGGCAAACAGCACAAACCCTCCGCCGACCATCGGAGCGAGGATCTTGTTGTCTTCCGCTTCAAGACGAGTACTCTTGCGATCGGTAACAATCCGCGAGCTCTTAAGAAGCGCTTCGTATCGACGCTGGTAGACCGGGTTGTTTGGGTCCATCTGAGCGGCATAGGCGTACATCTTGCTTGCCTCATTGACCTCGCCCCGCCCCCGGCTGATGTCGGCGAGAACCGCATACGGCACCGCTTGTCGTGGATCGATTTGAAGGATCGTATAGGCGAGCTTCTCTGCCTCGAAATGCCGCCCCTTTCCGTAAAGGCTCTGGAGCCTCAGGATCTCTTCGGCCACCGTGGCTCCCGAATCGGTTGCGCGACGTTCGGCTTTTTGTCTGGCAGCCTCTTCGATCCGCCGCGCCGCCTCCGACCGCTTTCTGGCCTCCTCTTGGGCCCTCTTCGCCAGCAGGGCCAAGTAGTCGTCGTAGCGCTGGCGCGCGACGGGATCGGAAAGGGCCTCGTAGGCGTCCTTGACCTGTAAAAAGACCGGGCCGGATCGGGGGTCCTTCGAGCGGTCCGGATGGTGCAACAACACCAGCTTCCGATAGGCGGATCGGATTTCCGATGCCGATGCGGCAGGCTTCACACCCAATACATCGTAGTGAGTCTGCGCCATCGGAACACTAGAGCCAGGCTAGCCGGCCGACGATACCCCCGCTCCGTAACCTGACCAGAAGTTGATCACGACGTAGCCTATATAGATGGCGACACAAAGAAATAGGACGACGCCGACGACCTGCGCCGTCTGCGTTGCTCGCGTCGTCGCCTCCTGCTCATAGAACTCCGACATCTTGGTAAGCATCTGGTCCAGATTGCCGGTGGTTTCTCCGGTCGCAACCATGTCGATTACTATCGGCGAGAACGCCTGGGTGTCGCGCAGCGTCTCGGTAACGCCGACCCCCTCCTCCATTCGGCCCCTGGCGGTGTACATCTTTGACCTCAGGTACTCGTTTCCGCAGGCGTCCGCAGACAACGTCAGCGACTTCGAAAGGGGTACGCCGCCCCGATGAAGAGCACCGAAGGCCCGGCCAAACTTCGCCATCGACATCTGTTTCACCGTCGTGCCGATGTAGGGCGTCTTGGATACCACCACATCCCAGTTGTGACGAATGCGCGGGTTGGCCAAACCGACTCGAAAGAACAGGAACGTCACGACGATCAACGGCCCAAGGAACACCCAGGTGAGCGGCTCTGTCAATGGGGACCATAGCCCGCCCTGCTTGCCCATCGACGAGATGATCATGTTCGCCGCGATTACGATCAGGATCGATGCGCCAATTTCGAGTTTTGGCATGAACGTCAGCCGACGATAGAGATTCCGAAGTTCGATCTCTCGATCGATATAATCGGCGACGACACCGAGCGCCTCATCGAGAAAGCCCGCCTGCTCACCCGCCCGAATCAAGCTCAGCATGACCGGGTTGAATACTTCGGGATACCGCTGCATGCCCTCCGACATCTTCCTGCCCGCGTTGATGTGCCCGGACATCTCCCGAAGGATGACGCCCAGTTTCTGACTCTGCGCTTGCGTCGCCAAAGTCGTAACGCTCTGGACGATCGGCACGCCCGCATGCAGCATGGTCGAAAGCTGCCTGAAGAAAAACGCTAGCTCCTTGAGGGGCACCTTGCCCACGAGGGGGCCCCAAACACTCGTCTCCATATAGGAGCGTTCCTCGGTGCTGGGCGCAACTTGGTCTGGTGAAGGCAGAAAGGCCTGATAGGCCTTGGCGGCGGCGACCCGGTCGGCCATGGCATGCTCCGCCGGCTGCGCCGAAGGCTGAGCGACCGGCTGAGCCGGCGGCGCAGGAATGGATGGTTGCGCCAGCGGGTCGTTCGGGTTTGAAGCGACACCGATTTTCACAATCTCCAAACCCTTTGACGCGAGGTCCCGGGCGGCTCCGTCGAGGGTGATGCCGAAGATAACCCCGGACGCGATCTGCCCGTCGGACGTTTTGGCTTGATATTCGAATGTCGGCATCGAGTCTGAACCTTCGCAGTTAGCTTATCCACATCAACGACGAGCAAACGCCGATGATTGCTTCTAAGGACACCTTATCGATGGTGAGAGTTCATCCGATCGGTGGTCTACTCAACCGTTCGTTTGGCTTGGAGGGTGAAACCGATCCGATCGGTCTCTGGAAAGTCGTCGTCCCCCCGCGCACGGCAAAGCCCACGCAATTCGCCACGATGATAGGTGCCGTGATTGATCACGTGGAGCGCAATCTCCCGGAACGTCGAGGTGAGCGCCTCGCCATTCATGCGCCGGTACTCGATGACCGGATCGTGGGCCAGCCGTTGGGCGACGTCGATCCAGCCACTGTGCAGGCGAAGCAGTTCTTCGTCCGTCGCCTCAATCGAAGGAAAGCTCTCAACCGAGAGACCGTTGCATCGGCTCAGCCACACCTGTTGCGCCGAAAGCAGGTGCGCAAAAATGGCCCGATCGGGCGAATCTATGGGCCGACGGTTCAGGCATTCCAGCCACTTCCGATTGGCCCAGAGGTCAAATCGAAAGCCTTCTTCGATATCGCTGCAGTTCATCGTGAAGGCAATCCTACCCGTCGGTCTTGATCACGCGGAATATCCCGTCGTACCACGTGCGAAGAAGCCACGCGCACAGGACTAGAACCAAAACCGCAAGGATGAGGCTGAATATCCAACCGGACGATTGGATCGCGGTGGCGTTGCGTCCCTGAAAATCGGCATCCGTCGCTTTGGCGACGTTGTCCAATGCTCGAGGCACATCGCCGGTCACCTCGCCGGTCTCGACGATGTTCCCGTATTCGACGGGCAGAAGGGCCGATCGCCGCAACGCGGAGGAAAGCTTGTCCGATTCCGTCATCTTTTCCCCTTCCGCCCGCAATCGCTCGCGAACGAATTGATTGGGAACCGCCTGAAGAGCGAGTTGGAACGTCTGTTGAGGGGATAGCCCGGCCTTGCTGACCATGCCCATCGCCCACGTCAGACGAGCCATCGATTCGGCCATGGCTCGACCACCTATCACAGGGGTCCGAATCACGAGAACGTGCCGAAACCGGCGCATAGGCATGGAGTTGAACCATGCATAAAGAGCCCAAAGCGCTCCGAAGATAAGGAGAGTGACGGGAAGATCGTGGAACAGACTGACACCGATCGACTTGCCGACCGTTTGGACTGCCGGTAGGTTTCCGCCGGCCTGATCTTGAAGCTCCATCGACTTCAGGCCGCCCTGAATCGTGCCCAACACCATCGGCGCTGAGGCGATGGTGAGGATGAACATGATGTTGAAATACTTGAGCCGCCGCTTGAGCCGATGTGAGATCTCCATCTTGGAGGCGACCTCCTCCATCGCATCCGGCATGAAGCCCGCCGCTTCCCCCGCGCGAACCGTTCCGACCACGTCTGGTGGATAGAGGTATGGATATTTTTCAAGCACCGTGCTCATTCGCCCTCCCTCGCTAACGACCGACGCGGCATGCTTGAGGGAATCTTGGTATCGAGCCGGGACCCGGCGAGACAGGTCTGTCAACCCTTGAGCCGGGTTGATCCCGCTTCGAAAGTAGCTTCCAAGCTGCGAGAAGAGGAAGAACAGGTCTTTGTCGTTCCCATATTTGGTCTTGTAGAAGTCCTTCTGCGGCGCCGGGTCCGGAATCGCATTCAAGTGCGGTCCCGGACTAGGAGTCTCTGGCCGACGTTGCGGCGCGACTGGACGTGCCGCCGGTTGAGCGGCAACCGTTTGAGTAGGAACAGCTTTCGCCGCGGCGGGCCGTTTGACCGGCTGGACCTTTGGCGCCGGCGCCGGAGTTACCGCCTTGGCGGCGGGGGCAGCCGGAGTCGGCTTGTGACGAAGGAACGAGTTCGAAGAGGCCAACTCCTCCAACTTATCCACCGCATACCCGCCGCTCACCAGCGCCGAACGAGCCGCGTCGACGTTGTCGGCCTGAAGCGTTCCGAGCACCGTCTGCCCTTGATTATTCCTGACGCTGTATTGGTAGAAGGGCATGGTCACTCTTCTTGACGCTGTCTGCCTGGTGTTCCGTTTGTTTCAGCAAAGCCGATACCACCCCAAGGCCCGGCAAATGGAAATTCGGCGCGACGTCCGCCAACGGCTGCAACACGAAGCGCCGTTCGGCAAGCCTGGGATGCGGCACCTGAAGCAGTGTCCTATCCTTGTCTTGGTAGCGATAGCATAGCGCTCCGTAGGCGATCAGGTCCAAGTCGATTTCCCGTGGCCCGCAGCGTTCGCGCTGCTGTCGGCCGATCTCCTTCTCGAGAGCCTTCAGCCGGGTTAGCACCGCCATCGGGCCAATCGAGGATTCGACCTTGACTGCCGCGTTTAGAAACGGAGGCTGGTGCACCACATACATGGGGGCCGTCTCATAGATCGCACTCGGCTCGACCTGCCCGAATTCCTCGGCCAGACGCCGAACGGCGGTCCGGAGGTTCTCCAGCCGATCCCCTACGTTCGTGCCCAGCGCAATCAGCACTTCTGCCACTGCGTCTGTGTACCCCATGGTGAGCAGAACGGTACGCCCCCCCTCGTGCTCCTAATAGGCGTCGGATGTTCGTCCTGGGCCAAAGCCATTGCAGGTCGCGCGCCCTATGTTCAAGTCTCGTTTCGGAGGAAATCCTTCAATGGCTGATGGGAACCGTCCTTCGAAGGTGAGAGACAATTGGTGGCTGCTAGCCGAGACGAACGTGCGTCGACGACAAATCCGCTACGGGCTCTTCTTCCACAACTCCTCTTAGGGCACTGCGATCGAACCGCCTGGAGGCCCTCTGCTTCCCGAACCGTCGCATTCCATGGCCCAAATCGGACACAATAAAAGTCCCTTGCGCGGCGGGTATAGCTCAGGGGTTAGAGCGCCTGACTGTGGCTCAGGAGGCCGCGGGTTCGAGACCCGCTACCCGCCCCAATCTAGCCAGGAGGCCACGCCATCGGCCGACCACCCAGTAAGTGGATGTGGAGATGGTCGACGGTCTGCCCACCATCCTCACCCTGATTGATCACGAGGCGATAGCCATTGGTGAGTCCCTGCTGTTCGGCGATGGTTTTCGCGGCATTGAGCAAGTGGAGGTGGTCGCCCGTTTCGGGCAGCGACGCGATCCCAGGGATCTCTTGCCGAGTCACGATGATGATGTGAACGGGGGCGAATGGAACAATATCCTTGAACGCCACGACGTGCTCGTCCTCATAGACGATAGTGCCAGGGATCTCCCGATTGACGATCTTGCTAAACACGGTGGACATGCTCCTAGTTTGGCCGAATCCGGACCGTGTCATGGTCTTTCCGGCATATAGGAGCTTTCGTCCTGTAGCTTCGATATACTGCCGGATGGTCTCAGTTACTTACTAATGCGGAACTGGAGTGTACGGTATGCTCCTGCAATGCCGAAACGACCAATCAGAGCCGATGATCTGCTTCGAATCGTATTCGTCGGCGACCCTCAACTCAGTCCCGACGGCTCCCGCGTTCTCTTCACGAAGAAGACGATCAACGATAAGAACAAGTACATTACGAACTTGTGCTCGGTGGACTTGGAGGGCAGAGTCACCGAGTGGACCCAGGGCGAGAACGGCAGCGGCGGTGGGCGATGGTCACCGGACGGCTCGACGATCGCTTTTATCTCCAAGAGGTCCAGTTCGGCTCAGATTCACCTCCTCCCGACCAACGGAGGCGAGGCCAAGGCACTGACGGCGGTTCCGGAAGGTTCCATCGGCGAGTACAAGTGGTCGCCGGACGGACGCTGGCTCGCGTTTGCGTTCCGAGAGCAGCTTCCCCAGAACACCGAGGCGGCAAAGAAACAACGTGAGGAAAAGAACCTAAGCCAGCCGCCGATCGAGATCGACGATATCTGGTACCGGCTCGACGGCGACGGATACTTCGCCGGACAACGATATAAGCTCTACGCGATTGAAGTAGCCACCGGGAAATACGCATCGATCGCGGGCGACGGTAGCTTTGGGTGTCTGTACAGCGCCTCCCCGACTGGCGACTACTCGTTCGATTGGTCACCCAACTCCAAAGAGCTAGCCGTCATTCACACCGCCAACAAGCGCCCGATGGCCGACGCCCCGAACGACCAGATCTGGCGAGTCGATCTCGTGGGCCAGGCATGGAAACTCGAGGGACTACCTCGGGGAGACAAGGGGGCGGTCAAGTGGTCTCCCGACGGCAAACTGCTCGCCTATGCCGGCGATGTCGACGAAGCGGACCCGTGGGGCACTCGCAACACCAAGCTATACATCGTTTCGGCTGACGGTGGCGAGCCCAAGGATCTGACGGGCCACGACGATTACGACCTATCCGCCTCCACGTTAAGCGATACGAAAGAGGCCGGTTTCGGTTCCTCGCTCAGTTGGAAGCCGGACGGAACCGGCCTCTACTTCCAGGTCGGCTGGAAAGGTGAGACTCAACTCGCTTCGGTCAGTCTCGACGCCAAGATCGAAATCCTGACGGATGGACATCACACGATCGGGATCGGCAATGTCGGCGCCGACGGTCTACGGCTTGCCGCCACCTACGGCACGGCGACATTGATTCCTGAGGTCGCAATTGTAGAGCCGGAACTCGGCACGGGACGCATGGTCCCCAAAGTGCTGACGAGCTTCAACGACGAATTCCACACCGAGATCGAAGTGAGCGAGCCCGAGGAGTTCTGGCTCGATTCCACCGACGGCTGCAAACTGCACGGCTGGGTCATGAAGCCGATCGGTTATTTGGAACCGAAGCGCTATCCCGCCCTCTTGGAAATCCACGGCGGACCCCACGCCCAGTACGGTTGGTCCTTCTTCCACGAGTTCCAGGTTTTGGCCGCCGCAGGTTATGTCGTGGTCTATACGAACCCGCGTGGATCGAAGGGTTACGGCGAGGCCCACTGCGCCGCCATTCGGGGAGACTGGGGCACCAAGGACTGGGACGATATCCAAACCGCGACGCGATGGATGCAGCATCAGCCCTACATCCACCCCGGCCAGATGGGCGTTCTCGGCGGATCGTACGGCGGCTATATGACGAACTGGGTCATCGGCCACTGCGACGACTACAAGGCCGCGATCTCCGATCGATGCGTGTCGAACATGGTTTCCATGGCCGGCAACAGCGACTTCCCGTTCAACAAGAACGGTTACTTCAAGGGCGTCGCTTGGGGCTCGCTCGAAGAGATCAAGGAGCTATGGCGGCAATCTCCGATCGCCTACTTCGAGAACGTCAAGACGCCCACGCTGATCATCCACAGCGAAGGCGACTTGCGATGCAACATCGAACAGGGTGAGCAGGTCTTCACCGCGTTGCAGCAGCAGGGCGTCGAGTCTCGTTTCGTTCGATATCCGGCATCCACGTCCCACGGCATGTCGCGCGGTGGCCCACCAGACCTGCGGCTTCACCGTCTCGGGGAGATCGTGACGTGGATGGACAAGTTCTTGAAATGACGAAGCCTCGAATGCATCGTCTGATGGCGCCGGACGGCAAATGCCTCGACGTCGCCATCGACCATGCATTCTTCAACGAGCCCGCCTTCTTGGATGGCATCGAGGACATCCGCAAGGCGGTTCGGACGGTGGTCGCTGCCGGGCCCGATGCGATCCAACTTTCGCCCGGAACCGCGTTCGCCCTCCAGTTGCTCTCCGACCGGCCCAAGCCGGCGCTCGCGCTTCGAACCGACATCACCAATGCGTACGCAAAGGGCGCGGTCGCCAAAATGTTCGATCAGCTCATCGAAGACCCGGTCGAGCAAGCGGTGCGACTGGATGCCGCGTGCGTGGTGGCGAACCTGCTCTTTCCACCCGATCAACTTGGGGTCTACGAGCAGTGCCTGGAAAACATCGCCCGGCTGAAGCCGCTTTGCGACCGCGCGGCGATGCCCCTCATGGTAGAACCTCTCGTCCTGCAGTCGGATTCCGTAGCCGGCGGATACAAGCCCGACCTCGACGTCGACAAGATCCGGTCGCTTGTGCGGCAAGCCGTCGAACTCGGCGCCGATGTCATCAAAGCCGACCCGAGCGAGGACGTGACCGACTACCACAAGGTGATCGAAGCGGCCAGCGGCATCCCCGTCCTCGTGCGAGGAGGCGGCCGCGCTCCTGACGAGGCCGTGCTCCAGCGCACGTACGACCTCATGGCTCAAGGCGCTCACGGCATCGTCTACGGCCGGAACATCATCCACCACCTCCACCCCGACCGAATGACCCAAGCCCTCATGGCGATCGTCCACGACGCCGCTACCCCCGCCCGGGCCCTCACGCTGCTCTCGCCGTAGCCCGAACCCAACGTAGCCGCCGGTGCTTTCATACCGGCGTTACCTGTTTGAGGAGCGCGGGATCTCCATTCGAAGCAAGGAAGAGTACTCCGGCAACCAGAGTCAGCGCCAGGATACGGCCGATAGGTACGCCGCAAACCCGGCTCGCCGCGCCCCAATTCATCCCACTCCGAGGGGAAGATGTCGCGAAGCGACAGAAAGGGGGCCAGTCCGTGACACGCCAAGAGTCCACCTCTTGACGGGCCGTTCGGTATGCCGCATCCTCGATCCGCCGGGGACCCATTCTTCCCACTCCGAGGGGAAGATGTCGCGAAGCGACAGAAAGGGGGCCAGTCCGTGACACGCCAAAAGTCCACATCTTGACGGGCCGTTCGGTATGCCGCATCCTCGATCCGCCGGGATCCCATTCTTCCCACTCCGAGGGGAAGATGTCGCGAAGCGACAGAAAGGGGGCTAATCCGTGACACGCCAAAGGTCCACTCTACGCTTCGCCGTCCTTAGGGAGGTGCCCTTCACACTGGAGATAAATCCGATTCAATACGATGGGCAGGTCGAACTGAACCTCGATGTTGGAGAATCGAAGGACCGTATAGCCTTCGCTTTCAAGGTAAGCCTGTCGCTCGCCGTCTTTCTTCGTTGTGAACACATGGGCGTTCCCATCCAGTTCAACGATCAAGCGGGCAATTGAACAGAAGAAGTCAACGATATAGGGTCCGACAGGTTTCTGACGCTGGAACCCAAGTCCAAAGAATCGATCTGCACGGAGTCTCGTCCAAAGACGACGTTCGGCCGAGGTCATACGCCGACGCAAAGACTTTGCCTGACCAACCTTCAGGTCGGGATTCGCCATGGACTAAGAATAGCCTGCTACTTCTACCTGGTCAAGATGAATCGGACTTTTTCAGCTTCGGACTTGCCCCCTCTCTGCCTACGGCATCTCTCCCTCGGAGGGCGCGAGAATGGGCGCGGTAGCTGTCCTCGTGAGCGTCACCATACGAGCATCTTGGTGTGCCACGAACTCGACTCGCCGCACGCCCATTCTTCCCCCTCCGAGGGGAAGATGTCGCGAAGCGACAGAAAGGGGGCCAATCAGTGGGACGCCAAAAGTCCACATCTCCGGAAGGCCCGATATTTGAAGCGGACTTTTCAGTTTCGGATAAACCTCCACCCTGCCTACGGCATCTCTCCCTGGACGGGAGTGAAAGGGTGCCGTTAAGGCGCTCGTGAGCGTCACCATACGAGCATCTTGGTGTGCCACGAACTCGACTCGCCGAACGCCCATTCTTCCCCCTCCGAGGGGAAGATGTCGCGAAGCGACAGAAAGGGGGCCAATAAGTGGGACGCCAAAAGTCCACATCTCCGGAAGACCCGATTTTTGAAGCGGACTTTTCAGTTTCGGATAAGCCTCCACCCTGCCTACGGCATCTCTCCCTGGAGGGGAGAGAATGGGTGCCGTTAAGGCGCTCGTAAGCGTCGCCATACGAGCTATGAGTAGGTTATTCTGTGATGGAGTCTGGCCCGCCGAGCGAAGCGCCTCGCCTATTGTCCCTGGAGTCGCGACTGCCCGAGTGCCGGAGTTCGAGGAGGGCGACATGAGTCTGGTGTTGCTTCTGGCAGCGATGACCGCTGCAAATCTGTCATACGCAAATACGAGTGGAAAGGCGGTTGAAACGCCTCTCTTCCCGTTCGTCTTGCCTTGGAACGACTCTTCGCCTGGGATTACGAACCTGAGCGGGCGACTGAGCGCGCCAGCCGGACGATCGGGCCATATTCGCGCCGGCACAGATGGCCACCTCTACTCGGGCTCTGCTCGGATTCGATTCTTCGGGGTCGACCTCGCGTTCAGTGCGGCGCTTCCCAGCCACTCCGACGCCGAGCAGATCGCGGCTCGCATGGCGAAGTTCGGTGTCAACATCGTCCGCTTCCACATCGTAGACGCGAGCCGCTTCCCAGACGGATTGCTCGCGCGAGATGGCAAGGACACCCGACATTTCGATCCCGAGGGCCTCGACCGGTACGACTATTTCGTAGCCCAACTCAAGAAGCACGGCATCTATGCCAACCTGAATCTGCTCAACTACCGCCCTATCGGCTCTGCAGACGGCCTCCCGGCCGAGATAGACTCGTTGACCACAGGCTCAAGTCAGCCTCGGCATGCGATCGGCTTCTTCGACAGGGCCGTTCTGGAGCTCCAGAGGGAGTACGCGCGAAATCTGCTCACCCATCGGAACGCCTACACCGGTCATCGATACGTGGACGAGCCCAGCGTCGCGTTCGTGGAGATCAATAACGAGAATGGACTCTTGCAGGCGTGGCTTTCTGGCTGGCTGGATTCACTCCCCAAAGTCTTCGCGCTGCAGCTTCGTGGCCGTTGGAATGCATGGCTGAGGCAGCGCTATGGCACGGACAACCGCCTCAAAGAGGCCTGGCATGTTGCTTCCGAGCCGCTCGGCGCGGAAATGCTTTCGCCGGGCAAACCAGGCGAGTGGGACGGCTGGCAACTCCAGAAGAATGCCGGAGCGGATGGCGCGGTAGCCTCGGACAGAGATTTTCCGGAGGCGATTCGCAGCCGGGATCCGGGCGGGGAATCCCTGCGGATCGCGAGCATCCGGCTCGGAACGGAGTCTTGGCACCTGCTCTTGAACCGGCCTGGTTTCGGGGTCCGCGCCGACCACACGTACACGCTATCGTTCTGGGCCAAAGCCGATTCAGGCTGCAATCTAGGTGCGTCCATCTACCAGACCGTGGCCCCTTACGGCTCTCTCGGGCTATCGCGCAACATTGAGATCGGACCGACATGGAAGAGGTATAGCTACTCGTTCTCCGCGACCCAGGACGATCCCGTTGCGCGTGTCACTTTCGGCGACTTCGCGGGGCACTTGGGAACGTACTGGATCGCGGGAGTCTCCCTTCGTCCCGGACGTCCCTTGGGCCTGCATGAAGACGAGAGCCTGACTGATGGGACGATTCCGAGCTTTACCCTGAGCTCTGGAGGCGAACGGTCGATGCAGGCGCAGAGCGACTGGCGCCGGTTCCTGTGGGAAACGGAGGATCGGTACTGGCAAGGGATGGCCGGCTATCTGAAGCACGACCTGGGTGTCAAGTCGCTGGTGATCGGAACGGCGGTTGGGTGCAGTACGCCGGTCATCATGTCGGGGCTCGACGTGGTTGACGCCCACGCCTACTGGGAGCACCCGCGCTTTCCCGGAACCCCTTGGGACCAGGACAACTGGTACACCGAGCAGCGGTCGATGGTCAACGAGCACGGCGGAACGCTTCCCGGTCTCGCGCTAAAGCGCGTTCTCGGCAAGCCACGCGCGATCACCGAGTTCTGCAATCCGGAGCCGAACGGTTTCGGCGTCGAGGGGTACTTGCTGCTGGCCGCGTACGCCGCATTTCAAGACTGGGACTATATCTCGATGTCCCGCTACGCCCAGAAGAACGACTGGGATATTCGCCGATTTCGAGGCTTTTTCGACATCGACCAGCATCCCGCCAAGATGGCCACGCTGATTCCCGCTTCACTCCTGTTCCGACGTGCAGACGTCCGGCCTGCTCGCCAACTCGTCAGCGTCGACTTCGACGAGGACCGCGAGGTCAACCTGCTGGCTTCGAGCCACGCTTGGGATCTGGTGGACGCCGGCACGGCCGGAATCTCTCCCGAGACGTCCCTGGTCCACCGGGTAGGAATCGCTGCCCGGCGGTCGACTGCCGGTACGGCATCGAGCCTCCGGTCATCCGAACCTACCCCAACAAAGCCGGGCCTGACCCATTTCGTCTCCGATACCGGCGAGCTCTGCTGGGACCTGAGTTCCCCGAAACGGGGCGTCGTTACCGTGAACACGCCAGAGAGCAAGGCCGTGATCGGTTATGCCTTCGGTCGGCGATTCGATCTCGGCGGGGTCGCGATCGAGCCGGGCAACACGCGCCAGGACGGTTGGAGCGCGATCACCTTAACCGCGATATCAGGTTCGATCCACTCAGGACCGGCACGTTTGCTGATAACCGCGACCGGAATCGTCGAGAACACGAATATGGGCTGGAAGAACGCGGCGCACACAACGGTCGGCCGCGACTGGGGCAAAGCGCCAACCTTGGCCGAAGGGATCCCGGCGCGATTCGTCATCCCCGTGCCTCTCGATCGAGTCCAGGCATGGGCCCTCGACGAGCGTGGCCAGCGCCGCGAACGCCTTCCGGTGGCAGCTGTGTCGCCAAAAAGCGCCACCCTCGCCATCGGCCCCCGCTGGCACACCCTATGGTACGAGGTGGACATTCGGTAAGGATGGGCAGCCCCAACGTGGCGAGACTATAGCAGCGAAGAGCGCCAGCCCAATACCGTTCAGATTGGGATCTTGCCGCGAGAATAGAGGGCGGAGCTCTTTCCGGATATCCCGCAGGGATTACATATGCTAGCGTCGGGTTGGCGTTCCGTCGCCTACCCGGGGTCAGCCGGCGGTGGCGTACAATTCCGTCCTGAAGGGACGGGCTCAACGGCCGGTAGGGATCGACCAAATGAAGACGAGCATCCGACTCCAATGCCGTCGAACCGTCCCTTACAGGGCGGATCGATCCATCGCGAGCAGGTACCCCGCGCTTCTGCCTTCGCAGCCATCGCTTACGAGAATGCCCTTGTCGACTAGATCGTCGATGTCGCGAAAGGCGGTCATTGGGGCACACTTGCCCATCGCCGCCCACTTGCGCTTGGTCATCTTCCCTTCGAACCCCATAAGCATGCGTTCGACGATCTTTCGTTGACGCTCGTTTAGCTCTTTGTCCTTATGGACGAGCCAGAAGCGGTTCCTGAACATCGCTCCCGAAACCGTTTCCAGGGCCGAGGCGAGCGCCCTATCCAGGCACCCCAAATACCATTCCAGCCAGCCTGTGTAATCCAACGAACCTCGCTGAGCCGATTTGAGCGCGTCGTAGTACGCGGATCGATCCTTACGGATCTGGGCGGAGACGCTATAGCAACGATAACGCCGTTGGTCGGCCCGAGCGAGCGCCATGTCCAGAATGGCGCGTCCGATCCGGCCGTTTCCATCGCTGAACGGGTGGATCGTCACGAACCATAGGTGGGCGATTCCCGCCTTGAGAATGTCGCTCGCCTCCTTGCCGTTCTCGAACCAATCGAGGAATGCCCGCATCTCTTTTGCAAGGAGCGTGGCCGGAGGCGCCTCGAAATGCACGGTTTCCCTTGGCGACATCGCGCTGGAGACGACCTGCATCGGTCCGTTGGCGTCATCGCGCCATTGTCCAACCCGTATCGGCCCGAACTCACTCCTTCCGGACGGAAAGAGGGCTCCGTGCCAGTCGAACAGCCGGCCCTCGTCGAGCGGTAATTGGCATCGCTCACTCGCATCCATGGCCATTTGGACGACGCCTTCCACGAAGTGGTCTCCGCTCGGAACCCCTCCTACGCTCATACCGAGTCGCCGGGCCACCGAGGATCGCACTTCCTCAAGGTCCAGTCGCTCCCCCTCGATCTCGCTTGACTTGACGACCTCCGCCGCGATCGCGTTGAGCTTCGCATCCTGAAGGTCATCAAACCCGAGCGCCTCCAGCCTGCCGAAGAGCCGCCCTTGTTGCACAAGCACGTTCGAAAGCGCAGGCGTCAACGCCCGAAGATCGTAGTCGTAGAGGGGCCAATCGGGAAGTTGATAGATATAGGCCATGGCACTGGTTCGATTATACGCTCTATTCGTATCATTTTATGATACGAATAGAGCGTATAATCGTATCACGGATCCCGCTCCTATGCCGTCGAACCGTCCCCTACAGGGCCGGATAGCCGCCGTCTCCCAGTCCCAGGGCTGACGCCACTGGGCTGGAAGGGGCTCGCCCCGTTGGGGCTAAGGACCGGGCTCACACCACCGCCGCCCCGTAGCGGGAGAGCCTCTGCCAGCGAAGAGTTCCAGCCCTGGAAACTGACGCCACTGCGCCATCCGGCCCTAAAGGGAACGAGTCAACGACATCACATAGGAGCGAGCGCGTAGCCCCGAAGCGGGCGAGACTCTGCCAGGCCAGTGGCGTCAGCCCTGGGAACCGGTCACCGCGCAAACCCCGCCCTGAAGGGGCGGCCTCAACGGCATCGCGACGGCGCGAATCGACAGGTAGAGACATTGATTTTGGTTCACGAATCGGCCATCGACAATGGCGCCAATCGATGGCAACGGCGTACCCGGAACGACGATGAATCCCGTTCCAGACTCACCATACGTCTTGATGTCGCCGACAAGGAAGCGATGGGCAACCAGGGCACAAAGTGCCGCGTCGACTTCGTCGATGTTAGCCAACTGAGAGACGTCAATTCCGGCACGTTCCAAAAGACATCCACGGGCCTTCCTCTTCTGCTTGGCCAATACGACTTCGCCCGCGAGGGCGCGAGCCGCCGCATGCGGAAACGTCTCGAGGCAGATAGGGCCACCGATGTCAACGTTGGGATCGACCAAGAGCGGATGGATAACTTCGATCTGATTGAAGAGCGAAGCCCCATTGATCATCCAACCGAAGTAGTTCGTCGGGTGTGCCTTCGCCGGTTCGTGATCGGGGTGGAGAAGCACTGGATGCCTTCTCCCATGAGTTCCCGCTCGCAAGGACGTGCCCGCCAGTCTGCACTCCATCGGCACGGAGCGTCCACCGCAATCACCCGTGCGCCAGTTCCGAGACACCAATCCTCTATCTCGACTGCATCGTCGGAAGAGGTTTTTGCCGGGAGAGCCCACCGCTAAGCGCGAACATGTGACCTTAGTTCTTGCCTCCAACACAGGCAGACAAAAAGGGCCCTTGTTCATCCGGCCCCTCTCATAATTACCAATTCATTTCGCGAGTTGCGAAGTTAGCTTAACCTACCATACCCGCAGGTTCAGGAAGCGGGTTGGAAAACACGCGGCTAGGCAGGTTCACTCCGCAATTCTAGGAGACGCCTACTCTACGGCAAAGCATCTACCTGCCTCCGCCATTCACTGGGCTGGATATCTGGAACATCGATTGCGAGCGTCGAGGCTACGTGGATAGTGAACGGCTTCACATACCACGCCAGCCGCGCCAGCATTTCCGGAAGGCTCCTTCCAGCCTTTGCAGACATTCCGTGCAAAGCGGTCGTGACAGCAGCTCCGTCATGGTCGAAGAGCACCTTCAGGTAATCCGCCGGATGGGCGGCAGTAATCCCCCACGGTGCCAGAGCCTTTGGAGTGAAGTCCTTGACGTTGAAGGTCACAATCGTCTCTGCGCCGCATCTGATAGCAGCAGCGAGGACATGTTTGTCCTCCTCGTGATTCTCACAAGAAGCGACCAAGCTATCGTAACCAGTAACCATCGCTTCTGGAAAATACTCGGTTGCCGCCTGTATCCGACGATCGGCGATCTCCAAGGGCCAGCCGAGCCTCTCTGTCCAAGTTCGGCGTGCTTCTGTCCAAATCTCCTTAGTCCATTTCGGCAACAGAAGTCTTGGCTCCTCCGACAAACGCAGGAACAGATCGGATACGGCAGATTCGGCCAGCACACATGCGTCCAAGAGGACCGGAAAATCCGCCTTCACTTAGCCAGCCTCGATTCTGCCATCGGCGCCTTTAGGATTCCTCTCGCCCTAGCGGCACGAATCGATCGTACAGGCCAACATGCACCAGTTCCTCAGTCATGGCGTCGAGACCGGCTTTCCTCATACGACTTCTCTCGCGCTGGAACTCGACAAGATCCTTGAAGAACACTCGGCGATGGGTTCCCACGCGATGAAACGGGATCTTGCCTGCCTCGAGCAGCCGTACCAGGTACTGGCGCGAGACTCCCAGGAAGTTGGCTGCCGCCTGCGTCGTAAATGCCTCGTCCTCGTGCATCAAGAAGACCACCTGCTTTTCCCTCATCGCCTGTATAACGGATACAAAGAGGTCGTTCAGTGCCTTGGGAAGCTCAAGGACATCACCGCTCGGGCTCAGGAGTACCGGGCGAACGTCTGAAGTCAGTGCACGTTCGAATTTGGCTCTTTCCTCCGGCCCGATATCGGACGGACCGACGCGGTTCTCTTGCAGCGTACTCATTCTTCTATTATGAGCCACAAACGCTACAAACGCACCTCAAAAAGTGGAAGGCAAGGTGGCGATTGGCATTAAGCCAGGCGATTTTGGCCATTCCGCTCCAAAGCTCCATGGCGGACGTGTGCGGACATCTCCATTGGCGGGTCACCGAATTGTCAATATGGACGCGATCGGCGGGGACAAACGAAACTGGTCCCCGTATCCGCCTGTCCCGTGACCCTGGCGATCTCTTGCGCTGCCACGGAGGCAGCGGCTACGGGGGCTGCGGATGAGGGGCAGTTGCGTGGAATGCTGACCATTGGCAATCTGTCCCCTGTCCGCCTGTCCTGTTGGGCTCTACGGTTTGACCTTGACCGGAATTCCTGTGTACCGAACGGTCAATCCTCTCGAGCCGGATGCCGGCTGGCTGCCGCCGATCCAGACTTCGATGGGTTCGGGCTCGGACCAGAACGTCGTATCCTCGTGGCAGACGCCCAGGTCTTGGGGGCGGACCGCGAGTTGAACGCGCTTCGTTTCGCCCGGCTTCAGGTGGATCCGTTTGAACGCTTTGAGTTCGACGTTTGGCATGGCCAACGACGGCTTCAGGTGCTTCACGTAAAGCTCGACCACCTCGTCCGAAGCGACCTTGCCGGTGTTCGTCACCTTGGCGCTCGCAACCAGCGGCTGACCGGTCGCCAAGGTCCGACTTGCCTTAACCGAACCATAGTTGAACGTCGTGTAGCTCAAGCCATAGCCGAAGGGATAGAGTGGCTTCTTCTTCATGTACCGATAGGTAAAGCCGCTCGCCATCTTGTAATCCGTGAACGAGGGCAGGTCGGCCATCGAGCGCACGATCGTCACCGGCAGTTTGCCGGCCGGGCTCACTTTGCCGAACAGGACGTCGGCAAGTGCGTTGCCTCCCTCCTCACCGGGGTACCACGCGTCCAAGATCGCGGGCACATGCTCCTTCGACCACACGTCGCTAATCGGGCCGCCATTGATCAGCACGAGTACCACCGGCTTGTGCAAGGCAGTCACTGCTTTGATCAGTTCCTGTTGCACCCTCGGCAGGCCGATATCGGTCCGGTCGTGTTCTTCCTCTTCCTGTCCGGTGCTGATGCCCATACACATCACGATCGCATCGGCTGATTTCGCCGCATTCAACGCCTCGGTGAACGGGGCGTTGCCGGGCACGCTCCACGTAAGTTTGGCAACCGCTTCCAGCGTATTGTTGTAAAACTCGACCCTAAGCTTGTAGGTCTGCCCCGCATTCAGCGCGATCTCGGCGGTCGTTGTCCTGGCAGGGCCGTCGCGCCAATCGTCCAAAAGCGTTTTGCCGTCCAGCGAAACACGCATGCCGTCGTCGTTGGTGATCCCGATCGTATAGATGCCGGTTACGGGGGGCGTCAACGTGCCGGTCCATCGGACGCTGAAGTGCTCATGCTGAATTCCGGCCATAGGCGCGTTATCTGCCCAGTCGAAGAGGATCGATTTGTCGTTTCGAACCTTGGCGGGCTCACCTTCGAGGCCCTGGTTGTTGAAGTACTCGCCCTTGATGTCGAGCGAACTGGCCGGAATCGGCGCCATGTCGCTCAGACCGGTCAATCCGCATCCGTGCGCATAGACGACCTTCGTCTTCGGGCCAGCCGCATTGCGGATTCCTTGGAGCGGCGTCACGATGCCGTTGTTCCAGCCGTGGTAGTTGCCGAGGAGCACGCCCTTGTCGTCCGCGTTCGGGCCAATGACCGCGATGGTGTTCAGGTTGCGCCTTAACGGGAGCACGCCACCGTCGTTTTTCAGAAGTACCATCGACTCCTGAGCGGCGCGCCTGGCCAAGTTGCGATGGGCGGCGCTGTCGACAACCGACATCTTGAGTCTCGACCACGGAACCATCGCAGGCGGGTCGAACATGCCCATCCGGAACCGCGCCTCCATCAGCCGCTTCACCGACCGGTTGATCGTCGACTCCTTGATGAGTCCCAGGCTGACTGCCTTCGTCAAGGCGGCGTAGGTGCCGCCACACTCCAAGTCGCATCCCGTGTTCACGGCAAGGGCGGCGGCCTCTTCAGGAGTCTTGACAACGTGATGTCCATAGACGATGTCGCCGATGGCGCCGCAGTCTGAGACGACGTAGCCGGGGAAATGCCACCGGTCGCGGAGGATTCTCTGCAGCAAGGTGGGGCTGCCCGAAGCCGGCTCTCCATTGATTCGGTTATAAGAGGACATGATCGACCAGGCGTGCCCCTCGGTGATCGCCGCTTCGAATGCGGGAAGGTAGGTGAGGAACATGTCCCGCTTCGAGGCGATTGCGTTGAATCGATGCCGCATCGGGTCGGGTCCGCTATGCACTGCATAGTGCTTCGGAGTCGAGATCGCCTTCAGGTATTTGCGGTCGTTGCCCTGCATACCGGTGATATTGGCGACCGCCATTCGGCCGGTGAGGAACGGATCCTCCCCATATGTCTCCTGCCCACGACCCCACCGCGGGTCTCTAAAGATATTGATGTTCGGGGTCCAGAAGTCGAGTCCCTGATCCCAGGGGTGCGCCTTCCCGGATTGCTCGAAGTTGTAGCGGGCGCGTGCTTCGTCTGAGATCGCGACCGTCATCGAGTGGACCAGGTCCGTGTCGAACGATGCCCCCAAGCCGATGACTTGAGGAAATACGGTGATGTTTCCCGGCCGCGCGATGCCGTGTAGCGCTTCGTTCCACCAGTCGTACGCAGGAATGCCGAGGGCGGGAATCGCTTGCGCCTGATGCATCATCTGTCCGATCTTCTGCTCCAGCGTCATGCGCGACACGATGTCGTCGACGCGCTTCTGGAGCGGCTGAGCAGGATCGCGGTAGACCTCCTGTGCGGAAGAGACGGCGGTCAGGGCGAGAATCGAAAGAAGCGACGGGGAACGAAACCGGAGACAGTGCATTGTCTTCACCTACATTGGCATACCCCAATCGGTCGCGCTCACCGACGATGTCCGCCAACTAAAGCGTCGTAAATTGCCAGCCGGTGAAAGAAACCACCAAACCGTTCGAGAACGTGACCTGACCCGTGCCGGCGCTGTTCCATGCGACGCTCGCCGGCAGCCCCGGCAATGGACCGTCAATCGTTCCGGTTCCCGATAGATCGGCGGCGAAATTGAACGATCCCTGGAACCCGTTGCTGTCGGACGCGACCACCCTGAAGGTCTTGTCGGAGTTATAGGTGATGGTCGCATGGACCGAATAGCCGTTAGCGTAAGTGATCGAATCGGTCGAGGTTCCGGAGGGAACGCTGCCGTTGCCGAGAGTCACCTGGAATTGGCTCACAACGGTCGTGCCGCTCGGGAGCGTGAACGAGTAGTTCCCGGATGCTCCATCCGAAGTAACCGTTTGGCTGTAAGTTCCTTGCAGACCGGCATAGGGTCCCTTCGTGATCGTTACTCCACCGGAAAGTGTCTGCGTCTCGAGGTTGAGAGTGTAAGTGGCGCTTCCAGCCGGCACCGTCTTTGCCTGATCCTGATAAAAGGTTTCGGTGAAAGTCGTCCCGCTCACGGATAGGCTGACCCAAAGGCCAAGAGTGCTTGAGTAATAGGGGCCGCTCCCAACTCGAACCTCGGGGCCGAACGTAGTGAAGTTCATCCCTGCCAGAACGTGACCCATCGCGGAAAGCTGCAGAGATATTCCGGCATTTGTAGCCGCAGTTGGAGCCGACCCAGTCGTTCCCTGCTTTCCGCTCACCGACCCTCCGCATCCGCACAACAGCACGGATGCAATCAGGGCGACGGTCAATCCCGCATGTATGGCAGTTCTCATATCGATAACGCTCGTGGGCCAGGCCAGCAGTCCATTATACGTATCGTTCTCCAAGGTGCCCAAAAGTGCACGGCCGCAACCCAAATGCCTGACAAGCGGTACTTGTTAGCATGGCAAATATCCTAGGCGCAGCAGCCAAGAAGGCGCTCCCGAAAGCAGCGCTGCATCAGGCCAACAAACGCGGGTGGCTGGATATGAAGCTCGGCTTCGCCTTGATGCGCGACCGTCGCGTTTCGATGCTGGCCAAACTGGCGTCGTTGGCGAGCGGAGTGGTTCTCACCGCAATACTCGTCGCCATCGAGGTTCCGCTGGAGTCGATCGTAGGCGCATTGCTTCCCTTCGTGGGAGTCGCCCTGGACTTCGCAATCGATGGGATCGAGTTCCTGATCTTCCCGCTCATCGTCAGCGCGATCGTGATCCGCTGGATGGCGCCGAAGGCAGTCGTCGACAGCCTTCGGCGATAGATTATCCACGTCACTAAGGCAAGGTGGACTTACCGAGCTCTTTCAGGCATTTGGCGGCCTTGTCCTCATACGGTTTGGCACTCGATGGGGGCCAGGCTTTGCCTGCGGCGTCTCGATACCAATAGGCGGCCCGACCAAACTCGCGACGCTTCTCGTAAGCTTCCCCCCGCTTGCCCGAAGCGATCATTTCGAATTGTACGTGCGGTTCGTCGAGCATCATCACCGTGCTGTAGACAGGAAAGTCTCCAGAAAGAACATCCGACACCGGCAGGTCTTCGATTGCCCGGATGGAGGGTTCGGAGTATGTCGGGTAGCCGCTCCAGGTTCTTGCCACAAACGTTGTCTTTATCGAGCGAGCCTGCTGCCAAGGCGTCATCGGCTGCATCGGCGCCCATTCAGTGATAGCCAAGTTGTCGCTGCCGAATTTGAAGTACTCAAACGCTTTGGTGTCGCCGAAGAACGCGCCCGGCCTCAGAGTATCGACCAGTACATATTCCCGGCCCTGGTCGTCGGTAATCGACTCGGGCAACAGGTTTTGGGGGAAAGCCACATTCCTTAAGCCTTCGATCGGCTTGCCAAACGAACAGGCGATGAAGACCTCGCCCTTCTCGTTAACCGCCACATTGCGGACGTCAACCGACGTTCCACCTGTGCGAATAGTCTTGAGCGGGTTCTTCCATGCCGTTTTGATCGCGTCCGCTTCCGTGGAGAGGTTGACGATCTTCGTAGTCGTTTGGATTTGCGGCGTCAGGATGTCCCGACCAATCGGCTCTCCAAAACTGTATTCGACATAAATGACTCGGTAGTTTCTACTACTAGTAGGTTGACCGGTAAACGAACTCCGAATCGGCAGGTCCGTTCGCTTGTCGACGATCATCTCAAGATGGTAGGGAGTGTCCTTCCTCGTTGCAATCACCGCGTAGACGGGCCGTCCATTCTCATCGGGTCGCGACTCAATCGTAAAGTCGCGGGACCCGGTGATTCTGCCATCGTCCGTGTTGCTCTCGGCAAACTCCAGAGCGGTTTGGTTTCCCTCGACCAACTCGGCGATGGCCGGTTCCTTCACCGCGACATCGCTCTTCGCAAAGTACAGGTACTGATCGCCGCCGATGTGGAGCATCGAACGAGCGATACGCGTTCCTGGGAACATGTCCATCCGCCAGTCTCCGTTTGCGTAGTAGAGATCGCTCGACAGTCGCCGAGGCTTTCCGGGCATTTCGCTATAGGAGCGAACGTGCATCGTCTTGGCATCGCGGATTGCCGCCTGAATCTGCCGATACATTCCGGCCGCCGAGGCGGTCGGCAACAAGACGATGGTGACGCCAATCACACAGGCGAACCCCACCAGTCCCCCCGCCAGCGCAAGGCGAAAGCGACTGCGAGTGGTCTTTGGCTCTGCAAGCAGCTTTCCTACACGATCGCGCAGTCCGGGGCTTGCGTTGATTCCAGCTTCGATTCTTCCAAACATGTCCTGCAATTCCTGATCTTCTTTCATAGCATTTCCCCTTCGCCGGTACCTCCCGGCACTAGGTGAGGCGCGTTTGCGGCAAGCGACTCACGCGCACGTTGGAGCAGGCTGTTGGCGGCTTGGGGCGATTTACGGATCAGCCCGGCTACCTCGACCGTAGAGAACCCGAGGAGGTATTTCAGGATCAACGCGTCCCGCTGCAGTTCGGGAAGTGTGTCCAGTGCTCTGACGATTTCCAAGAGACCCTCATCGTCCGACTTCGTTGCCGGTTCGTGAGCGATTTCGTTAAGCGAGATCGTGTTGCCTCCCCTCTGCCGCCGCCGGCTTCGAAGGTGGTCCGCGATCTTCCTCCGCGTCATGCCGATCAGGTAGAGATTCGGATCGACCTTCTTCGGAAGGTCGGTTCGGTGACGGAATGCGGCCTGGAAAACTTCCATCGCCACATCCTCCGCCTCTTCCCGCGATCCGAGCCGGGCAAACGCATACCGCGTGACGGAATCGAGATGGGACATCGGGTCCCAATCGCCCTGTATAGCTTCTGACGGAATCGCTCCTACCCGAATCGGATCACAACGCTCCAACATGTTCGATCAGCCTTCGCATTTCGGAGACAGAATCTATCGGTAAGCAGACCAACTATCGCAAGCGAATACATCGCAGACCTTCTCCCAGGTCGTAGCCGCCCTTTTCACCGTCTTTCTCGGCGTTGTACTCCACCATGTTCTCGATCCCCTCAAGGTGCTTCCCATAAAACTGGCTCTTGTGGATGGCAAGCAGCCGCTTCTGGCCTTCCCAGCTATTGGAGATATCGACGATATAGTTCGGCGCGATCGTGGAGAAGAGCAGCAGCCACTTCGCGACCTTCGTCTTCTTGGCCGCCATCTCGACCGCATCGCCGGATCGGCGGTGATCTTGGTGGCTGGCACGAGGGGGATAGTCGCCATCGAAAGCCAAGATGTACTCGGGCTTGAACCGGTCGATTTCGGCGCTGAGTTTGGCCACCACATCGTCGCTCGCATGGAGCCAACGGTCCGGATAGCCTAGGAAGTCGATTGATTGGGCGTTCCATGCTGCTGCCGCGCTACGCGCCTCTCGTTGCCGGACAACCCGATTCTGAGCGGCATTCGTAAATAAGAAGTAGTAACCCTTGTCTCCATTGGTGCAGATGACCTGATGAAGAACGGCTCCCGACTTAGCAAGTTGACTGAGAAGCCCTCCGATGAAGAACTCGGAGTCGTCTGGGTGGGCCGTCACCACCAAGATGCGCGTGTCCTTTGCGAAGAGGCGATTCGAATCGGGGTCGATTCGCGGATTCGGACTAGGGATATGGCGGGGAACTAGGTCGATCTCGTAAGGCTGATACCAGAGTCCGAAATAAAGAAGACCGAATACCGTCCCGTAGAACCACAGCCGGATCTTCATCGCTCGCTTGCGTTTGCGGGCCCTCTCTTCGGGAGTCGGCATCTGCCGGGGTTCTGGGATCTGGACCCCGGGCGTGGGTTCGTCGGGTGGCGTATCGTCGATAAAGCGCATGCGGCTACGTTAAGGACGGACTGGCCGCCCTTAACGTTTACGCGAGATGAGAAGCCAGCAGACGATGAAAATGGTGTACGTTCTGCTCTCTCGCCGGCGAGTACCTTCCCTTGTCGTAAAATCGAGAGCGCACTCCCCGTTGCACGAGTTCCACGACCTGCTCGTCCTCGCGCTCGACACGGTCCAGATCTCCCCCCGCGCCTTGCCCCAGTTTGGAGGCGTCCCACACGTAGCAGAGGAACGAGATCTTCGTGAGGTCGGTCGCCAACGGCCGCACCACGTTCACCGACAGCCCCCACGGGTAGAAGTTCAGCATCGTATTGGGGAATAACCAGTAGTAGTACGCGCTAATATCACGTCCGTAGTCAGGTGAAGTTTTCGGAAGGTCGAATCGTCCCTCACCGTTCTTGCTCACCGCCAGTTGCAGGTTGCCCCATTCGAACGGTTCGGTCGTATAGTCGCCGTAATCCAGCACTTCGTTCAGAGCGGCATGGATAAACGGAATATGGAATCCTTCGAGGTAGTTATCGATATAGAGCGCCCAGTTGGCCCGCACCATATAGTCTCGGGAACGGGCGGGATCGAAGAAGAACTCGTGAAGAGG
>JARLGV010000018.1 GCA_031292555.1 Fimbriimonas sp.
ATCATTCGTGATCAGAGCACTTTGTGAAAGCGGTACGAGAGAATCGGCAGGCGACACTAAAGTCCGTTGGGAAATCGCGGTCAGGAGAGCGGACTCAGCGGCGTTGTTCGCTTCTACATGATCGAGGAGGCCATTTGCCCGATCAAGGAACGTGGTGTCATGGTTGTCAGCGGCTTCTGACAAGTGCCGCCGCGCCCTTGCCGCAAGTTCACGTGCGAGGTACTCGACTGCGTCGACTGATTCCAGCGTTCGAATGCTCGCAGTGAGGTGCGATGGCAATGATGCAATTGCTTCACGTAAGGCACGAGTAACCAGTAAATCGTAAGCACCTGGCCGAAGTTCTCGCATGTGTTGACATGGTACCGAGCACCGCCGGTGAACTCACAAGCCTAGTACAGCGCCTGCGTCCTTTCAGACTTGCGCAGCGATATTGACTGCCTCGTTACTTGGAGTTCTCGAATGTGGCTCTCGATGACGATGGAGATCATTCCTATCATCGAGACTATGCAATCCGTGGGCTGCTAGGCAAACTAAGGGCAGAAGCGAAACCATCGGGAGCTCCTATTGGGCAATGTTCACTGTTCGGTGAACATGCCGTAAGAAGTGAACATAACGGGTTTCGAAATGCGTCACACCATGGACCGGCCTGGTCGCCAGGAAGGTCTGGAGGTTCAGTTCTTGGCCGGTCACCGCGAGACCGCGACCGATGCGTCTCATTTCTAAGTCTCTGGAATGTCCTCAAACTGCCCCGAATGAATCTTCAGCAGGACGGCGCTACTTCAGCATGGCAAGCTCGCTCCGAATCGATGCCAGACGGGCCACCTCTTGTTCAACATTAGGACGACCTCGCCCAATATCCAGCCATGCTGTAACTCCATGTTTCCGGCGTGGAGCGGCTCTTGATCTCGCAGGGCTAAGGCCAAACCGTTTACGACCAGTCGGACAGCTTGTGCGCGCCGGGTTCGGAGAAGCCGCTCTTTGCCGGCAAGCTCGAGCAGATCCTTAGCGCAAGTCAACTCTCCATTTGATGAGATGGAAGCGACATTCGATTGGGCGGTTAGGTGATAGGGATACGGACGTAGCTGAAGGAGTTCATCCATTCTGAGAGGCATCTTCGTAAGGACAATCCATTTGCATCCGTTGGAGCACTTCGGCGCTCGGATGGTGGAGTGTCTCCGTCTCGGAATGCTCGTGGACACGGTTGGCCCGAGTGGAATTCAGAATCTCACCCGTTAGCGAACGGGTTTTCAACCTTGATTCCGCGGATGACTTGTCCGTGATTCAGGTCTTCCGACAGCAGGGTCGAGCACCTGGCCATGGCGGCGGCTTCGATGATCAGAGCGTCCCAGAAGCTGATTCGATGCGCGTCGCTCGTGTCGATCGCGTGGACGATCATCGAGGGCCCGATCTGGATCACCTTCTGCAATGAGATGTGTTCGACCGCTCGTTTGGCCTCGATCGGCGTCATTCTGAGTTTCTTGGTCGCATTCCAGTAAAACTCCTGAAGCACTTGAGTCGACGTCACCAACGCGTCCTCTAGGCCGGCTACCCGATTACGAGCCGTATCGCGCTTGCTCGGATCGGAGTTGTCGAAGCAGCAGAGGAAGATATTGGTGTCAACGAAGACGTTCGGCATAGGCGTCCTCCCGATTCCATGTCCGAGGTCCGCCATCGCGCGCAAGCTCGTCGGCAAGCTCGAGGAAGCTCCGCGACCAGCCGCTATCGGCATCGACCTCCTTCGCCAACAGCTCACGCAGCCATTGGTTTAGCGATTTCCTTTCCGAGCTCGCCCGTTCGCGTAGCTTCTCGAGGACGCCCTCGGGTAGCGAAATGGTCACATTCTTCACGACTTCAGTGTGCACGAGTTCGTGTGGGTGTGAGGCAAGTTAGCTCCTGGTGGCCCGCTCGTCTTCTGGCTATCAGACTTCTTGTTCCCGACGCCATCGGCGTCACAGAAGGTAGCCGGGGTGTCGAAGACCCCCGGATGGACGACGGGAATGACCGACGCTGGGGGCGTCGCAGAGAGCAGCGTATCGGCAATCGGCATCTACGATTACGGATCGGCCAATCTGCGACCGCTCCGTGGTCGGTTACGCGGCGCCCCCGTTCCGGGGGTCTGCGACGCCCCGGCTATTCTCTTCGATCCATTCAGGATCGTTCGAGGCTCCCGCCGTTGGTCGCTCAAATCACTTCGTGAGGACTACGGCAAGACCGGCGTCTTCGCAAGTCTGCGCAGCGTGGCCGACCTCACTCCGAAGCGATCGGTGGCGAAGTTCTTGAAGCCTAGCTTCAACGCTGGCGAGCCGGGCTGCACGCGGTAGTCACCCGTCGCGGCGTCCACGAACTCGGCGTCCGACGCGACGGAGTGACTGTCTCGGCCGCTCAAAGCCGCCAGCATGTCGGCGGGGATGGGTGACTTGACCTTCGGCAGATGCAGGAGGTTGTAGTCGCACGCATCCCCCCAGGGCTTCGGGACCTCGATGACCTGATAGGGGGTGAAGACGATGTTTCGCTCGATCACGTCGTGGCTGTCTTTGAACCAGACGTGCATGTGGAAGCTGTTGCCCACGATCACATTGTTCTCGCAGACGCGGTGGAACCCCTCGCGGAGCTTCAGGCCGCCGTGGAGGCATAGGTTGTCGACGATCCGGAAGTTCGAAGAACCGTCGTCCAGATCGATGTCCCAGCCGTGGTCGCAGCGCCAGCGGTTGTGGCGCAGTGTAATCGGCTCGACGACGTCGAGTAGCGGCAGATCGTCAAGACCGGCGCGGTCGAGGTCGTTCAAGTCGACTCCGGTGAGCCCCCAATACCGGTCTCGACCCCAGGAGTTGAACGAGCCATGGTCGCCCGTCTCCTTTACGGTGTCGAACACGTCGCACCCCTCGATCAGGTGACCGCCCCAACAGCCGTCGCCGATGTTGATCCCGGCCCTTGGCACATCGTAGATCGAGCAATCCCGGACGGTGATCCGCCGCGACATGGAGATCTCCACCGGCGCGCTCTGCTTCTCGATTCGCCCCGTTCGGGCGATCAGGCAATCGTCCACAAGGCAATCGCTCGGGTAATCGTCCGTCTTCGGGCCGGGATGCCGGTCGATTTCGGCCAAACGGTGCCGCTGGTTATACTCGAACAGCGGGCTCCGGACCGCCTTCGGGTCACCGACGAACGCCACCCCGTTCGCCCCCGCGTTCTCGATCCGGCACTCACCGACCGTGAAATGCCGATTGAAACCGCTGACGAACACCGCGTTTCCCCCGACCGCATCGAAGAAACAGCCTCGGATCGAACACCCCTCGGTTCCGAGCGCGAACACCGCCCCGCCCCGGAAGGTCGTCCAGTCGCTCCGCAGCAACGGCTCACGATTCTGCATGAAGGTCCGCGCGGTCCTCTGAAACACGAACCCCTCGAACGAGACGTTTCGCACCGGGTGGGCCTCCGTGCCGCGAAACTCAACGAGGCTAGCGGGGCCGACCCCTTCGAACGTCGCATGAGCCAGATCGAGCCCGGCAGGCGGATAGTAGTAAAGCATGTGAGTGGCCCGATCCAGGAACCACTCGCCGGGAGCATCCAATTCCTCGAAGATCCCCTCGACGAACACGGCATCTTTCCGCATACCGACCTGCCGGTTGTTCTGCCA
>JARLGV010000135.1 GCA_031292555.1 Fimbriimonas sp.
CCCTGTCGAATTGTCGATGTCGTCCCAACGAAGATCCATGCTAGCACATTACTGGAACGACCATTCCAGAAAAGAATCCTCTTAACCTGGCGTTCCTCTAAGTTCTTTACCGAATATTAATGCGAAGGACATGTTCTGACGGGGGCCGGTACTCCCGAAAGGGCAGTAGAAGATGGTCGAGGCGAGGTCGCTAGCGCAGGTCAACGGTCCGGTTCACCGAAAGTGGCCGTACTGTCGTAAACTCGCCTCGGAGGTTTGTCGATTGTCAGGGCGATTGGAAGACCGGATCAGGGCTGAGCGTGGCCGTCAGTTTGTCGGGCGTGCCGAAGAGATCGATTTGTTCACCTCGGTGATCGGCAGCCGACCGATGCCGCACGTGGTGTTGGCAGTGTACGGACCGGGCGGCGTCGGCAAAACGACGTTGCTTCGGCAGTTCGAGTCGATCTGTCGTGCTAAGGGTGTCTCGTCATGTACGCTGGACGGTCGCTACTTGCAGCCGAATCCGGACCTGTTTGTGGATGCTCTCTGTCGCGCAACCGGGCAAAGCGGACAAGCCGAGGCGATGGCCGCATTGGCAGCGGAGGGGCGTGGCGTTCTTTTCGTCGATACCTATGAAGCGATCGAGCCCTTGGATGGATGGCTTCGGGAGACGTTCATCCCACAGCTTCCGGAGAATGTGCTCGTCGTGCTCTTGGGAAGAAAGCGGCCTTCGGTGGGCTGGAGGTCGGACGTTTGGCAGAGTCTTTGCCGTGCGGCGCCCTTACGGAACTTGAGCGCGGTGGAGTCTCGCTCCTACCTCTCCGCGCAGACCGTTCCGCCCTCGGTGCATGACCAGATCGTCCACATGACGCACGGCTTTCCCCTCGCACTATCGTTGGTGGCTGAGAACTACGCTCAGACGGGCGCCGTCGGTTTGGGCCCCGACCCGTCGCTGGACATCGTTTCGGCACTTCTCGACCGTTTCGTGGAAAACGTGGAGGAGCCGGTTCAACGGGACCTCCTCGAGATCTGTTCGCTCGTGCGGATGACGACCGAAGCTCTCATCGCCGACGTTCTGCGGTCGTCTAGAACTCCAGAACTCTTTGCCTGGCTGAAGTCGCTGTCCTTCATGGAGGTCACGCCCTTTGGTTTGATGCCTCACGATCTCGCCCGTGAGGCAATCGCAACTGACCTTCGATGGCGCAATGCAGATCGTTATTCTGAATTCCACCATCGAGTGCGGGCCTATTATGCTGATCGGCTGGAGCGAGCGACTGGTCCCGCACAACAGCTCATCCTATTCGACTACATCTATCTTCACCGGGACAATCCGGTGATGGAGCCGTTCTTTCGGTGGCACTCCCACGACGAGGCTTTCGCCGACTCCGCCCGCATCGAGGATCTATCCGAAATCGTGCGGATTGTCGAAAAGCACGAGGGATCGGAGTCGGCGGGGTGGGCACGGTACTGGTTTGAACGGCAACCCGAGGGGTTTCTCGTCATGCGCGATTCGTTCAACCCGCATCGCCTAAAGGGCCTCCTCGCCTCCCTGAATCTAACTCCTATCGAAGCTGTCAGTCGAGATCCGGCCACGTCGGCTGCGTTGAGGCACCTGGAGGCCACTTCCGCGTTGACAAACGGGGAGCGAGCAACTTACTTCCGGTTTTGGATGGCCGATGACGACTACCAAAACGTCTCCTCGATCCAAAGCACGCTCTTCGTCTCGATCGTCCAGCACTACCTGACGACGCAGAATCTGGCGATGACTTACTTGCCCTGCGCAGATGCGGGGTTCTGGGCGCCGATGTTCCACTATGCCATGCATGAGCTGGTCGAACCGGCCGCGTTCGACTTGGATGGCAGACGCTATGGTGTCTATGGCTTCGATTGGCGGGCACTCCCGCCCAAGCCTTGGCTCGAGCGTCTGAGCGAACAGGAGGTCCCGATCAAAGCGTCGGCGGAGCGTCCAAAGGCAGCGGCGGACCTCGTCGTTCTGTCGCGCGAGGGTTTCGAGGAGAGCGTGTCGGAGGCGTTGAAGAGCTACACTAACCCACCGAAACTGGCCCTGAATCCCTTGTTGAAATCGAGACTGATCGTCGAACGCGTCTCCCCCGACGCTGATACCAAGGAACGCATCCTGCGACTGCGCGAACTCCTCAAGGAAGCCGGTGAATCACTTAGGGAGAGCTCTAAGGAGGAAAAGCTCTATTTGGCACTCGATACCTGCTATTTTCGGCCGATGAGATCACAGGAGGTTGCGGCAGAGAAGGTCGATGTGTCTATAGCGACGTTTAGGCGTCACCTGAAGGCGGGCACGGCTAGGGTGACCGAATTGCTGTGGCAGCAGGAAACCGGCTAGAAGGACAGAGCACCCAATGTCGTGCTGCCTGACACTGAGATGAAGCCTAGAATGGGAGCAATGAAGCAGATCTTGTGGTTCGGTGTCGCGGCGTTGCTTTCGGCCTGTGGCGGCGGGGGATCGGCTCCGGCAGGATTGCGGACGTATTCCACTGCGTTTCCTGCCACCGAGAACCCGGTCGATCAGCACGGAGTTTGGATCAATGGCCATCGGGAGGGCCTGGACTGGTGCGACGTTGCCACGACGCACGGGCTGGCTCGTGGGACGGAGTCGGGGAATGTTCAATACGACGATTCGACCGCCCTTTTGGCAGGAGTCTGGAAGCCTGATCAGGGAGCGGAGGCGACCGTCCATTCCGTCAATCAGACGTCAACGGCCTATGAGGAGGTGGAGCTACGGCTTCGAAGCGCGATCTCGGCCCATGAAGCGACCGGGTACGAAATCAACTTCCGGTGCCTCAAGACTGGCGACGCCTATTGCCAGATCGTTCGCTGGAATGGGCCGCTTGGCAAATTTACCTATCTGAATGCGGCGGGCGGAGCGTCGTTTGGCGTTTCCAACGGCGATGTCGTCAAGGCGACCGTGGTAGGACATGTGATTACCGCCTTTATCAATGGCAAGCAGGTGCTTCAGGCGACCGATCCGACCTATGCCACCGGCAATCCGGGCATAGGACTCTACTTGGCGGGGCCATCGGGCTTGAATAGGGATTACGGGTTCACTCGGTTCTCCGCTTGGGAAATGAAAGCAGGAAGTTAGCACGCTGTTCTGCCCCCCCCTTGCTAGCCTTCGGCTTCGGCGCTTGGTAACCTGTGCGACATGACGATCTCGCTCTTGGTAGTGGCAACGGCGCTGGGGACCATGGCGTGCGTCCACCATCGAGTGGACCGTGCAGGAGAACTGGCTTTGCTCCCTGGACGACATGAGGGAGATGCCGTCGACATTGGCCCATGGTGCTACGAGTTCCGGGCCGACCGGAAGATCCAGCCGCAGCCGGAGGCATCGTTCATACCTCGGCGTCTCGATCGCTTGGAGGGCGTCTATCGCGCTGCGTCGGTCTCCGTCCCAAAGGACGATCTGAAGAGCATCGCTTATGACATGCCGGACATGCTCAAGACGTTTCCACCCAAACCCAAGGGGCAACTGAAAGCCGGGTTGTTGTGGACGGGTGGTTTGGTCGACTACCGCGTCGAGTTGCACTGGCCGGGCGATCCCCCGCCCGTCGACTCGATCGAAGTCCGGTCCTATCCGACTTCCTTTGGTTGGTTTGGGTGGACCGTCGACAAGGTTCTTACTGATCCGGAGATGTCTGCCGATCGACGGACCTGGATCTACCGCAGCGATCCATCGGAAAAGATGGACTCGTCCTACAACAACCGAGTCCCTGCGGCAGCCGAGATGGTCGCCGTGTTCGGACCGGAGAATCCGTCCTCGATCCCCTCTCTACGAATTGTCGGTCCTGACTTGGGCAAATGGAAGCGCTCGGATATTGAAATCGAGTGGGGATATGGCGCCAGCGCTACTGTTGGCGAATTCGCAGCCAGCCTGGAGCCGTATGTCGCCCAGGTCAAAGCCATCAAGCCGCTGGACGGCGACTCAGGTACGACGGTAACCGGGCTCACTTTAAGATCATCGCCGTCCATATCTGATCGCCGGGGAGTGGCGGTTTCCCTCCTGTATGCGCCAGATATCCGACCAGGACTCGACAGCCGCTTGACCGTGCGATCGAAGATGGGGGAGAGCTTCACCTTTAGCCTCAAAGACCTCGACCGTGGGCCGATGTTGATTCCGAGGCTAGGGATCTTCGTAGTTCGCGCAGGATCTGGGATGACGGCCCGCCAGTTTGCAAATGGGTTGTCGGCTGCCAAGGGTAAAGGGCTGCGAGAAATGGTCCGCGACCATCCAGAGGCTTCGTCCTGGGAGCAAGTCATGCATGAGGTCCGGCTTTGGACGTGCCCGAAGGGAACCACGCTCAAGGTCATGCCGGATCTCCCCATTCCGCCGATGGAGGTGAAGGTCCCCGATCCCGGTTGGGAGGGCGCTTGGAGAGCCGTTACGAATCAGCTAAGAGGCAAGAACATGTGGGGTTCACTTGCCTTTGAGGTTGGGCGCGTTGCCCACGAGATGGACATGATCGGTCTCCACCAAGAGGCGGATCGCATTTACGAGCACTTCCTATCTGCGCCGGGAGCCAAATCAGATGGGGACTATTCAGACGGCAAGGGTGCCCTTGAGTGGGCTACTGCCATCAAGCACGACATGGGCTATAGCCACGATGGGACCCATGCCTCGACTGGAAGGCTCCTCTTCGCGATGGCCGAGCGGTATTTCCTCACCGGCGACCGGGCCTGGTTCGTACGAAACCGTACGCGTCTACAAGCCGCCGCCGACTGGATCGTGCGGCAGCGCACCGGCTATTTGGCCAATCTGCCCAACCGCAAAGACCTCTTCGTCGCCGGACTCATGCCTCCCCAGATGCTCGGCGATTATGCGATGCCAGCGTGCGACTGGCACTGGTACTACGTGGACAACGCCCTCTCTTTGCAGGGGCTTCAGCGGTTCGCGGATGCATTATCTGAGGTCGATCCGGCGGAGGGAAAGCGGTACAAACGAGAGGCGACGAGCTTTCGCCGGGACCTGCGGCGGGCCATCGAACGCGAAGCTGCCCTCGCTCCCGTTAGGCTCGGCCAGGATGGGGCCTATCACAGCTATCTGCCAAGAATGGCCTACTCGCGTGGTTTGACCGGTCCCGAAATCGGGGCGCCACAGTTTCCCGATTGCGACAAGTTCATGGGGCCGCTCCCTCTATCAGAGCCATTCGGCGCAATCGCGGCCACCGATCCCAGGATGGTGGAGACGATCGAAGACATGGCGGAGATGGGAACGTCTCACGAGGCGATTCGAAAGGACGAAGCCTCCAGGGCGGAGAAGGGCGCACCGGTCGACGATGCCTGGTTCTGGAATTGCTTCGTGATTTTGCCGAAGGCATCGCACAACGCGAATATCTACTTGCTCCAGGACGACGTGCCGAGCTTCTTGCGCTTCTGGATGAATGCCTACGCGTCGGTCGTCGGGGCTGACGGGAAGCTTTGGGAGCATTGGCACCTTGGCAACTTCGACGACTGTGCCGCTCCCGACAACGGCACGGCTGGCTGGTTCATGGAGAACTATCGGGACCTCCTCGTCATGGAAAAGGGACCTGATTTGTGCCTTGCCTTTGCCACTCCCCGCACGTGGCTGGAACAAGGTAAAGAGATTGCGGTCCGCGGAGCGCCGACGTATTTCGGCGAACTCGCCTATTCGATCAAGTCGGACGTGCTGAACGGCTCGATCGCCGTTAGGATTGCCGTGCCGTCTAGAGATCCGGCTAAAAGCGTCTACCTGCGGCTTCGGCACCCCAAGTCCCTGCCGATCAAATCGGTTACTGTCAACGGCAAGGCATGGCACGACTTCGATCACGGGAAGGAGACGATACGGCTTCGGGGTGTGCATGGAGAAGTCACCGTAGTGGCTCGATTCTAGTTCATACGAGTCGGATTGCTGGTTTTCTGGGATTTGGGTGAACTTTTAGTCGATCAAACCATATCTAAAGATATGTTTTACGATATAGATCGAGGATGCTCACGTCATGGCCGCCATCATCACGAGGGTCGTGGCGTGTTCGGAGGGCGTCATCGCCATGAACGGCATGGTCTTCATTCCGGCCGTAAGCTGTCGTCTGAGAACCTCCAATTGGTCATCCTGGCCCTTCTGGAGAAAGGCGGTTCGCACGGGTACGAACTCATTAAGTCCTTGGAGGACCTTTCCGACGGCTTCTACGTTCCCAGCCCGGGAATGATCTACCCTGCGCTTACGTACCTCGAGGAACTGGGGTATGCCGAGGTCGAGGTGGACGGTTCGAAAAAGCGCTACCGGTTGACTTCACCGGGATTGCAGCATCTCAACGAAAATCGAACGCAGACCGAACAGGTGCTCCGTGACCTCGAACAAATTGGTTCGAGGATGGCGGATGCCAGGCGCGCTCTCGAAGGAGAGGAGCAGGAAGACGGCGAAGGGCCCGATGTGGACGGACTTAGAGGGATTCGGAACGAGTTGAGAGGCATTCTGCGAGGTCGCCGACCCGATCGTCCCGAAGAGTCCGATCGGATTGCCGGCATTTTGAGGAGTGCGATCTCCGCTATTCGTGAAGGACGGCCTGCCCGATTCGAGTCCGACGTGGACGTGCTCTTTCACGCAATCCAGAATCGTCGAAGCATGGGCCTTTCCAAGCTACGAAGCGATCCCGTCGATCGGAACCTCATCGAGCGAATGCTCGAATCGGCGAATTGGGCGCCAAGCAACGAAGACACCGAGCCTTGGCGGTTCGCCGTCTTTTCCGGCGAGGGTCGAAAGGTCTTGGCTGACTTGTTTGCCGATGCTGTTCAGTCGAAATCCGGCGGTGACGATGCAGCTCTTGCCCGGGAAGGCGCTACCAAGAGAGCTTACGCCTCACCGGTCTGGATCGCCATTGGCATGACGCCTAAGCTAAAGGAGGACGGATCCCTCTTGATGACCGAGGAAGAGGAGCTAATGGCCGTCGCTTGCGCAGTACAGAACCTGCATTTGATGGCATCGGCGATGGGACTTGCCGGGATGTGGCACTCCAAAGGTTTGTCAGTGAATAAAGCGGTTGCAGAGGGCCTCGGCTGGTCGGCGCCTTCGAGGTTGGTGGGCTTCTTCATGTGCGGCTGGCCATCAACGGCGTGGCCCGCCGGTGAGCGGGGACCTTTGGCGGAAAAGGTGCGTTGGATCGACTCCTGCCGGTAGGCATAGCGATTCATATCTGCCCTCTAGCGGTAAAACAAGCAAATACCAAGATTAGGATCTACAGGTATTCGACAAAAGAGAACTAACGACTACAATGGCCGTCGAAACTAAATATTCCTCTTCAGCGAGGAAGTTAGGTGTTGTTATTGAGTTGTTTATTAGCCGCCCTTGCCCTTCTGGTCCATGCTTCGTCTTCCGCAAAGTCCCCCGGACCAGAGATCTTCGTTCGTACTGAACCTTCGGTTTCGGTCGAGTCCTTGGCCCATGCGGTGCAACCGCTTGGAATGATAGAGTCCCGCACTCGTGGTTCGCGATGCTACTTGATTCAATTGAACAGTGGGGTCGGCGAGGACCAAGCGAAGCGGCGTCTTGCCCATCTGAAGGGCGTTCGCGTCCTCGATCCAGATGAGGAGCCGTTCGACATGAACTCGGTTCGCTCGCTCGACCGGAAGATCGATCATCTGACCAAGGGCGACGAGGTCCGGGGAGGTGACAACGAGGGTGGCGTCGATTACCTGGGCTTTTACCGGGACTTCCTTAAGAAGCACGCGTTTCCGAATGACACATACAATTGGCGTTCACTCGAACGCGCTCAGGCTCATGCGAACCTTATGCCGAAGGCGAAGTTGCGCAACGTCGGACCGTTCTCGCCAATGGACTCGCAGTCGTGGCAGTTCGTCGGCCCGACAAATCTCCAGGCAGCAAACGCGATCTGCTTTGGAATCGGCCCGGTGAACGGCCGCATCAACGCAGTCGCGTTCGACCCGAAGACGCCGACCACCATTTACGCCGGAGCCGCTCAAGGTGGGCTGTGGAGGAGCACGAACGCCGGCGCGACGTGGACGTGGCTCTCAAGTACATGGAGCCAGTTGGCAGTCAACTGTATCGCGATCGATCCCATGAACTCCAACATAATTTTCGTCGGGTTGGGCGACTATCACGGGCACCTCTGGGGGTGTCATGGGATCGAATGGTCAACCGACGGAGGACAAACCTGGAGTCTGATCGATCCCGCGATATTCAGGAAGAACGGGGTTGCTAGCTTGTTGATCGATCCGACTAACGATCAGACGATCATTGCGGGGACCGGGGACTATGCGGCAGGGGATGACCTATACCGCTCGACAGACGGTGGCGTTTCTTGGACCGAACTTAACCAAAACACCTACAACTGCCGCTTCTCGACGCTAGCAGCAACCGCCCCCGTCAATGGAAACACTCGGTTCTATGCACTCGCTGCCGGAATACCTGACAGCTCAATCAGCACCTTGAGCAGGCTGATCTACTCGGACGACCATGGAAAGTCATGGCAATCTCAAGCCTGTCCAATTCAGGATTCGGCGAATGGGTATTGGGCTTATTCCGTCGCGACCTCTCCCACTAATTCGCAGAATGTGTACATCTTGGATTCACAAAACATGAAGTTGTACACAAGTGTGAACCAGGGCAAGAATTGGACGGATCAGAGCGCCAATCTGCCCACGGGAGGGAAGCTCCATGGATCCGACAATTACAATTTCAGCCAGAGTTGGTACGACTTCAATCTCGGATGTGGTAACCGGGTCGTAAAGTCCAGCAACACCGATATCTTGTACTTAAGTGAGATCGATATCCAAGAGTCGGATGATCAGGGGAAGACTTGGAACTCGGTAGGCGGTCCGTCATGGCTGACCCAATCGCAGGGGGCCATCACTCACAACGATCAACATGCCTTTGCCATGTGCCTGACCAATCCGAACCTCATGCTCTTCAGCAATGACGGCGGCATTTACCAGTTGTCATGGGATTCGAACAAGCAGAAGAACTCGATTACGTCGCTTAACAAGTACCTGGCCAACTCGATGTTCTACAAGATCGCATGCCATCCTACCGATCCCAACTACCTCATTGGGGGCGCTCAGGACAACGCCACGCCGTTCGCGACCGGCGACTTGGGTAACTGGGGCAACACGTGCGCCGGCGACGGCGGGGGATGCGCCATCAATCAGCAGAACCCGCTGATTAGTTACGCGACGGACGAGAATCTCGGCATGATTCGCACGGACGATGGGTGGAAAACCTGGAAAGACATCTCTCCTCCAGTACCGGCCGGCGAGAACCTGCCATTCGTAGCCACCGTTGTTCTCAACCCATTCGACCAGACAAAGTTGTATACCGGGACCAATCACTTTTGGATCTACGACGACACTTCCAACCAGTGGACGGAAGGACCCGAGGTCGGGCTCTCCGACGGAACTGTAACCGCCATTGCGGTTGCGCCATCGGATCAGAACCGTATCTACTGCGGAGCGTCGAACGGTGTACTCACTACATCCGCCGACGGCGGGACGACTTTCCGCTTCGTGCCACCGCCGATCACGGCGGGGATCACTTCGATCAGCGTCAATCCGACCAATCCAAACGATATCGTCATCGGCTTTTCGTCTTCCGGGATAAAGCACCTATGGCGTTGCACGAATACTGCTGGTCCGTTCCAATACCCATGGACTCCCGTGACGGGATCGGGGACGACTTCTCTTCCCGATTCTTCGCTCAACTCGTTCGCCCGAGATCTGGACGATCCCCAAAACACATGGTATGTGGCGATGGATGCGGGAGTTTTTCAAACGACCGATGGCGGAACCACATGGGCAAATATGGGCACGGCCTTTGGATTGCCGCCTGTGCTCGCCCACGATCTTGTGGCCGTTCCAGGAACGCGTTATCTCAACCTGGGAACGTTTGGGCGGGGATGGTGGCGGATCTACCTCCCGGCGGGCGGAGCCAACCTCAACGGCTTGACTATTTCGCCCAACCCGGTCGTCGGCGGCCTTACGACGGTAGGCTCGGTCACCTTGTCGAAACCAGCGCCTTCGTCCGGGACGACCATTCAACTCAAGGTGGATTCGTCGATATCGGCGCCCTCATCGATCACGGTTCCGTCGGGGGCGACGACAGCGAGTTTCCAGATTTCCACCAGCGTCGTCAGTTCTGACGCGACGGCAACGATCACTGCCACCGAAATATCGATCTCGAAATCGCAAACGCTGACGATCAAGGCGCCGGTGCTGCAGTCGGTTGGCGCCGTGACCAATCCGGTCGTCGGAGGCATGTCGGCAACCGGCGAAGTACTTCTGACCGGCAATGCTCCAACAGGAGGCATCAAAGTCACCCTGAGCTCTAGTCAGGCGAATGTCAAGGTACCGGCCACCGTAACCGTGGCAGCCGGTTCGTCGGTCGCAGCTTTCACAATCACAGCTTCGACGGTTGGCGCCGACTTGTCGACGATGATCACGGCAAAGGCGGGAAGCGTAACACAGACGGGGACATTCTATGTGAGGGCGGCATCCTTGCAGGGAATGACGCTCTCGAGCTCGCCTGTCGTAGGCGGTTCCGAAATGGCATGCACCGGAATACTGACATTCAACGGTCCGACGCCATCAGCGGGTTTGGCAGTCCAGCTTTCGAGCACCGACAAGACCGTGGTAGTCCTTCCGACCTCGATTACCGCCAAGCCGACAAGCAGCCAACTGACCGTTTCGTTCGCGGTGAAACATCTCCTCGTAAGATCGAGTCAGACCGTCACGATCACTGCGACCGCGAACCACCACTCCGTTTTCGCCAATCTTCAAGTGGATCCATTTGCAATCGCGAGTATTTCGCTCAATCCCAGTTCGGTTGCCGGCGGAGATAAGTCGACCGGCACGATCATCCTCAATGCAATGCCTGGCCCCAACAGCGGGGCAATTACCGTCACCCTCACGCAAAGCGGGGCGAAAGTAGCTCTGCCGGCAAACGCGAAAGTCCCTGTAGATATCGGCTCGGGCTCTTTCACCGTGACGACGTCGGCCGTTCCGTCGGATACTCTGAGCTTCATCAAGGGAGCCGTTGGAACTAGCAGCCAGCATGCGACTCTGTCGATTAAGGCGCCAGTGCTCGTGCGAGTTACGGTTAAGCCAACCACCGTCAAAGGCAGTGCCTCGACCGTGGTCACGGGCACGGTAGGGATTGGCAGTCCTGCCCCGGCCGGAGGAGTGGTGATCTCTCTCGGCACTTCAGACACCAACGTTGCTACGACTCCGGCGAACGTAACGATCCGCGCCGGGCAGAAGACGGCGACGTTTGCTGTGACCCACCATAAAGTCGGTTCAACCGTTACGCTAACCGTCGGAGCCACTCTAGGTTCGGTAACAGTGACGACCCCCCTAACCGTGACCCGCTAGCTAAATGCATCCACTCCCCTTGTCTGCAGTGCGGGCGGGGGGAGCAACGCGGGCATACTGACAATGTGAGTCCGAAAGAACGACTCGTCAACCAGACGCTGCGGCAGTCCGCCGACCGTGTTCCGACCATCGGCGGTTGGATCATGGGTGCAGCCAACCTGGCAAGCCTTGCCAATACGGGGATTGACGAGTTTCTTGCCGATCCGTATCGCGGGACCTTGGAGGCGCACTGGCATCTTGGTGTCGACGGAATGGTTTCTCCGGTCGTGCCTACATCGGCGGACCAGATTCGCACCGGACTCGTTGAAGAGGCAGTGTTCGAGGGCATTGAACCGGAGGCGCTTCTGGAAGCGGCAGCGAAGGTCCCTGATGAACGGGAGATCCTTTCTGGGTTCGACCGAGATGTCGAGACCGCCAGATTCCGAAACTACTTTGGCCGCGCATTCAGAGACTGGGGCGCGATCGAGCCCATGCCCAACTTCTGGGAACTGGGCGGACATTTCCCGCTCTACACCCAATACGGCTACACCGCGTTCCTGAGCGCGTGTGCCCTATATCCGGAGGCGGTCGGTCGCATTTGGTGGGGGCGGTCTATCGCGTCGCGTGAGAGGGCCAAGATCTTGGTCGACCTCTATCGGGAATACGAGTTGATTCCGACGCTGTTCTGTGGCGAGGACCTTTGCTCGATGCAGGGACCGCTCTGTTCCGTGGAGTTTCTTAGGGCCCAATACTTTCCGACCGTTCGACTGATCATCGAACCGCTCGTCAACGCGGGGGTTCGGCTCATCCATCACTGTGATGGCGACGTGCGCCCAATCGTTCCCGACATCCTTGGCTTGGGATTTCGAGGATTTCAGGGCTTTCAATATGAGTGTGGGGTTTCGATTCGCGAGTTACGCTCGCTGAAGACGGTGTTCGGCGAAGCACCGTTGATCTGGGCAGGAATGAGCGTTTCGAGAACGTTGCCTTTCGGCAGTGAGGACGACGTTAGAGCCGAAATCGATGGCTTTTACCGAGATACCGACGGAGGGCACGGATTGTATCTATTCACGAGCAATGTGAGCGGCGTGGATGTGCCTCCCCGGAATCTAGTTGCCGGCTACTCCTACGCTCAGACCCTGAAGGTCGATTGACCGGGTGGTGGAATAAAAGTCCCAGTTGTTCGGTCCAGTGGAACATGCGGCGTCCTCAAGTGATCGCTAAATGATCGGGTTCTGATCTTGCCGCCTGCATGAATGCGAGCTACAACGTATACGTCATTCCAACCCACCCGGGAGTCGAGCGACCCCTCATAAGTATCCAACCGACTCGGCCCCGGGCTTTTTTAAACGACCTGAGTTCATACATGCAGATCAACAAATTGGAAGCCTCAGTTCTGCATGCCGGAGAACGGCAATCGGATTCATTTCTGCACGAGCCCACTGCAGCGATCCGTTATTTGTTGGTCCTGCACGGAGTGGCGCGTTCCGTCGGGCCCAACTTACCTCCCGAGATCTTCAACCAGCGTGCGGGACATGTCACTTCGTTCACCGACGTCTATGCGTTTCTCGCGTTGCATGCGTCGGAATCGCTTCCTGGTTCGCAAGGACCGATCACGGTCGCGATCATTCTGTAGGCTGAATCGCCTGGCGCAGCATGGCGGCGGCCTTCACGTTGGCGGTGTGTCCGCTCTTTGCGGACACTACGTTCAGTGCCCGGATGGGGACTCCGGCGAGGTAAAGGTCGCCGATGAGGTCCAAGAGTTTGTGCCTTGCCGGTTCATCGGCAAAACGTGCTGGATTCTCGTAATCGGATTCGCCGAGGATGAGAGCTGAATCCTTGTCCAGACCCTTTCCAAGTCCGTATTTCATGATCATCGGGAGTTCTTCAACAAAAGCAAACGTCCGTGCCGGCGCGACATGCTCCTTGTAGCCCTCGACTATTTCGGTCAACTCGAATCCTTGACTACCGGGCCACCGATCTCCGGTTAGGAAGTCGTAGCGCCAGTGACCGGCGCCTCTTGCAATTGCGATTTCGTAATGGTCGTCCTGAATGAAAAGGCGGCGGTAGAGGTCCGGAACCGTTTGCCCGCCGATGTCTATGAGCCCGGCGCAAGTCAGTGCTTCTACGAAGAGCTTGGCGCTGCCGTCCAAGCCTGGGAGTTCCGGGGACGTGAGTTCGACTTCGGCATCGGTGATCTCGAGACCGGCAAAGGCGCTCATCAGATGCTCGATGGTTCCGATTCCACCGAGGCGAGTGCATCGAGTCGTGTCGGTTACGTTCTCAGGGGCCGCGACCACCCGATCGCCGCCCAATCGAAATGCGATGCCTTGGTCAGATGGATGGATGGTCACCTCGACAGGTGTGCCCGTATGCAGGCCAATGCCGTCGAGGTGGGCCGGACTCGCCAAAGTTCGACGAGTCACTTGCATGGTTGCTCCGAATCGCTCGCCTTCTGCTCGAGTTTCGCCAGGCGGTTCTCCAAGTCACGAATCGTCCGGTGCATTTCTGGAAGCCTCTGCATGACCGCGATGATTCGCTTTGCCATCCCCATCGGTCTGGCCGGCGTTCCCCAGTAAGGTCCGGGTTCGTCGATATCGTTGGTGACGCCAGTTCTGCCGGCCAGGATCACATTGTCTCCGACCTTTACGTGATCAGTGATTGCTACGTGTCCGCCAATGTCATTTCTTCGGCCGGCCTCCGAACTTCCGCCCATCGCGGTTTGGCCGGCAATCACGGTGTGTTCGCCGATTTTGCAGTTATGGCCTATCTGTACAAGGTTGTCCAGCTTGACTCCCTGCCCAAGCACCGTGCTCCCTGCCGTGGCTCGGTCGACCGCCGTCAGCGCGCCTATTTCGACGTCTGAGCCGATTTCAACGGTGCCGACTTGGGGAACCTTTACACGGAAGGCCCGATCGGGGCCGTTCCAAACAAAGCCGAATCCATCTGCTCCGACAATCGCTCCGGCATGGATGATGCTTCGATCACCGACAGTGACATCCTGATAGAGGACTGCATGCGGATTGATGGTTACGTTCTTGCCGATACTGCACCCTTCCCCAACGTAGGCGAAGGAATAGATCTTGGTTCCATCGCCTATCGTTGCGTGTCGCTCCACCACAGCATACGGCCCGACCATAGCAGTCGGCGAAATGATGGCATCAGGGCTGATCACGGCGGTGGGATGGATACCTGGCGCAAGAGGCAGAGGTCGCTGAAACATGGCGAGCACGCGACCGAAGGCGGCACGAGGGTGGTCGGTTTGGATCGTGGCGACGCCCGGTGACGTCGTTCCGCGTGCAACCAACACGGCGCCGACATCGGCCCTAATTGCACGGGAGAGGTACTCCGGCGATTCGGCGAATGTGATGCCCGCAGGGTCGCTAATGCCCGCTGGAACCGGGCGAACGATGAGTCGGTCGGCAGGGCCGTCCAACGTGCCGTTCAATAACTGCGCTAGTTGTCCTAGGGTCCAAGCCCTTTTTGTTGTCTCCATAGCTGGAACTCTTGCGTGGCATCTTTGACGCCTCTAGACGATTGGACCGCTCGGTACCGATTGAGGGCTAGCCAGATGCGCAATTCACCCTCCAGCATTTTTCGGTGGTCGGCGGTTCCCTCGACTAATCCTTCAGAAGGTACCACTGGCGAGGGGTCCAAAGGGGAGTCGGTGGAAATCCGGACAGAGTGAGATGGAGATCCAGGAAATGCCACCGGCGTTGGATCGGCCAGTCGGAACTCAAGTTGAGAATCCACGTTTCTGATCTGTGCCCGTGCTTCGCGCTCGGCCCTCCGGTCCAACTCGTTCGCGAATGCCTCGATTCGCCGTTGCAGATCTGCTTGCGAAGCGCTAGATTTGTCGAACATGACGGCAAAAATCTTGGCACAATCGGCCGAGAACCGATCGTCGATGGTCTTAAGATCCGTCCGCAGCCTGTCTGCCGTCTCAAGCCTTTGACGCTGAATCGGATTCGGCGCGCGTGCAGGTGGTTGAGATGTCGGGTTGGGATCTGGGAACCCCGCCAAAAGCGTGAGCTTGGCAAAAACCGGGGCACGTTCGGTTGCCCACGCTTCGAAACGTACACGTATTCGATCATTTGCCTCTCGAAAAGCGACTTGGTCCAAATTCCCGAGCGCCAATGCTTGCTCCATCCGGAATCGGTTTGCTTCGCTGCCGTAATACTGCCGTAGCCGCCTTTGAAGCGTATCCACCGCCTTTGACTGCTCCTGTTGGAACATCTCTCGCACATTCAGGCGAGGCGTGTTGGAGGGGTCTCGGATCGCGATGGCCCCACTGCCCGGCACTTGCTCTATGACGTTGCCGAGGGGCCTTGGCACGGTCGGAAGTGGAACGCCTACCGGAGCAACCCGCGTACCTTGAGCGAGCAGGCGATCCAGGTTGACGTACACCGCCGTTGTGGTCGGCTTTTGACATCCGCCGGCAATCGCGACGGCGAACAGAACGATTCTAGCTCTTCGCATTCATCGCGGACAGCGCGGCGTCGGTGACATCGTTCGCCCCATAGGGAGCGGTCGTCTCGTCGAAGACAACGGTGTAGCCTTGGGTCTTGGCCACGTCGTTGATCGCCTTGCGGGCCTTCGTAAGGCCCACGAGTTTGCGCTTGTCGGCAAAGTCGGCCATATCGTTGTTGAATTCCTTGAACCAGCGCTGGACGGCATCGTTCATCTGCTGGCTACGTCGAGCGTACTCTTCGACGAGGGTTCGTTCTTCGGGCGTCATATTCGGCTTTGTTGCCAGTTCAGTGGATCGCTTGCTCGTAGCTACGACGTCGGCTTTGATTCGATCGAGCTCTGCTTTGTCTTCGGTGGTGGGACTTTCCTTAAGACTTAACTCCTTGATGCGCTGCGCTTGCTCGGCCGTCAAGATCCGGTACGTGTCGACGAACTCAAGCAGCCCCTCACGTGTCGTCTTCATCTTTTTGAAGAGGTCCTGGCCCTCTTTGCCGTAATCACTTTGATCCAGCAGCCGAACGATATCGACGGTTCCGATCTTGATGTCGTTGGTCTGGAAGCCGCCTGCCAAGGCAACGCCAATTAGGACGGCAGCCAGCACCCATCCAAACTGAAGAAAGCGCGTCATACGCATCGAGTCCATCTCCCAATCATCTGCCTGCTATTTCGCATTATCGAATCCGGATTGGCGCGTGCCAAAAAATGACGCGCCGCCGGAACGCCTTGTCTTGTCGACGACTTGGCCCCGGCGGCACGAATCGAGCAATGAGTCGACGACCTACTTCTTGGCGTTCATACCCTTTAGTGAATCGGCTGTCAGGTCGTTCGAACAATACGGAGCGATCTCCTGGGCAAACACGATCGAATATCCCTGATCGCGAGCAACCTGCTGGATCACCTGGCGAACGCGAACCAGCGCATCGGCATTCATCTTCTCTTGCTGCTGGGTCAACTCGTCGTTGAACTCGGTTCTCCACTTTTCCAGTCGTTGGCCAGTGGCGTCCTTTCGTTTCGTGTAGTCCTCAATCTGCGTCAATTCGGCGGCAGTCGGCTTCTCCTTGGTTTGTAGCGCCTGGGCCTTCTGCTCGTCCGAGCCCGCATCGGTCTTTATTCGAGTGATGTCGTCTTTGTCGGCGGCGGTCGGCTTATCTTTCGTGCTAAGGATTCGAAGCTTGTCCGCATCTTCCGGCTTCATGTTCCGGTGCGTCTGGACGAATGTCACGACGTCGCGCCGCGCCGCGACCTGAGCTTGCAGGCCCTCGTTCTGAGTCTTCGCGTAGTCGCTGTCTTTGAACACCTTGATCACGTCTACGGTGCCCGTTTTGTCGCCGGGGGCCCGGAAGCCCATTCCGATGACGGCGCCCGCCAAGGCTGCCGCTACCATCCATCCCAATCTCTCTGTTTTCATACTTTATTGTCCCTTAGAAGCTGTTTCCTATTCGGAAGTCGGGCTGAGTTTTGCCATTCTCGTTGAAGCCCAGGTCTACGCAGATCTGGCCGAACGGAGTCTTGAAGCTTAGCCCCGGTCCATAGCCAAGGTGCATTTGGAATGTTCTCGACTGTGTGTAATCGTTAACCGTTCCGTAACCGCCCCAGGCGCCGCCATAGTCGACAAAGAAGATCAAATCGAACGACTTCTGAATCGGGTGCCGGTACTCCGCCGAAAGGAGAATTGAATCTTTACCCCAAAATCGATCTGGGTCGTATCCGCGCAACGAATCGGGACCGCCTGCGAAGAACTGATCGAAGTAGGGAACCTTTCCATTGATGAACCCATACTTCGCTCGAACGGCGATCACCCGGCGGGCAGCTTCGACATCGAGATCGCGCGGCTTCTGTCCGGGTGACCAGTACTTGCGGTATTCCATGGTCGTGCGAGTGAAGAAGTTGCTGCCGAGGATGTCGTTATTGGCGGTGGCGCCGCCAACACGGGTGATATCGGAGTATCCCGGCTCGAAAATGACGCGGGAGAAGTCGCCTCGAGAGGTGTCGATGATGGTGTCGCGGCGGTCACGTGTCGCAGAAAAGCTCAGCATGCCCATGTCGCCGTCCTGCTGCACAAAGCTGTTCAGGGGCGTGGCGCCGGTGTTCGCCGTCGTGACGTTCTCGACTCGTCCCGAAAATCCGAGGCTCACCTGATCCGTGATCGGTCGCTGCCAGCCCAGCGAGAGTCCACTGTGGCGCTCGTAGTACTGCGTCGAACTGTTGATCGGGCTGCTTGTGCCGAAGAACGACGTTCCGAATCGATAGACGAGGTGGCTATAGATTGATGTCTGGAAAACCGTGTCCTTGGCATCGTAGAACGGGTTCGTATAGCTGAGGTCGACGCTTGGCCCTCCGCCCGAGATCGCCTGGGTCAGGTTGAGCGCGACGCTCTTACCTGTTCCGTACAAGTTGTTCTCTGAGAGGCGGATCAAGCCTGCGAGCGAGGTGTCGGGATCCATTTGGACGCCGACGTTGAACTGACCGGTTTTGGCCTCTTTGACCTCGGCGATCAGGTTCCGGTTGACCTTGCCCGGTTCCGGCGAGATGTCTTCGCGCTTCGCTTGAACCGAGTCGAACCAGTTCGTGTTGTGGATGCGCGTAACGTCCTTGGCCCACTTGTCCTCGTTGTAGACGTCGCCCGCCCGGGTCTTGATCAGGCGGCGCATGACCCAGTCCTTGGTGCGGACGTTGCCTTGGGTCGATACCGTTCCGACCTTCAACTCGACGATGACGATGTTAATGGTGCCGGGGGAATCGGTCAACGGTGCGAAATCGTCGATACCGGCGAGCGCATAGTGCTTTTTGTCGTAGGCTGCCGCGATAGCGTCGACGCTCGAGTGGCGAGCGTTGAGATTAAAGACATCACCCACTTTCATGGTGAGCGCCTTAAGGATCTCCTCCCTGGTGACAACCGTGTTGCCGGTAATCTTGAACTCTTTGATGACCGGCCACTCTTGGAGATCGACCGTAACCTGGTACGCGTTGAGATCCGAAGGAGTCGCCTCAACGTCGACTGCGGAAAAGAATCCCAGGTCTTCCAGGCTCTTCTTGTCGCGGCCAAGGTCATCCTGTACCAACGGCTTGCCGGCCTTCGTCCGCATTGCGGCAAGAATGGCTTCCTTGGAAACGCGAACGTTGCCACGGATCAAGACGTCTTTCACAATGCTCGCCTGCTGGCCGTACGCAACGGCTGCAACCGTGCAAAGCGCTGCGAAAATGCATATCCTTCTAATCAAACTTCTCTCCTACCGCCCACGGGCGAGGGGCTTCCGAAGTTGGCCGCCGGTGAACTTTACCCGTCGGGACTACTGAATGCCCTGAACTTCTTGTTCCCGTATCTGAAGGATCAACAAGAAATCCGTTTCAACGATTGATTTTGGCATTTACATCTACCATCGAAAGATAGGTCATTCCACTAAAACCGAATTCCATAGTCCAGACCGAGCTTCCATGGGAAGTCTTGGTCGGCTCCAAAGAAGAATCGAATCTGCCTCAGTGCTCCTGGCAACCGCCTGGGGCGGTACACGATTCGGAGGTCGTATCGGGGGACGAGGCCCGGCGGGGGTTCGGAGAGCTGCCGCGATCCAACGACTGAAAAGCCGCTAACCAACTCCTTGCCAAACGTGACCGACGCCTGGTCGAACATGTTGTATTCCAGGCTCAGATAATCCAAACCGATCCCCTTCGCCACTTGGGCAGTGAGGGGATCAAGCAGGGAAGGAACGACGAATTGAGCGATTGCGCCCACCGTCTGGGTGCGATTTAGGCCACTTGACAGATCCTGTAGGAAGGCGCCCTGACCGAGTACGGCAAGAATCTGGTCCTGGGTCAAATCGGGAGGATCGCTGGATGCGGCAAGCTTAATGCCGTTCGGATCGAGAAGATCGCCCTTCATGCCGAGCGTGATGGCGTAACGTTGGATTTCCGCTTCGCCGGCCCGAGACGTTGTCGCAGACGTCGTGCCCTCTAGGTCGACCTTTGCGGAGGCCGTTGTGCCAAGACGAGTCGACTGGTAGTCTACGTTAACAGTCCCGCCCTGGTCGATTCTGAGTAGGGATGCGGGGAGGCGAATAGTGCCCCGGTCCACGTAGAGCGAGCTGCCAACTCGAGGAAAGCGAAGACTTCCTTGGACGAAACCATCGCCAAGAAGATATAGGTTTGCCGTCGACGATTGAAGTCGACATGGATCGGTAAGGCTAAGTTTAAGGTCAAATCTTGGATTAATCGCGAAATCATCCGGTGACGAACCCCCGCTCGGAACCCCCTTGAAAATGAAATCGCCAGATGAGATCCGGGTCTGGCCGGTGACAAGCGGAGCGCGAATCGTTCCACCTACATCGACCTGCGAGGAAACCGTTCCCGAAACGAGGCTGCCTTGAAGTATCTGCTGACGGAAGGGAATGTTGTTGAGTGCGGCATGCCCCGTTACGGCGCGATCCAATATCGAGTCCAGTCCCGTCTTGCCGAAGTCTTCGACAATTCGGTTCAGATCTCCGACGGGCGTGGACAGAGAAGCTGAAAGGTCGCCCCCTCGAATCGACTTGGCCCCGGCCTGAACATCGAGTTGGTTGTCGTGGATGGAGACGATCGCCTTGACGTCTCGGAACGAGTCGTCAAGGCCGTTGAATGCGAGCGCGTCTGCTGTCAAGTGAACCGAGCCGTTCACCTTGATTGCTGAAGAAGACCCGACTGCATCCAACTCACCGCCGAGCGTTCCCGAGGAACGTTTGGCGTCGATTCCTCCGATCAGTGGCGCGATGTCGTTCAATTTGCTTTCGGAGAACACGATCTTGACTTCGGTCGATCCACCGGTTCCGACCTCAAACGGATAGTTGAAAGGCGTCGTCGCATCTATCGAACCGCGAACGCCACGATAGAAGAAGTCGCCGGATGCCTGGATCGCCTTGGATACGCCGAGTGACGGATCGATGACTATTTTGTCAAAGTTGAAGCGGAGATTCTTGTCTTCATTCGCAGGAGTCTGTGACGTTGCGGGTATAGCGAACACGTCGTTGGCCTTGAGCGAAGCAACGATTCTCGGGGACCTGGTGGGTCCATCGACCGAGAACCACAAGTGAGCGGTTCCGGTTAGGGAGCTTAGGCGGGGGTCTAGTTCGCCAAACCCTGAGAGGTCGATCTGGTTGTCTGTGTTGCCGTCGAGGTGTATCTCGCCCTGCTCCTGGAGAGTGCCCTTTAGCTTGAGCTTGATCGGACCGTTCGAAACCTGGCAATTCGAAATACTCCACCGGTGGCTCTTCAAGTCAAACGCCGCATCGAGGTCTCCGAGCGGTTGAGCGCGGAATGTTATTTTGTCCGCGGTCACGCGATGCACCTGCACCTCAGGGGCCTCCGTCGTGCCTTCGATCGAGGCCGAGAGGCTGACCTTCGCCTTGAGGTTGGAGAGATCGTCTCGAAGCGATTCCGATAGATTCGGCAGGATTGGGACGATCGCAGACACAATGTTTTCTGCCGGAACGTTCAAAACTGTCAATTCGCCAGAAGCGCGTTTCGATTCGACAATGTAGGAAAAATCGTCGAGTTCGAGAAACCGGTCGAGATACCCGACCGCAAGACTTCCATGAATGGCTTTGCCATCCGAATTCAATTGGATCGGGCCGTTTCCAATAGGGGTGTTATTGAAGGAGACGCCCTCCAGTTGACCAGTCGACTGGAGGTGGGAAATCTGGGACCCACGGAAATCTAGATCGGCGGTCGCTGTAATCTTTCCGCCAACGACGATCGAGTCGCCGAGCTTTGGCATCAATTGATCTAGGGATAGCCCTTTTGCATCGACTTTAAGTTGACCAGAGCGCTCACCGAGGTCAATTTCGCCGTTGGCCGCTAGTGTGCCGTCCGCGCCGGCGCACTCCAGGTTGTGGAGATTGACCTTGGTTCCGTCAGATGACAGATCCATTGAAGCGGAGTCGATCTTGACGCCATGAACGATGAGACTCGATCCGTGAGCCTTTGCCGAAAAAAGCGGTTCCGACAGTGAACCCGTCAATCCGATGTCGGGAGCATCGAGTGTGCCCACGACGTCGTCCCCAAGCCAGTCCCCTAACTGGATGCTTTTCGCCGAGAACCGGCCGGCAACGGCTTTGGATTTTAGGTCGAGCGAGGCGAATCCGGTGACGCTGGCTGTTCCCTTCGCCGATTCGATGTGGTCAAGTTCGAGGCGTCGTCTGTCGACCTTGAAGTTCGAGACCAACGCAGGGATTGTTTGATCCTGGTAACTCAAATCAAACCCCTCTACTCTACCGGCGCACTTTGGGGTCTTCAGTGTGCCAGTGACGGTGGCTGACAGATTGCTAGTCCCGGACAAACGCGAATCCCACGACGATAACTGCAGCGCACGGCCCGAAATGGCGATACCGAGGTCACCAGCCTTGCCGAAGGCTCCGCGTGCAGAAACAAGGCCTGCGGGAGAATCTACATAGGCTCGGTCCAGTTGAATGTCTCCGTGTACGTATTTGCCGATACCCTCAAACCCGCGCACTGGAATGTGATGCTTATCGAAATCGGCTTGCCCTTTTCCCAGCACGTCGAAGGCAACCGTTGGATCGTTGGCCTTACCGGATACCGTGACGGATATGTTGGCGGATCCATCGACGTGGTCCACGCCAATGCGTTTGGCTATCGCCCCGAATTGAGTCAGTCTGGTCGATCCAACTCCGTCGATGGTTCCTGCCTGCCGGTTGAGGACTAGACCGGCTGACACGCCTTGGCCGCCAAAGGTTCCATGGCGCAGCTTCAAAGTCACCAGTTTGGGGCCTGCATCGATCCCGACCTCAGGATGGTCCAGTCGATCCTCCTTGTATGAGATCGAGATCGCGGTTAAGTCGCCTGCTAGACGGTAATCGCTAGCCGACCGTGCGGCGAGCCAGCCATGATACCTGCCACCTTTGAATTCCAGTCCGGCAGGGAGGTATGGGCGGGCCCAAGGAGGGAGTGTGGCACCGTCTACTGGACCCGCGTCGAGCATGCCGGCGAAATGAGTTCCCTGTGACCAAATTGCGCTGCCCCAAAACTTGGATGTCGTTTCGCCGACTTTCATGTCGAGCTTCCCCGCCGCGCCGCTTTGATTGACTATTCCATCGAATCGAATGGAGTTCGCATCGAATCGGTCGTATGCGGGGCCGTCGATCGATGCCTGGATGCGTGCCTCGAAGGTTACGGCCCTTTGGGGAGACAGCCGAACCGCAAATGGGCCTTGGACGACCAGAGATCGACAATGAAAGGCCGCGAGGCGCTCCAGACGGCGACCCTCGGCAGATCCCCTCAAGTTGGACAAGAGCGTGCTCACCTCCGCTCGTTTTGTTGATCCGTGAATATGAAGTCCGACTGCCGGTTGGTTGACAACGGCAACATCGACGTTGCCGACGCCCAACAGATTGACGGATGATCTTGCCGCCCACTCTTGACCAACCCCCACAACCGACACGCGCGGGGTCTCGATCGTCTGCGACCAGTCCTTAGGCCCGCTACGGTCGTCGTACCGTAGCCGGCAGCGCTGGAGAGTCACTTCGAACGGAATCTTGCCCGAGGGCCCGTGAGATTCGGGAAGCAGATCCTGGATGTCGAAGTGCCCATCTTTCTCACGGGTGAGACGTCCAACCAAGCCGGTCCCCTTGACGTGAATGATTTGATCTGGGCCATGGATAAGCGAAAGCCCAGTTGCCTGTACCGAAGCAAGGCTTGCAATTAGTTTGCCCTTCTGATCGAGGGCTCGAACGCGCTGGAGGACCAAGACACCCTGTCGAAGATCCATTGAATAGGAATCCGCCGAAATCCTTACTGAACCCGACCTAGTCTGATAGCCGTACTGGATCGGGACGCCAGGCGCCTCTAGAGTGTGAACGCACGCAACGACATAGGTCCCACCCCAAACAGCTATGGCTGCGAATGGGGAGACAGCGACCGCGAATTTGAGTGCCTCATACCCCAGCCGAATGACCTACCTCCAATAGTGCCTGCGGATTAGGCAGGATGAAGATTCGCTTGCTGAGCGTCGAGCTTGGCGACCCGCTCTGCCATCACCTTTTTGCTAAAATCGATTGCGTTGTAGGAGCTTCGAATAAAGGGACCGCTTGCTACGAACGCGAAACCGATCTCTTGACCTATCTGCTCATACTCCGTGAATACGTCGGGATGGACGAACTCGTTCACGGGGAGATGCCTCATCGTGGGCCTCAGATACTGTCCGATGGTGACGGCGTCGACTCCTGCTTCGCGAAGATCGCGCAGAGTTTTGACGACCTCGGGCCTTGTCTCGCCAAGTCCGAGCATGATGCCGGATTTGGTGTAGATCGTGGGATCGAGCTCCTTGACGGTTCGGAGAACGGCCAAGGTCCGATCGTATTTGGCCTGGGGCCTAACGACCGTATGAAGTCGCTCGATTGTCTCGATGTTGTGGTTGTAAATCTCGGGATGAGCGTCGGTGACGTTCTTGATGCACCACTTCTTGCCCTTGAAATCTGGCGTGAGGACCTCTACGATGGCGAGCGGGTTGGCTTCGTGAAGTGCGCGAATAGTGTCGGCAAACTGCATCGACCCTTCGTCGGCTAGATCGTCTCGAGCAACCGAGGTAACGACGATGTGCTTGAGGCCCAGATCTTGCGAGACTTTGGCGATATCTGTTGGCTCATGGGGATTAACATCCAAGCCTCGCCCTACTTTGATCGCGCAAAAACCGCAACTGCGGGTGCACGTGTCACCAAGAATCATGAAGGTGGCTGTCTTCTTGCTCCAACATTCGGGAAGGTTGGGACAGCGAGCGCTTTCGCAAACCGTGTGCAGGTTCTTGCCCCGCATCATCGCCTCGACATCTTTGATTGTGTCGGGCCGTGGCAACCGTATGGTCAACCACTCAGGCAGCCGCTGGGTCATAACCCATTATAGCTGACCGAGGTTTGGGGAGAGGGCAGAGGCTGCCCTCTCAAAGTGTCTCGACATTAGTTCTCTTCGTTGTGATAGTGAACGTGAACGTCGGTGGAAACCGATCCTCCGTTTGCCGTCGCCGTGAGAGTGACATCCTGGTGACGCCGATGGTGGCTGTAAGGAATCGTATAGGAGGCGGTGGCCGACGTGCTTCCCGCAGGAACGACGACATAGGCATCGACCGAAACCAACTCCGGATTGGATGAGGACAAGTTGACGACCTGATCGCTTGTCGTGACGTCGCTGATTGTGACCGTCACCGTGTACGTCTGATTGCCGTAGTGGCTTCCGTCGCCGGTTGGGTTCGGGTTAGAAGGATTGATGATAACAGGCAGCGAGCCGTTGTCCTTGACCTGATTGTTGAACCCATCTGTTTTGGGTCCGACGATTACGGGGAGGGTACCGGTGTTGCTAGCCAGTGCCTTCTGAGGAAGAGTACCGCCGGCGACTACGATGATCGCCGCTACCACGAGAGAGACCTTTGAGAGGGAGCTGTTATTCACGGTAGGAAATATACCATAGCCGAGAGGATTGTAAGTACTCTGAACCGTGGAATTGTCATGAATTTGTCGGCGAGTGAACAATTTTCGCGTAGTTTGGTGGTTACTCAAGGCCCTTCGACCGGAATCGGCTGAATGTAGGTAGGCCCAAAAAACGCGCGATAAACGCATAAATGCTCTCAAATACGAGTGAATTCGCCGTTACGGGCACTGTGCGTAACGCAGCAGAACACAAGTCACACACTAGTGTTTAACCGTTAATGACGGTTTTATGTTAACATTACTTGTAGGCGATAAGCTTCTCCCGCTTGCCAACCCCGCTTAGTCTGCCTGTCAGACGGCAACCGTGCTGGCACCAAACAAGGCAACTAAGCGGTATCTGCACTCGCTAAGTTATCCTAATCGTTGCGCGAAGTCCAGCAAGAATGGATAGCTTGGCATGGTTCTAGTATAAATACTAGCTACTTTTCCGTGACTTGGAACGTAAGGTGGGGAGTTTAAGCGGTTAACTGAAGAGTGAGTTTAGGCCGGTTGCAAGGGCATAGGCGAACGAGCGCTACTCATATCGACGGCTTGAATCCCTTGCTAGCGGCTACATCAGGCGGATTCGGTCGAGTTCTTGTGTAAGTTGCGCGATCGACATAAGCGAACCGATCAGAACTTGGCTACGGAAAATCTGCTCGCCGATCTGCCCGATCAGCCTCTGACTGAGGTCGTCCAACGACTCCACATCGTAGCTCCTAAGTTGCGATTCGACAGAAGCGCCTTGCTTACGTGCTGCCCCAAGAAAAAGTGCGGCCGACTCGAAACGTCCAAGCTGTTCAGCGGCATGGGCTACGGTGCGCCACGAGGTGGCTACTGCCGCGTGATTGCGAAGGCGCTCGAAGGTGGGAAGACACTCCAAAGTAAATGATATGGTTCGATACGGTAGGCCTTCGACCAAATAGAGATGGGCGGCGTTCTGGTGTAGGTAGGCCATCGCGGACGAGTCGTTTACCTCATCCTGAAAAGTGAAGGCTTCGTCGAGGTGAGCGTGCGCCGTCTCGAACTCCCCAAGGTCCGCCTCGACGCCGATCATGTTCGTCAGCGTAACAAATAACTTCTGGTAGCGCTTTAGGGCACGGAACGCAGCGATCGCGCGAAGGTTATAGCGGCGGCATCGGCGCAAGTAGCCCGACTCCTGGGCGTTGATAGCCAAACTCACCAAAGCTGAGCCGGTTCCCTCCAGATCGTTTCTCTGTCTTGCTAGGGAATAGCTCTGGATGGCGTATCGGCGTGCGCGGTCACTGTCCCCGAGGTAGCTTGAAAGGGCCCCTGCCAGGTTCACAATGCGGTGGAACTGTGAACTCTTGCCACATTCGTTGTTCGCAATCGCTTTCTCAACGAGTCTCAGTCCCTCCGAGAGGTAGTTGCGGATGAAGAAAAAGCGATGGCATGCGATGATCGTGCGCACCGAGAACTCGGCGTCGCCACCTTTGTTCAGTCCCGCCTCAATCACCATGCGAATGTCTTCGTACGATGCGTCCATCCGTTCGATCCAAGCGAGTTGGTCTTGGCCAAGCAGAGCAGTATTTGCCGTTTCGGCAAACTCGGCGCACCATTCGCGATGGCGGCGGATTAACTGCTTGTCCTCCTTGACTTCCTTAAGCTTGGCGGCCGCATAGAGGCGCATCGTTTCGGACAGGTAGAACCGCTTGTCCACTGTCTGAACGCTGGATACGTTGAGGAATGAACTGTCGAATAGACGTTCGAAGGCGGAGAAGACCTGCGACTTTCGCAGAACATCGTCGAACGCGCAGACCTGTTCGGCTTGCTCGAGTGAGAAGGCTCCGGCGAAGACGGAGAGGCGTCGCAGCAGTGCTTTGTCGTGGGGTTCCAACAGGCCGTAGCTCCAGTCGATGGTTGCCCGCAATGTGTGGTGCCGGTCATTGGAGTCTCGCCGTTTGTCCTGTAGTAGGATGAAGCGGTGGTCCAGCCTATCCAGAATCTGCTTTGGATTCAAGATCGACGTCTTCGTCGCAGCAAGCTCGATGGCAAGAGGAATGCCATCGAGCCGCCGACAGAGGTTGGCCACTGACACTGCCACCGACTCATCGAAAGTGAACGAGTGGTTTGCCAACTGAGCTCGGTCAAGGAACAGTGCCACGGACTCGTATTCCCGGATGCTGCGCCAATCCTCCGCCGGAGAGGGAACATCCAGTCCGCCCAACATGAACCGATCTTCGCCCTCCGCTTTGATGCTTGTTTGGGTTCCGGTTACGATTGCCATATTCGGGCATTCGCTCAGCAGGGTGTCGACGACGCGCCGGACCGGCACTACAAGATGCTCGCAGCTATCGAATACGAGAAGGACGCGCTTCTCGCGGAAATAGGCGACAAGCGCATTCAGATTCTCCTCGCCCGGCAACTTCGCAACGCCCAAAAGGCGGTTGATCGTTGGCAAGAGCATGCTCTCCCGCGCGACCGGAGCCAAATCGATGTAGTGAGTGCCGTCGACAAAATCGGATTCGATCTCGGGGATAAACCGTTGGATGAGCGCGGTCTTGCCGATTCCTGGAGGGCCAAGAATCGTAACGCAACGCGATAGGTCGATCTGACGGCGAAGCGCGGCGATCTCCCGATCGCGTCCAACGAAAGTCGACGTTCGGAATAGTCCGCGGTGGGCATCCACCGGACGCTCCCGCTTCGGGAGCGAAGGATGTTGCACTAGGAGCAAGCGCTCGAATCCACCTTCCAGGCCGAGTTGGTAGTTACCAAGTTCGTCGAACGTGAAGTCGGCATCTAGGGCAGCCCGCGCCAACTCGTACGTGGACAGAGTGATGACGACTTGTCCCGATTCTGCGTTGGATACAGTTGCGCCGAGCCGGTGTTCCACATCTTCGGCCGAGGCGGCGCCGGGCCCGGTTTCACACATTACGACGCCCGCGACAACCCGTGACTTCATCCGTGCTACGAGTTGTACAGAGGCTTGCAGGGCTTGCGACGGGCGAGCGAACGAGAGATACGTGTAACCGTTAGGGGCGTTTAGGAGGATCTTGCCGCTATACAGCTGCAAGAGCTCATGGAGGGCATTCTCAAGACTCACCGGTCGCGATCCGGAGTCGACAAGCAACACGTAGGTGCCCACCCCATCGAGGGAGGTCAGAGTCAGATTCCTATGGGTTACTCCGAACGAATCCATGAACTTCTAGAGATCGTAACGCAAGAATCGCAAAAAACGGCATCCGGTTCGAGTTCTTTGCGGCAACTCCCACGATAAACTTCGATCGAAAGGTCAAATGACCTATTCCACGGCCAATAACCTACACGGTTAACTACGATCGTAATCCCCATATGTTCGACATGAGATGCTCTTGACGGTCGCTAGGAACAACATTAGAACCTCTATGAGTACGACTGTGCGGAGTGGCGTTCCGTTCGATCAGCAATGGACTTTCAAGGAGCGAAGAACTCGTGAGTTGCGCTTTTCAACATCCCAGTCCGGACGGTCGGAAACGGGTTGAAGACCAGGCAACCGACTGATAGCGGTTTGGATCGCGATCGGAGCCTCGGCGCGTGCCAAAAGCGCGCCCACGCAGAAGTGGATCCCGTGCCCAAATGCAATGTGCTTGTTGTTCGCTCGACGAATGTCAAACCGGTCCGAATCATCAAACCAAGCTGGGTCGCGATTGGCGGCATTGATCATCTGGAAGACCATTTCGCCCTTCGACAGCCTCTTACTTCCGAGTTCGACGTCTTCCTTGACGAGACGAGGTTGTCGCGAAACGGGGGACTCAAACCGCAAACCCTCCTCAAGCGCGGGGGAGATCAGGCTAGGATCACGACGTAGAAGATCAAGTTGATCGGGGTGTCGAAGAAGCGTATCCATCGTGTTGGCGATGAACGATAGGGTCGTCTCCTGTCCCGCTACGAAGAGGGTAACCAACGTGCTGATCAGTTCCGTTTCCGATATCTGCCCCGTCTCATGCTCCGCAGCAACGAATTTGCTGACCAGGTCCGCACTCGGACGTTTGCGTCGTTCAATCACCATGTCTCGAATGTAAGGCCGAATCTCGCTGATCGCCCTTTCTGCTCGCAGCAGGTCCGATTCGCTCGGTTTGTTCACTCCCTGAAACGCCAGAATGTCGTCGGTCCAGATCTTGAAGAGGTGGCGATCGGATGGCGGTACACCAAGGATCTGAGCAATTACGCTTATCGGTAACGGCGCCGCAAGGTCCGTCACGATGTCACCTGCTCCCTTCGCGATCATCGCGTCAATAAGTCGGTCGACGGCATCCTGGATCGCCGGCTTCATCTGCTCGACCACTTTCGCATTGAACTCCTTGGCGATCAGCGAACGCATCCGCGTGTGATCGGGCGGATCGGAGTGAAGCAGACTCTTCGTGGCAAAGTGAGCGGCGAATGCCGGGTACAGATTCTGCCTTTCATCGCCGAGATAAGCGATCGCCTTTCCTAATCGGTTCTCGTTGGAGAAGTGAGCAGTGTCTTTGAAAGTGACCATCACGTCGTCGTAACGGGTTAGCAGCCATCCACCGATGGCATCGCTCCAATACACGGGCGCCTCTTCTCGCATCCGGCGAAGCACTGGATACGGATCCGCCAAGAACCCTGGCGTGACGATAATTTCCTCGAAACTGGGGGACACAGCTTGCATTGGCTGGCGCGAGTCTACACCTCGTCCGTCAGCTTCGTGGAGGGGGCAATCTGCCACGCTCCTACAATCTGTCTCACAAATCCAAAGCGCCTAGATGGATCACTCGGTTCGCCATTCGCTCCATATGTTTGACTCCTCCCATTCTTCGGACGGCTCTTGGCCGGCAAGCCGTAGTCCGAGGAAGATCAGACCCACATGCCATCCCTCGTGCCAAATCATGTGTTGTAGGAAGAGGATCGGGTGGTCGTACCCGGCGACCGGCCCAACGTCGTTGGTCAGAAGGTGCCGCATCGTCTCGCGGACGGCTTCTCCACTGACGATCAAGAGTTCCTTGATGGCGTCAAGATCCGAGATCGGAGTTTGCCATCCGTCGACGAACCCGTCATCGAATCCCGCCGTCCGCTCCGGATCGACCTGGGACAGCCAATAATGTCGAACTTTATGAATGTGCGCGAGTTGGTGGTCGAGCGCCATTCCATCCTCCGATGGCTTCACGCGCCGGTTCGACTCGTCGATGCGGGAAGCGGCCGCCATCACGATCCGGCACTGGCGATCCCATGAGTCGAGCAAAGGAGGGGTTAGGTTCACCTAAACACTATACGCCAGTCTGCTCTTCCTCCCTCCCCATGTTGCCATGGTAGTGAACGAGTCCGGGACCGAGCCGAGGCTAGGATCACCGACTACGCGTCGCCCAAGCTTTCCAGTCCTCCGCCGGCCACGCCGAGTATTCACGGCCGAGGATGACCGTACTGAGCGCATCCCGCGCCAGGGCGCCAGGCGATGGATCGCCGTAGTCCCCGTGAAACTGTCCCGCAGGGTCATCCACGTGACTCAACAACAGCGGAACGAACCGCCGGTTCATTGTGAAGGCAGCCTGGAACGTGGCGATGCGTATCCGAGTGCCGTCTGCCAGGGAAGCAACGACGGCGCCCGGTGCCGGCTGCACCTTTCCGCCCGAGTCTCGGTAATAGGGTTCTTCCGGTTTAGCGGCAACCGGCTCTAGAATGGCGCCTTCGATCGATCGAATCGCATCTAGATCGCCCAATCGCGCGGCTGCTGCCGTACATAGCCATGCGGTGTCCGCGTGTATGGCGGCGATCTTTTTGAGGAGCCCGATGTCGCGCCTCGATCCGGTGAGGCCGATGCTCTGAATGATCTCCGCCTCCGAGTCTCGAGTCTCGTCGGATAGCGCCGCCCGAATCGCCGCGTCGTGAAGCTGACGTCGATAGGGGAAGGGTCGGGTGTTGCGAGACCATCTTGCAGTTGGATCCGGCTTCTTCTCTTTGGCGATAACGGATAATTCGTACTCCCGGATCATCCGGTTCGCGTTCCGAAACCCGTCACGCTGGACGTTGATGTCGCGATTCGGCAGGTTTTGGATGAGGTATGGGACCGCGCCGAATGCGTCGATCTCCGTCATCGCCGACTCTGTCACGTAACCAAGGTCTTTGTCGTTCAGGTACTTTGCAAGTTCCGGCAACCCGTGCCCAGGTCGTTCCCTTATCCTCGAGAGATCGCCGACCTCGATCAGATGGGTTTCGTTCCATCGGTTCAGATAATACGCGACGTCGTCGCCGCGGCTGCATGCGGCGAGGCCCACGCAAGATACCGTCGCAAAGATTGCCAAGGCGAGGGTAACGATTCGGCTCATAGTCCGATTCGTAGGTGGCGAAGCAGTGCCGATCCGTTCACTCTATCGTCCTTCTTGAGTCGAGATGAGGTAAATCCGGCTTGGTCATCGTTTTGAAGGTCTCCCGTAATGCCGCAACCACGGATTGAGAAGGACGGCCACCGGACCGACCTCCTTTAGCAGGATGAGTCGATGGAGGATAGCGCCCTGCTCCTGGCAATGCTCCAAAGCACGGCGCGCTTCGTCGGGGCGGCGTAGATGGGTTAGGACAGCGATGATCTGGACTGCCGAGTCTTTTCCCCTCAGTTCGGCAGACTGAAGATAGGAAAGCGCCCGCTCCAACTGACTTACTCGCTCGTTGCTCGTCGAAAGGGAAGCCATTGAACGGAGTGCTCTGCCGTACAAATAGTACGCATGTCCGTCCCGGTCGTCCAGTTCGATAGTCCGTTGGAATGCGGCCTCGGCTGACAGCAGGCACTGCCTCCGCAGTGCGCTACGCGACCTCATTGCCTGGCTGTAGAAGCAGTGGCCGAGGTCGCGATGGTGTTCGGCGATTTCGGGAGCCAGGGCGATGGCTGCTTCGATTTTCTCTTGTGCTCTTCGATAGAGGTCACCCCGTTCGGGTTTCTTCAGACACTCGGCAAGGCACCGAAGAGAGTGACCCAAGTTGGCAAGCAGATCATGGTCGTTCGGCCGCAGTGCTTCCGCTTCCTCATACTTGGCGACGGAGAGCCGGTACGGTCCCTGCCGTGCCTCGCCCAATGAAACCGATCCAAGCTTGCGGAGAACGAGCCCCCACGATCGATGCGTCTTTACATCCTTGGGGCGCAACCGATCGGCCGACATGAACTTCGATGCAGCTTCTCGAAACGTGGCTGCGGCTTTCGCTCCATTCGATGCTGTGCCAAGACGGTCAAGGGCAAGGCCCCAGTTCAACTGGGTTGGCCATTGGTCTGGACGCAGGCGATCCGCTTGGGCGAACTTTTCGCAGGCAGACTTCAAATAGCGAATCTTCTCGTCTCCATCCTGACGTTTCCCCAAGTCATCGAGCACGGTGCCCCAGCAGAACAGATTGTCCTCGTTGTCGGGAGCCAATCGGTCGGATGCTGCACACTTCTGGTCGGCCAACCGAAAGCAGTCAAGTTGCTCCTCGCCAGTCAAAATCCGGCCAAGGTCGTCGAGGGTTTGGCCCCAAAAGTACAAGGTCTGGGCGTGATTCGGATTCAGACGATCCGATTGTTCGAATCTCTCGGAGGCGACGCGTAAGGTCGCGATTCTCTCCTCGCCCACTTGCCGGCGCGAGAGAGTTTGCAGCGTGCCTCCCCAGTTGTTCAGTGTCTGCCATCGTTCTGGCTGGACGGCGTCTGCCTCGGCGAACTTCTCAATCGTCCGCTCCTCCATGATTCTCCTCTCTTCGTCCGGAAGGCACTTGGACAGGTCGGATAGCACGAGGGCCCATCCGCTCAGAGTTGCGCCATCCTGTGGTCGCGTCCTATCGAGTGTTTCATAGATCTCGCTGGCCTTCTGCAGATAGACAGCCTGATCCGGGCCATCGGTGAATTTGGCTCTTTCGCGAAGTGCAATCGCCCAATTCATCAAGTTGCCAAACGAATCTGGTTTGGCTTCGTCGGCTCGCTCGTAGAGTCGGAGACTCATTTCGATCAGGTCGCGCTTCCCATTCCCGCCGTCCAGCCTTGCTATCTCCATCAGTGCCAAGCCCAGATTCGAGAATACGTTCGCGTCGTTTGGCCGCAATTGGATCGCGAGTTCCAGCCCGCGTCGACATTCGGTTAGGGCTTCGTCCCTCGCCTCGCCCTCGGAGGCGCGCGCAATTCGAAGCCAAGTCGTCCCGTAGCCAAAGGCAGCCGCTGCCTGGTTTGGGGCGGCATCCATGGCTCGCCGATAGTGCTCCATAGCTGCATGCAGCCACCCTAGCGCGTCTTGGCCGGTAGCAATCCGGGCGAGATGCGAGTAGGCTCCGGCGAGTCCCTCAAGCGCACCTGGATCGGCTGGCTTTAGTTCGCAAGCCTTCGCGAAGAGGTCGTGCACTCGGCTCAACTCGACGCTGTCCACCGCCGTTAGTCGTGGATAAAGGTCTTTGGCAAGCGTCTTCGCCAGCTTCAGGTAGGCGCAGAGCCCATCGTCCAAAGCAGCCGCTCGTTCGTTTTCGGAAAGCGACTCGAACGCGGCGATCGCGTCGACGTACCGACCCTCGTCGATCCATTCGGAAATCTGGGACATGCACTCATCATGCACTATCTCGACTTGTGCTCTTTGCGATTGGGGACGACCCGGCTTCGCGACCCGCTACCCGGACAACAAAGTGCCGGGCAAGCCGACGCCTATGCCGTAATTTGAGGCAAAGGGGCTACCGCCAACCGGCCTAGAAACGCAGGTAGGTGCGGTAGATGGCGTCGCCGATTTTGTTGCAGCGGTCCTGAACGTCTTCCAGAAACTCGTGGAGGCCGGCGGTGATGATGTCTTCACCGCGCATGTAGTTCAGCTCGTTGTACAGGCGGCCGACTTGTCGCTCGGCTTCGTTGACGGGGGCGACGTCTCGGTTGCCGCTAATGCGGCGCAGACAGGTGTCGACGCGGCCGACGGAGTGTCGCACCGAGGCAGGGAACTGGGGATTCAGCAGTAGGAACTGGGTGACTCGGCTCGGGGTGACGCCCTGGTGGAACGTCTTGCGGAACGCTTCGAAGGCGCCGACCGACTTGAGCACCGCGATCCATCCGTGAACGTCCACCGGTCCTCCGACCGAACCCGCTTCCGACGTGGCATAGGGCGCGAGGTGCTTCGCCATATGGTCGGCGAAGTCGGGCAGGAGGTCGTGGTACTTGACGTCGAGGATTCGGGCCGTCTGATCGGCTCGCTCCAGGAACCGGCCAACATCGTGAAAATCACGCGCCTCGCCCATCATCAGCGTCCGGTTCGCCACTCCCTGAAAGAGCTGAGAACCCTCCTTAACCGTCTCGAAAAACGCGAACGGGGAGCCGGAGAGCACTCGTTCGAGATCCCAATCCTGGTACTGCAAGTACATCCGGTTGAGGCATTTCCACATCTCACTGGAGATCTGGTCTCGAATGCTGCGCCCGTTCTCTCGGGCCAGTCGAATACACGTGGCGATCGACGACGGGTTCTCCAAATCGAACGCGAAGAAGTACAGGATGCTGCGCTCGTCCTCCTCGTACCCTTTCTCGTGGTAGAGCTCTTCCTGACCCGAGATCGCAAGGATCGACGACCAGCGCATCGCCTCCCCGACAAGAGGGCTCTCCAATCCGAAGTGGTAGTGGACGTCGATCATCCGGGCGGTCGCCTCGGCGCGTTCGACGTACCGGCCAATCCAAAACGAGGCGTCGGCGTGGCGGGAGAGCATTACTGTTCACCCCCAACCGGCGCGGCAAAGCTCGTTTGGGTCTGCACCATCCGGCCCATCGTCTGAGTCTGGGTCGTTTCCACGGGCAGTTCTCCCGCGATCACCCACGTGTCCTTGCTTCCACCGCCCTGAGACGAGTTAACCACGTACGATCCCTTTCGCAGGGCTACGCGCGTGAGGCCGCCCGGTACGATCGTTACGTCGTCCCGGCCGCACAGAATGTAGGGGCGCAAGTCGATGTGCCGTCCCTCGAACCCGCTGTCGAAAAAGCAGGGAGAGCGCGACAAGGAAATAAGCGGCTGTCCGATGTAGTTGCGCGGGTTCGAACGCACGTTTCGCACGAACTCGGCCAACTCCTGCCTGGCGGCCTGAGGGCCGATCAGCATTCCGTAGCCGCCGGACTCATTGGTCGCTTTGATCACAAGCTCGTGGGCGTGGTCGCAGATGTACTCCAGGTCGTCCTGTTTCCAGCCCATGTAGGTCGGCACTTGCTCGAGGATCGGCTCTTGGTCTAGGTAGTAGCGGATCATCGCCGGCACGTACGGATAGACTGACTTGTCGTCGGCGACCCCGGTACCGATTCCGTTGGTCAGGGCAACGTTGCCGGCGCGGTGGGCGTTAACGAGGCCGGCCACTCCGAGGGCGCTGTCGCTTCGAAAAACGAGGGGATCCAGGAAGTCGTCGTCAATTCGGCGGTAGATAACGTCGACCCGGCGAGGGCCGCGCGTCGTCTTCATGAACACCACGTTGTCGTCGACGAAGAGGTCCCGCCCCTCGACGAGTTCGATGCCCATCTGCTGGGCGAGGAAACTGTGCTCGAAGTAGGCGGAGTTGTAGACGCCGGGAGTCAGGAGGACGACGTTCGGGTCTTCTCGGCCATGGGGAGCGAGGTCGCGCAAGTTGTGGAGAAGCTGCGCCGCATAGTGGTCGATCGGCCTAACTCGGTTCTCGGAGAACAGGCTCGGAAAAACCCGCATCAGGATGAGCCGGTTCTCGAGCATGTACGAAACTCCGGAGGGGGTTCGGCAGTTGTCCTCGAGGACCCGGTAAGTTCCCTTTTCGTCGCGAATCAGGTCAGTTCCGCATATGTGAACGTACAAGTCGCCCGGCACGTCCGCGCCAACAAAGCTGCGCCGGTAGTTGGGGGCGTTCACGATCAGATCGCGCGGGACGATGCCATCCCGAAGAATCTTGCCGTCGTGATAGACGTCGTGGAGGAATAGATTGAGGGCACGAACGCGCTGAGATAGCCCCTTTTCAACTAGGGCCCACTCATCGGATGGGATCACTCGGGGCACGAGGTCGACGGGGAACGGCTTCTCAACGCCTTTGGTGTCGCCGTAAACGGTGAAAGTGATGCCCTGATTAACGAGGGTGAGGTCGGCTAACTGGCAACGCGCCCGAAACTCCTCGGCGGTCAGACTTCCCAAGGTGCGAGCGAGCCGCGCATAGTGGGGCCGGGGGCCGGACGACTCGAACATCTCGTCGAAGAATCCGCCGGTGTCGTATCCGGCGAACAGGCCTGCTGGGGTCGAATTGTTCTGCTCCTGGTTCATTGGGGAAGCCGACCATCGACGCTGATCCTGCGGCGATGATCAGTATAGAGGAGCATTCCTCCCGTGCCTAGTGTTAAGAATGCCCGTTTCATGCAAGGCGCTGATCCACCGAGTGAGGTTCGAGGCGAAAATCGCCCTACATTCGGCGCTCGATCTCTTCCCGGATCTTCCTCATCAGGCCACCGTGCTTGCCCGTATCGAACAGGTTGGTGAACGCCTCTCGCACTTCAAGAGGGTAGTTGAAGGGAGGAAGGTGGTGGTAGTGGCGGTCTTCCCACGGATACCGAGGCCACACGTGGGCGTGAAGGAACGGGTCGAGATTGCCGTAGATCGAGTAGTTGATCCGCTCAGCGCCCGTCACCTCTTTGATCGCGTCACCCAGCACGCCCATGTCGTGCAGGAACTGATCGCGTGCGGCGCCGTAAAGATCGTTAAGTTGTCCGACCTCAGGGTAGGCGAGCAGTAGACAATAGCCCGGGAGAAACTGGGTGTCGCCGATGACGACGAATCCGCTCTTCATCTTCGCGATCATCTTCGGGTTCTCCCCGTGGGCAAGAATGGCGAGTCGTTCGGAACCAGTCATGTGCGAAGCATACCGGGCAAATCCCGAAACCCTTATAATCTCCGGGTGGCTGCTACAGAGGGCATTACTAAAGCACAGAGCCGTGCGTTCCTGGCTGCTTGGTTGGGCTGGGGCTTCGACGGTCTCGACGGTTATCTCTACACCCTGATCGCCGTACCCTTCGTTTCCGAACTGCTCGGAAAGATGGCGGACAAATCGGAGGTGGCGACGAGGGCCTCCCTGATTCAGGGGGTTTTCCTGGTCGGGTGGGCTCTGGGGGGCGCGGTGTTCGGACGGATCGGCGACCGGATCGGAAGGTCCCGAACACTGACGCTCACGATCATGATGTATGCGGTGTTTACCGGGATGGCGTTCTTTGTCCACGCCTGGTGGCAGCTTCTGATCGTGCGGTTCATCGCCGCGCTTGGCATCGGCGGGGAGTGGGCGGCAGGATCCGCCCTCGTCTCGGAGACGCTTCCCAAGAAGTACACCCATTTTGCCAGCGCGACCCTTCAGAACGGGTACATCCTCGGCATGATGGCAGCCGCTCTGACGGTGGGCTGGCTGGGGGCGATGCCGTATCGGTACGTCTTTCTGATCGGAGTCGTCCCCGCCTTCGCGACGATCTGGATGCGCAAGGCAGTTCCGGAGACTGAGGAATGGGAGGGCGAGCGAAAGGCTAGCGAGTTGCCCAAGATCTCGGAACTCTTTCGGGGCGAGATCCGGAACACCACGATCATGATCCTGCTCCTAACGAGCATCTGCCTGGCGAGCGTGTGGGCGCTGCTGTACTTCAGCTCTCAGATCATTCGGGCGCTACCCGAGGTCAAGGCGATGTCGAAGGCGCAGGCTGCCGAACTGATCCGTAACGTCACGCTGATCTACTGCTGCTGGAACCTCGTCGGGTGCTACGCGTCGTCGGTGCTAGCCAAGTTCGTCGGCTACCGGTGGGCTTTCGCGCTCCTGATGGCGTGCTCCTTCCTTTCCTATTACTTCGGGTTCAAGGAGGTTCGCTCCCTTGCGGAGACCCGCATGTGGTTGAACATCGCCTTCTTCTTCAGTTCGGGCATTTTCGCCCTGTTCCCGATGTACATTCCGCCGCTCTTCCCGACCCTGATCCGAACGACTGGAGCGGGTTTCTCGTACAACATCGGCCGGCTCGTGGCGGGGGTGGCGACGTTCGTGTTCGGCATGGCGACCTCGACCGCCCTGTCTCCCGGCCTCGCGATCTGGTACGCCGGATTCCTCTACGTCCCCGGCGTCGTCCTCGCCCTGTTCGTGCCGGTGCCGAAGACGGAGTAGGTCCGAGCGTTATGATACGACAAACTCCTGGAGACTATCCACGGAGACGCCGGACGATCATCCCGGCGCATGGTCCGATCGGGGCCAGCGCCATGAGAAGGTAATCGCCCAGATCAAGGGGGCTCGCCATGCCTAACGATCAAGTCGATCTCCTGCGCATCGCCCACGTTCTTAACCGGCACGGCGTCGATTGCGTGATCGTCGGCGGAATGGCGGTTGTGCTTCATGGCGGCAATGCCACGACGATGGACGTGGATGTGGCGTTCGATCGGTCGCCCGAAAACCTCGTGCGCCTTGCCGACGCGCTTCGGGACCTGTGTGCAAAGCCCAAAGGGTGGATCGCAAGCAGCTTTAGGCTTGAAGACACCGATCTTGCCACGAAGTGGCTGCATCTAGAGTCGGAAGCCGGCGACATTACTCGCCTATCGCGGTACTTGATCTATGGCGTGAGGCTCGTTCTTGCTTTTCGCAAGGGTTGGCCAAGTGTATTGAGGACGCAAAGGAGACCGGATTCGGCCTATGATAGCCACGGAGGGAAAACGGGGCTATGACGGTTATGGAACGGGCTCGGAGGCGGATTACTAGGCGGCTGATGCCGTTCTTGCTGCTGCTCTATGTCGTGTCGTTTCTCGACCGGACGAACCTGGCGGTGGCGGCGCTCGGGATGAGGAAGGAACTCGGATTCACCGAGGCGATCATCGGTTCGGGCGCAGGGATCTTCTTCCTCGGCTATTTCTTGCTCGAAATTCCGGGGACGTTGCTCGTCGAGCGGTGGAGCGCCCGCAAGTGGATCGCGCGGATACTGATCTCATGGGGGCTCGTGGCCGGGATCATGGGGCTAATCGGGCTCCCGATGATGGGAGCGCTTGCGCCGAAGTCGCAGTTCTTCTGGTTGCGGTTTCTCCTCGGCCTCGCGGAAGCCGGGTTCTTCCCGGGCGTAGTCGTGTATCTGACCCACTGGTTCCGGTACGAGGATCGGGCGCGCGCCAAATCACTGTTCATGATCGGCATTCCGCTCGCAAGCGTCATCTCCACCCCGCTCTCGCAGATCATCATGCATCGAATTGAGTGGTTGGGGCTGGCCGGTTGGCGATGGGTATTCATCCTGGAGGGAATTCCAGCCGTCGTACTTGGGTTCGTCACCCTCTTCTATCTAACCGATCGTCCGCATGATGCGAAATGGCTGCCGGACGACGAGAAGCAGTGGATCGTCGCCGAGATCGAGCAGGAGCGGCAGACCAAGACGGCGGAAGGCGGGGCGGGCGTCGTGCGTGGGTTGATCCACCCCCGCATAATGCTGCTGACGGCGATCTACTTCTTCGGGACGATGGGTTTGTATGGGCTGACGTTCTTCCTTCCCTCGATGATGGCCGCGATGAAGGGGAATTCGGTCGTCACTCAGACGGTCGTATCGACCCTGCCCTATGTCTTCGGCTGCGCGGCGATCCTGGTCAACGGGTGGCATTCGGATCGGACCGGGGAACGGCGGTGGCATACCTCGCTTCCACTGCTGCTGGGAGGGGTCGCGATGGGGCTCAGCGTGCTGTCGGGCGATCATTTGGCGTTGGCGGTTACCTTCCTCTGTTTCCTTGGGGCGGGGATGCACGCCCACTACCCGGTTTTTTGGACGCACCCCGGCTCGTGGTTGACCGGATCTGCCTCGGCGGCGGCAGTCGGGCTGATCAACTCGTTCGGCAACCTCGGCGGCTTCTTTGGCCCGAAAATCGTCGGCGAACTAACGACGCGCACCGGCTCCTTCCAGTCCGGCATGTGGTTCCTAAGCGCGAGCCTGCTGGCCGCAGGCCTTCTCGCCGCGTTCTTGAAGCCGCGATCGAAGCTCGAATCCCCAGGTTAGCAACCCATATTAGGGCGAGAAAACGCCTGTAAATTGCTCATCCAAAACACGCTGAAACGGCGCTATGATAGGAGGTGAACATGGCGCCCAAATTGGGCATCTAGTCGCTCCGAACCCACCCTCCGAAGG
>JARLGV010000136.1 GCA_031292555.1 Fimbriimonas sp.
GATCAGCAGGGCAACGGCACGCAGAGTTTGGGCGTTGGCGTTTTGGTCACCTTCTTCGACGACCGCCTAGTCGGCGGCTACGGCTTTGATACTTCCGGCAACGGAGGCTACTGGTACGTAGGCTATCGTTTGAGGCTCTGAATTGAGTGCACGGCTCCCTGCCTTGCGATCTGCGGGGTAGGGGAGCCGTGAGATGCTATCGAGCAGGTTGCTGTTCAAGCGTCGCAATCAACGCCTGGGCATACCAGCGCGCCATAAAGTCGTCGGGATGCATCGGATCGGTCGCGAGATCCCTCTGGCTCTTCATATCGTAAAGGGCTTGGCTCATATGGTCCATGTCGAGGAACGCGATTCCGGGACCTTGCATTTGAGCAAGTTCGGCGGTATAGCCCGCTAGGTTGCCGACGTACGTCGGGTCCGCCGTGTAGGCTGGATCGAATCGCATCGAAGCCACCAGTACGAACTCGCATCGAGGCTGCCTCCGACGGATTGTGGCCACGACGCTCTGGATGTTCCTTCGGAAGTCGTGAGGGGAAAGCGACCAGAAATCGTTCATTCCGAATGCGACGATCACCAAATCAGGGTTCAGGGTCGCGACGAGGTCGCGGGCGTTCTCCTTGGCCCACACCGACGTCTGCCCCCCAAGCGCGACGTTGTACAGCCTGACATTCGGGTTGGCGTAATCTCGCTTGAGTTCACCCGCCGCGAGCGTCGGCCAATCCGGCAGATACGGCGGAAGGTTACGGAATCCGGATACGTTCACGCCCTGCGTGATGCTGTCCCCAAAGGCCACGATCGTAATCGGCCTCTTTGTTTTGAGAAGCGAGATCGTTCGCAGCAATCGGTCGCCTTGGGCCATTGGCAGCGGTCCGGTCCAAGTGTCGTCGTGTTCGTAAGTGACGAAAACGTGCCGCCCGTCGAGGCGGGTCCACGGAAACTCGCCTTTGGCGAACTCCGTGTCCTTCATGATCGGAATCGATGAGCCAATTTGAGCGATGATCCGATTTCCCTGGACCACGAAGTCTTGGCCTTGACGATAGCTGGTTCCCAGGGACGCGTCGCGAACCGACAGGACGCGAATCGGATTGAAGAGCAGTTTGCCCGACGCTTGCCCGCCTGCTGCGCTGAGCAGCAGTACCGATTCGTTCGACACTTCTCGCCCCTTCCAGATCGGACGCATCGCTTCGATCAGATCAACCTGGGGAGGATGTTGGACTCGACCCTTGTCGTCGTCAGTCAGAATGACGTTGTCGGTGAGCACCGAACCCTCGCCAGTGTGTTCAATGCTGACGACAATGTGGTCGGTGAAGGCATGGGTCTTAAGATAGATTCCCGGGTCTTTCCCATGGTCGGGGTGGGCCGTCTGGCTGAGCAGTCGCTTGCCGTGCCGATCGAAGCACTCGAGTTTGAGCTGAGCGTCGACGTTGGCGGCAGACGGCTTCAGGGTCGCGCCGACCCAAAGCACGCGCAGTCCCGGCACGCTGTACCGCTGGTGGGCAGATCCGCTTCCTGGCCCCAATCGGATCGAGGCCCTGCCGTCAATGGGAGCTTTTCGTTCGACGGTCACCGCGCCTGTGGTGGTCCATCCGGCCAACCCAGATTCGAACCCTTGGTTCTCGAGCATGGTCTTCTGTTGGAACAGGACGAGCGCGGTCAATAGGCCAATCATCTCCTGGCTCCGAAAGCCTGTCGACAACTTGTCTGCAGAACTGCGTTCACGACCTCATTCTTGCACGTTGGGCGGTTCGGAGGCCGTTGGAACGGCGCCTTGGGACCTGAGAGAGCACCGAAGAAGGAGATGCCTGGACGCGCCAAGGTAAATCTCTACCGACGAGCAAATGTAATTCAGGGAACTGGCTCAAGCAACTCAATTCGCCTGCGGGCTACCGCGGAATCGACCACTTCTCGAACCACTCGGTCATCTCTCCCTCGCCGATGTCTCCTGCCGCAATCGAGAAGAAAGTTGTGGCGGCGTCAACTTCGTCGGCGGTGAACATGTATCCGTTAACTTCTACAAAAAGCACTGAAATGACAAGAGCCGTTCGCTTATTGCCGTCAAGGAATGGGTGGTTCATCGCAATTCCAAAAGCATAGGCCGCCGCCAATAGAAAGATCGGGGCTCGCTCGTAGAACCACAAATGGACTGGACGTGCCAGCGCTGATTCCAACATGCCTTCGTCGCGGATTCCTTCCAGGCCACCGAAGGCGGCAATCTGGAATCGCTGGATATGACGCACGGTCCCGCCATGAACCCAGACTGGCTCCTTGGTCATTTCGCCAATTTCTTGAGGGCGTTCCGGAACCGCCGGGAGATCGCCTCAGCTCTTTCGATTTGCTGGGCGATCTCTGGATCCAGGGCCGTCAGTTGGTAGCCGTCTGGGCTGGGAAGCAGGTACAAACGATCGCCCTTACTCACTTTCAATCCGGCAAGTACGTCCTTAGGCAGCACTACCCCAAGCGAATTGCCGACCTGCGTGACCTTGACCTCAACCATGTCTACTCCGTTATTACATCCATTATAACGCACCGGTCTGGCACAGCGCGGCATGGCCCCCTATGGCGTCATCGCCAACAGACCGATCGTGGCCCAGCAAGTGCCGGCGAAGGACGCGTACTGGTCGTACCCGAACGGGAAAGACGAGTCGAAGTGGTTGTTGTATGCGGGAGTCAACTTCGGCTCGTACCAGGAACCGTCGTCCTCCTGGGTCCGCACGAGGAATGCCACCGCGTGCTTCAGATGGGCATCCGCCGGAGCCAGCTTGGCAGCGGTTCGGAGCGCATAGAGGCACACTCCGGTCGTGTACGAATCGCTGACCTTGCGTTGTGGAGTCCCCCAGCCACCATCCGGTCGCTGGGCAGACAGCAGGCTTGCCGCCGTCGTCTGGATCGCCGCCGAGTCGCCTTCCGCGTTCGTGAGAACGAGGAGGCGGCCCGCCAAGTCCTCAGCGCACGTGATAGTTGTCGACATCGCCCACTTCTTGGCCTTGGACTGGATGTTCTGGAGTTCATCTTGTCGATCTGCCGGCCAATACGTTTTGAGCACGCCCAGCGTGAGTCCGGTCGTCATAACGTCGCTGTGCTCCATGATGCCGCGTCGGATTGAATTGAACCGTCCGTCGGGCTGCTGGAGCCGGCCCATGATCGTGACGCCCTCGCCGAACCCCGGATTGGCGGGCACCCCTGCTGCCCGAAGGGCGCCAAGGATGTAGGCGCCACCAAATACCTGGTCGCCCAAGTGAACGGCCGGGAGCATCTTTACCCACTTCGAGTCTTGGACGGCTGCGTGAGTGGCAGGCGCATCCAACTTGCCGTCGTCCTCCATCTGCTTGAAGCACTCGCCGATCACGCTCTTGTCGATCGCATACCGGTGTTGCGCCGCCTGCAGTAGGACGGTCGCCCCAAGCCCTTGGTGGTGGCAGGATACGCAGGCTGCCCGCTGAACGAACGTGGCAAGACTGGTCTGAATGCGCTGAACCGCCGGTCGGATCGCGGAATCTGCAGTGCGCTGGCGCACGGCAGTCGGTGTCGAACAGGACTTTCCGAAGCAGGACGCCACGGCTTCGCTGCTGTACCGGGCGGCAAGATCGCCAGCCGTTCGTCCTGACAAGTCCTTGGAGTTTGGCCTGCGAGTCAGGTCTAGCAGCGCGCGCACGGTATTGGGATCGCCCGAGTACTTCGCCGCCAAGTGCAACGGGGTCTCTCCCGTTACATCCTTGGCGGTGGTCGAAGCGCCTTCGGACACCAATAATCGAACCATATCGGTGTTTCCGCGCATCGCCGCGTAGTGGAGGGCGGTCCGCTTGTGATTGTCTTTGGCGGAGATTCGTGCGCCGGCGGAGAGCAGGATTCGGGCTGCCTGAAGCTGGTTGCCGCGAACCGCGAACATGAGCGGAGTCGTGCCCTCCCGATCGACCGCGTTCACGTCTGCGTGGCGGGAGATCAGCAAGCGAAGCGTAGGCAGCGTTCCATTCAGGGCGGCCGCCATCGTAAGCGACATCTTGTCGCCTCGAGTCGCCGAGACGGCCGCATTGTGGCGAAGCAAAAACTGGGCGACCGAATCGTTGCCTCCGAGCAATGCCGTCGTCACCGCAGAGCCCTTGCCCGTCACCGCGTTGAGGTCCGCGCCATGGTGCAGCAGGAGCTTTGCCGTCGGCACGTCGTTGGCGAAGAACAGCGGCATCTCCTCAATGAAGTCCGCATCGTTCGGGTTTGCGCCCGACTTCAATGCCGTTCCAACCCCGTTGAGGTCGCCCTTCGCCAAAGCCATGAATAGGTCGGCTTGAGCGACTTGGGTGCGGGTCGGATTGAATGGTGGCGGCGGTCCGCCCGTCTGCGTGGTGGGCGCGGAAGACGAGAGAAGGGAAGCGACGACGGCAATTGCGATTGGGATCATGGGACACACACCTGGAGGAGGTCGCCATCTTTGGCGGATCACTATTCTACAAGCGGTAATCAGGACCCGTCAACTAAAATCCCATAGATGCGCATCGGGCGGGCCAATCGGTGGATAGGCCCGATGGTCAGAGGTTTCGCAGGTCGGAGGATCGGCCGTGCCTAACGCGGAGCATTGCCGACCAATCCCTACGATGGAAAGCCGCCTAAACACCTGCCAAAGCGGCAGTTGGTCCATGGAGTCAAGGGCGATTTGATCGACCACGGCGGCAACATTGGCTCAGGGTATGCCGCCAACAAAGACCTGGGCACTTCGCTGAAACTAACGGACTCGTCACCGCCCGTGAGACAGCGCCATCTCAGGGTTCCGCTTGTAGACCGCTCGCCTATGAACGGATTTATCTGCATGCCTATTGGATGACATTCTGGCTGCACTTGGCACCTAATCCGCCTTCTCGGATCTTGGTGAGTAGGCGGGAAGGGCGTCCTCTATGTCCTAGAATCGGCGAATCCTGCTCTCTCTAGAACCATTTGCGATAACATGCACTCGGGATGATCGTTCTTGCCGCTCTCGTCTTGGGCTCCTTCCAGAATCCTTCAGACTCTTACGGCCGATTTGTGGAGCGGCTCGCCCATGCCCAGACGCTGGAGGGTCGGTCGGGAGGGATGAGGTTCTGGTTCAAGCGGCCGAACCTACTCCGGGTCGAGGAGCGAGACGAAGCAGGAAAGCTCTTCTCGCTTTATGTCGGAGATGGAAAGCACGATTGCATCTACGATGCAATTCGAAACACATTGGGGCAGCAGCTAAGCGCGCCAACCGGATTTCTCTGGCACTTTCGGCTGTTTGAGCCCTTTCTGGATGGGACGGGGCCTCTGTGGAACGAAGGGCCAGAACCTCCAACTCGGGTAGTCCAGGGCGGCCGCGACGTGGATCGATACAAACTCAAGCCGACCAAAGGGACTGCCGGCACCGTTATGGACCTCGACATGGACGCGAAGACGGAGTTACCGATTAGGTTCACGATCGATCGGCCCGGGGCGGCTCGCAAGGTTATCGAGTCATTTGAGGATCTCAAGCTCGATTCGACCATCGATCCGTCCATCTTCACTTACGTTCCTCAGGTTCAGGCGAACTCCACTGACGTCACCTCCGGCATGTTGGGCATCGGAACAAAGGCGCCTGACTTTACTGGACGCCTACTTGTTGGCGGCGGGCAGTTCAGGCTGTCCACCCTTCTCAAAAGAAGCAAGGCGGTAATCCTCGATTTCTGGTTGGTCGGCTGCGGCCCGTGCCGGGACGAACTGAAAGACCTGGCTGACCTACGCAAGCGCTACGGCGCGAAGGGGTTGGAAGTGGTTTCGGTCGGACTGAACGACGAGACGCGCATCAAGGAGTTCCTCGGCGACTTCAGCACCCTCGTCCCCGTTGTTGTTGGTACAACTTGCGCTCCGGACCCGACCTTCACCTTCAAGGCGACGATGACTCCCACAACCTATCTCCTCGATTCGAAGGGAATCGTCAGGGGTCGCTACGCCGACACAGAAATGGCGCCGATTAAGAAGGACCTTGCCCGCTTGGGCATTGGCGGATAGCAAAGGTGCAAGAGACGGCACGAGCGGCCCGAAACGAGAGATCCCTATAGTTGGCGGACCGACGTGCGCTCACGAAGTTGCGGAGCGACCTCGAAGCAGCATTCCTCTGCGCTCTTGCCGGATATGCGCGAGATCAGGGCTTCGACGGCAAGGACTCCGACTTTGGCGTAGGAGAACTCCATCGTCGTGAGCCCCCGGTGAACGCTGGGCATTTGGTTGTCGATGCCGGTCAGCGATATGTCCTCCGGTACGCGAAGACCCATGCTGTCCAACAGATCCCAGAGTTGCATGGCCAGAAAGTCGTTGCCACAGACGATGGCGGTGGCGCCTGTGGCCACAAGCTGTTCGGCTACTTCGATCGTCACCGTGTTCAGCGTCTCGACGATACCTCCCGCCAGTCGAGGCAGATCAGCTTGTTCGATTGAATCGATGAACGCCCGTTTGCGTTCCCGGAAGTCGAACTGATGCTCGACTTTATAGGTGAGGTGAGCGATCCGCGTATGTCCTGAATCGACGAGGAGTTCTACTAGGCCATGGATTGCCGCATGGTTATCCGGATCGACCCAGGCAATGCCATCCGGCACATCGCGCTGATAGCACGCGACAACTGGGATTCCGTGGAGAGCCAAGGCTTTCAGGGTCGCGCTATTGTCCTCGTCTGACTGAAAAAAGAGGATGCCGTCGCTTCGGCGGTCGAGCAACCGAACGGCGCTCCGGTTCACCGCCCAGTCTGGAGCCGAACGCAAGACAGTCAACACGTCGTAGTCGTTCTCGAGGGCCGCCTGGCAGATTCCGGCATACACCTGGGAATGGAACTCGGATCGGGCTAGAAGCGGGTCGTGAAGTGCAAGGGCAAGAACCCGCGTCTCCCCATTTCGGTTCTGAAGGGAAGACCGCACTGGCAGATAGCCCAGTTGTTCTACCGCTCGGAGGACCTCCTCACGCTTAGCGCTGGTAATCCTGCCCTCCTTGCCTAGCAGGACGTTAGACACGGTCGTGCGAGATACCCCCGCGAGCGCGGCGACTTGTCGAATATTAGTCCGCATGGCTCCCTGCAATGATGGCAGGTTACCCGGCCCCCTCAAAAATGCGTTGACAGTCAACTGATCGGTGTATAATGCCGTTGACAGTCAACTGCGGCGGTATCTACTGCCGCCGTTTAGGGTGAGCGATGCTGATCACAGTCAAGGATCCAGGTACTAGAGCCGAAGCGGCGCCAACCGTCGTTTCATGGATCCTTCATGGCATCGCGCTTACCATGCGGCTTAGGTCGCCTTGCCTTTGCAGGTCGACGGCGCTTCGAAAGCCCTCGGAATTGCATCCGACGGGAATAGCTAGCGGACGCACGATGGGAGTTTCTTCCTGTCAGGTCGACGCCGATATCACCATCCCTTCTCTCGTCATTTCGTGCAGTCTCGACGTTCGGGACTCCACCATGTCCGATTGCCATACGGAGACTCCATCATGAAACACAGAGGTTTCACCCTCATCGAACTCCTAGTCGTCATCGCCATCATCGCAATTCTCGCCGCCATACTTTTCCCCGTTTTCGCTCAAGCCAAGGCGGCCGCCAAAAATACCTCGGACCTCTCCGACCTCAAACAATTGGCGCTCGGCGTCATGATGTACCAGAACGACAATGACGATATGTATCCGCAAGGTGCGGATGGCGGCTGGGTTGCCTGGCCAGTCAAGGTGTATCCCTACCTAAAGAGCCTTCAACTTATGAAGAGCCCCGCCGACAGCGGGAAACTCAAGGACAATGCGTCGGTTGACGGCTGGTGGGGCGGCAAAACGGGCGACACGTCGGAAGGAGGAGCCGCCGGCATTGCGATTTCGTTTGCTGCCAACGGATACAACATTCACGGCTGGGGCGCTTCGAACCTGCTGCGCGGACCTTTCGGCAATATGTATGACAACTGGGGAGAGTCTGGCGGAACCCTGGTTCTCACAGGCACACAGATCACTAATCCTGGTTCGACGATCATGCTTGCCGATCGTCAAACCGCTTGGCTGCAGACCTTCACTCCCGACGACTCGGGCGACGGCGCTTACATGGGCGTTGCATCTGGATTCGCGATCGGCAACACGTTCGCGTGGACCAATCAAGACACGGTACTTGAAGGCTCGGTGCCTCAAGCGGGGACCTGCGTCAATTGCGGTGGTCCGAGTGCGACCGCTCTGCTCGACGGAAAGAACGGCGGCGTAACCCCCGGTCCGGGTGGCAAGTCCAACTTCGCTTGGACTGATGGGCATGCCAAGAGCATGGTCCCAGCAGCAACGAACCCGGACGAGACCAACCAACCGGCCAACAATCTTTGGGACGGACTTCGGTGAGACCCTGAATCGCAGGATGTGCGAGGGCTGAACTGCCCCCGCACATCCCCTTTCGAGTTTGGAATATGTATATGAGAAAGCACTTCTGCCTCGTTGTCGCCAGTGCCCTGTTGATTGCTGGATGCGGTTCTCCTGAAGCGAAGAAACCGACACAGCAAGAGATAAAAGCCTTCACCGGCACGCCGCTCACACCCGCGCAGGTCGCAAAACTCCGCGGATCCATCGGTAGTGGCGGTGGCCCAATGTCTGCGGGCCCCAGCGGTCGGGGAGCTGCACAACCAAGTTCGGCGCCTTCCGGCTCTTGAGCCGGTCAGACAAGTCTTGGGAGCATCGCTTCCGGCCGATGAAGCGTCACTCCTCGTTCACAGAGTAGACATCATGGGCGAGTTGAAAGATCGCTATGATCCCCACCGTTGGCGGCGCGAATTGGTGATGGATCATGTCTCCTTTCGGGGTATTCGAAAGTCCTCACAAGAGTGGAGTTGGAACATCGGTTCAGGCATATGGCACGCGATAGACCAAGCGAGCCGATGCGGGCCCGCCTTAAGTGGATCGGGCATGGTAGATTCTTGTCCATTGGCGTCCACCTTTACCTAGCCAGCTTTGGCTATTGGTTTCGCGCTGTCTGCAGGCCCTTGGTTGTCTTTGACTGCACGACGGAGCTTGTGGTCTGCCAAAGCGGGACGATTTCTTCGAGAGTCTTAAGTAAGTTGGAGTGAAGATCGAAATGAGAGGCGACGATGTCCACGCGCTCTCCTCTACCGGATGAGGAACCAAATTAACTGGCCAGCCGCTTCAGACACATGGCGTTCCATTCCTTGTCGCCGGCGGCCCGAAAATCGGATACGACCTACTTCTAGGGCGAGTCGCGGCGAAGTCAACAATCGGCTCCGCCTAAATACGCTCTCGGAGCCGAACTGTCGTGCAATTGGATGACACGGATATCACCTCAGTCCAAAAGGAATCCTCTTCCGAGCCAATGGCCTCTTTATGCACGGGAGCCAAATCGTGAGGTTTGGGCCGACGAAAGCAAATGGACTTGGTACTCATCGCAAGTTTCGAATCGGTTCCGACGTGCAGATTTTCGCCTTCTTCGCTGTCTGTGAGGGCGTTTGGGCCTCTGGCGGCAGAAACATCAATGCCCATGGCGGGAGCAGTTGAGCCGGCGGTGCAGGAGATAAATCCATGACGAACCAACTTTCAAGACGCGAGTTCTTGGCGATTGCCGGAGTGGGCACGGCTGCCGCGTTGGGAGGAGCCGGACTATTCGAACTGAGCCGGGTTCTGGCAAAGAACGCCAAGCTTGCCGGCATCGAGTCGACCGTTCCGACTTTCTGTGAGATGTGCTTCTGGAAGTGTGGTGTCGTGGCGCACCTCGAAGGCAGCCAGGTGACCAAGCTGGTGGGTAATCCGCTTGATCCACTCTGTAATGGACGCCTTTGTCCCCGAGGAACCGGCGGAATCGGGTCCCTATACGATCCTGACCGCCTTGCCACCCCATTGATTCGGATTACCAAGAATGGGACTGCCACGTGGGAACCTGCAACCTGGGACCAAGCGCTGGACTTGGTCGCCAATAAGCTGCTTGCCGTCAAGAATAAGTACGGGCCGGAAGCCATTGCCCTATTCAATCACGGCACGGGGGGCGGGTTCTTCAGGCACCTAGTGAACGCTTTTGGATCGGCCAATGTGGGGCAGCCTTCGTTCGCCCAATGCCGAGGCCCGCGCGATGTTGCGTTCGAACTTACATTTGGCGAGGGCATCGGATCTCCGGAGCGCTATGACCTGGCGAACGCCAAGATGGTGGTGCTGATCGGGTCGCACCTAGGCGAGAATATGCACAACACGCAGGTGCAGGAACTCGCGGATGCGATTGGGCAGGGGATTCACATCGTCACCGTCGATCCCAGATTCTCGGTCGTGGCGAGCAAGTCACAGCGATGGCTCCCCATCAAGCCCGGCACCGACCTTGCCCTGCTCCTCGCCTGGATCAACGTTCTGCTCGAAGAAGGGCTCTACGACAAGGACTACATCGTTAAAAACGCGATCGGTCTGGAAGAACTCCGCCGGGAAGTCTCCGGCTACACACCGGAATGGGCCTTCCCCCACACTGGCATTGAAGCCGGGACCATCCGCGCGGTGGCTCGCGATCTGGGCGCTCATCGCCCCGGCGCCTTGGTATATCCGGGCCGACACGTGACCTGGTATGGAGATGACACACAGCGGCTTCGGGCCATCGCCATTTTGGGCGCGCTCCTAGGTAGTTGGGGACACAAGGGCGGGTTCTACCACCCTTCCAAGGCGAAACTTCCACCCTATCCGATGCCGGCCTACCCGAAGCCTTCGCGTCAGGCCGCCGATGGTACGGCGGACCGATTCCTCTTTGCTTCGGAGGGTGTCGCTAACGGACTGAGAGACGCGACTTTGACGGGCAAGCCGTATCCGATCAAGGCTTGGCTCGTGTACGGCACCAATCTGATGCAGTCGCTGCCGAACCCCAAAGAGACGATCGAGGCGATGCAAAAGCTCGATCTGATGGTGGCAATCGACACGATGCCGGCGGAAATCACGGGTTACGCCGATGTTGTTTTGCCCGAATGCACCTATCTCGAGCGATACGACGATCTTTCGGCGCCACCGTTTCGGACGCCGTTCATCTCGCTTCGCCAGCCGGTCGTCCAGCCAATGTTCCAGAGCAAGCCGGGATGGTGGATTGCCCGCGAACTGGGACTCAGGTTGGGTCTCAAGGAGTATTTCCCATACAAGGATATCGAGGAATACCTGGATAGTCGACTGCGGAGGGCAGGAACGTCTCTTTCCGAACTCAAGGAGAAGGGCACGCTGACCTTTCCGGAAGGCGCACTGTACGATAGCGAGTCGGCGCCTGCGAAGTTCGCGACGGACTCGGGCAAGATTGAACTCTATTCGGAGAAGCTGAAGAAGGCCGGCTTCGATCCGGTGCCGAAGTACACGCCGCCCGACCCTGGACCTCCCGGATTCCTGCGGCTTCTCTACGGACGGTCGCCCGTTCACACGTTCGGGAAGACCGTCAATAATCCTCATCTCGCCGAACTCCAGCCCGAAAACGAGGTCTGGATCAACACCGATACGGCAAGAGAGATCGGCATCGAGGATCAATCCTATGTGACGCTCGAGAATCAGGACGGCGCCAAGAGCATGCCGGTCAAGGCCAAGGTGACGGAGCGGATCCGTCCCGATTGCGTGTTCATGGTTCATGGGTTCGGACATACGGATCGGAGAATGAAGCTCGCCTACGGCCGTGGGGCCGACGATACGGGGCTGACCACCAAATATAAGGTCGACCCTCTTATGGGCGGCACCGGGATGCGAGTCAACTTCGTGCGAATCACCAAGTCCGACAGAGAGGTGAGTGCGTGAGGTACGTCATGGTGATCGATACACGCAAATGTGTCGGCTGCATGGACTGCGTGTTGGCCTGTAAAGCCGAGAATAAGGTTCCCGAGGGGTATTGCCGAGACTGGATCGTCACCGAGACCACCGGGCGATTTCCTGACCTGCGCCTGGAGATTCGTTCGGAGCGCTGTAACCATTGCGATCGGCCCCCATGTGTGATGAACTGCCCGACCGGCGCTATCCACGTCGACGTCGGTGGCATTGTCCTTGTGGACAACGAGCGCTGCACCGGATGCAAGAACTGCATGGTCGCCTGCCCCTACGCCGTCGGCTTCATCAATCCCACTACGAACTGCTCGGATAAGTGCACTTTCTGCGCACATCGGATCCGGAAGGGATTGAAGCCTGCCTGTGTCTCCGTCTGCCCAACCAAATGCATGGCTTTTGGCGACAAAGACGATCCTGACAGCGAAGTCAGCCGCCTTCTTGCGGGTCGTCCTTGGAAAGTCCTGAAGCCCGAAGCGGGCACAAGTCCCACCGTTTACTACTTAACCTAAGAGAGCAGAATGGAAATCACCAGTACCAAGCACAATCTGATGGTCTCACCCAACCTCGAGGTTTGGGGTTGGGACGTCTCCCTCTATCTGTTCTTCAGCGGCCTGGCAGCCGGAGTTCTCATCGTGTCCTCCATCCTGAGTCTGTACTACAGAGATAAATGGGTGACCCGGCCTGTCAAGTTCGCGACGGTGGGAGCGGCGATTCTCGTCCCCCTCGCGATGCTCGGGCTTCTACACGATCTGGCGAATAAATGGAATATTATGGCGTTCTATAGGTATTGGAATTATTCGTCCACGATGGCGTTCGGCTCGCGGGCACTGCTCATCATCCCGCCTGCAGGCCTACTTTTCGGGTTTTGCTTGCTGGAGGACGACTTAACGGGCAAATTGGCGTTGCTGCGTCCCTACGCTCAATGGCTTGCCAAGTCGCGGGTGGCTCTGGCGAGGTTGACATTGGCGTGCGGGCTGGTACTTGGACTCTACACGGGAGTGTTGTTGAGTGCCAACTTCGGCCGGCCACTCTGGAACACGCCGCTTTTACCGCCCATATTCCTGGTGAGCGGCATCTCGACGGGTACCGCAACCCTCATCCTGATGTCTCGAAACGACGAAGAGCGCGTACGCTTTGGCAAGCTCGATATCAACTTGATGCTTGTCGAGGGGGCACTGCTCCTTCTCATGCTTTTGAACTTCGCGTTTACCACCCGGGCAGCCCACGGGGCGCTCATGCTTCTGACCAGCGGAATATATGGCGCGGCGTTCTGGGTGCTGATCTTCGGTGTCGGACTGGTGGCTCCCTTGTATCTCGAGCAACTGCAGGTCAGGGGGAAGATAGCCGACACGGTGTTTCCACCACTCATGGTGCTTCTGGGGGGGCTGGCCCTTAGATTGATTATCGTTTTCGCCGGCCAGGCCAGTTCCATCCCGAACTAGCCGGAGTCCAATTATGAGCAAAACAATAGCGACGCATGAACCAAAGGGCACGGATATCGGCCTGCCGCACGGAGAGCCCAAGCCGTATTGGAACCCTTACGCTGCGGGCGTCGGCCTGGGGCTGACCTTGGTGCTTTCTTTCTATCTGATGGGGAACGGCCTCGGCGCGAGTGGGGCCTTCACGCGTTTTGTTGCTTTTGCCGAGGCGATGTTTGCGCCCCGGTTTGTAGCGGGGCATCCGTACTGGAAGACCTACCTCGGCAGCGAGCCAATTCTCAAGGACTGGCTCGTCTTCGAGATTCTCGGCGCGTTGGTGGGCGGCATCGTTGCCTCTCTCACTGCGGGCAGGTTCAAGGTTGAAAGCGAACATGGCCCGAGGGTGAACGCCAAGCAGCGGGCGATGTTGGCTTTTGCCGGTGGGCTGCTGGTGGGATTTGCGACCCGATTTGCGCGTGGATGTACAAGTGGCCAGGCTCTGACCGGCGGTTCGCTGCTTTCGGTCGGCAGCTGGGCCTTCATGATGTCGGTGTTCGCGGGGGGCTACGCCGCCGCTTGGTTTGTACGGAGGCAGTGGCAATGAACGGACCGTTGGCAGCAAATGGCGTCTTTGGGGAGCAATTCGGCTTTATCGTCGCGTTCTTCGTTGGGGGCTTGTTCGGCTTCTTTCTTGAGCGCGCCGGATTCGGGAGTGCAAAGAAGCTGACGGCGGACTTCTACGGGAGGGACATGGCCGTGCTCAAGGTGATGTTCACAGCGATCGTGGTCGCGATGGTCGGCGTCATGTACTTGGGCATCTTCGGGAGGCTCGACATTTCGTTGGTAACAATCCCGCCCACGTTTCTGTGGCCCCAGATAGTGGGGGGACTGATCTTCGGAGTCGGATTCGTCATGGGGGGCTATTGTCCCGGCACGGCGGTAGTGGCCGCCGGTTCCGGGAGAAAGGACGCGCTCTGGTTTCTTTTGGGAATCCTGGTGGGCATTGGGGTCTGGGCCGAAGGATATCCCCTATATAAGGAGTTCTATGTCTCCGGCAGCTATGGGGTCTACACCCTGAGCCAGTGGCTCGGTTTGCCTTCAGGGGTGGTCGCCTTTGCGGTCATCCTAATGGCACTCGGCGCGTTCTGGTTTGCTACGTACGTGGAGCGGCTCATGGCCGCCAAAGCCCTTCGAGGCAAGGACCAATCGGCATGATGCAAATGAGTTATCAGAAGTTTGGAGCGATGCTCCTTGTGTTTCTCGGGATTGGGCTCTTGCTCGCCAAGAGCACTCCTGTCGGCACCGAAGCCAAGGGAGGCGGCGGCGGAGCCATCCTTCAAATAGTTCAGTCGAAGCAGGACCATGTCATGCCGCTCGACCTGGCGAAAGCGGCGATTGAGGGCAGTAAGAAGTACTTCGTCGTGGACGTCCGCCAGCCCTGGGAGTTCGACGATTACCACATACCGGGCGCGGTGAACATCCCACTGGAGCAACTCATGAATGAGAAGGCTCGCGCCGAGTTGCCGAAGGACAAGACGATCGTGCTCTACTCTGCCGGCGGCACTCACGCGGCCCAGGCTTGGGTCGTGCTTGCTCAAGAAGGTTACCAAGTGAAGTCGCTGCTCGATGGATTGCAGGGCTGGTGGCGCGACGTCATGACGCCGACGTCACTGAAGATCGGCGACGTCACGGACGAGAGCAAGGACGTTCTAGAGTATAAGGGAGCCAAAGCGATGCGCGAATACTTCCAGCACGGTGCGGCTCCGAGCGGATCGGTGGCTCCGCCGATAACGACGGTGCCGTCTTCGCCGACGCTGCCGGCGCCTTCGACTACCTCGCCCACGACTCCGCCCTCTGCCAAGGCGAAGGGAGGGGGCTGCTAGGCTCTTCCGATAGGGCCTGTGCCGGCATTTGTCGGCATGGGCCTCTGGATCGACTTATGAAAGTACGCTGGATTCCCGGAAGCTTCAGGTTGCGGATCACCCCGAGCGAATTGGAAATGCTCGGAGCCGGAGACGAGGTCGTCCAAGAACTTGGTCCGATCGGCGGATGGAAGGTTAGGCTGCGAACTTCGAAGGCCGCCAGTTTGAGCCTCGAACGGGAGACCATCGTCGTTACTATTGGAGTTCCCGATCTGGATCGCCTCCTCGATCCATACGCGGAGGGGGTCTACTTCCATTCGAGTCATTTGCCGCCGATTCGATACTTCATAGAGAAGGACTTTCCGTGCGTTCATGAGCGCCCCCCGGAAAGTGATGAGGTCGAAAGCGAGACATTTCAAGCGCCATCCGGATTCAAAGACCGGCATCGTAGTGGATGAGATGCCACGTCTTGTCCTGACGGGTCACTGCGGAGAACGAACTGCGTTGTGAACGCGATAGTGAATGAGGGTGGCGCGCACTCGAAAGATGACGTTGCTCCATTGGTTCTTGGCTTCCGCCGATATCCCCTATGGGTTGGTCGTTCAGACCGGAGAGCGGGACGGTTCGCCACCCGTTGGCTGGCTAAGCGAGGGCGATCAATCGGTCGTCCCGGCCCGAGGCACCTCAGAGCTACCAGCGAGCGAAATCGTTGAAGAGACCGTATAGTAAGGAAAATCTATACAGGCCGCGTTGAGGTTTTGACCTAAAGCTGGCAAATTCGCGGTATCGTGCTTCAAATGGTGGCTCACTCCCGACGTAACTCCGCTCCTTGGTCTGGTTTCACGCTGATCGAGCTTCTTGTCGTCATTGCAATCATCGCAATCCTTGCCTCGATTTTGTTCCCGGTCTTCGCCCAGGCGAAAGCTGCCGCGAAGAAGACCGCCTGCCTCTCGAATGTAAAGCAGATCGGGCTCGCCTCGCAGCTTTACATCCAGGATTTTGACGACTCCTATCCTCAGGTCAAGGCGACCACGACGAGCCAGCCCCAAATCGATGACGCCGATGGAAGTATCGAAGAGCCCGACCTGGGCTCCGTATTTACTTGGCTCATCCCGTACATCCAAAAGAGTGACGCGACCGATGCGCAGATGATCCGCACCAAACTCTATGTGTGCCCGGCGGATCCGAACCCTAACGATCCAACCTGCCCGACGACGATTAACCCCGGTGGCCCGCAAGTCAACAGCTACCTGATCAATGGCTACTTCGTGTGGGGCCTCAACGAATCCCAGGTCCAGCACGTTTCCAGCACGCTTTACTTCGGCGAGCGCCGAAGCGTTCCGGTGAACGGCGTCGCCCCGTACTGCGACGACATCTATCACTCCTGGTGGAACGCCTCCAATCCCGTCGCGCCCGAGAACGACATGGACCCTCAAACAGGAGCCATTTCGGACCGCCATACCGGAGGCTGCAACTACGTGTTCGCGGACGGCCACGCCGGCTTCAAGAAGCCCTCGCAGATCTTCAATCTGGCAACCGGGTTCGACATGAGCAACCCGTTCCAATAGACTCGAGGCACATCCTTTCAAGGCAAC